>JAIOAX010000002.1 GCA_019873645.1 Chloroflexota bacterium | reverse complement strand
CTTCCGATCTCTTTCAGCATTGACAGAACGTTAAGAACGATGTATAATGCGGGCATCTTGAGCATAGGAGGTCAAATTGTCTGCATCAACGCTTGCACAAGGTCTCACGACCGCAGAAGTTGAGCAACGCCGCCGCGAGTATGGCGAAAACGCTCTCCCCTCGGCCAAAAGAACGTCGGCCTGGGGGATTTTCTTTAACCAGTTCAAGAATCCGCTGGTCTATATCATCCTGACCGCCGCCGGCATCTCTCTGGCCGTAGGCGAATACGGCGACTTTGGGATCATCATGGCCGTCGTTCTCATTGACGCCGTGTTGGGCTTTATCCAGGAATACCAGGCGCAACGTACTTATACCGCGCTCAAAAGCCTGCTCAAGCCCACCACCACCGTCATCCGCGATGGCGCGCGCCAGGAGATCGAAGTTGCCGAGCTGGTGCCTGATGACATTGTGGTCCTGAATGCCGGCGAGCACATCCCCGGCGACGGCGAAGTGCTCGAAGCGCTCAAATTGACCGTCGAAGAGGCGATCCTCACCGGCGAAAGTGAGCCGGTGAGCAAAACCACCGCCGCCGGCGAAAACCATGTTTTTATGGGCACGACTGTTCTCACCGGGCGTGGCCTGATGCGCGTGACGACGACCGGCGCACGCACCGAACTGGGGCATATCGCCGCCAGCCTGCACGAAGAGATCGAGGACAAGACACCGCTCCAGGTGCGTTTGGAAGCCTTCAGCCGTACCCTCACCCGGCTGGTATTAGGCATTACCGTAGCTATTTTCGTCATCGGCCTGATCTCCGGGCGTCCGCTTCTCGAAATGCTGCGCGTCTCCATCATCCTGGCGATTGCCGCCGTTCCGGAAGGGCTGCTCATCGCCGTCACCGTCATCCTGGTCTTGGGGATGCGCAAAATCCTCAAGCGCAGCGGGCTGGTGAAACGTCTGCTGGCCGTGGAGACGCTCGGCTCTGTGACCACGATCTGCACCGACAAGACCGGCACCCTCACCGAAGGCCGCATGCAGGTGACCCGTCAGGAAGTCCGCGATGCGCAGCGCGCTCTGGAAGTGATGGTGTACTGCAACAACCTGGAAGGCCCGGTGGACGCCGCGCTCTGGGAATATGCCCGCGCCCAACTCAAAGGTGATCCGCAGGAGATGGCAAACGGCGCGGAACGGCTGGGCGAGGAGATGTTCAGCAGCGAGACCAAGTTCATGGTTGTGGCAACTCGCATTGCCGGGCAAACGCTGCACTATCTCAAGGGCGCGCCGGAAATCGTGTTGGGCATGTGTACGGTGGACGAGCAGGAACGGAGTCGTATCTTAGCGCAGGTGGAGCAGTGGGCCGGCGAAGGGCTGCGGCTGCTTGGCCTGGCCTATCGCCCGGATGGGCTGCTCGGCGACCACAGCGGCTATACCTGGGTGGGCCTGGTGGCGATGGAGGACCCCATCCGCGAAGGCGTGCGCGAGGCCATTCAGGTGGCGCGGCGCGCCGGCATCAAAGTAAAAATGATCACCGGTGATTATCGCAAGACGGCCGAACGCATCGCGGCCATGATCGGCCTGGCGAGCCGCTCTGATCAGGTCCTCGACGGCGAAGAATTGCAACAGCTCAGCGATGCGGAACTGGCCGCGCGGGTGCAGGACATTGCCGTCTTTGCGCGCATCCGCCCACAAGACAAGCTGCGCATCGTGCGCGCTTTGCAAACGCAAGGTGAAATCACCGCCATGATCGGCGACGGCGTCAACGATGCGCCGGCCCTCAAACGCTCTAACATCGGTGTGGTGGTCGGCGCAGCCACCGACGTCGCCAAAGAGACCGCCGATCTGATTCTGCTGGACAACAATTTCAAGACCATCGTCGCCGCCGTAGAGGAAGGGCGCGTCATCTTTGAGAACATCCGCAAAGTAGTGGCCTACACGCTCTCCAACTCGTTCGCCGAAGTGTTGTTGGTCTTCGGGGCGATGTTGCTCGGCTGGCCGGCGCCGCTGCTCGTCGCGCAAATCCTGTGGATTCACCTGATCTGCGACGGGCCGTCCGACATCGTGCTGGGCTTTGAGCCAAAAGAAAACGGCATCATGGAAGAACCGCCCAAGCCCTTGAACGAGCCGATTCTGAACAAACTCGGCCTGTCGTTGATCGGCATCATCAGCACCGTCAGCGCCGTGGTGGGGTTGGGAATCTTTGGTCACTATTTCTTGCAGCATAATGACCCGGTAGAAGGGCGCAGTATTGCCTTCGCCAGCTTTGCCATCAACTCGATGATCTACATCTTTGCCTATCGCAGCCTGCGCCGTCCGCTCTTCCGCATGAACCGTCTGAGTGTGAACAAACCGCTGATCTGGGCCGTCACTGTTGGGCTGGTGCTGGCGCTGTTACCTTTCCTTGTACCCGGATTGGGGCGAATGCTCTCTATCGTGCCCTTATATCCTGAAGATTGGCTGCTGGTTATCGGGGTAGCTGTAGGTTTGTTAAGTGTGGTGGAAGTGGGGAAGTGGATCACCAACAGAAGTCACCGTTCTGTAACCACACACAATTGAATTGCGGTCACCCTTGCGAAGGTTCGGAAACCTTCGCAAGGGTTTAATATGGGGGTAAAAAACTATGCCTGAACGCTACTATGAACAAAAACACTTTATCGAAGACATCAGCCTGTACTTTGAACAGATGGGCATCCCGCGTATGGCCGGGCGCATCCTGGGGGTGTTGCTGATTGCCAACCCTCCGGAGCAGTCCCTGGATGAACTTTGTGAACGTTTACAGGCCAGCAAAAGCGCCGTCAGTACCAGCGCGCGTCTGCTGATCGAGATGGGGCTGATCGAGCGGGTGCCTTCGCCTGTGCCGCGGCGCATTTACTTCCGTTTTCTGCGCGGGGGATGGGTCACCTTTATGCGCATGTACCTGCGCATGATGGCCTCGTTGCATCAAATTGCCGAGCGGGGGCTGGAATTGCTCAAAGACGAAGACCCGGCCCTGCGTGAGCGTTTGCAGGAAGCGCACGATATGTTTTCGTTGATTGAAGACGAGTTACCGGCGCTGCTGGAGCACATTGAAGCGCAGCGGGGAATCGGGGAAGGATCATCAGAAGCAAGATAAACAGGGCAAGGAGCTAACCGTGAATCACATGAAAATGCATGTCAACGGATTTGAACGGATTAGCTTTCAATTGGCGCATAAATCTGCTTAATCTGCTGACCATTTTCGGAACAGATTCGCGTAGATTAGCGAGATCAGCGGTTTATTTTGAGAGGAAAAGAAACCATGAGAAGAAGAAACGCTTTGTGGATTGTGACCGCTTTAGTCGGCGGGCTGGTGGTCTTTTGGCTGTTTGGCCTCAAGTTCCTTCTGAAGCTGAAGAAAGGCCGCGGCGAACCGTGTCCGACCTCGTGGAGTTGGCTTGTGGATAACCCGCTGCGCCGCTGGGACGTGCGTCACGCACTCGACCGGGTCGGGCTGCGCCCTGGCGAGACGGTGCTGGAACTCGGCCCTGGGCCGGGCGCGTTCACCGTGGATGCTGCGCAGCGTGTGGGGCCGGAAGGCCGCCTGATCGCCGTGGATATCCAGCCGGGGATGATCGCGCAGGTGGATGCGCGAGTCAAGGCCGCCGGCGTGACCAACGTCGAAACCTACGTCGCCAGCGCCTATGAACTGCCCCTTGAAGACGGCACGGTGGATCGCGCGTTCCTCATCACCGTGCTGCCCGAAATCCCCGACCCCGTGCGCGCGCTGCGCGAGATCCACCGCGTGCTCAAGCCGGGCGGCGTCGTCTCGCTGACCGAGGAGTTCCTCGACCCCGATTACCCGCGCCGCGCGACGACCATCGCCTGGGCCAGCGCCGCCGGATTCGAGCTAGTGGCGCGGTACGGCAACTGGTGGAATTACACGCTCAACTTCCGCAAGCCGGATATGGAGGCTTGACCGTGATCACGATCCAAATCACCAATGTCGGCTGGACGCCGCTCTTCCCGCGCCTGTCCGCGATCGTCACCGACGTAGGCGCGCCGCTCTCACACGCCGCCATCGTCGCGCGCGAGCTGGGTATCCCGGCGGTGGTCGGCTGCGGCAACGCCACCATACTGCAAGACGGGTGACCGCGTCCGCTTGGATGGCGGACAAGGCGTGGTTGAAATTTTGAGCAGATAATTCTGGCACAAGGTTCTTTCCAAATTAAACGATCGAAGCAGGAGCTGAAACTCTGGCCGACAAAATTGCCACTGAAGCCTTGAGCGCCATTTCCGAAACGCTGTTGTTACCACTGGCCTACCGCGCCGCCGAAAGCCGCCGCCCCGACGGACTGATCCACGATCCGAAAGCAATAGAAATCGTCGCGCAGTTGGCCTACGACTTCTCCAAACTGGATCGGCAGCGCTTCCAGCAGTTGAACGTCGGCCTGCGCGCCCGCGAATTCGACCGCGCTGTGCGCGCGTTCCTGACACAGCACCCCAACGGCGTGGTGGTGGACATCGGCTGTGGCCTGGACACCCGCTTCGAACGTGTAGACAACGGGCAGGTGACGTGGTTCAACCTGGATTTCCCGGAGGTGATGGCGCTGCGGGAGCGTTTCTTCGCGCCGCATCCCCGCTGCCACACACTGGCTTGTTCCGCCCTAGAATTCGATTGGATGGACGAAGTCGCGCAGCATCCCGGCCCGTATTTCTTCCTGGCGGAAGCGGTTGAGTCGCCTGCACCCCGCCATCCGCCAGACGCGCGCCGCACGCGTCCACTGGGCCACCAACGACAGCCGTGCGCCGCAAAAGTGGGGCGTGGGCCGTCTGCTTGCCGACTGGTGCTACTACGAGCAGGACGAACCGCGCCTGGGTTGGTATAAGGTGTTCCGTCACATCCCTTTCTTGCGCGATTTCCGGGTTTTGCGGTATCAACTGGGGGTGTAGTATTTTCGGGGGAGGTGAGGCAATGGCCGCAACCTATGTTCTTTCTCTATCAGATCCACGGGCGACGCTGGCGCTGGCGGGCGGCAAGGGCGCATCGCTGGCCCGCCTGGCCGGCGCGGGATTGCCTGTCCCCGACGGCTTCCACGTGACCACCGCCGCTTACCGCCAATTCATCGCCGAAAACGACCTGCAACCGCGCATCCTGGCAGCATTGCAGATGGCCGACCCGTCCAAACCTGCCACCCTGGAAACCACCTCATCCCAAATCAGCGCCCTTTTCGCCGCCGCTCATATCCCTCCCGCCATTGCCGACGAAATCCGCACCGCCTACAGCGCCATTCCCGATCCCCAATCCCCAATCCCCAATCCCCATTTGCCCGTCGCCGTCCGCTCATCCGCCACCGCCGAAGACCTGCCCGACCTCTCCTTCGCCGGTCAGCAGGAGACCTACCTCAACGTGCAGGGGATCGAGGCCGTGCTGGACGCCGTCCAACGCTGCTGGGCCAGCCTGTGGACGGCGCGGGCTATCGGCTACCGGATGCAACACGGCATTGACCAGAAAGCGGTGAGCCTGGCGGTCGTCGTCCAGCAGCTCGTCCCGGCAAAAGCCGCCGGCGTGATGTTCACCGCCAACCCCTTCACCGGACGGCGTGACCAGGTGATGATCAGCGCGGCATGGGGGTTGGGCGAGTCCATGGTCGGCGGGACGGTGACACCGGACATGCTGACGCTGGACAAAGCCACCGGGCATGTGACCGCGCGCGACACCGCCGACAAGCAGGTGATGACCGTGCGCGTGGCAGGCGGCACGGCAGAACAGCCGACGCCAGAGCACTTGCGCCGCGCTCCCGTGCTGAACGACGCACAAGCCACCGCACTGGCGCGGCTGGGCGTGCAAATCGAGGACCTGTACGGGATGCCGATGGACATCGAATGGGCGTTTACATTCCCCTCTTCCTCTGGGAGAGAGGTCTGGGGTGAGGGAGGCTTCTTCATCCTCCAGGCACGTCCTATCACTGCGCTACCGCCGGAATCGTCCGCGCCGCTCATCCCGCCGCCAACCGAGTGGAAACTGCCCGCCCCCAAAGCCATCGGCTTTCGCTCCAGTATCATCGAACAACTGCCCGATCCCCTGACGCCCCTGTTCGGCACGCTGGGGCTGCGAGTGATCAATGTCGGTACCGCGCGGCTTTTCAATGAGCTTTTTGGGTGGGGCTTGCCGGGTGAAATCTATGTGACCGTCAACGACTATGCCTACTTCCAGATGCGCCTTACCTTCAAGTTCTTGTTCCAAATGCTCGGCTTCCTGCGGCCCTCAACTTTCAAAATCCTGGTGCGGAGCGTGGAGCGTTGGCGGGATGAGGCACATCCACAGTATGAAGCCATCATCGAACGTTGGAGAAGCCGCCCGCTGCGTGAACTGCCTGCTGCCGATCTCTTGACCGCTGCGCGCGAGTTGCTGGCCGAAACCGTGAATACCTACACCGTCCTGCAATCGGGCATTGTCGGCTTAGCGATGAGCGTAGAGATGGGATTCGCAGCATTTTACGATAAGCTGATCAAACGGCGCGGCGATCCTCCGGCGCTGACCTTTCTGCTGGGCCTCGACAGCCTGCCTATCCTGGCCGAAAAGTCACTCTATGACCTGGCGCAGGCGTGTCGGGAATCCTCCGAACTGGCCGACTATATCGCGCACACGCCTGTTACCTCACTGGCAGCGCAATTGGCCGGGGAGAACGCCCCACCGGATGTTCCCGCCGACATCTGGCAGGCATGGCAGCAACGTTTCCGCGCGCATCTGGCGCGCTATGGGCACACCATCTACGACCTCGACTTTGCCAAGCCAACGCCCGCTGATGACCCCACACCCTTGCTGGAAACGGTCAAAATGTACCTCAAGGGTCAGGGAACCAGCCCGTATGAGCGTCAGCAGACCCTGGCGGCGCGGCGTGACGAAGCGATCCAGACCGTCTCCAGGCGGTTACGGGGATTGCGCCTGAAGTGGTTCCGCAAATTGCTGAGCTGGGCGCACCGCTACGGCCCAATGCGCGAGGACAGCCTGGCCGATCTGGGTCTGGGGTATCCTTTGCTGCGTCAAATGTTGGGCGAATTGGGACGACGCCTGGTCGAAGCCGGCATGCTCGCACAGGCCGACGACGTTTACTGGCTGTACGAGGCTGAGGTCAATGAGGCTGCTGCCGCCCTCGACCGGGGCGAGAACCTGAGCAGCATGGCCGAGATCATTTTGCAACGTAAGGCCGTCTGGCAGGCTGAAAAGCAAGCCATCCCGCCGGTGGGATTGCCGACAGGTTCCAAATGGCTGAGGCGTGTGGAGAAAATCGCACCGGCGCGCAGCAATGACGCAGGCGGCGCAATCCTCAAAGGCATCGGCGCCAGTCCGGGGCGCGTCACCGGCACGGCGTGCGTGCTGCGTGGCCCGGAGGAATTCACACAGATGCAACCGGGGAGTATCCTCGTGGCCGCCATCACCACACCGGCGTGGACGCCGCTCTTTGCAATGGCGGCGGGCATCGTCACCGACGTGGGCGGGCCGTTCAGCCACGGCAGCATCGTCGCCCGCGAGTACGGCATCCCGGCAGTGATGGGAACGGGCGTCGCCACCCGGCGCATCCACAGCGGACAGACGATCACCGTGGATGGGACGGCAGGGGAAGTCATACTGGTCTGAATATGGGAGTTGACAAGCGCGCTTTTTGTGGTACAATTTATCGTAAAAATACGATAAGCGTAAAAATACGATAAAGGAGGCCAGATGACCGAAAACCTATCTTGCGCGTGGTGCGCCCCGGCGTGCTGCACGCTGGATATTTCCGATGCGGATCAGGCGCGCCTGGTAGCAATGTTCAAGGCGCTTGGCAACCCGATCCGTTTTGAGATTATGAAGTATCTGGCGACGCATCCTGGCTGCATCACCGGCGACATCGTAGATTACCTGCCTATTGCCCAGGCGACCGTCTCGCAACACCTCAAAGTCTTGCGGGAAGCCGGCCTGATCAGTGGCGTCACCGAAGGCCCGGCGCGCTGTTACTGCCTGAATGAGGAAAACCTCACTTGGTTTCGGGAAAAAATCGTGCAAATCATGTAGCGCAAGCTGTTAGCTTGCGTAAGTAGCAAACTAACAGTTTGCTCTACCAACGCTATGTAGCGCAAGCTGTTAGCTTGCGTAAGTAGCAAACTAACAGTTTGCTCTACCAACGCTATGTAGCGCAAGCTGTTAGCTTGCGTAAGCAGCAAACTAACAGTTTGCTCTACCAACGCTATGTAGCGCAAGCTGTTAGCTTGCGTAAGCAGCAAACTAACAGTTTGCTCTACCAACGCTACTTTTATGAGGAACTGAATGAACACAACACCTGACCTTATGCACACCAACAGCATCTTGACCTTTGCCGACCATTGGGATCACTTTTTGGCGCGATGGGGCTACCGGCGCGGCGACCATCGCGTGACACCGGGACTGTACGCGCTCGGCAATCCGACGCCGGAATCGCCGGTGTTCGTCACCGCCAACTACACCCTCAGCTTCGATGCGCTGCGCTCGGCGCTGGCCGGGGTGGATGGCTACATCCTGGTGCTCGACACGCAAGGCGTCAACGTGTGGTGTGCCGCCGGGAAGGGCACATTCGGTACGGACGAAATTGTGCGGCGCGTCGAGGCCGCCCGGCTATCTGACGTGGTCAGCCACCGCACACTGATTCTGCCACAGTTGGGCGCGCCCGGCGTCGCCGCCCATGAGGTCAAGCGGCGAACGGGATTCAGCGTCGAATACGGCCCGGTGCGCGCTGCCGATCTGCCGGAATATCTCAAAACGCATCAGGCTACGCCGGAAATGCGTCAGGTGCGCTTCCCCTTGCGCGACCGGCTGGTGCTGATTCCTGTGGAATTGGTTCAGACTTTCAAACCAATGCTGCTGGCGGCGCTGGTGTTGGCCGTGCTGCTGGGACCGCTGGCGGCATGGGGGGCGGTTGTCGCAGTGCTGGCCGGGGTGGTTTTATTCCCCATCCTGCTGCCCTGGCTGCCCACCACAGATTTCAGCAGCAAGGGCTTCATCCTGGGTGGGCTGACTGCGCTGCCATTTGCCCGACTGGCGCAGCGACGTGCAACCGGTCCCAAAAGCCAACGGATCGGTTGGCCGCTTGCCTACCTCTTGGCAATGCCGCCGACCACGGCCTTTCTCGCGCTCAATTTCACCGGTGCGACGCCGTTTACCTCCAAGACCGGCGTGAAACGCGAGATGTCCAGGTATATACGTTTAATGGCGGGCATGTTCGGAGCCGGCATGCTTTTAGCATTCATTCTGCGCCTGACACGGCGCGCGAAATAGTTTGACCAGAATATGATACCAACCGCGAATCACGCGAATCTTCGCTGATTTTTAATCAAAGATTCGCGTAGATTGGCGAGATTGTATCTTCTCAAAAATCTGGAGGTGGGGGTTTGGGGGCGGATATGCCCGCCCCCAACCCCTCACTTTCTCCCTATTATTTATCGAGATGATGCGCGAGATCCGCGGTTTATTTAAGGGAGCAAAAAAATGACAAGTTGTAATGAAGCAACAAGCGCAATCAATGCGCGAATCGGGTTCGTGGCGTTGAGCAAGCGCAACACGTTGGCGTTCAAGGCAGAAGCCTGCATCAACTGCGGGATGTGCAGTGCAGTGTGTCCACAAGGCGTATTCGCGCCCGGTGCGTGGGAAACGCGGCGGGTGCAAATCGTGCGGGCAGACGCCTGCATGGAATGTGGCGCGTGTATGCGCAACTGCCCCACCGGTGCGCTGTTCGTGGACAGTGGTGTGGGCTGCGCCGCAGCGATGATCAATGCGGCGCTGCGAGGGTTGAAAGAGCCGACGTGTGGCGGCCCGGAACCAGCGTGCTGCCGATCGGGACCGACATGCTGTGGAACAGAACCGATGGGTTGTGGGTCACCGACAACAACATGCTGCGGTTGATCCTTGAACCCAAAGATTTCTTAGAAATTCATTAGAAATTAGCACTCTCCCCCTTAGAGTGCTTGACAAACCCCCAAAACTATGCTATGATTATAGGCGTGTTAGCACTCAAAATGCAAGAGTGCTAAAAATGAACGCCAAAAATCAAATTCATCAAGTGGAGGTAAGTCATGAGTGTCAAGATTCGACCCCTGAATGATCGTATCATTGTTGAACCTGTGGAAGAGGCAGAAATGACCTTTGCCGGTGGGAAGCTGGTGCTCCCGGATACGGCTAAAGAGAAGCCGCAACAGGGTAAGGTTCTGGCGATTGGGCCTGAAGTCAAAGTGACGGACGACGATGGCAAACTGGTCGGCCCGCAGGTGGGCGATATGGTCATCTACGCCAAGTACGCCGGCACGACGTTCAAGACCCGCGACGGCAAAGAAATGCTGATCCTGCGCGTGGATGACATTCTGGGCGTCATCGAAGAGTAATCTTCGGCGTCCCTTTTAATTTTAATCATCATCTTCTTGGTATAAAGGAGTAGAACATGGCTAAGCAATTACAATTCGGGAGTGAAGCGCGTGCGGGACTGAAGCGCGGTATGGATGTTTTGGCAAACGCAGTTGTGACCACCCTGGGTCCCAAGGGGCGCAACGTGGCATTGGATAAGAAATGGGGTTCCCCCACCATCACCCACGACGGCGTGACCGTCGCTAAGGAAATCGAACTGCAAGACCCCTTCGAGAACATGGGGGCGCAGCTTCTGAAAGAAGCCGCGACGAAGACAAATGACATCGCCGGCGATGGTACGACCACCGCGACGTTGCTGGCGCATGTACTTATCGAAGAAGGTATGAAAAACGTGGCTGCTGGCGCGAACCCGATGCTCCTCAAGAAGGGCATCCTGACCGCCGCTGAGAAGGTGGCCGAAGCCATCAAAGACGCCGCCGTCGAGGTCAACACCAAAGAGAACATCGCCAATGTCGCGGCCATTTCGGCGCAGGACCGTGAGATCGGTACGCTGATTGCCGAAGTGATGGAAAAAGTCGGCAAGGACGGCGTCATCACCGTCGAAGAATCCAAGGGCCTCGAATTCGAGACCGAGTATGTTGAAGGCATGCAGTTTGACCGCGGCTACATCAGCGCCTACTTCATCACCAACGCCGAGAGCATGGAAGCCGTGATCGAGGATGCGTACATCCTGATTCATGACAAGAAGATTTCCGCCGCGCAAGACCTGGTGCCCATTCTGGAGAAGCTGGTGCAGCGCGGGATCCGCAACCTGGTGGTCATCGCCGAGGATGTGGACGGCGAAGCGCTGGCGACCCTGGTGGTCAACAAACTGCGCGGCCTGCTGACCGCTCTGGCGATCAAGGCCCCCGGCTTTGGCGACCGCCGCAAGGCCATGTTGCAAGACATCGCCATCCTCACCGGCGGGCGGGTCATCACCGAGGAAGAAGGGCGCAAGCTCGACAGCGCCACCCTTGAAGACCTGGGCCGCGCCGATAAGGTGATCGCCACCAAAGACGACACCACCATCGTCGGCGGACATGGCAACGATGCTATGATCCAGGGTCGTCTCGAGCAGATCAAGGCCGAAATGGAGCACTCCACCTCCGATTACGACCGCGAGAAGCTGCAGGAGCGTCTGGCGAAACTGTCCGGTGGCGTCGCTATCATCCGTGTGGGTGCTGCGACCGAGACCGAGTTGAAGGAAAAGAAGCACCGCGTCGAGGATGCGCTGAGCGCGACCCGCGCCGCCGTCGAAGAGGGCATCGTCCCTGGCGGTGGTGTGGCCCTGCTGAATGCGATGAAGGTCCTCGATGGCGTGAAGATGGAATATTCCGACGAGCAGACCGGTGTGACCATCCTGCGCAAGGCGTTGGAGATGCCCATCCGCAAGATCGCCGAGAACGCCGGCGAGGACGGCGCCGTGATTCTGGCGGAAGTGCGCCGCAAGCAGGCCGAGAAGAACAACCCGCACATCGGGTACGACGTGATGGCCGGCGAGTATGTGGACATGCTGGAGGCCGGCATCATTGACCCCGCCAAGGTCACCAAGGGCGCGCTGCTCAACGCCGCTTCCGTCGCGGCGATGGTGTTGAGCACCGAAGCGCTCATCACCGACATCCCTGAGCCCAAGACCCCGGCTCCGGCGGGCGGCGCCGGCGGCGGCATGGGCGATATGTACTAAACCGCTACAGCGGAGCAACATAAAGGGGGCGCAAGTTTCGCGCCCCCTTTTTATTTGACAGGTAATAGTTCACAAGAAACAATTTTGTTCAGCTATGAACACAGCCGTCACTTAACCCGCTCAAGTAATTCAAAATACCGTTCCCGACTCATGCCGGCGGTGGTCAGGTTTGTACGAATATGCGTCACCGGCACTTGATGTGGACTGGTCTTAATAACGACCGGGCGGGGCACACCTGGTTTGGTCATCACAACATGATCGCCTTTTTGCCGGCTAATATGAAATCCGTCCAGTTCAAAGACACGGATAAGGATGCGATAGTCAATCGCAGTGATCTTAGGCATACATCGCTTCCAACCGGTTGATTTGCATAGGCTGACGCGGCGTCCAACGCAGGGCAGTTGGGGATTCACGGTGGTAGCCGGCTTCTTCTAATACCATTTCCAGTGTTCCCATACGTTGACACTCTTCCAGGAACAACTCCACAGCTTCTTGCAGAGCGGCCAGGGCTTCCTGGGGGGTGTCGCCAAAACTGGATACATTCAATTCGGGACACAGCGCCACGATCTGATTATCCTCTTCAAACAATTGTCCTGTATAGGATACCCGAATCATATTCACCTCCAATGGCAATCTTTTGGGTTTTAACATCGGATATACTTTATTATAGCACTTTCAGGACGTGGAGTCACAGGGAGTCGGAATAACGCGATTCAATATCATCTGCCGACCACCTACAAACAAGCCCGCATTCCCTTCGCCGTCAACATCCACAAGCGCAGGTTGCCGGGGCGCGCCTGGCACGCCGACGCCAATCCGCAATGCTCGCACCCCTCACTGCACATTTCCGCCACAGTCAGGTAGCCGCTATTTGCCAGTTGTGCGATCATCTGCTCGACCAGCGGCGCCGACGTCCCCAACACTTCCGCCAGTTCCTGTGGGGTGCGGTAGTCGCCGCTCCCGATCAGTTTTAACAATGATTTCAGCATCGTTATCCTTTGGCCGCAGGGATGCCTTCAGCGCAGGGTAGATTCCGGCCCGAAACTTTGTCCCGTCGTGCTGTCTGTTGTGCCGCTAAAGCGGCGTTTTTAGGGGGGGATTTTTGTGGCGGGGCTTCGCCCCGCCACAAAAATCCCCTTTTCCCCGGCCTTTAGGCCGTATTCAGTTGCCGGAAGCGGCCAAATGCGATAGCCCTAATCTATCCCGGAACGATATCACAAGAAACGGCTTATGCTATATCAGCATACCGATCCGGTAAACGAGAAATCCTGCGCCCAGCGAGATGCCCAGCATCATCCCCAAACTGATGGCCGTCCAGCGCCAGGACTGCGTCTCCTGCCGGATGGCGGCGACCGTCGCCACACAGGGGATGAAGAGCATTTGCACCACCAGAAAGCCCAGCGCCGCCGATGGCGCGAGGAGCGTCGGCAGGACGGTCTCAAAATCGCCGTAAAGCACGCCCAATGTGGCAATCGTGTTTTCTTTGGCGACGAAACTGGTCAACAAGGCCACCATCAACGGCCAGGGCAATCCCAACGCTTGCCCCAAAGGCGTCAGGGCGCGCCCGATCCACGCCAGATAACTCTGCGTCACGTCGCCATCCGCCGGAAAGTACGACAGCAGCCACACAACTACCGAAGCGATCAAAATCACTGTGCCCGCCTTGCGCAGGAAGGCAACCACGTTCTGCCAGACGTACAGGCCGATGGTGCGCATGTTGGGCAGGTGATAGAGGGGCAGTTCCATAATGAACATCCCCTGTTCCCCTTTCAGCAGCAACCGGTTGAATACGATGCCGATGACGGCCAGCAACCCGATGTTGGCCGCGACTAACGCCCAGGCCACCCACGCCGCGCCTTTGCCGAAGAAGACCGGCGTGAGCACGGCCACCACGGCCATACGCGCGGCGCAGGGGATCAGCGGGGCCAGCAAAATGGTCAATCGCCGCGCGCGCTGCGTCTCGATAATGCGCGCTCCCAAAATCGCCGGAACGTTGCAGCCGAAGCCCAACAGCAGCGGCATGAAGCTCTTGCCGTGCAACCCCATCGCGTGCATAAACCGGTCGGCGATGTAGGCCGCACGCGCCATATAGCCGGTATCTTCCCAAAAGCCCAACACGGCGAAGAAGATGACCAGGATCGGCAGGAAGGTGACCACCATCCCCGCCCCACCGAGCAGACCATCGGATAGCAAATCCACCAGCCAGTGCGGCATGCTATGCAGACTAGCGTGCAATGTCGTGACGAGATGTTGAATCAGCCCGTCCAGCCATTCTTGGAGTGGCGTACCCACGGCGTAAGTCAGCCAGAAGACGATGCCTAACACGCCCAAAAGCGCCAGCATCCCCCACAGGGGATGGGTAAGTCCGCGATCCAGCCGCGCCGTCAGCCCCAACGGCCCGACCTTCGGACGCACGACCGCGGCCCGCGTCATGCGCGCAATCCAGGCGTAACGCGCCCCGGCGACATCCAGGATGGCGTCCTCGTGATGGTACAGGATATCGTGAACCTGTTTCCATGCCGGAGGTGACAGTGCGGCCTGCATCAAGGCGACGATTTCCTCGTCGCCTTCCAACAGTTTCAGCGCGACCCAATCCGGCGGATAAGGCGCCGGCACGGCAGCGGCGATCAACGTGATGAGCTGTTCCAGGATCGCCTGGTGCGCCGGCAGGATGACCGGGCGGCGCGGTTCATAAGGGAACACGCCGTCCACAACGCCGAGGATCGCCTCTAGCAGGTCCGGCAGCCCTTGGTTTTTGGTTGCACACATCGGCACAACCGGGATACCCAAGGCAGCCTGCAACACCTGTGGCTCCACTTGCACGCCCTCTTGCGCCGCCACGTCCATCATGTTCAAGACCAGCACAACCGGTGCAGGCAGTTGCAACAATTCGGCCAGCAAGTACAGGCTGCGTTCGGGGATGGCGGCATCCACGACGGCGACGACGACATCCGGGCGTTCATGGAGGATATAGTCGCGCGCGATGCGCTCCTCGACCGAGTTGGCGGTGAGACTGTAGGTGCCCGGCAAATCCACGAAATTGAAACGTCGGTCACGATAGGTACAACTGCCGGTCTTTTGCTCGACCGTTTTTCCCGGCCAGTTGCCGACATGCTGATTGAGGCCGGTGAGCGCATTGAAGATGGTGGACTTGCCCACGTTGGGTTGTCCGGCCAGCGCCACCACAATCGTCGCGGTCTCAACGGGAGGGTATGTTGCTAAAGCCTGCTCAGTGCTTTTCGTTGGATGCTGCATCGCCTTCCTCCTGCACATAAACCAGAATATGACTTGCCTCCCCGCGACCCAGCGCCACCTGCGCACCGCGCACGGCCACGATCAGCGGCCCGAAGCCGTGATTGCGGCGCATTTCTACCGGCGCACCGGGCGTGAATCCTAATGCGGCCAGCCGCGAGACAAACCGATGACCTCCACGTAATTGATGGATCAAGCCTGTCTGCCCCGGATTCAAAGCGGTCAATGGAACCATACCAATCTCTCCTCACACAAGCGTTGGCACATTAGCAGGTTGAAACGTTTAGGAAAAAGCCCCCTCAGAATGTCTCAATCCAGATCGCAGATGCGCTTTCCAGGGGGACACCGACCTGTACATCGGCGATCTGGACAACAATTGTGTCCTGCCGGTGTTCGATCACGGATAGCTGATTTCCCGGCAACAGCCCCCAGGCCTGCACGGCGCGCAACAGGGCGGCGGATTCCGGCATGATGCGCGTCACCCGGCCCTGTGCCCCCACCGGGACGTGGCTGAGGCATTGATCTGCATAAGGTTTGGTCAACGGCGGGATGGGCGCGCCATGGGGACAGGAGGCCGGATCGCCCAGCAGCTCGGCCAGCCGCTCGGTGACCGATTCCGGAGCGGCGTGTTCCAGGTCCCCGGCGATGTCGTGCGCTTCGGCCCAGGGAATGTGCAGCATATCCGTGAGGAACCGTTCCCAGAGCCGGTGCCGCCGCAGCAGCGCCAGCGCGACCGCTTCTCCCTGTTCCGTCAAGGTGACGCCGCGATAGGGATGATAGCGGATCCATCCCCGTTGGGACAGCTTTTGGATCATCTCGTGGACCGAAACCGGCGAGAAACCGAAGTGTTCGCCAAGCGCGGCCAGCGGCAGCGGCAAATCCGCTCCTTGCCGCAGGCGGTAGATGGCCCCCAGGTAATCCTCAACCCGTTCTCCGATGTTCACGCCGCTTCTCCGTATGGATAGCTCCTGAGAATTATAAGGTATGCCTTATAATTTGATTGTAGCACGAACAAGAGGTACGTCAAGTGGGGTCGGTCTCTGATTGCATTTCAGGATGGGGAGCAACTCCCTGCGGTGGCGTGCCCAGAGAGCGGCGCAGCAAGATGGAGTACTCTAAAGACAATAGACCTGACAGGTTTCAGAGACCTGTCAGGTCTATACGTGCCGAAGCCGGCCTGGTTAAATGTGGAGGGGCGCCTGCGGTGGTTAGATGCCGAGAGCTTCGCGCGCTTCTTGTTCCATCATATCCGGCTGCCAAAACTCTTTGCCGAGGATGACTTCCACGTTTTTGGTCGTCAGTTCTGAAGCGCGCTCGTGAACTTGATTCATAATAAACGACGCCATCGGGCACATCGGCGAGGTCAGGATCATGGTGATTTTGACATTGTCGTCGTCCGCAGCAATGTCGCGGATCATTCCCAGGGAAACCACATCCAACCCGATCTCAAAATCAATCACATCGCGCAAACCGTTGCGGATGGTTTCTATTTCGCTTTGCATGATTGCCTCCTAAAAGTTTCCAGTTGTCAGTTGGGACTGATGGGCGGGGTGGCGTGTCAGGCTCCCCTTGTTTACGGACAATTATAACACTAAACTGCATTTTGACAATAAGTCATATATGCGTTTATAAAATCTGCTAAATCTGCTTAATCTGCTGACCTTAGTGCGCCATATCGAGGATGCCTTCGGGGGTGATGGGGACGGTATGGCCGTTCGCGCAGTGGAACGCGGCTTCCTGACGCCGTAAGGGTTGTCCGCAACGTGGACAGCGCAGGATTTCTTCGAGCCGTCGCATCCCTACCGGGCCGCGCACACCGGGTTTGACCGCCGAAATCAGATCGTAGTCCTCTTGCCACAGCCGCGTTTGCACCATCTCCAATGACAACGCGCGCAGTTTGGCCTCGAAGGCTTCCGGTTTGCAGGTGCGCCCCGGCAGCCAGCGCGCGTCCTTGCCGATGCGGTTCGTGGTCAACAGGAACCCGCCGGGCCGCAGCACGCGCACCATCTCGCGCAACACTTTATCGGGATCGGGCATGAATTCCAGGGCCTCCAGGCAGGCGACGGCGTCGAAGGTGGCGTCGGGGAAGGGCAATTGTCCGGCATCCTGGTGGATGAAGGTAATGCGCTCAGACCACACGGCGGTAGCTTGAACGGCCTGCTGCAACATCTTGCGCGAGAGGTCTACGCCGATGAGTCGCCCGCGGAAATGGCTTTGCTGGAAGAGCGTGCGCGCCAGCCGTGCCGTACCTGTGGCGACATCGAGAACCAGGGGATCGGGAAAGTCGGCGAGCGCTTGGGTGAGCGGCAGACCCAGGAACCACTGTTCGTAGCCCGGATTGAAGCCCTTGATGCGGTCATAGATCCGCGCCGACCAGTCATACAGCAGGATGACGACGCGGCGGCCCAGGTACGCGCCTTCGGCGAGGATGAGTTGCCAGTACAGCAATCCTCCGATCAGCAACAGGCCGACAATGCCGATGATCCAGCCCATCTCACAACGCCCAGGCCAGCAGCGCGATCATCCCCAGCAGCCACGGCGCAACGGTACGGCGATAGGTATGCGCCCGCGGTTGGTAGAGGAGCGCCATCCATCCCGGCAGCGCCAGTAGAAGCAAGCCGCCGGCAGCGAGGAAATGTTTTTGCCAGATGAGGTAGCCCGCCGCCAGCGCCGGCCCGATGGCAGCCAGCAGCGAGGGGTGGGCATAGAGACCCGTCAAGGCGACCAGGACTAATGCAGAAAGCGCCGGTTGGGTCATTGGCGCGCCGCTCAGTGACGCGCCGAGCAACCACGGTAGCCCCACCAGTCCGCCGGCAGACCATAAAACGCCGGCGTTTCCGCGCCCCTCGCTCCAGAGAACGGCCATTTCCGTCCATGCAACCATGAACAGGGTGAGCAACAGGGCATCCCGTCCCACAATCAACGCGGCCAGCAGGCTGATGAGGAAAGCCAGCGCCGCCGCACGCAACGGGGTCGCCAGCGTTGGCTGTCCGACGGCGTACCACCACGCCCGGGCTTGTCGTAACGCGCGCTGGAGGGCCGCGCCGGGCGTCCCCGGTTGCAGGTAGGGCAAGGCAGGTAAATCGGCCTCACGTTTCCAGGTGCGCCACACTGTCAGCGGCTCAGCCCAGGGCGTCAGGGTGAGCGCGCGCCAGAAAGGCAACCACCCGCCCACAACCAGGAGCAAGGCGGCGCAGGCAGGCGTGAACGCTCCATTTTTCAGCGGCGCACCGTAGGCCCATGCCCCGCCGATGAGGGCGGCTATGGGCAAAATCCCCCAACCGTTCAGTGTGAACTTTTCTGACGTGTTGTAGGTAGCGACATCATCTATGGTTGCGTTAGTTTGCACGGCGTCATTATACCTAAACGGACTTCACCTGCGCCGCAAAGCACAGCGGAGCGGCGTCAGATGAAGCGCGTGTTAGCTCACCCCTCTTTTATGCGGGCAAGGCTTCATTGAGTACCTTGACTTCCTGTTCGATGCGCGGTCCCAGACTTGCCTGCACCGACTCCAGATCGTAACGGGCCTGCAAACGCAGCCAGACAGCCGCACTGGTGCCAAAATAACGCGCCAAGCGCATGGCGGTATCTACTGTAATCGAGCGTTCACCGCGAATAATCTGGCTAATCCGAATCGGAGACACACCAATATCTTTTGCCAATCGGTACCGGCTGATGCCCAGGGGTTTTATGAAGTCTTCCAATAGGATTTCACCAGGATGAATAGGGGACAGTTGGGTATCCATAAATCAACTCTCTTCACACATGGTAGCCTACAATCTCAACGTTTCGGGCCTTATTTGCAACCCACTCAAAACAAATCCGCCATTGATCGTTGATGCGAATGCTATATTGACCAGCTCGATCGCCTTTCAACTTTTCCAGCCGATTGCCGGGGACGGCTTGAATGTCCTGTAAGTTTTCGGCTTCGTCCATATAGAGTAACTTGCGACGCGCTGTGCGCTGAATATCAAGAGGCAGTTTCTTTGAAATTTCGCCTTGAAAGATTTTCTCGGTTTCTTTGGATGCGAAGGACTCTATCACATCTGCATATTATCATATTACGATATTATTGTCAACGGATGCGGACGATTTCAATCGCCGTCGCGGAAGTTGTAAATGGCCCCTTCACATCGCCATACCTTGCCGCAGGTACAGCGAAATTCGGCTTGCGGGGGCGCGCCCAACGGTTCACCGCAGGCCGGGCAGCGGAAAAACGCGCCTGTGGGAGATGCGGTTTTTCCCATACCGGCCCGCGCGCGCGTGAAGACGCTGGGACTGAGCTGCCAGAGCGCGCCGGTGGGCTGTAACAGGGCGTCCAACGCCGTCAGGAGGCGCGTGGGAATCAGGCGTTTCAGCAGGCCGATGCGGAAGTGCGAGACTGTGCGCACGGCTTCGCGGCGCAGCCCGACTTGTTCCAATTGCGCCCACATCCAGCGAGGATGAAAGTCAAAGTTGAGGGCCACAAACTCCACCGGTTCAAGGTCAAAGGGAGACCAGCTTTGGCGGCGGAGCAGATAACGCGCGATAGCCTTGAGGTTTTGTTTATTGGCAAATTCCAGAACGAAGGTTCCTCCCGGCCCCAGCACATCAGCGATGCCGCGCAGCACGGCCGGCGCGTCGGCGGCGTGGTGCAGGGTGCGCACCATCGTCACCGTATCAAAAAGCCCGGCGACGAACGGCAAACGGTAGAAATCCCCCTGGACAAAGAGATAACGCGGGCGTCCGTTGACGCCGCACTCTCCAAGACGCTCTACAGCCTGGGCCAACTGCGTGTGGGCATAATCGAAGAGCACCACCGTCTCGTAACCGGCATACAGGTCGGCCATGCGCCCGAACCCCGCGCCGATTTCGATGAGCATGCGGCCTTGTGGCGGGAGCAACGCGCGCATCGCCACCCGTTCGGCGGCGTCTTCATAAGCACGCGAGGTATTCCAAAACTCCGTGCTGTAGCGGGAGCCTTCGTAGTTACAAATCGGGGGCGTGGAAGTCATTTTTGGCTCTGCGTGGCCTGCTGGATGAATTCTTCGGGGGTATCGGGTAGACTTTGCAACGCCCCTGTGATGGGCCAGAAAACGCCCCGCAGTTGTTCGATTGCCGGCGCCATCCCGGCCTCGGCCAGGGGGATTTCGACAGGCACTTGCATAATCACCGGCACTGTTGTGCTAACGGGAACCATCAGGTTGAGCGCCACCGGCAAGGCCATACCTTGGGGTAGAGCAAGTTGAACGGTGCCGTTGATCGCGCCGCCACCGCCCGGCAAAACGAATGTGGCCGGCGCCTGAAGCGGCACAGGCGCGACCAGCACGACCTGGGTGTTCTGCGCTAACGGCAAATCGAACACCACCGGCATTGTATCGGTGATGTAAACCGTCGAGCGGATCACCGTCCTGCCTAATGCAGCAAACGCACCGTCCAGGTTAAGCAGCAATGGCTCGGCGACCTGGCTTTTTGCCATAAACACCGGGCCGGGTGACAGCAGTAATACCAGCACCAGGACGAAGTTGACGATAAATGAGAAGATGATGGCAATGTTTTTGAAAGCATTCCACAGCTTGCCGATGGTATTGCGTCCTTTCGGCTTGTTTTCGGATTCTACAGTTTGCACGGTCATTGTTCACCTCCGCAGATTAACGATAAAAATATGTTACCATACTTGTTAATAAAAAGCAAAGCAAGTCTTTCAAGAAATGTCAATCCGCGAATCTATGTTATGATTAAGAAAGACGATTAGACTTAAGGACTACCCGACTATGGGCTACAGACTATTTAAGGGAGGAGGCTATGGAAAGTTTGAAAGCGCGTATTCGGCAGGAGGGGAAGAATTTGGGAGGGGGCATCCTCAAGATTGACAGTGTGATCAATCATCAAGTAGATGCGACATTGATGTTGGAGGCCGGCGCCGAGTTTTCACGGCGTTTTGCGGCTGCTGCGCCGACGCGCGTGCTCACAGCCGAGGTGTCGGGCATCATCCCGGCAATGGCGACGGCGTATGCGTTGGGGGTGCCGCTGGTTTATGCCCGCAAACACAAGCCGGTGACAATGAAGGAGCCGGTGTTGGTGGAGTTCGCTCCCTCGCACACCAAAGGCGGGCAGGTTTCGCTGATGGTGTCGCCGGAATTTATTGCGGCGGGCGACCGGGTGCTCATCATTGACGATTTCCTGGCGACCGGCCAGACCATCGCGGCCATGGCGCGGATCGTGCAAGATGCCGGGGCAACGCTGGTGGGCATCGGTACGCTGGTTGAGAAGTCTTTTGAAGGCGGACGAGAGTTGTTGTCGCCTTTGGGCGTCCCCATCGAGTCGCTGGTCATCATTGACGAGATGCGCGACGACGGCACCATCATCTTCGCCGATGAAAAGCGTGATCCGTAATTCGTAACTTGCCATTCACTCATTCGTCATTGGAGGGAACCTGGCGTGCAACGAGAAACGGTCGTCATTCTGGATTATGGTTCGCAGTATACACAATTGATTGCCCGGCGGGTGCGGGAGCAGCATGTCTACGCCGAAATTTTGCCCTGGGATGTGGCCGCGGTGGAAATCCTGGCCCGTCGGCCACGCGGCATCATCCTCTCCGGCGGGCCGAATAGCGTCTATGATGCTGGCGCGCCCGGACTACCTGATTACGTTCTCCGTATGCAGGTGCCGCTCCTGGGCATCTGTTATGGTATGCAAGTGCTGGCCCACGCGCTGGGTGGAAAAGTCGTCCCCGGCCTCGAACGCGAATACGGCCCTGCCGAAGTGGAAATCCTGGAAGTGGATGCTTTGTTTGCCGGATTGGCGGCGCATCAGGCCGTGTGGATGAGCCACGGCGACCGTGTAGAGACGCTGCCGCCGGGATTTCGGGTGTTGGCGCGCAGCGCCGGCAACATCGTGGCTGCGATGGGGGACGCCACAGAACGGGTGTACGGCGTACAGTTCCACCCGGAGGTGCAGCACACTCCCAACGGCGCGACTATGTTGCGGCATTTTCTCTACGATGTCTGTGGTTGTAGCGGTACCTGGACGCCGGGCGCGTTTATTGATGAGGTGGTCGAGCGCATCCGTGCGCAAGTCGGCGATGGACAGGTGGTGTGTGGGTTAAGCGGCGGCGTAGATAGCGCCGTGACGGCGGCGCTGGTTCACAAAGCCGTCGGCGAGCAACTCACGTGCATCTTTGTAGATACCGGCTTGTTGCGGCGCGACGAAGCCGCGCAGGTCAAGGCCACGTTTCAGGAAGCCCTGCACATGCATTTAGTGATGGTAGACGCCGCCGACCGTTTCCTGGACGCGCTGGCCGGCGTCGCCGACCCGGAGCAGAAACGCCGCATCATCGGCGAGCAGTTCATCCGCGTGTTCGAGGCCGAAGCGCGCCGGCTGAACGACGCGCGTTTTTTGGCACAGGGCACCATTTACCCCGATGTCATCGAAAGCGCCGGCAGCGCGCATGCACAGCGCATCAAGTCGCATCATAATGTCGGCGGGCTGCCGGAAGATATGCACCTGACCCTGGTTGAGCCGCTGCGTGACCTGTTCAAGGACGAAGTCCGTCAGGTGGGCCTCGCCCTGGGGTTGCCGGAAAAGCTCATCTGGCGGCATCCGTTTCCCGGGCCGGGTCTGGCGGTGCGCATCCTGGGCGAAGTCACCCGTGAGCGCGTCGCCACACTTCAAGCTGCCGACGCGATCTTCCTGGAAGAACTGTGGAGCGCCGGCCTCTATCGCCAGACGGCGCAGGCTTTTGCCGTGCTCTTGCCAGTGCGCAGCGTCGGCGTGATGGGCGACGGACGCACGTATGCCAACGTTATCGCCTTGCGCGCCGTCACCACCGACGATTTTATGACCGCCGCCTGGACGCCTCTGCCCTACGAATTGCTGGGGCGCGTTTCCAATCGCATCGTCAACGAAGTTCCTGGCGTCAACCGGGTGGTCTACGACATAAGCAGCAAGCCGCCGGCGACGATTGAATGGGAATGAGACGTAAGGGGAGAAACGAGTATTTCGATGACTGTCTATCATCCTGCACGGATCACAGGCGTTGCGCCTCGTAGCGTGGCGGCGCGGGCCGGGGTGCACGCAAACGACTTGCTGTTGGCGCTCAACGGTACACGGCTGCGTGACGTGATTGACGTGCAGATTTACGCCGCCGAGCCGGAACTGGAATTCCTGGTGGAGCGGGACGGACGCCAAATCACTCTGCACGCTGCGCGCCGCTACGGGCAGCCGCTGGGGTTGACGTTTGATACGGAGTTGTTCGATGGCAAAATCCGCGCGTGCCGCAACAACTGTGACTTCTGTTTTGTTTCGCAGATGGCGCCGGGATTGCGGGCGCCCTTGTATGTCAAAGATGACGACTATCGCCTCTCTTTCCTCCATGGCAATTACATCACCCTCACCAACCTGGATGAACAGGACTGGGAGCGGATCGCGGAACAATACCTCAGTCCACTCTATATTTCAGTCCACGCGACCGAGCCGGATGTGCGCGTGGGGCTGATGCACAATCCGCATGCCGGACAGATTCTCGACCAGCTCGCGCGCCTGGCGAAAATCGGCATTGAAATGCACACACAGGCGGTGCTCGTGCCGGGGCGGAACGACGGCGCACACCTCGACCGTACAATTGCAGACCTGGCCGCCTTGCATCCGGCGGTCGCCGATTTAACCGTTGTGCCGGTTGGCATGACACGCTGGCACAATCCCCATGTGCGCCCTTACACTGACGCCGAAGCCGCTGCGGTGCTAACGCAAACGCTGGCGTGGCAGGCACGTCTGCGCGAGACCCTGGACATCAATTTCGTCTACCCCTCGGATGAATGGTTTCTGCGTGCCGGCATCGCGGTCCCCCCGCTGGAAGAGTATGATGGACGCCTGCCGGCGCTCATCGAAAACGGCGTGGGGATGGTGCGGCTGTTCCTGGATCGTTGGCCGGTGCTGCAGGCCGCTTTAGCGCAACTCGGCGGGCCGCGTCAACTATGGGTGACGGGGATGCTGTTCGCGCCGGTCTTGCAGGCCCAGGCGCGCGCGTTCGCCGCTGCGACGGGTTTGGCGGTGGACGTGGTCGCCGTCCCCAACCGCGCCTTTGGCGAGACGGTGACGGTGGCCGGTCTGCTCACAGTGGCGGACATCCTTTCAGCCTTGCGTGAGTATGCGCCGGCCGATGTCATCGTGTTGCCGGATGAGATTTTCCGCGGGCCAGATGGGGTGTCGCTAGATGGAAAAACGGCTACGGACATTCGCGCGGCGACCGGCAACCGCGTGGTACTTGCGGCGCAGATAGCAGGGGATTGGCAATTACGGATAGTTTGATATACTAATCTACAGACATAGTCAGTGGATTTAGCAGATTAAGCAGATTTCAGTCGGTTGACGTATCTGATTTGCCAATGGGTGGGCTAACATCTCACACCAGCCGATATGGCTTTGTTCGGTCGCTGCGTTCTCTATGTGGCTGAACTTGAAGTTGCCAGAGAGAAGGTAAGGAGGTGGTGTCTATCGAGAAGCGCGCATAACTGCGGGGACGCCAGCGCCTGACCCGGCCTGACCGGGTGACGAGGCGGCGGTTTATCGAACATGTCCGGCCCGCGCCGGATTTTCGGCGGATACCGCCAGGGGCACAGCCTGCTCCTCTCCAATGTCCCCCCAAATTGAGAAAGCCGCATCACAAAACCGTTGGGCAACCGGCGGGACAAAAGTGCGGTAAGGCTGCCCCACCTTCCGCGGGTGGGTGGCTATCCCTGTTGTTAGCTTTCAGCCGTCAGCTATCAGCCGTCAGCGAGCAGCTAGGAGCGGGCAAGTGGATGACGCATGTTCGGATTGGACATGGCGTGTGGCTGCGCGTGTTGCTCGTGCAGGGGGCGTATGTTAAAACAGCCATTTTTTATCAGCGGATTTAGCAGATTAAGCGGATTTCAGCCGGTTTACAGTGCTTAATCTGCTGACTGCAAAAATGTGCCTTCAAGCATTTAACAAACATAAAAAGGAGGTTACTCATGTGTGGCATTGTTGGCTATGTCGGGCCGCGGCAGGCGGCGCTGATTGTGTTGGGGGGACTGAAAAAGCTGGAATATCGCGGCTATGACTCTGCCGGCGTCGCCGTCTTACATGCTAACGGCGGCATCGAGGTTGAGCGCGCTGTCGGCAAGTTGAGCAACCTGCAAGAGCGGTTGTATCAAAAGCCGCTTGTCGGTACGATTGGGATCGGACACACGCGCTGGGCCACGCACGGCGGGGTGACGGAATTCAACGCCCACCCGCATGTGGGGCGCAACGGACGGGTGGCCGTCGTCCACAATGGCATCATCGAAAACTACGCCGAACTGCGTCAGGAGATGGCCGCCGAGGGCATCTCCTTCAACTCCGAAACCGATACCGAAGTGGCGGCGCATCTGGTGGATGGCTATCTGGCCGGCGGTGCCGACCTGTTGACGGCGGTGCAGCGCACCTTGCCGGCGATTCAGGGGGCCAGCGCCTTCGTCTTTCTCAGCCCACAGGAGCCGGAGAGCCTGGTGGTGGCGCGCCTGGGGAACGCCGGCGGGATCGTGATTGGCATCGGCGACGGCGAGATGTTCGTCGCCTCCGATATCCCCGCGATCCTCGAATACACCCGCAACGTCATCTTTTTGGAAAATCGGCAGATGGCGCGTGTTACCCGCGCTGGCGTGGCGATCTTTACTTTTGAGGGTAAGCCGGTTCAGGCGCGGGTTCACACCATCCCCTGGGATCCAGTATCGGCGGAAAAAGGCCCCTATCGGCACTTTATGCAGAAGGAGATTTCAGAGCAGCCTCGCGCCATCACCGATACGATTCGCGGGCGCGTGGATTTTCACCGCGGGCGCGTGGTGCTCGATAGCGTGCCGCTGACGCCGTCCGAAGCACAGAAGCTGGATCGCGTCATCATCGCGGCGTGCGGCTCTTCCTATCACGCCGGATTGGTCGGCAAATTTATGCTCGAGACGCTGGCGCGTGTGCCGGTCGAGGTGGATTACGGTTCGGAGTTCCGCTATCGCAATCCGCTGATCACACCGACGACGGCGCTGTTGGCAATCACCCAATCCGGCGAGACGGTGGACACGCTGGCCGCTATGGAGGCGGGGCGCGAGTACGGTGCAAAGTTGTGGTCCATCGTCAACGTCATCGGCAGTCAAGCGCACCGTCTGGCCGATGGCTATATCCTGATGCAGGCCGGCCTGGAAATCGGTGTGGCGACGACGAAGGCTTTTACGGCGAGCCTGGTGGACCTGTACCTGTTGGCACTGCACCTGGGGCAACTGCGGGAGACGCTTCCGGCGGAAGTGTTGCGCCGTGCGGTGAACGACCTGGCGCGCTTACCCGATCTGGTGGGGCGCGTTTCCGAACCGCTGCCGATTTACGATGAATTGGCCGAGATTTTCTTCAAACGTGAGCATTTCCTCTTCCTGGGGCGCGGCCTCAACTATCCGGTGGCGCTGGAAGGCGCGCTCAAGCTCAAAGAAATCTCTTACATTCACGCCGAAGGCTATCCCGCCGGAGAAATGAAGCATGGCCCCATCGCGCTCATTGACGAAGTTATGCCTGTCGTTACCGTGGCCCCGCGCGACAACGTCTACGACAAGATGATCAGCCAGATGGAGCAGGTAAAAGCGCGCAACGGAACGGTCATCGGTCTGCTGCAAGAGGGCGACGAGATCGCGCGCAGCAAGGCGGACTACGTGCTAGAAGTGCCGGCCGCGCCGCAGTTCCTCGCGCCGGTACTCAACATCATCCCCTTGCAATGGCTGGCCTACGCCATGGCCGTCCGCCGGGGCGCGGATGTAGATCAGCCACGCAATCTGGCGAAAAGTGTGACGGTCGAATAATCAACAGACCTGACAGGTTTTCCGAAACCTGTCAGGTCTGCTTGCTAGTAAGATGAATTGGAGTGGGAGATTTCCAGGCCGTTGACCTGCATCAACGCCGGCGTGATGATGGCGCGGGGGTTGCGTGCGCCGTAGCTCGAAGACGTATTGACGACGACCTGCGCCGCCGAAAGCCAGTCCACCCGATCGCCAAAGATGTCGAGCAGGCTTTGCGTCAGGCGCACGTTGTAGGGCACGACCACGGCGCCGTCTTTCCTCAGCAAGAGCGCGCCGAAGCGTGAGCTGCCGGTCACGACGCCTTTGGAAGGGTTCACGATGTTCATGTAGTGCAGGTAGGGGATGTAGAGCACCTCGTTATCGCGTGGCGCGGCCACCAGCTCCGGCAGGGTATTCACTGCGCTATGGCCGCCCTGCATCACGATGCTGGTGTGCGGCACGGTATGCCCGGTAGGCTGTGCGCCGAACTCATCGGCGTCGTCCTGGGACCAGGTAAAGCCCTGGAACACGCCATCAACGAAGATGGGGAACGGACGACGCGGCATCCCCATGAGATCGCGCCGGAACGGGAAGGTCTCACGCCGCGTGGGATCATCCATCAAGGTGAAATATGAAGACAGTACACGCTGCCCGATGTGCGCCTCGCTCAGACATGAAAAGCCGCGTTTCATCAGACCACCGTTGTAGCCGATATAGCCAAAAAACTCCAGCAATTCAGCCGTCGCCGCCGGGCCGAAAACAATGTCGTATGTTCCCAAAGGCAGTTGTTGCGGGGTATCGCGCCGGTAATGCTCGACCAGGAACGCCAGGTCACGTCGCACACTCTCAGGATTCAGATCGCCTTTCTGCTGCGCGGATTGCTCGGCGCTCACTTCCCACTTGAGCGCGGTATGCGACAGCACGATGTTGATCTGCGCGTCCGAGGTCTTGAAATACTGCGTGTGTTCCGAGCGCGTGTTGATCTGCGCTAACGTATTCGCGCCGCACGCGAAAATGCCCGAAAGCCGAATCTCATTCGTTTCTAATCCGGCTGCCGCGTGGTTGAAAAATTCCAGGCGTTCCTGATTGCTGAGCGTCGCCAGGTCGGGATCGTACGCGCTCTCATCGCTGAAAGACTCGGTGTACACCGGGATGGTTGGTTGGTAATTCAAGGGTTGGGCATGCTGCACCATCTCGGCGACGATATCCACCCCTTGTCGCATCTCATCCAGGTTATCCAGTGCGGTGATCATGCCATAGCTGGCGCGTTGCCGGTTGCGGTAGGCGGTAATCTCCAGGCGGATGAGGTGCTCGTTGGTATTCAGCGAAATGGCCGAGTTGGCAAAGCGCATCAGATAGCTGTCTTCTTCGTGGTAAAGGAACGTGGCTTCGACGCCTTTTGCCAGAGCATAGGCGCGCAAGTCATGCAGGGTGGCTAAAATGCGATCTTTCACGGTTATTCTCCTATCCTCACATTGTCGAAACGGCATACCGGAACGCCGTGGCCCAATTGCATGATCTGGTTGGGCTGGCCCTTGCCGCAGTTGGGCACATAGCGCACTTCCCAGGTAGAAGCATCGCCCACCGCCGATAGTGAATTGTAGAAGGGAATGGTCTCGCCCTGGTAGGTGGCGTTTTTGACGACCCGCGTAACCTGCCCGTCCTCCACCAGCCAGCCGATCTCGGTGGCAAAGTGAAATTGCTCGCGGTTGGAGCCGATAGACCAGCTTCTGTCGCCGTCCAGGATAATCCCGCGCTCGGTGTTGCGGACGATGTCATCCAGGGTGCCATCGGTACCGGGGTCAACATTGATATTGGTCATGCGCTCAATGGGAACGCGGTAGAAAGCAGTCGCGCGGTTGGCGCCGCTGCTGCCCTCAAAAATGATCCGCCCGGCGCGCGCGTTGGCCTCTTCGACCATCTGACGTCCGGTGATGGCGCCCACGAGCAGCCCCTTGTCAATCAACAGGTTGTTTTGCGCGGGGACGCCGTCATCATCGTAGCCGAAGCTGCCGGGGCTGTTGGGGATGGTCGCATCTGCGCGGACCGTCAATTTTTCCGAGCCATAGCGCAGCGTGCCAAAGTCGCTGAGCCGGACGAATGAGCCACCGGCGAAGGCCAGTTCATAGCCCAGAATGCGGTCCAGTTCCAGGGCGTGGCCGATGGTTTCGTGTGTTTGCAGGAACATAATGCCGGGCAACAAAATCACCGAGCGCACATCTTTGGGACAATCCTCGGCCGCCAGCACTGCGTTTAACTCGCGCACAATGCGTTCGGCGTTGGCGTTGAATACGTCCATATCGAGGGTTTCCCAGCCGCGGGTCTCGCCCAGCCGTGGCGGACTGTACTTGCGCGAGTGCATCTGCCCTTGGGCATCCAAACCGGCCACTTCGATGGAGGGGAAGACTTCAACGATGGTCTTCTCAATCTCACTGCCCTCTGAATCTATGAAGACGATCTGCTTGCGGATGAAGGTCAACGCGCAGACTCGTTGGAAGATACCCGGCTGGTTCAACTTTTGATCCATTGCTTGCAAAAAAGCCACTTTCTCGGACAGCGGCACAGTAAAGGGGTCAATCCGGTTGGGGCTTCTAAAGGTCGCCTGGATGGCGTCTTTCTCGGCCAGGCGCACGGGAAAAGTGACCCGTTCGGCGGCGACACGCGCGTTGTCGAACGCTTTGTCGAACAGCGCGGTGAGGTTGCTGAGATCCGAAGCCGCCGAGAACCCCCACGCGCCTTTGTACAGCACCCGCACGCCGACGCCGCTTTCGCGCGTGGCGGTGGCTTCTTTGAGATTGCCGTTCCACATCAGCAACTCGTTGGTTTCCTCGAAGGGATACCAGCGCGCATCCACGTACAGCGCGCCGGCAGCTCTGAGGCGGGCAATCTGTGCTTGTAATTGTTGGTACATTCTGTTCTCCTTTTGTTAGTTTTCAGTTTCCAGTTTTCAGTTGTCAGTTTTCAGTCATCAGTTTGTCAGTGCCAATTCACTTCTTCGCTGATTCGCTCATTCGCTCATTCGCTTCTTCGCTCATTCGCTTCTTCGCTTCTTCGCTCATTCGCTTCTTCGCTTCTTCGCTCATTTGCTGTTTCACCCTGTCATGATACCATAGATTCCGTTCGGTCGTTATGCGCTTTATCATCTTTTTGACAGGATTTTCAGGAAGGAAAGGCTGTTCATCCCTACTGCCGATCACCAATCTCCAGGAGGCGTCATGAACTTGTTAGCCGGTATTGATATTGGCGGGACGAAATGCGCCGTCTGCCTGGGCCACAGTGAGGCGAGCGGTGTGACGCTGTTAGCGCAACGACGCTTTCTCACGCCGCCGACGCCTGCGGCGACGTTGGCGGCGCTCGGCGATGCACTGGCAGAGCTGTTGGCAGAACGCGCCGAACCATTGACGGCCATCGGCGTAAGCTGCGGTGGCCCGCTGGATAGCGCGCGCGGGTTAATCCTCTCGCCGCCCAACCTGCCGGGATGGGATCGCATTGATGTGGTCACGCCCTTCCGCACACGCTTTGGCGTCCCCATCGCGCTCCAAAACGACGCGAACGCCTGTGCGTTGGCCGAATGGCAATGGGGCGCGGGGCGCGGTTGCCGCAGCATGGTCTTCCTCACGTTCGGCACCGGTATGGGCGCGGGCTTGATCGTGGATGGACGGCTGTACGCCGGGGCCAGCGATATGGCGGGCGAGGTGGGCCATGTGCGACTGGCGGAAGATGGCCCGCTCGGTTACGGCAAGCGTGGCGCGTTCGAGGGCTTTTGCAGCGGCGGCGGCATTGCGCGGCTGGCCCAGGCCCGCGCGCTGATGGCCCTCCAGGAAGATCACCCGCCGGCTTTCTGTCCCACGCTGGCCGACTTGCCGGATATCACTGCCGAGAAAGTCGGCATGGCGGCACAGGCCGGCGATCCCCTGGCATTGGCGATTTTCGAGACTGTGGCATACTATTTGGGGCGGGGGCTGGCGTTGCTGGTGGACATCCTCAACCCGGAGCGTATCGTCATCGGCAGCATCTACGGACGACAGCGCGCCTTGCTGGAAGCGCCGATGTGGCGCGTCTTGCAAGCCGAAGCGCACCCGCATGCTCTGGCCGCCTGTACCATCGTCCCGGCCGGATTGGGAGAGCGCGTCGGCGACTACGCGGGGCTTGCCGTGGCGCAGCTTGCTTGTGAAAGCAAAATTTATCAGCAGATTTAGCAGATTGAGCAGATTTATGCAACAATTGAAAGCTAATCCGTTCAAATCCGTTGACAGGCATTTTCATGCTTCGTGGAGCACGTAGCCCATGATGTCTGCTGACTTTGCATGAGGAGGTGCGAATGAAACCGATAGAAGTCCGCAATCAGGCGCAACTGATCACCTACCCGGATTCGTTGGGGGGCGATTTGTCGTCTCTGTACCACGTTCTCACCGGCCCGTTGGCCGGGCTTTTCGGCGGCGTGCACATTTTGCCGTTCTATCCCTCCTCGGGGGATCGCGGGTTTGCGCCCATCACCTACCGCGAGGTGGAACCGCGCTTCGGGACGTGGGATGATATCCGCCGCATCGGTGCCGAGTTTGATGTGGCCGCCGATTTGATGGTCAACCACATCTCGCGGCGCTCGGTGTATTTCCAGGATTTCGCCCGGCGCGGACGCGCTTCTGAATACGCCGATCTCTTCATCACGCTGGACAAAATCTGGCCCGACGGTAACCCGCCGGCTTCCGATATCGCCCGCCTTGCCCTGCGCCGTCCGGAACATCCGTTCGCCGACATTATTATCGAGGAGACGGGCGCGACCGAACGTATCTGGGCGACCTTTGGTGGCCGCGACTGGGTGGAGCAGATTGACCTGGATGTGAACTCGCCCAAAACGCGCGCGCTACTTGAGGCCGAATTGCGCCACCTGCGCGCACAAAACATCCGCATCGTGCGCTTAGATGCGGTGGGCTACGTTATCAAAAAAGCCGGCACGAGTTGCTTTTTCGTCGAGCCGGAGATTTATACGTTCTTCGATTGGCTGCGCGCCTGCGCCGATGAGATCGGCCTGTTGCTGCTGCCCGAAGTCCATGCACCCTTCGTCACCCAGCGCGCGTTGGCCGATCACGGGTATCCGGTTTATGATTTCATCCTGCCGTTTCTGACGCTCTACACGCTGTTTAACCACTCAAGCCGCAAATTATGCGATTACCTGCGGGTCTGCCCGCGCCAACAGTTCACCACGCTCGATTGCCACGACGGGATCCCCGTCCAACCCGATCTGGACGGTCTGTTCACACCGGAAGAGGCCCGTCCGGTCGTGGAACGATTGTTAGCGCGCGGCGCGAATCTCACGCGCTTGATGACGCCCCCCGCCGCCCATCCCGACTTCGACGCGCATCAGGTGAACATCACCTACTACTCCGCGCTCGATGCCGACGATGACGCCTATCTCATGGCGCGGGCCATTCAGCTTTTTGCGCCAGGCATCCCGCAAATTTACTATGTAGGTCTGCTGGCCGGTGAAAATGACGCTGCGGCGGTCGCAGAAACGGGTGAACGGCGCGCCATCAACCGCCATAACTATACGCTGGATGAGATCGAAGCGGCTATCCGGCGTCCGGTTGTGCAGCGGCTCTTTCGGGTGATTCGCTTCCGCAACACCTACCCGGCCTTCGGCGGTATATTCAGCGTGCTGGATACGTCGGAAGGCGAAGTAGGGTTAAAGTGGGAACAAGGCGCAGCCGCCTGCATTCTGCGCGTGGACCTGAGGACACAAACGGCGCACATCTCTTATCGCACCGCAGCGGGTGCGTGGGTAGAGGAGAGGATCTGACCTTCAAACTTTCACGGGGGGAATTGTATGATGGCAAAGTGTTCCGGTTGTGGTGCAAACGTACCCAGCCACGATGAAACCTGTTCGTATTGCGGCTCTCATAACCCGCATTATGTTCCACCGGATAACAATGTCAACCAGCTGCTCGAAGAGGCCATGAAAGCTTATGAGGGGGAGCGTTATGCGGCGGCGATTGATTTCTATAACCAGGCCATCGCGCTTGACCCTGAGGTGTTTAGCGCCTATTTCTACCTGGCCGCCGCGTTGACGATCATCGGGCGACACGCGGAAGCGATCAAGGCCATGGAAAAAGCCCAGGCGCTGCGCCCGGGTAATACGGCCGTGCATTACAATCTGGGCATGCTTTACAAGAAGATCGGACGCCAGGCCGAAGCACGCATGTATTTAGAGAAAGCGCTCGAGTTGGTCAAAAGAGACCCCGCCGTTCAGAGTCAGAAACAACTGCGCAAGGACATCGAGAAAGAACTGGCGGAATTCAAGCGCTGGAAGCTGTTTTGAACCTCGCTGCGGCGGCATTTATCCCAGGCCCATCGCCGCCAGCATCTCCGCATTGCTCTTAAATTTGAACAGCTCCACGCCCAACTCGGCGGCTTTCTGTTGCTCGATGGCTTCCAGCCGCTGCCAGTCTTCTTTGCGCACCAGCGGTTTGCGGAGCTGTGTCAACCGCGCCGCAAGTTTCTCCGCCGCGGTCGGGTCGTAGCCGGGCCGCTCGCCGAGGTAGCGCATGATGGCTTCCACGCAGTTGCCGGCGTCTTTGCGAGCCAGTCCCACCTGGCCCTTGCTGGCTTTGCGCGCCCATCCGGCGACGAAAATCCCTTCAAGCGGCGCATTGGCCTGGGGATCGAACACCTCATAGCTTTCGCCGTCCACCGGATAGCGCGGCGTGGGGTTTTTGACGAACTCGGTGCCCTGCACCGGCAGGCCAAAGCGTTCGCTCACCCGGTCGCCGATGCAGAAGATGACGGTATCCACGTCCAGCACCCGCTGCGTGCCGAGACGCCGCGCGCGCGTTTCGCCGTTTTCCTGCAAAACGAGTTCGGTATCCTCCACCTCCAGCCCGGCGACGCCCCCCGCGGCGTTCGCCAGGATACGGCTTGGGGACGAAAGGAAGCGGAAACGGATGCGTGTCGCAGAGACCGGCTCCAATGCTTTGCGCGACAGCGCCGAGAGGATGAAATTCTTAGCCTCGTCAGGGTCTTGCCCCACGGCGCGTACCCGCTCCGCCACCCGTGCGATTTCGGCGTCCAGGTCTTCCAGGTCGAAATTGCGCGCGATGTACTCCATCTCCTGCCGGGTGAATTTCACCTCAGCCGGCCCGCGCCGCGCGACGGCGATGATCTCATCCACGCGCACATCACGGGTGAGCCAGTGGGCGATGTCGGCCATCACATTGCCCACGCCGATCAGTGCCACCCGTTTGCCGATGGTGAATTCTTGCTCGCTGAACGGCGGCAGGTTGTTGTAGTGGTAGAGCAGCGGCTTGGAATGATACACGCCCTTCAAATCCTCGCCGGGTAGGCCAAGCCATTTGGTCCCCTGCGCGCCCACCGCGACCATGATGGCGGCAAACCCCATCTGCCGCAGTTCTGCCAGCGTCACGTCGCCGTCTTCTTCTACGCTGACGTTGCCGTAGTAGGTGATGTCCGGCGAAGCCAGAATTTTGCGGAATTGCTTGCGTAGCCCCTCTTTGATGCTGTACTTGTCGTAGTAGATGCCATACTCGGCCAGGCCGCCGGGTTTGATGTCGCGGTTGAGCAATACGACGCGCGCGCCATGCTCCACGAGGCTGCCGGCACCGAACAGCCCCGCCGGCCCCGCGCCGATGATGGCCACAATGGGTTTGGTGTGTTCTTCGGTCATAGTATCCCTCCCTGGCTGGAATTGGGGTCAGTTGAGGGGCTATTATAGCACACGTCGCCGGAAGTGCTCGCTCTGCTGTGGCGCGGGCAGAGACCAGCCACAGCAAATTGTTGCTGCCTGCTCAGAGACCGGTCACAGCGAGAAAGCATTAGTGAGCTGCTGCTTTTGCGACCTGTAACCGGCACCAGGCGTAAAGCGCATCATAGACCTCGAATTGATGCTCCAGATTGTCAAAGTCATTGGGGAAGCGCAGGCTGAACCCCACGGCAATGGCTTCCAGCCCCGGCGCGATAACGTCAGTATGCAGGTCCTCAGACACATCGGCGGCATGGACAATCTTTGCCAGCCGCAACAAGGCTGCATCGGTTAAGCCATAAGTTTCTATAATGGTCTCAAATGAACATTTGCCGTCCCTGTGCCCCAACGCCACGCCTGGCGCATCGAAGGGGATCCCGCCGGTTTCCGCGACTACTTTTTCTATTTGACCGGCGGGCACAAACAGAAATTCCGCCGCAGAATCCACAAAACGGCTGATCAACCACGGACACGCCACGCGATCTACATGCACGTGAGAACGAGTAATCCACAACATAACCTCTCTCCTGAAATTAGGATTGGCGGACGATGGACTTCAAATCCCGTCCGAACACTACGAAATAGAGTGTTCCCAACACGCCAAAGCCAAAAGCGGTGAGGAAATTGACTGCCGGAGCGATGTCCCACAGCAACGCGCCGCCGAAGGCCGCCAGTGAAACGATCACGTCACGCACGAGATAGTAATAGCCGAACATCCCGGCTTTTTTGTCTTCCGGGGCCAAATCCATAATCAGGGCCTTGCGCGTCGGCTCGCCGAATTCTTTCATTCCCCGCAGGATAAAAGCCACGATCAGCAACGGGAATGAACGGGCCAGGAAAAGCACCAGCGGGAACAATGTGAAATTGATGAAGGTAATCACCACGAACGGCTTCTTGGTGTTCTTATCGGCCAGGTAGGCCACCGGAATGTAGATCAGCATCGCCGTAATCATTTCAACCGTGGTAAGCAGGCCAAATTGCGGCGCGCTAATCCCCACATGTTTCATCGCCCAAACAACGGCGAAAGCGTAAGGAATTTGCTCGCAGAAGCGGATCAGGATGTCAGAAATGAGCAGATTACGCAGGGCCGGCGACATAAATCGGGCCATCCGCAACGGGCTGCTCTCGGCCTTGTCTGTACCTTGCACGTCCTCGATCAACTTCTGTTGTAACACCAGGGCCACAAAGCCCAGGAATAAGGCAACACCAAAGGCCAATCGCACGCCATCCCGTTCCCCATAAGCCGCGATGAGAAAACCGCCAACGACCGGCCCCAACGCCATCGGAATGCGGCGTACCAGCGAATGCATGGAGACGCCCATCGTGCGCTTGTCCTGCGGCATCGCTTTGGATACCATGCTCATCGTCGCCGGCAAGGAAATGGCCGTCCACGAGAGGAAGAAGATTGAGCCGATGATGACGGCATACCACACCGGAAACACAATCACGATGACGTAGCCAAACATGGCGATCAGGTTGAACAGCAACAAAGCGCGTTTGTAACCCAGTTTGTCGCTGAGATAGCCGCCAGGGAACGAATACAGCGCGCTGAGCAGGTTATCCATCCCGTTGAGCAGCCCCACAGAGAGGGTGCCGCCGCCCAACGCCAACAAATAGATGGGCAAGAAGCGTTCAGCCATCTTCTCGCCCATCCCTACCAGAATGACCATCGCAAGCAACGCCGCGATATTTTTGCGCAGGCCGAAAAAGTTTACGAGGCGTTGTCCCAAACGCATATATTGGGATGAAGGTGGAGTTTTGCCCTCCACAGGTTATTTCGCCGCCCGCTTCGCCGCTGTCACCGTATTCTTCAACAGCATCGCAATCGTCATCGGGCCGACGCCACCGGGGACGGGGGTGAGCCAGCCGGCGACCTCTTTGACCGACGCGAAGTCCACGTCGCCGACCAGCCGGTAGCCCCGCTTGGCGCTCGGATCGTCCACGCGGTTGATGCCTACGTCAATGACAACCGCGCCGGGCTTCACCCAGTCGGCCTTCACCATCTCCGCGCGTCCCACCGCCGCCACGAGGATGTCGGCGCGGCGGGTGATCGCGGGCAGGTCGCGGCTGCGCGAGTGGCAGATGGTGACGGTGGCATCGCGCTTGAGCAGCAGCATTGAAACCGGCAGGCCGACAATGTTGCTGCGTCCCAGCACTACCGCTTCTTTTCCGGCGATGGGCAGGCCCATCCGGTCGAGCAGTTCGATCACGCCGGCCGGGGTGCATGGGGCGAACAACGCCTCGCGGCCCTTCATCGCCAGCCGCCCGATGTTGATGGGATGGAAGCCGTCCACGTCTTTCTCCAGGCTGATGGCGCTGAGGATGGCCTCTTCGTTGAGATGATCAGGCAGGGGGAGTTGCACCAGGATACCGTGGATGGCCGGATCGGCGTTGAGTCTCTGCACCAGGCTCTCGACTTCTTCTTGCGTGGCGTCGGCGGGCAATTCGTGCCCCACCGAGTGGATGCCGATTTCGCCGCAGCGCTTCTGTTTCATGCGCACGTAGGTTTGGGAAGCGGGGTTATCGCCGACGAGCACCGTCGCCAGTCCGGGCGTCACGCCCTGTGCTTTCAGCGCCGCGACCTCCTGCGCCAGTTCTTCATGGATCGCCTGAGCAATAGCGTTACCGTCAATCAATTGTGCGGTCATAGCAATCTCCTTAAAGTTAAACCACGAATCTACACGAATCCTCACGAATGAAAAACCAGATTAGTGTAAATTCGTGAAGATTCGTGGTGCAATCTCTATTCTTACGACAAACCAACGATCTTGCCGTCCACGAGATCAATGTTCATAAATGCAGGCTTGCTCGGCAGGCCGGGCATGGTGCGCATTTCACCCGCCAGCGGGTAGAGGAAACCGGCGCCCACGCTGGCGCGAATGTCGCGGATGGGGAAGGTGAAGCCCTTCGGCACGCCCTTGAGCGCGGGATCGTGGCTGAACGAGAGATGCGTCTTCGCCATGCAGATGGGCATCTTGTCGTAGCCCAGCTCGGTGTAGAGCTTGATTTTCTCTTCGGCCTCCGGGCTGTAGTCCACGCCGGCCGCCCCGTAGACCTCGCGCGCCAGAATTTCGATCTTCTCTTTGATCGGTTGTTCGACGTCGTAGAGGAAATGAAAATCCGATGGCTCATCGGCAGCCTTGACCACTGCCTCGGCCAGTTTGAGCGCGCCCTGTCCGCCATCGGCCCAGTGTGTGGTGACGACAGCATCCGATGCACCCGCACGCAACGCCGCCTCACGCACGACGGCCCATTCGGCCTCGGTGTCGGTCCCGAAGGCATTGATGGCGACGACGACGGGGATGCCGAACTTACGCGCGATGCGGATGTGCGCTTCCAGGTTAGCCGTCCCACGCTGCACCAGCTCCAGGTTCTCCTGGGTATAGGCTTTATCCAGCGGCCGGCCGGCGACAACCTTGGGCCCGCCGCCGTGCATTTTCAGCGCGCGCACCGTCGTCACCATGACTACCGCATTGGGGATCAGTCCCGAAACACGGCATTTGATGTCGAAGAATTTCTCCATGCCGATGTCGGCGCCGAAGCCGGATTCTGTGACCAGGAAATCCCCCAGCTTGATGCCGATCTGATCGGCGATGACCGAGGAGTTGCCGTGGGCGATGTTGGCAAACGGCCCGGCATGGACAAAGGCGGCCTGGCCTTCCAGCGTTTGCAACAGGTTGGGCATAATCGCGTCCTTCATCAACACGGTCATGGCACCTGCCACGCCCAAATCCTCGGCGGTGACGGGGCGTTTCTTGGTATCGGTGCCGATGACGATGCGCCCGATGCGCTGACGCATATCTTCCAGGCTTGTGGTGAGCGCCAGGATCGCCATCAACTCGCTGGCGACGGCAATGTCGAAGCCTGCCTGGCGTATGGGGCCATCTTCGATGTCGCCCAGGCCGATGATGATGTTGCGCATCACGCGGTCGTTCATATCCACCACGCGGTTCCAGGTGATGGAATACGGGTCAATGTTGAGTTTGGTCAGCCCGATTTTCTCGAAGTAGCTGTCGCTCCAGCGGCCTTCGTGGTGCAGGCGCGCGTCAATCGCGGCAGCACAGAGGTTGTGCGCCACCCCAACCGCGTGGATATCGCCGGTGAGGTGCAGGTTGAAGTCTTCCATCGGGATGATCTGGCTATAGCCACCACCGGCGGCGCCGCCTTTGATGCCGAACGTCGGCCCCATCGAAGGCTGACGGATGGCGGCGATGCTCTTGTAACCGAGCGCACCGAGCGCCTGCGTCAGGCCGACGGTGGTGGTCGTCTTCCCCTCGCCGAGCGGCGTGGGGGTGATGGCGGTCACGTCAATGTATTTCGCGTTAGGGCGCGCCGCGAATTTCTCGCGCACGTCCAGGTGCACTTTGGCCTTGTACTTGCCGTACAGTTCCAGGTCATCTTCGGTCAGTCCGAGGTTCGCGGCGATCTCACGGATCGGGCGTATAGTAGCGGCCTGGGCAATCTCAATGTCCGCCGGGACGGGTTTTACATTCGTCATAGAAATCCTCCGAAATTGTCTGATAGTCTTTAGTCGGATAGTTGTTAGTCGAATAGGCGTTAGTCGTTAGTCAGCTAGGCGTTGCGCGGAACTTCGCGCGTCAGGTGGCTTGATTGTATATGGAAATAGGGGCAGTACACAAGTGGCAAAACTCACATTTGGAAAACTATGCCGTCATAGCAGTCCCTGCCGGCAACGGCGGATTGTGATCCGCCGTTGCCACAGAACACGGGGTTGTGATCCCGCGCAAGCGTCTTTAGGGGATTTTCGGAATAGACTCAGGCAGCTCGCAGTCCCGCTTCGATCTCGGCCATCAGCGCGTCCAGCAGTTCGGCCTCCGGCACGGTGCGCACGATTTCGCCTTTGCGGAAGATGACGCCTCTGCCTTTGCCGCCCGCTACCCCGAAATCTGCGCCCCTGGCTTCCCCCGGCCCGTTGACCACACAGCCCATCACGGCCACTTTGATCGGCGCTTTGACGGCTTTCAAGCGCTCCCGCACCTGTTGCGCCAGCGTCACCAAGTCAATTTCCGTGCGCCCGCAGGTGGGACAGGAAATCAGCACCGGACCGTGCTGCCGCAGGTTGAGCGCTTTGAGAATCTCATAACCTACTTTGACTTCGTCGAGCGGATCGCCGGTGAGCGAGACGCGCAGCGTATCGCCGAGACCCATATAGAGCAAAATACCCAATCCCACAGCCGAACGGATCGCGCCCACATCGGGCAGACCGGCTTCGGTGATGCCCAGGTGCAACGGATACGGCGTCAGTTCGGCGATGCGGCGATAGGCTTCGACGGTGGTGGGCACGTCAAAAGCCTTCAGCGAAAGTTTGATCAGCTCGAAGTCCAGGGCTTCCAGAATTTTCACGTGCCGCATGGCCGCCGCGACCATCTTATCTACGGTGGAAAGCGTCGGGTCGTCATCCAGGTCTTTGGGCAGTGAGCCGGCGTTGACGCCGATGCGGATGGGCACCTGACGCTCTTTGGCCTTTTGCACCACCTGCCGCACCCGGTCTTCGCCGCCGATGTTGCCGGGATTCAGGCGCAACCCATCTACCCCGGCGTCGAGCGCGGCCAGCGCCAACCGGTAGTCAAAGTGGATGTCGGCGACGAGCGGGATATGGATGTTCTGCTTGATGGTGGACAGGGCAGCGGCGGCGACGCGGTCCGGCACGGCGACGCGGATGATCTCACAACCGGCCTCTTCCAGCGCGTGAATCTGGCGGATGGTGGCTTGCGCATCGCGGGTGTCGGTATTGGTCATAGATTGCACCGTCACCGGCGCGCCGCCCCCCACAATCACCCCGCCGAGACTGATAGGCTTGGAAATTCTACGCATAAATCCCACCTCTACATCCAGTATAACGCCACTATAATTCTGTTTTCCGAAATCTGCAAATCGGCTATAATCTGAAACGTAAAAGCGTGAAACGTGAAACGTAAAACGTCATGACGTTTACGCCGACATCATGTGTCATTCCCATTGTTCCCATTGGCTATTTTGGGGGAGGCTTTATGGAACTGACCCTGACGACCCCGGCTTTGTTATTCCCGGCGCTATCGCTATTGCTGTTGGCGTACACAAATCGCTTTCTCACCCTCGCCAATCTGATCCGCGAACTGCACCGTCGCTACCAGACCGAGCCGAATCCACTCGTAGCAGGACAGTTGGTGAACCTGCGGCGGCGCGTCTACATCATCCGCGATATGCAGGCATTGGGCATCGCCAGTCTGTTTACATGCGTGTTGTGCATGTTCTTGTTGTTTGCCGGGCAGATGATGGCCGGTGAAGTAGTGTTCGGCGTCGCGTTGGTACTGATGCTGCTCTCGTTGGCCCTTTCATTCTGGGAAATCATGATCTCTGTGGACGCGCTCAAGCTCCAGTTACAGGATATGGAGCCGCCGCGATGAACGCCGATCCCGCGTATAAGAACCGGTGGGAAACCGGAGAAGAGAGCCAGGTGCTTACGAGGTGAGGTTCTGATATCCATTCACATCCTTGACTGCGCCTCTATGGCGCCCCATTTCCCGCGTTGGCGCGTCGGTACGCCCTGCCTGCTCATTGCCACCGACCACGGGCCTGTCCTGGTGGATACGGGGATGGGTCTGCACGACTACATGGCGCCTGGGCCGATGGTGCGCGCTTTCTCCGCCTGGCTCAACGTTATCCGCGATCCAGAGTTGACGGCGGTGCGCCAGCTTGCCCGGTTGGGATATCCGCCGGAAGCTGTGCAACACGTCATCCTGACACACCTGCACTTCGACCACGCCGGCGGTCTGCCGGATTTCCCGCACGCACGCATCCATGTCCACCAACGCGAATACACTGCCCTGCAGCGCCCCCGCTGGGGGATGGCATTGGCCTACGACCCGCTGGACTTCGCCCACGGTCCACGGTGGACGCTCTACGAGCATCCTGACGCCACGTGGTTCGGCTTCGACGCCATCCGCCTGCCGTTTGCGCCGGAGATGTACCTGATTCCGCTCTTCGGGCACACACGCGGCCATTGCGGCGTGGCGGTCTGCGATGGCGCTGGGTGGTTGTTCCAATGCGGCGATGCGCTGCCTGTCAATGCAGAATTTAACCTTACCCCGCAGTGGCTCAACCGGCTGGCAATCGGCCCGCACGTCCGCCGTCTGCGCGTGTTCGCAGAAGCGCACCCCGAAGTGCATATCCTTGCCGGGCACATGAGGACATCATTCTTCAAAAATGGCCCGGATTCCAAACAAAACGGGGGCTAAATGTACAGGTCTCTGCGTGTGTACGTCAGGTAAGCGCCCGCCATACTCGCGGCAATGATCACCAGCGACAACAGGATGAACGTCATATCGAACCTGGATTCACGCAGCAATATCCCGGCGTCGAAATACTTGAAGGGCGTGAAGTATTTGACGAAGTCCAGGTCTTTGTTCAGGCTGGGCAGAATCGAGAGGAAGTAGGTCCCCAACAGCAAAGATACTGCGATAGAACTGGCCCGCCGGTACTGTTTCAGCGCGCAGCCCAGGAAAATGCCGACGGCGAGGAAGATCACTTGCATAAAGAAAAGCGCTATCAGGCACAGACCGACGAATTGGTAGAATTCGCTGTCGGGGTGAAATTGCACGGTGCTGACAAGCGAAGCGCCCCAGGTGATCAGGAGCAGTGCGATACAGTTGACCAGCGCCGCCAACGCCTTGGCCGTCACCACCCGACTGCGCGTCACCGGCAGGGTCAGCGCAAATTCGACGGTTTTGTCGCGCTCTTCTTTAGAGATGATGTCACTGCCCCACATCGCCGCCGCAATGGATAGCATGAGCGCGTAGTAGGTGAACATGAGGCCGAAAAAGCCGGTGACCGTGGTCAGGTTGAACGCCTGCATATTGAACGCGGCCAGCATCGCCGGCGGCATCGCGTCCAATATCGCCAACAGCTCCGGGTTTTCAAAATAGGCGCTAAACTTAGACGTCCCCACCACCACAAACAGGATCACAATGACGCCCCAGATGAGCAGCGACTTCAGATTGGCTTTCAGTTCTCGCAAAAAGATGTTCATCGCTTGACCTCCTGCACCACTTTACACCACTGCCGGAATATTTCTCCGGGTATAGAGGCCATAGCTGCCTGCCAGAGAAATCAGAATGACGGCGACGCTGAGCAGCACTAACGGTGTGTCATAAGCGCTGTGCTGGATGATGTACTGCGGGTCGAAGTGCCGGAACGGGGTGAGCTTTTCCAGGATGCTCTCGCCGAGCATGTCGCCGAAAACGCTCAGAACGTACATTCCAAAGCCCAGTGCCATCGCGTAGGGAGTGACGCTCCGGATGCGCTTCATCAGCAACGACACCACCAATCCCACGGTCAGGAAAAATAACTGGAACGGCACGCTGCTCAGCAGCAACAACATCAGGGTCTGGGTTTCGTATGTCCGGTCCCCTTTGAAAAGCTGGATAAAGCCGAAACTGCTGGCCCAGACAATGAGGTCGGTGACGAGCAGGCCGCTTAACGCCGCCAGCAATTTGCTGGTCAGAATCTGGGAGCGTCCCACCGGTTTGGTCAGCAGAAAATCCGCCGTCCACTCGCGTTCCTCGATGGAGACCAACCCAAAGCCATAATTTCCCGCCTGAATCGCCAGACAGACTTGCACAAAGAGGAAAATGAAGCTGAAATAGCCCAGAATCGTAGCCAGATTTACGCCGGTCATCCCAAAAGCGGTGAGCAGCGCCTCCGGAAATTTGGACATCATTTCGTTAAGCAACTCCGCGTCTTCGGCGAAAGCGGTGAACAGCGATATAAAGACGAAAAGCATCGCTACCAGCGACGCTGACCAGATGAGCACAGATCGCAGGTGCATTTTGAACTCGTGCTGGAAAATGTTCATACGCATGGGCATCACCTACTCGTAGTAGTGCATGAAGATTTCTTCCAGGGTCGGCTCTTCGATGGTGACATTGGAGATTGTGATGCTGCCGATCTTGCGTGTCAGTGCATTGACATCGCCCTTGTAGAAGAAGCGGATTGCGCCGTTGCTGTGTTCCAGGTTGGTCACGCCGGGGAGATCAAAGTACGCGGCATCCAGATTGCTGCCTTCCACCTGCACTTTTTTGTAGTTATTCTGCTGCAAAGTGCGGATGTCGGCGATCTCGATGATCCGGCCCTCTTTGATGATCCCTACCCGCGAGCACAGCCGTTGCACTTCGCCCAGAATATGCGATGAGAAAAAGATCGTTACCCCACGCCGATTCTCTTCCTGGATGAGTTGGAAGAACTTGCGCTGCATCAGCGGGTCGAGGCCGGCGGTAGGTTCGTCAAGGAGCAATAGCCTGGGCTGGTGCAAAAGGCCCTGCACAATGCCCACTTTCTTCTTATTTCCATAAGAAAGGTCTTCGATGCGGCGATTGAGCTCCAATTCCATCAGCTCGGCCAGTTCATGCATACGCTGTGTACAATCTCTGGCGTAGAAACTGGCGGAATATTTCAGCAGGTCAATGACCTTCATCCGCTCGTAGTAGAAGACATCGGAGGGCAAATAACCAATATCCTGCCGGAGTTCCGGCCCGTATTTAATGCAGTCCTTGCCGAAGATCGTGGCGCTACCGCTGGTGGGGTAGATCAACGACAAGAACAGGCGGATCGTGGTAGATTTACCTGCCCCGTTCGGCCCGATGAACCCGAAGATCTCGCCTTCGTTAACCTGAAACGAGACATCCACAATGCCTCTGGATTTTCCATAGTACTTGGTTAGATGATTGGCTTCGATGATACTCATAATGTCACTCCTTTGCGCCAGTCCGGTAGTCGTTAGTTTGATAGTCGTTGTCAGTCTTCATCCTTTTCTCTCCTGCATCGCAAACCGGCGTCACCTCAGCCGCTCACGCCGCTAGATGCAACTTTATCTTCCAGTCACCAGGGGGCCATTTTCAACGGTCCACGCGCCGTCGGTTGTTTACAGGAGGTGCACAGTCTGCGTCACTGTACTTTTTGAGGATCACTGAGACAAATTATATCCTAACTTATCGGCGTGTCAATGTGTTTGCTTGTGGGGTACGTTTCAGAATGGGGGCGATTGATTAGCTGCGGCAACTGGTTGCTGCTCAGGGCGGCCTCCAGACTCCTGATGGCACGGTCAGAGATTGGGTCACAGCGCGCGGTCAGAGACCGGTCACAGCGTGGTCGAGGTTGAAATGCACCCAACTGAGGATAGAATAAGCGATTGAGATGAATGTTCCCCTTCAGGCAAAGAAAGGATCACGCTATGAAGACGCTGATAAAACGCTACGCTCTGCTCGGACTTGCCGTACTCGGCGCGCTGCTGCTGTTCATCCCAACGTTTGTCGTGGGCGCAACCCCTTCACCCTCTCGCCCCTTCGCTTCTTCCCCGCTCCCCGACCCCGTCTGGCGCATCGGCATCATCACCGACGGCGTCTACACGCTGGATTACGCCACACTTGCGGCAGCCGGCGTTCCCATCACCGGCGCGGCGCTGACCGACTTCCATCTATTTTGGCGCGGGCAGGAAGTGGCGCTGGAGGAAGTGGGGAGCGGTGCGTTCAATCCCGGCGACGCGCTTATCTTCTACGGCGAGAAATTCCACGGCAATCGCCAGGATGAAGAATACACCGATGAGAATGTCTACTGGCTCACCGTGGATGCGTCCACGCCTGGACTGCGCATGGCGACGCGCGATGTGACGCCTGCGGGGGCGTCTGCCGGCGTCTGCCGCGTCACCGCCGTCGCCGAACGCAATCTGCGCTATTGGGCGCGCGCCAGCACCAACCCCGGCACCCTCACCACCTGGTTTTGGGAAGATGTGAACGTCGTCAACACTATAACCAGAACCTATCCCATCGTCCTGCCTGCGCCGCTGACGACCGGCGATGCGGCGATGCTGGTGGTGGAAATGGCTTCGTTCAATTACAGCGACACCCTCGACCTCGATCATCATGTCCGTCTCACTTTCAACGGAACGGCGTTGGGCGATTTCTATTGGGACGGCAAAATCGGTCACATCATCACCACCAGCGTGCCCGCTGCGGCATTGCTTGCAGGAAACAACAACCTGCGCGTGGCTTATGTCACCGATGTAGGGCCGCAGCGCATTTTCTTCGACCGCGCCGAGCTGACCTATCGCCGTTCGCCGGTGGGAGTTGGTGGTACGTTCGTCTGTGCTGCATTGAGCGGCGCCGCGACAACATACAGCGTGGCCGATTGGCCCACCGGCGCGCGGTTGTATGATGTGAGCGATCCGCTACAGCCCGTGGCGCTCGTCAACGGCGGGGCGACTTTCCAGGATACTGCGCCGGTCGGGACGCGCTATCTGGCCGAAGTCCCGCGCCCGATCACGCCCACACGCTACTCGCCGGCCCTGGACCTGCTCGCGCCGCCGACAGGTGCAGATGAGATCATCATCGCGCCGCGGCATTTTCTGGATGCGCTCCAGCCGCTCGTGGCGCAACGTGAAGCGCAAGGATTGCGGGTACGCCGGGTCGCCGTGGAGGACATTTACCCGCTGTTCAACGGCGGTGTGTTCCACCCAGAGGCCATCCGCGCGTTTGTGGCTTACGCGCACGCCCACTGGCCTGGCCCGGCGGTGAAGTATCTCTTCCTGGTGGGCGACGGCAACTTCAACTTCAAGGGCTACAACCCTACGACCTATGGAGCCTTTGTGCCTACGTGGATTCCACCGTACCGTGAATTTGCCGATCCCAGCCAGGGCGATGTGCCGGTGGACAGCCGCTTCGGCGATGTGAACAATGACGGCTTCCCGGAAGTCTACGTGGGCCGCATCCCCGCACAGACTGTGGCGGAGGTGGCCGCTTACGTGACGAAAGTGCTGAACTACGAGGCGCAGTCATCCGCGCCATGGCAATTGCACGCGCTGCTCGTCGCCGACAACGGTGAGACCACCGACGAGGGTTTCGACAGCCTGCTGGAACGGTTGCGGACACTGTTTCCGACCGCCATGACAACCCAAACAGTCTATATGGAAGCTTACTGTTCCCCCTCATTGACACCTTGCCCCACAGCCACCAACGCGCTCACGCGGGCGTGGAACGCCGGCGCAGGCCTGCTGACTTACGCCGGGCACGGTTCCATCCACCGTTGGGCGCATGAACCGTTGATCTTCAACACCGACCTGGCTGCGCTCACACAAACGACGGCGCTGCCCTTCCTCCTCTCACTGGACTGTTGGGACGGCTACTGGATGTTCCCGCCGAAGTATCCCAGTGTGCCTAATCGGGATGTGCGCTCCATCGGCGAATGGGCTACGACGGTGTTGACGCAAACAGGCGCGATTGCGGCATACGGGCCGGCGGGGTTGGCTTATGCGTCCAGCGAGGAAACGTCGGCGCGGGCGATGTTCAAAGCGGCGTTCCAGCGGGGCATCTTCAACCTGGGCGAACTGACGCAGGTTGGACGGCAGGCCATTATCTATTCGTATGAGGCGCGCACCTACACGCTGCTCGGCGATCCGGCGCTGTGGCTTCCGTGGTGGTCAAGATTGCGCCTGACTCCCACCACATTGACGCTGCCCCTGGGTAGTACGGTTGATCTGAGGAATATGCTGGTCAGCGAGGGCGACACCCGCTTCGGGCAGACGTTCGCCGTCACTCCCACGTGGACGGTGGATGTAGGGACAGTGGATGCGTATGGCGTCTACACCGCGCCGACGGCGCTCACAACCGCGCGGCTCATCGGCCATCTCGGCCCGCTTTCCACAGTCGTCACCATCACCATCACGGCCGGCCCGCCGGCCAGCCTCGATGTCGTCCCTGACCCGGTCATCGCCTTGCCTGAGCAAACCGTACAATTCACGGCCACATTTGCCGACGCCTGGGGCAATCCCACGGCGGCGACGCCGATACTGGTCTGGGAAAGCAGCTTTGGCACGATTGATGCGTGCGGCCTGTTCACGGCGCCGATGACGGTCGGCGATGGATGGGTGACGGCGACAGCGCACTTTACAGAGCCTTCACCGCTCACACTCACCGGTCAGGCGCGCGTCCAGGTGCGGGCGGCGGCGCCGGCAGCGGCGATGATCCATCCGCCTGCGGCGCAAGTGCGGGTGGCTGCTTCTATCCCCTTCACGGCGACGCTGGTGGATGCCTGGGGCAATCCGGCAGACATAGCCGCCACAACGACATGGGCAACCGATGCGGGCAACGTAGACGCAAACGGCGTTTTCACCGCCGCCACCTATCCGACAACCGGTCATGTCACGGCCACGTTGACCTTTTGGATGAACGAAGCCTGGCGCGCCTTCACCACAAGCGCGCCGGTGACGGTTACGGTCGGCCCGCCGGTGCGTCTGGAGATCACGCCCAACCCATTGCGGCTGCGAGTCAAAGAAACGGCGCAGATGACGGCGATGCCCTATGATGCCTGGGACAATCCCACTGCGTTGACCGCTACCATCCTGTGGAGCAGCAACGTGGGCACGATTGATGCGCGCGGCCAGTTCACGGCGCCGGCGCAATCGGCAACTGGCTGGATCACCGCCACATTGCCCATCAGCCAGGGAACCCACACAGTTGTGTTAACGGGTGCGGCACAGGTGGAAGTCGAGGCTGAAGCCCTGCCGCGTATTTTCTTGCCCCTGGTGCTACGGAGTGCGGCGTTGTCATCCTCACAAACTGTGCCATAATGCACCCGGAGCGACAACTACCCGATGACTCAACAACCTTACATCATGGAGAATAGGTATGACCACAACATCATCTGAATCAAAAATGACCCGCTGGAAAACCTTGTTCGCCCTGGCCTTTGGTTACTTCATAGATCAGGGAGAAGGGCAAATCATCTCCGTCCTCTTTCCCACCATTCAGAAACTGTGGGGGTTGGACTACCAGGCGTTAGGGCTGATCGGCACCATTCGCAGCCTGCTGCAATCGCTCAGTGCGCCGTTTTGGGGCTATGCTGCCGATAAGTGGTCGCGCAAGCGCGTCATCATCGTCGGCACGGGGCTATGGGGGATTTGGACGCTGTTCTGCGGCTTCACACAAAACTTCGGGCAGTTGCTCCTCATCCGCGCCATTGCCGGTCTGGGATTGGGATGTCTGATGCCCGCAACCTTCTCACTGATGTCAGACACGTTCCCGCCGCGCCAACGCGGGCGCGCGCTCGGCCTTTTGGAATCCATCGGCGTCCTGGGCATCGTCGTCGGCACGGTGGGGCTGGGCTTCCTGGCGACGCCGACGCTATGGCGCTGGGGCTTCTACCTGCTCGGCGCGTTCAGCGTGCTCTCCGGCCTGGTGGTGGCTTTGTTAGTGAAGGAACCTACGCGCGGCGCGGCGGAGCCGGAACTGGCAGGGAAAATCACCGCGGAGCAGGCCGCCCTGTACGCTATCAAATTCTCCGACATTCCCAAAGTGCTGGCAATCCCCACGATTTGGGTGGCGATCCTGCAAGGCTTGGCCGGGAGCATGCCCTGGGTGGTGTTGGGACTATACCTGATCACGTGGATGGTGGATGTGCGCGGGATGACGGAAGCTGTCGTCTTCGATCATCCGCAGGGGAGCGCGACACTGGCCTTTGCGGGCATCGTCATCGGGACGGCCATCAGCAACGTGCTCGGCGGCGTCATCGGCGATTGGGCGGAAGGCCGCAATCCCAAATATGGCCGCACGATTGTGGGGCAGATTTCCGTTTTTTGCGGCATCCCGCTAAGCTACATCATGCTGACGCGTACGGAGAACTGGGGATTCTGGCCCTTCTTCTTCCTGTGCTTTGTGACGGCACTGCTCATCAGTTGGGCGGGCAAGGGGGCGAAGGAGCCGATGATGCAGGGCGCCGTCCCGCCGGAATTGCGCGCTACAGCATTCTCGATGACGACTTTCGTGGAGAGCGGATTTGCGGCACTGGTGGCCTATGTCGCCGGTAGCCTGGCCGACCGCATCGGCTTTACACAGGCCATGCTTTGGACGATCCCCTTCCCGTGGGTCATCTGCTTCATCCTCTACTCGCTGTTTTACTGGGCATACCCCAAAGATGCGGCGAAGCTACGCGCCTTGATGGCCGCCCGCGCCGCAGAGATCAACCACAACCAGTAACGAGTAACGAGGGGAACTATGCAAGTCGAACTGATTGCGTTGACCCAGTATCTGCGTGGAAACGGGACGCCGGAGGCATTGCTGGAGCATGCGGGGCGGGTGTGCTATCGCAGCGAGAGCCGGGGTGATCCGGCAAAGTTTCTACGGGCGCGGCTACAAGAAGGCCATGAGAGCCTCATTGAGCACGCCAGCGCCACGTTCGAGATCAGCGGGATTAGCAGAGCGTGTTCCCATCAGCTTGTCAGGCATCGGATCGCCTCGTACTCCCAGGAATCGCAACGCTACGTGGACGCCTCCGATCCGGCATTGGTCGTCCCCGATGCGATTGCCGCAGACCCGCATGCGCGCGAGGTATGGGATGGTTTCGTCGAGCAGGTGAAATCGGCATATCGGGAGCTGCGGGAGTTGGGGATACTGAAGGAGGACGCGCGGTTTGTGTTGCCGAATGCTGCCGCGACGCGCATCATCGTCACAATGAACTTCCGCGAGCTGCGGCATTTCTTCCGCCTGCGCATTACCCCCGAAGCGCAATGGGAGATCCGGCGGATGGCGACCAAGATGCTGGAGCTGCTCGCCCCCCACGCTCCGACGATCTTCGGCGACCTGCTCGACGAGCTGCGGGCACGTCATCCTGAATTCTTCGTTTGAAAAAATTTGCATTACCCATAAGAGAGACTTATAATAGTAAAGGTGAATTTCAGGGGGGCCAAAGGAGGTGATGCCATAGGGCAGGTCTAAATCGCTGATTTTCCATTTCGTTTTCCATTCCACTTCAACATCTTCAACATCATTCATCCAACATCGCAAGCACCACATCTAACATCGCAGCAATTCTTTTCGCTACATTCAATCAATCGCACAGTAAACGGACTTCGAAAGGGGGTTACTTATGAATTCGATTTTTGTGTTGATTATTGCTGCCGTGGCGCTCGTCGTTGGGTACGGCTGGTATGCCCGTCGCATTGACCGCGATGTGATCCGGCCCGACGCCAAGAAGGCGACCCCGGCCAAGATGTATATGGACGGTGTAGATTTCACACCCGCCAGCCGCAACGTATTATTCGGTTATCAATTCAAGTCTATTGCCGCGCTTGGCCCCATCACCGGCCCGATTATTGCCGTGCAATGGGGGTGGTTCCCCGCCATGCTCTGGATCATCCTGGGCACCTTCTTCATCGGTTGGGTGCAGGACTACGGGGCAATGATGATGGGCGTGCGCCGCGACGGCGACTCAATGGGCGCGCTGAGCTACAAACTTGTCTCGCCGCGGGCGCGCACGATTTTGATGATCTTCCTCTACTTCTACCTGTTGCTGATTATGGGCAGCTTCGGCAACGCCGTCGGCAAGACCTTGATGACCAACCCCAAAGTGCCGCTGGGGATGATTATGGTGGTTTTGATGGGCATCCTGGCGGGACAGATGACCTACAAATGGAAAAAAGACATCATCCTCACCACAGTCGTGACCGTCGTGCTTACTTTTGTGGGCATTTGGCTCAGCACCACCAAGCCGGTCGCCAACTTCTTCACCAGCCTCTACGGCCTGCCCGAATCGCCGGTCTGGTTCCTGGGCAACACCCGTGCGCAGGTCATCGGCACACTGTTGGTGATTGCCTTCTGCTATCTAGGCTCGGTGTTGCCGATCTGGTCCTTTGCTCAACCGATCAACTACGTCTCCTTCTGGATTGTCTCGCTGGGCATCTTGGGCGGGATTCTCGGCATGCTCATCTGGCGTCCGGGGATGGGCGACTTCCCGGCCTTCACCAAGTTCACCACCGCCAGCGGCCCGTTGTGGCCGATGCTTTTCGTCACCATTGCCTGCGGCGCAATCTCCGGCTGGCATAGCCTGGTTTCGACCTCTGGGACGGCGCGACAATTGGAAACTGAAACGGACGCCCTGCCGGTGGGCGGCGGCGCGATGTTCCTGGAGATGGTCTTTGCCACGGTCGCTTTCCTCACCGCGACGGCGGCCTTTGGCGGCTTCCAGGGGTATCAGGATGCCGGCGGCGCGGCCAAGGCGCTGGCCGTATTCTCCGGCGGACTGGCGAACTTCTTGAGCCACATCGGCATCCCCAAAGATTTCGGTACGGCGTATGGCTCGGTCTTTTTGACCATCATGGCGCTGACGATCATGCAGCTCGTTGTCCGCTTCATGCGCGTTGCCAGCGCCGAGTTGCTCGGTGAGCAAGTGCCGGTGATGAAAAACATGCATATAGGCACCATCGTAGCGTTGATTCTGACGTTGATCTTCGTATGGGTCATCCCCTGGCTCACGATCTGGGCGGCGTTTGGCGCAGCCAACCAGCTTATGGCGGGGCTGGCGTTGCTGCTGGTATCCCTGTGGGCCATCTCAGAAGGGCGCAAGCATACCTGGGCACTCTATCCGGCAGGATTTATGATCGTCACCACCATCGCTGCGCTGCTCTACCTGGCCTATGACAACTTCTTCGTCAAACTGCCCAAAGCAGCGACGCCCCAGGCGGGCATCGCGTCGGTGCTCGTGGGCATTATCGCCCTGGTGCTGGTTATCGCGGCAAGCTTCCTCATCTATGATGGCTGGAAGGCACTGCGTAAGCCACGGGAGAAACAAGCTCCTGCCAAGGCTTAACAACTCTATAGTTGTTGAGGAAAGGTAGATTGGCCCCCCTTCCTCCTCAACTTTCACACGTTCAAACGTTATAACAAGCAGGCGCAGCGTGAAACCGGGCAGCATCGGGAACAGACTGCGACAAGTCGCATGCGCGGCGCGCGAAGTATTCTACGGCATGACCACCTACGAGTGGGCCCAGAGCGCCCGGCGCGAGCGTGCCGCCATCGAAAGCCTGTTTTTGCTGATCAGTTTTGGGGACCTGGTGGGATTGCCCATTCTGCCGCCCTATTACACTCTGCGCCTGCTGCCTTATATTGTCCCGGCGATCAACCGCTGGCGGCGCAGTCTGCTCCGCGAGCGCGACTGGACTGACCTGGCAGAATTCATCGAAGGGATTGATTGAACCACGAATCTGCACGAATGGACACTGTTGGCGGGCGCGGTCGGAGACCGGCCCGAGCAAGCAGATGCGCATATTTCAATCTGCTAAATCTGCTGACCACCTTGTTTGTGGAGGAAATACAATGCCAGAAGAAGAACCACGCGAAAGCAAACTGAAGCAAATCGGCCGCTCGATCAAAGAGTTCCTGTACGGGATGGCTGGTCACGACATGACCCGCTTTGCCCTCAAGACCCGCGGCAGTATGGAGCATCTGTTCATCCTCATCACCATGGGTGACTTGCTCGGCATTCCCATCCTGCCGCCTTATTATTCACTGCGCTTATTGCCCTATGTCGTGCCGCAAATTTCCACATGGAAGCGGCGCATGTTGCGTGAACGTGACCTGACCGACGCGTTGGCGTAAGTTAAACGTTCCCATACTTCAACGTTCTAACGTTCCCACGGTTTTAACGTTCCTTTCAAGGAGACACCATGTCACTTGCACAAGTTTTCCGCGAACACCCTAACCGACGTTACATCGAATTCGGCGGCAAAGGCGGGCTGGGCAAGACCACCTTTTCCGCAGCAACAGCCTACTGGCTGGCAAAACAGGGGTACAAGGTGCTGGTCTTCTCCGTAGACCCGCAAGCCTCGCTCTCGGACATCTTCGAGCGCGACATCTTCGGCAAGGGGGCGGTAGAAATTGCCCCTAATCTTTTTGCGCAGGAGATTGACGCCGACCAGCGCATCCGCGAATACCAGAATCAAATCCGGCAGAAAATCCTCGATATGTACGGCCTGGATGAGGTGCCGAAGGAGATCGAAGACTACATCCAGGCGACCGCTGCCGAACCGGCAATGGAAGAGAGCGCCATCTTCGACGCGGTGGTGGATATCGTTGTCGGCGGTGAGTACGACTATTACATCTATGATCTGGTGCCGTTGGGCCATGCGCTCTATTACTTAAGCATGGCAAGCGTCTACGATGAATGGATTGATAAGATCACCGCGTTGCGTGCGGAAATGCAGGAATACGCGCAAGTCGCCGCCATCCTCGAACGTAAGAAGCAAACCGAAGAGGATCAAATCCTTGCCGAACTCCAGGACATCAAGAAACGCATCAACACCTCATCAGGCATCCTCACCGACCGTGAGAAGACGGCCTTCTTCTTCGTCGTCACGCCGGAAGAGATGATTATCCTCGACACCCAAAAGGCCGCCACGCTGTTCGCCAAGTATCAGGTGCCCATTTCGGGGTACATCGTCAATCGCGTTATCCCGCCGGAACTGGCACAGCAAAACATCCCCGCCTACCTGCAAAACCGCATTGAGATGCAGAACAAGTACCTCAAACAGATTGACGAAATCTTCGGTGCGGATGTGGTGGCGCGGGTGCCGGAGTTCGAGCGCGACATCACCGGCCTGGAGATGATTGGCCGCGTTGCAGAAGCGTTGTTCGGAGGTGAAGCATGAGTGCAGCATCCATGCCGGCATTTTTCGCACAACATTCCCGCATGAAGTATATCTTCTTCGGCGGCAAGGGCGGCGTCGGCAAAACGGTGATGGCCGGCACAGCCGCCCTGTGGCTGGCGCAACAAGGTCACCGCACACTGTTGGCCTCGACCAACCCGGTGCACTCGCTGAGCAGTCTGCTCGATCAGAATGTCTTCGGCGCGCCCACGCCGGTCAACGGCGTCCCTAACCTCTACGCCTACGAGATTGACACCAAAGACACCATCGAACGCTCCAAAGTCGAATTGACGCAGAAAATTCAATGGTTCCTCAAATATGCCGACATCAAGACGCGCGCCGATGAGTTCGTCGAGTCGGCGACGATGAACCCGGCCTTCGAGGAATCGGCGATGTTCGAGAACATGATTGACCTGATGTTCGAGGACAAATATGACGTTTACGTTTTCGACACCGCGCCGACGGCAAACACGCGCCGCCTGTTGGGCATGTCGAGCGTTTACAGTATGTGGGTCAACAAGATGGTGCAGAGCCGCGAGGAAGCCAAGTCGCTGCGTGAACTGCTCTCCTACAGCCGTAAGAAAGAAAAGGATCCTTTGATGGAGTATCTCCTCAATCTGCGTTCGCGGATGGAACGCACGAAGGGCTTGCTCACCGACGCCGAGAAGACGGCTTTCTTCTTCGTCACCCTGCCGGAGGCGTTGCCCATCGCGGTCATCAAGCGCTTCATCGGCTGGTTCCACGACTTCGGCATCCCCGTCGGCGGGGTGATCGTGAACATGCTCATTGATAAAGCCGATGTCACCGCCGCCACACCGGACTTCGTGCGCAACCGCATCGCCATGCAGGAGCATTACATGCAAGACATTCGCGCCAGCTTTCCCGATTTGCGGGCGTTCGTGCCGCTCTTCGAGACCGAGGTGCGCGGCGTGGAAATGCTCAAACGCACTGCGGCGCATCTGTTTGCTTGAGGATAAGAGAAGGGAATAGGGATTAAGAAGTAGGGAATGGGGAGTAGGGAGTAAGGAATAGGGCGTTGAGCTGTCACCTAATTCCCAAATCCTAATCCCCAATCCCCAATCCCTAATCCCCAATCCCAGAGAAAAACCATGCTCGATCATCCGGCGTTTTTAAGCCTCTCCATCGGCCTGCTCTACATCCTGGGATTCGGCGGACTTTCGCTGCTGCGCCGCCAGGGACTTTCTACGCGCTTTGCCATCGAAAGCCTCTGTGTCACCGGCGTTGGCGTCGCGCTGACGTTCGCCTATCCACGTTTCCCCCCGTTGCTGTTTCTGATTGTGCTGTACCTGATCACCATGCGCGTGCGTTTGATGACGGATTTAGCCAATGCTTTCCTTGCCCGCAAGCAGTTTCCGCGCGCTATGGCCACATACCGGCTGGCGTTGCGCTTGTGGCCCGATCCGGTGAGCCGGCAGATCGTGCTCATCAACCGGGGCGTCGCCGAACTGCGCGCCGCCGAACCGGAGACGGCTTATGCTACGCTTAACGAAGCTCTGGCCGACGCAGAACTCAAAATCGGCGCGCACTACCTGGCGGCCGGATACTATAACCTGGGGCTGGCAGCGCGCCGTACCCACCGCGAAGCCGAAGCAATCCGCCGTTTCAACGAAGCCATAGATATGCTTCCTCATTCTATCTATGCACAGGCTGCCCGGCGTGCATTACAAGCACATCCCTCGAAAACAGGGGATGGAAAAATAGAGAATGGAAAATAGAGAATGGAAAATAGAGAATGGAAAATAGAGAATGGAGAACAGGGGATGGAGAATATGAGGATGGAGGATAGTGGGTTATTGGAAACTGAGTTTGCGCCGGCCGAACGCGCTTCACAGGAAGAAGTTGCCGGGCATTTTGAGCAACTGCTGGTGACGCCGCTGGTGCGAGATTTGCTGCGCGCCATTCCCAACATCGTCCTGGTTCTTAACTACCAACGGCAAATCGTGTTGGCCAACGACCGCCTTTTGGAGCACTTGCAACTGCGGGATTTTGAACAGGTCTTGGGACAACGTCCAGGGGAACTGCTGAATTGCATCCATGCCTTCGAGACCCCCGGCGGCTGCGGCACCACCCGTTTTTGCCGCTATTGTGGCGCAGTACGTGCCATTCTACGGGCGCAACAGGGGAAAGTGGATGTCGAAGAATGTCGCATCATTCAAGATAACGGCAAAGCCCTGGATCTACGGGTGTGGACCACGCCGATAGATTTCAACGGCGAGACTCTGGTCATCTTTGCCGTGATGGACATCGAGGATGAGAAACGCCGCGCCATATTGGAGCGCACGTTTTTTCATGATATCTTGAATACGGCCGGCCTTATCCGAGGCTCGGCGGAGTTGTTGCCGGTGGTCACCGAGCCTGAAAGAGTAGCTCAATTGCAAAGCATCTTGTCAAGTGCAGTCCAGGAGCTTATTGAGGAGATTCGCATACAGCGTGAATTAAACGCTGCGGAGCAGGGTGACTTGCCGGTCAATTTTGAACCTGTAACAGCTTATGCTCTTCTATGTAACCTGGCGCGCAGCTATGCCACGCATAGCATTGCGCGGCAGAAACATATCCAGGTCACGCCACCTGTTAAGGAGATTGTCTTCTACAGCGACCCGCGACTGTTGACCCGCGTTTTGGGGAACCTGATCAAAAATGCACTGGAAGCCTCGCAGCCCGATGAAGTGGTGACATTACACTGTGCGCCTGTGGGGGATGCGGTACAATTCACGGTCCACAATTCTGCCGTGATGACGGCAGCAGTACAGGCGCAGATGTTTCAGCGTTCGTTCTCCACCAAAGGTGCAGGGCGCGGCATCGGCACCTACAGCGTCAAACTGCTTACCGAGCACTATCTCCACGGCAAAGTAGATTTTCAATCCCAGGAAGGGATGGGGACAACCTTTAGCGTTACCTATCCGTTGATCCCGCCGGGAGTCTCAGGCGTTCTCGAATCCGAGCGCGCGTTCCCGTAGACTTACGAAGCGGTTATGCCCGATCACCACATGGTCCAAAACTTCTACCTCCAACAGCTTGCCCGCTTCCACCAGTCGGCGCGTCAATATAATGTCTTCTGCGGAAGGGGTCGGATCACCGGAAGGATGATTGTGGGCGATGACGACTCCCGCGCAATTGCGCCGCACCGCACCACGAAACACTTCAGCGACGCGCACCAGCGACGTATTAAGACTCCCCTTGTACAGGATTTCCTGATCGAGCACTCGATTGCGCGTGTCCAGGTAGAGCACCATAAAGTGTTCTTGCTCTTTGTGCCCCAACAGCGGCATAACCAGATTGGCGGCATCCTGAGGCGCGCGAATCTGGAAACGCTCCTCGGGGCTTTCAGCCATTAGTCGTCTCCCCAGTTCCAACGCCGCAAGCACCTGCGCCGTTTTGGCACGTCCCATCCCACGTTCAGCAGCGAGTTGCACAAATTCGGCGCGCGCCAGCCCCGCCAAGCCGTTGTACTGCATCAACAACCGTGTAGCCATCGTGAGCACATTCTCATCCTTGACGCCAGTGCGCAGGATGAGCGCCAGTAACTCGGCGGTAGAAAGCGCCTGCGGCCCCACCCGTTCCATCCGCTCGCGGGGACGTTCGTCTTCGGGCATTTCCTTAACGGTGAAATAGGTCATCGCGCATCTCTCCTCAAAGTAGTATACCCAGGTCCACGTACTTTGATTTTACATGGATCCAGAAAGTAATACAAATAGACATAGATCTGAACTTTTTCCCCAGGTTGAAATGCACCCGGATTTGGGAGGCTGTTGCACACAGCGTTTTTTGCGGTAGAATAGGAAATCGTTGTTGCCGACGCAACAACGGGACTGACAGCGACCTGATTATTTCGAGGAGACCAAGATGATTGATGACCTGTTGAAACTGCTGCCGCAGGTGGTGACGATTCTCACGCTGATCGTAGCAGTGTTTGTGACTAGCGTATGGCTGGGGATGGTGCTGTGGACCTTCCGCGACATTCGCTCGCGCACCCGCGATGTCATCGCGCAATTACTGGCGACCCTGATGGTGGCAATTTTAACCATCCCGGGATTGATCCTCTACTTTCTGATCCGCCCCCGCGAGACGCTGACCGAGGCTTACGAACACGCGCTGGAGCAGGAGGCGCTCCTGCAGGCCATCGAAGAATCTGAAGCCTGCCCTTCATGCGGCGGCAAAATTCGCAGCGACTTCCTTTACTGCCCCTACTGCCATACGCAGTTGCAAAAAGCTTGCATCGTCTGCGATAAAATCCTGCAACTGGACTGGAACCTGTGTCCCTATTGCGGCGCCACCCAGGGCACGCACGTCGTGGAACCTGTGTTAGACCGGGAAGTGGCCGTGCCTGCGACGCCTGCGCCACAGATGTAAACCCACCAGACCCACAAAACGCCGAAGTAAACTGCCGAATCTACACGAATCCCCACGAATTAAAAGAAATAAATCTGCTTAATCTGCTAAATCCGCTGATAAAACTTTCGCCTGCGCTTCAGAATTCTTCGTCTCCCACCACGTCTGCAATGCGATGAAGGGGACGGCCGGCTGCGCGGTACCGCGTCGTCCGGTGTTCCAGGTCACGGTGAGCGCCTTGCGCGCGCGGGTAATGCCGACATACAGCAACCGCAGCCGTTCGGCGGCGTAGTCCTGACGCGCCTTCAGGGTCGGCGTCCCTTCATCATACATAAACAGGTCAGGGTTGTCCTTGATGGCCTTCAACTGCGCCAGCGCCTCTGCCTCCAGGTTGAGATGGTCGCGTACAAACCACGCCTCCGAGATGAAGCTATCTTGCGGCAGCGCAGAGGGGAAGTCGTAGTCGTTGACCGACAGCAAGTACACCTTGTCCCATTCCAGCCCTTTGGCTTTGTGGATTGTCGAGACGACCACCTTGCCCTTGTGCGCGTCGGGATCAAAGCCGGTGTCCTCGTCGGTGAAGCCGAGGAACTTGCGCTTGTTTCTGGCGATGACCTCCAGCTCTTGGGTCAGCTCGGGCAGCCGCCATTCGGGATGCACGTCGGCGGCCTGTCGCAACACCACGGCGAGCTTGTGAGCGATGGCGAGGTCGGTGGGTGTGGTGAACAGGTCTTGCGCCAGCGTGAGGATGAGCTGGTCAATCGGCAACGTCGTCGTTCCCTGCCAGCGGCGCACCAGGGCGCGAAACTCAAGCAGGTGCTCATACAACAGCGGATCGGTCTCCTCAAAACCCTGCGCGGCCAGCCAGTCGCGGTCGGCGCGCGGCCAGAGGTAATCCTCGACATGCGCGATCTGCCGCAGCAGTTTGGCGATCCCGGCCACCCGCGCCTCGGCCTCCGGCTCGTCGCGGCTCTGCCGCTGCCACACGCGGTAAACGGTAGCCAGCTTTTGGGCCGATGCCGGCTCGGCGAGATAAGCGCACAGGTGCGTCAACGCCCCGGCTGCTTCCCGCGTCTCGCGGGTGCTGCGCAGCAGCTCGATACACGGGATGCGGCGCGCCTTCAGCGCATTGACCACTTCAAAACCCCGTTCGTTACGCGGAACAAGCACCGCCACCGTTTCGTCTTGATGCTCCGGCAGCCAGCGCGCCAGCGATTGCGCCACCATCTCAACCTCTTGCTGTGGCGACAGACCGCGCGCCACAAAGCGCACGTTTTCCGGCATATCGGGCGGGTTCGGCTGGGGATCGCCTGGCGGGGTCGGTCTGATATGGGGCCTATCCAGCGCGTTGCGGATTTCCGGGACCGGATGCGCTTCGTTGCACCAGCGGATGAGATAGTTCGCCAAATTAATGATGCTTTGCATGGAACGTCCAGAGTGAGGCAAATCTCGCGGCTGGACGCCGGACTGTTTCATAAACTTGCGCAGGTATTCCGGGCTGGCGGTGGTGAAGGTCTCGTAAATCGCCTGATTGGGATCGCCCACGCGCACCCAGTTGCCCTCCGGCCCGGCGAGCAGCTTGAGGATTTCCTCTTGCAGACGGCTGCTATCTTGCGCTTCGTCTTCAAGGATGTAGGGCCAGCGTTCGCGCAGGCGCGCCAGGAACGCCGGGTCCAGCTCCAGCGTGCGCAATGCCAGGCGGATGAGGTCATCGAAGTCCACGGCTCCGCGATAGGCCAGCGCGCGCTGGTAGTCGGCGTAAATCGCGCACCCCATCTCCAACAGCGGCAATGGCTCGGAGAACCGCTCCAGCCGGTAACGCAACTCGGCGGGTGTCAGTTGCAGGTCTTTGGCCTGTTTGATGAAGCTGGTCGCCAGGCGGATGACGTAATCCGGCCAGGCCTCACGCCGCAGCCATGCCGCGCGGGTTTCGTCCACATCGGCGGCAAGGACGGCATCCAGAGAGTCGGGATGCTGGCGCAGCCATGTCAGCGCGGCGTCATTCAAGACTTCCTGCGCGGCGCGTTCGTCAATGATCTGGAAATCGTCGGCGAGGCCCGCCAGCGCCGGCCGCTCGCGCACGATGTCATGCGCCAGGCCGTGCAGTGTGCGCACGCGATAGCCGACGTGCGGCAGCAATCCGCGCTCCTGCACGAAGCGCGCCACGCGCCCGGCGAAGTTGCTCACCGCCGAGTTGACCAGGGTGACGATCAATACTTCCTGGTCGTCGCCCAGGTTGCCTTCGGCGATGAGCCTGGCCGCCAGCAGCGACAGCGTCCACGTCTTGCCGCTGCCCGGCACGGCCGCAACGCCCATCCGCCCACCGGTGTAGGCGAGCACTTGGCGTTGGTTGGGACGGGGGTGAAAATCTGTCATTTCACTGTACCCGCAACACGCGCTGGACGGCCTTTAACAGCGGCCCGGTCTGTTCGTAGCCCTGCTCACCGAGTTCGCTCAGCCCCAGGTAGATGGCCTTGCGGCACCGGCGCACCAGGCCGAGGACGAGCCGGTACAACATCGTTTGCCGCATGGTGACCTCATCGGTATCGGTCCAGGGCTGCCCCTTCGGCCAGCGCCGGCTGAGCACGTAAGGGTGCGTCAACGGTTGGTACAGGCGTTCCCACCAACCCGTTCCGCCGACATTCAGCCAGAACTGCACGTCCACCGGCCGGTTGCTCAGCAGGAAGGTGTAGGCCGGCGCCAACAGCACGGTGGTTTCATCCGGCGTCTGCCAGGGTTCCAGGTACTGCGCCGCGATGACGCCGCGCTGCACCATCTCCAGATACTCCTGGCCGAGCGGCTTGTCGGCGGGCAAGTCGGCGGCGATCCAGCGGAACTTCTGCACCGACTCGATCAGCATAGCTGCCACCCGCGCCAGGTCGAAATCTTGATGAAATCCGTAGCCGGGCTGTGAGAGTACCTCGCCGAAGAGCCGCGCCAGGAAGTGATCCAGCGGGGCCGGGGCTCCGGCGCGGTAGGCGTCCAGCCACAGCCGCAGCGCCTCGTAACGCCCGCCGAAGATGTAGGTGATGCGCTGTTGCATGTCGGGATTCACCCCATCGAAGGAAGCCAGTGCAGGCGTTTTGTCTTTAACGCGATAGAGCACCTCGGCCAGCAGTTGCGCGCGCACCAAATCCAGCTCGGCGATGGTCTGCATGAGCGCATAGGCCACATCGTAGTTGCGGGGGACGATGCCCCATTGCGGGTGTGCGAGCGCCGCCCAGGTCAGCAGGGTCTGCGTGGCCGGCTCCTCGCGCAGGGCGCGCGAGGGACGATGAGAGCGCACCGGCACGTCACGCTGTTCCAGGCGCTGCGTGAGCGAGAAGCGCAGCGCGTCGGTGAGGAACGGCGCCAGGACGACGATTTCGCCAGGGGCGATGCCGTCATTATGGACCAGGCCGGCGATGGTATCGGCGGTCCAGTCGAGCATGTCGGGATGGTAGCGACAGCTCTCGAAGTGCAACACGGCCTTAAAGTCCGCCGGCGAAGTCCCCAACGGTGTACTCGCAGCGCCCGGTTGCAAAACACGCCCTAATGCGTTCCCCAAAGCCTGTACCGGCGGCGAAGCTACAAAGGATTCGTGGAACGTCACACATTCATCGCACATCTCACGCAAAGCCATTGCGCTCACCGGATCGGCGCCGAGGAAGCTGCGATAGCCGGCATCCTGGTCGAAGATGATCAGCGCCGATTCCGCGTGGGGCAGCCAACTGTAGATGAGGTCATGGGCCACGGGCGTGTCTTCCTCGACGTTGTCCACCAGCAGGTGCGTATACGTGTTGAGCAGGTAATCACGGCACAGCGGTTCGGTCCACAGATGCGCGAAAAAGACATCCAGTTGCAGCGAGAAATCCAACAAATTATGTTCAAGGCAATAGCGGCGAAAGCGCGTCGCGCACTCCTGCGCTTGATCGTAGACGCGCGCCTGAGCCGACTCGCCCACCCACGCGCCGCGCAAGCGTTCAGCGATTTCGGTGTAAGGGAAGCCGACGACGGCGGCTTTGTTGAGGTTGTCGAGAATCTGGCTGTAAAGCCGGTTGCGGTCAATGTTGATGCTCTCAAAGTAACCCTGTTCTTCCACCAGCGGGGCGACGATGCGCGCCATATAGTATTGCGCCGTCTCCAGGGTGAGAAAGATGGGGCGCTCATTGGGCTTGCCGAACCCGGCTTCTTCCACCACGAGCGGCCAGAAGAGGTCCACCATGCGGCGCGCCAGCCCACCCAGCGTAGCCACGTTCACCACGCCGCCGGCGGCGACCTCGGGATGGTACAGGGCCTCATTGTAAGGCACGGCGAGCGTGCGCTGCGGCGTCAATACGAGGATGCGTTCGGCCGGGACGCCGCTCAGCAACAGAAATACCAGGCGCGCCACCCCCGTCGTCGTTTTACCGGCGCCGGCGGGACCTTCAAGGAAAATTTTGCGGTCAAAAGGGGCCTGGATAAGGGTGTTTTGCGAATCGGTTAGTTTCACAAGTCTCTATTTCATTAACAATACGATTTTTTCTATTAGACATTATACCGATTTGCACTGGCCGTTCCCTTCTCACCGCAGAGACGCAGAATTCGCAAAGTTTTTAAGGTTTTCTCTGCGTCTTTTGCGCCTCTGCGGTGAATTTTAACCCACTGGCAGCTATTGATATAAATCGGTATAAACTCTATTGTACCACAGAAGGCATGGCCCACGAGTGAGTATATTTCAAGGTTGCTAAAATATCCTTGTAGGGTATAGTTAGTATCAAAATCCAGAGCACGAGAGCAGGATGTATGGACGAAACAGAAAGCATCATACTGGATGAGGCCAAGCTTGAGGACGACGAGGCCGAAACCTGGTCGGATGAAATCGAGACGTGGCTTGAGGATGTGCAAGAGGAGTTGTTGGATACCCTAACGGCCTCCGATGAGACAACCACCGATGCGGAAGAGGCGTCATCCAAACAACCCGCCTGGTCTGGCCCGATGACGCCGATCGGCGTGCGCTTTCAACCGGCGGGTAAAATCTACCATTTCGTCGCACCCGAGGACATGGGGCTGAAAAAGGGCGATTGGGTGGTGGTAGAGACGGTATACGGCGAACAGGCCGGTCAAGTGAGTGTGGTCAATGCGCAACTCCCGGAAGGTATCACGCTCAAACGTCTCAAAGCGGTGGTACGCCAGGCAACCCCTCTGGATATGGCGCGCTTCCAACTGATGCGCGAGCGTGCTGCGCGCATGGTCGAGGTCGCCAAAGAGGAAGTCAAGGCTCAAAAACTGGATGTGAAGGTTTTTGCGGCGGAATTCACCCTCGACGGCGGCAGCGCCATCGTGTTTATGAAGGGAAATACAGGGAAAAAAGACCTGACCAATTTCCGCCGGCGTCTCGCCGGGCGTATGAACTGTCGGGTCGAGATCAAGGCGGTCGGCCCGCGCGATCACGCCAAAACCCTGTGCGGTTACGGCGTCTGCGGGGAAGAACGCTGTTGTTGCCGCTTCCTCACCGAATTCCAGGCCGTCTCCATCAAAATGGCGAAGGATCAGGCCATTTCGATGGCGCCCACCGACATCACCGGCATGTGCGGGCGGCTGCGCTGTTGCCTGGCTTACGAACATGAGGTTTACAAGGAAGAAGCCAAAAGCCTGCCACGGCTCAAAGCGCGCGTGCAGACCGAGAAGGGCCTGGGGCGGGTGATTGACCTGGACATCCTCAAGGCCGAGGTCATCGTGGAAATTCCGCCTGATGGCCCGCGGGTCGAGCGCGAGCGTTTCCGCTTCCCCGCCGACGAAGTCAAGGTCGTCTCATAGCAGGTGCTGTAACCCGGTCAAAAAATCTGCTTAATCTGCTAAATCTGCTGATATGGGCAGTAGCAGGCGCGCTTCGCCGTTGACCGCAAGATAGGCGCCGTCTTCCTGACGATAGAAGCCGATGCGCAAAGCGTAGTCGCCGTCGGGCAGGTCGGCAGGGATAGTCAGCGTGTGGCGGTCAGTCACAATTTCCCCCGTCAGCCAGAGTGATGTGGGATAGCCGTTGCGCTGCGGCGCTTCGTCTACCTGGGCGATGACGCGCTCGCGCTTCACATCGAGCAGGTGCACGAAGACCAGGTAGTCCTCTTCCAGCTCCGCCAGCGTCTGCCAGTACAACGTCACCTCCAGGGGTTGCCCCGCCGTGAGCGTACCCACGTCATAGCCGAGCAGCCGTATCTTTGCACCAAAATCCGCCGTGAAGGGATAAGCTATAGCGGGCGGGGTGAAGGCGCGGGCAATGGGCCGGACGGTCAGAGTGCCCAATTCCGTAAAGGCCGTATCGCCCACCGCCAACGTCAACGTGTACTGTCCCGCCGGTAACGTGCGCGGCAGGCGCAGTGTATAACGATCCTCAACGATGTCGCCGGTGCGCCATTGCGCAAAAGCGTAGCCGCTTGCCGGCGGCCCGCTGTAAAGCCGGTGCGTTTCCGGGCCGCTCAGGGTCAGGGTGATGTTGTCCTGGGGCAGCCCCGTGTCGGTCGCCTGCCAACACAGCCGCAGCGTCAGGGTTTCGCCGGGACGCAGGGCTTCAGGCAAGGACGTGCGTCCCAGCAACTGTAGCCCGCCGTGCGCCATACCCGTGTCGCGCGGAATCCCCGGACAGGCAGTTGCAGCCTGTGCCGCATTGGGCGCGGACAGCGAGGGCAACAGGGGCGGCGTCAGGGCGAAGCGCGCCTCCAGCCCGGCAAAACGTTCGTCCTCCAGCCGCGGCAACACCTCACCGCCGTCGGGATTGAAGAACCCCACGCCGATTTGATAGCCGTCCACAGGTGGGATGCCGACGGGCGGAACAAGCGTCAGTTGATCGAGGACAACATCCCCTATCGCCCACTGCTCCGGCGGATAGTGAAAGGCGGTCGCGCGCGTCCACTCGCCGGTTTGGGGATGCAGCAGGCGCACCACCGGTTGGAGCGTGGTGTACGGCGCCTTGACCGTCCAGGTGAGCAGAATCAGGCAGGCCTCGCCGGCCCGACACGCGCCTGCGACTTGCGCGTCGTAGACCTGGACGACGTGGGCGAAGTCGGCGGCCGGCGCTGTGGCCGGGCGCAACGCCGCAATGTCGGACGCGGCCAGTCGGCGTATCCACAACGCCGGCTTGCCGCGGGAATCGTTCAGTGCGGAGACCTGCCCGCGCGCCGTGAAGGCTTCAGGCCAGGGGCCCGGCGGTGTGAGCGAACGCGGCCACAGGTAAACGGCATCGCCCGTGGGCGGCAGGACGAACGTCGCGCCGCCGGTGAGCCATTTGGCCTGCGGGTACTGTTGCGCCAGTGCCGCGACCGTAGGATGGCGGTAGTGCTCAGCGGCAATGTAGACGGTCGTGTGCGTGGTGTCCAGCGCATCCAAAGCCTGCGCCGCCAGCACCATCTCGCCATCGGTGGCATAGAAGAGATCGGAGGAGGTAGCCCAACGGCGGTAAGCGCGGGCCGTGGTCAATCCGCCCAACGCGAGCAGCAGGAAGAGGCAGGAGGCAAGAAGCAAGGGGCAGGGGGCAAGGGGCAGGGGGCAGGGGGCAAGGCGGACCGGCAGGCGAGGGCATTTCAACCTGGGGGCAGATTGCGCTGTGGGGACAGATTGCGCTGTGGCCGGTCTCTGACCGTGCCACCCGCGCCACCCCAGGGTGATGACCCCATACGCCGGCAGAATGGCGATGAAAGGGAACAGACCGATCAGCCGCAGGTTGCTCGGCGTGATTTCCGAAGTTGCCAGGGCGCTCGGCAACAGCATAATCCCCGATGCCGCGAGGATGAAGCCCCGCCCGGCGTCGGTCAGCGTCTCTTTTCGCGGCGCGAACAGCAATCCCAGCAGCCCAAGCATAGCCAGTACCGCCGAGAGTCCATCCAGCATCGGTCGGCCGGGGAGGTTGAAGCGGATGTAGGGATCGCCGGCGCCGGGCCAGACCAGAGCGCGCAGGCACAACCACAGTCCGCGCAGCGCGTCACGCCACGTCGGCGCGGCCACCTGGGTGATGCGCGTGGTGAAGGCGTCGGGGTGGCGCACGAAGTACAGGCCCAGCGGGGCAAAGACGCTGACCGCCACCAGCAGCGTCAGTCCCAACTGCCCCACCCGTCGCAGGCGCGCTTCTCTTGGTGTGCGGAGGAGCAGCCAGGCGAGCGTCAGACTTAACGGGATGGGAAACAGGCGCGCCGCCAGATAGGTGTAGCCTGTAAGCCCCAGGCATACACCGCCCGCAATGAACCAGGCGCGCTTGCCCGTGCGCAGGCCATGCCAGAGCGCGGCGACCGTCAATGCCTGAAGCAACGGCTGGGAGATGGCGCGGAAGCCGTAACGGCTCAGGAGCACGTGCGGGAAGGCCACGGCGACCCACCCGGCCGCCAGCACAGCGATCCAGCGGGCGTGCCGTTCCGCGCGGAGCAGGGCACGGGTTGCGGTGTAGGTCGCCGCGACAGTGAGCACGCCGAACATCGCCGCGTTCAAGCGCAACCCCCACGGGGCGCCGCCCGTCGCCCACACCCAGAACGCTCCGGCATAAAAGAACAATACTTCCTTGCCGGTGTACGCGCGGATGAACACCGGGCGATAGGTACCGGCGGCGATCTGCCGCGTGAGGATGACGTTAGCAGCCTCGTCGTAGTGCAGGCCTACGGGCAGAGCGGGCAACGCCAGCACGCGCAGCGCAGCAGCAACCCCCAGCACGAGTACCATAGCAAAAATGTGCAGGCGTTTCATAATCAACGATTATACCCCAATATCCTGGGGAAGGTTACGAGAACCTTCGCCAGGGTTACCCAAACTACAATAAAGCAAAGTATAGTATAATCGTGGGCACGGCCTAATCGGTAAGCCGTCAACGCTCAGCTTTCAATTCCGGCTGATCGCTGAAAGCTGATAGCTGACCGCTGATCGCTGAAAGCTGACGGCTGACCGCTGATCGCTGAAAGCTGACGGCTGATTGCTGATTGCTAATATCGGAAAGGATTTTTTCAAGACAATGCGGGCACATCTCAAAGAACTGTGGGCGTACCGCGAGCTGGTGTACAACCTGGTAGTGCGCGACCTCAAGGTACGTTACAAAAATTCCTTGCTCGGCGTACTGTGGTCGTGGTTGAACCCACTGCTGATGATGCTGATTTTCACGTTTGTGTTCGGCTATATGTGGCGCAACCGTACCATCCCGCATCCGCATATTCTCTTCATGAGCGCCCTCTTGCCGTGGAACTTTTTTACCGGCGCGGTGATGGGGGGAATCCAAAGCGTGGTGGGGAACGGTTCGCTGGTGAAAAAGGTCTACTTTCCCAGAGAAGTATTGCCCATCTCGGTCGTGCTCTCCAATCTGATCAACTTCCTGATCTCGCTGCCGGTGTTGTTGATCCTGATCGTCCTCTCCGGCATGCCGCTGACGGGGTGGCTGTTGTTGTTGCCGTTGCCGATTCTGATTCAGGTCACATTTGCCATCGGGATCGTGTTGTTCCTTTCGGCGCTGGAAGTTTTCTACCGGGACACCCACATGATGATGGATGTGGGCATGCAGGCATGGTTCTTTTTGACGCCGATTGTGTACACCTACCGCGATCTGCCGGAGAAGGCCACGTTGTTTGGAGTCACGTTCAATCCCCAACTCTGGCTGTTCCGGCTGAATCCGATGGCCTCTATTATCAACACCTACCAGGACCTCCTCTACAACGGGGCGCTGACACGGTTCGATTTCCTGGCCCGCACGGCGGTGACGGCATTGCTGACGCTGATTTTTGGATACTGGTTCTTTACAAAGCACAGCCGGCGTTTCGGTGAAATGGCATAGGGCTTGCAAAAGTGGAGGTGCACAATGAGCGATACCTTTGAGTTGTGGGAGACGCCCAAAGCCAGGGAGAAATATTTGCTTGCTGGGTGGCATCAATGGGCCGATGCCGGTTCGGTCTCGTCGGGATTGCCGCAATACCTCATCGAGAAAACCAATGCGCGGCGTATCGGCGAATTGAACGCAGAGGAATCTTATCTGTTTCAAATTCCCGGGACGCACCACTTCTTGCGCCCGCAGGTCAAACTCGAAGAAGGCTATCGGCTCTCCATGTCCACCCACAACAACGAGTTCTTTTATACCGGCGACGCCGAGAAAGGGCTGGCGATCTTCCTGGGCGACGAACCGCACATGCGCGTGGAACAATATGCCGACGCCTTTTTCGATGTGGTGGAGATCCTGGGTGTGCGGCGGGTGGTGGCCGTCGGCGGCGTATACGGCGCCGTACCTTATGACAAGGACCGCGAAGTCGCGTGTGTGTACAGCCTCAAGGAACTGAAGGACGAGTTGAGCCGCTATGCGCTGCAATTTTCCGATTATGAAGGGGGCGCGACAATCTGCACCTACCTGGCAGACCGCGCCGAGCAGCGGGGCATTGAATTCGTGGCCTTTTATGCCTTCGTGCCGGCCTATGATCTGTCCCAGATCTCCAACTCGGTGCAGGGATTCAGCATCGAGAATGACTTCAAGGCCTGGTACGATCTCCTGCGGCGCTGCACCCACATGTTCAACCTGGCGCTGGACCTCACGGATCTGGAGGCCGAAAGCAACCGGTTGCTGGCGTCCATCGAAGAAGAAATTGACCGCCTGGAAGAGCAATCACCGGGACTGCAAATTCGGGAATACATCACCACGTTATCCGAAGATTTCACGGAAAGGCGTTTCATCCCGCTCGGCGATATGTGGACGCGGGGGCTGCGCGACCTGTTTGAAGACAACAACGGGAACGGGTAGAAGTATGAATAGGCGTTTTACGCACTTCGCCATTTTCTGACAGGGATGAACAGGACTTTCAGGATTACAGAAGGCTTTGCAGGAGCTCTTTCATCCCGTCAATCCTGTCCCAAGAAACGCACCGCGTAACGACTGTATGAAGATGTACGTGGTCCTTGCATATTATGATACACAAAATGCAGGGGATATTTACCCCCTGCTGTAGGTCAGAAAAGATGCAAGGCTCTAGCGGGCATTAAGACCGCGGTCGAGTTCGGCGGCTACCGTGATCGGGCTCAGTCCATGGTCCGCCCGATCGTCGGGATTGGCGATGACCACCAGGGTGTGCAGTGTGCTCTGCGGGCGCAGGCGCACGGGCCGCCAATCCGCACTGCTGAGGTAGCGGGAGAAGTAGACCTGCTCGCCGGTGCTGAGCAAGGCGTCGGTTTCGGGATCGCGCAGCGTCTCCCAACGCAGCGCGTGCAGCTCCCCCGCCCCCGCGCCGACGAGCACCCGCAGGCGCAACAGCAAGTTGTTGGACTGCGCTGTCGCGCGCGCCTGCGCGAAGGCCGCCCGCAGCGCAGGATCGGCGAAGAGGTTCGCGGTCAGCGCGCGCCCATACTCTACCGGGTCGGCATAAGCGCGGAGTGCGTCCACATCCAACGCCGCCGGACGCGCGCCCAGGCGCAGGTCGGCCTCGCTTTCGGGCAGGGTCGGGCGCAATTCCACGGTGTAAGTTTCCGCGTCGTGGCGGTGCAGGCTCAGTTCCAGGTCGGCGCAGGTGGACATAGCGACTCCTTCAATGGCTTGGGCTGTCATTTTTACAACATAGCCGTCTCCAGCACCGCCTGCGTGGGCAAGATGCGCACATCAGCGCGCGGCAACAGGCGTTCCAGCAGACCTTCCAGGTACGTGCTGCGCAGCGGCCCCCAGCCTTCGCCATCGAGGCCGTGCGCCGTGTAGAGCAGCCAGCCTTCCGGGCGGGCGAACAACGCCTCCAAACAGCGGTCCAGCATGGCTTCGGCGTCCTCCGATGCCGGCGAGGTCAGGCGGACGGTGTGGCGCGTGGGCAACGGCATAATCATCTCGCCGGAGAGGCGGAAGGCGCGCACCACCTGCGGCAACCAGGCATCCAGCTCCGGCGTGGAGACGTTGTACGGGAAGTTGAACACCGTCCGCCGCGCGTCAAAGCCGTCCAGCGACTGCCGGAAAACCTCCAGACAGCGCAGGATATTCGCTTGCGCCTGCGCCAGGGGCATCTCCGCCAGGTTGCTGTGGTCGTAGCCATGCGGTTGAATGATATGCCCGCGAGCTTGTAATTCATTCCACAGCTCAAACCCTCCGAAAGTTTGCGGGTCATGTTCGTGAAACGTGACCACCACGTTGAACTCGGCGCGCAGGCCATAGCGTTCGTAAATCTCCGCAATTTTAGCCACCGAACGACTGAATCCATCATCCCAACTGAGCGTGATGTAATACATAGTACCTCCTGCGAATAACCACGAATCTACACGAATTTTCACGAATGAGTGAACTCAAAAAACTAAAAATCTCACCGCAAAGTCACGGAGGGCGCAGAGATTTTTATGTCAGATTCAATAAGATTAAGTCTTTCGCGTTTCATTACTAATTTTATTGATATAAACTTGAATTTTTCTCGGCGTTCTTTGCGTCTCTGCGGTGAATTGGACTTTTTTTCAGAAGAGTCACGAATAGGAGTTAAATTCGCGTAGATTCGTGGTGAAATTATTTTCCGCATCGCGCAGGCAAGGCGCATTGGCATCTTTCGGCGAGAGCAACGGTTCGGCAACCGGCCAGACGATGCCCAGGTCAGGGTCGTTCCAGAGAATACCGCGTTCATGGGCCGGAGAATACTCGGCGGTGACATAATAGAGCAGGTCCGCCATCTCGCTGACGACGCAGAAGCCGTGCGCAAATCCCGGCGGCACATAGAGCAACCGGTGATTCGCCGCCGAGAGCGTCGCCCCGACCCACTGGCCGTAAGTCGGCGAACCGCGCCGGATGTCTACCGCTACGTCAAAAATTTCACCTGCCACCACGCTCAAGAGCTTGCCCTGCGCCATTGGGTGCAACTGGTAATGTAACCCCCGCAGCACGCCGTAGGCCGAGTGCGAGTGATTGTGCTGCACGAACACATCGGGAATCCCGGCAGCGGCAAACTCTGAGTGTTTGTAGGTTTCTATGAAAAATCCACGCGCATCGCCGTACACACGCGGCTCGATAAGGATCACATCGGGAATTGATAATCGGGTAAAAGTAAAGGGCATAATACACTCTCCAAAATCAAATCTGCGAAAATCCGCGTGATTCGCGGTTTCCCCCCACGCCGTAACCACGCAATCTGGCCGCCAGGGGATAGAGCGGGTGTAACGGCTGTTCCCATAAACCTACGCAGCGGACAACCTGACCGCCAAAGCCACGCTTGAAACGGTAGACGCCCCACAGGCCGTCATTGCGCTCGGTAAACTGCGCTTCGAGCGTTTCTTCATCGTAATCGGGGATGCCCCACAGGTCGTAACTCGTACAGCCGCGTGCCTTCGCCCAGCGGATCGCCGCCCATTGCAGTGCATACGGCGGCATCTTCTCGCGGTGCCGCTCCGACGATGCGCCGTAGAAGTACCATGCTCTGGTTCCCAACGCGAAGACGACCAGTGCCGCCACCGTTTCTCCTTCAACTTCCGCCAGCAACAACGCCGCCTGTCCGGTGGGCAAGAACAACTCAAACACGCGCCGGTAATATGCCTCACTGTGGATGCCAAAGGCGTCGCGGGCGCCGGTCTCGGTCATCAGTGCATAGAACGTCGCCGCATCGGCAAGCGTTCCCTCGCGGACGGTCACGCCTTTGCGTTCGGCCAGCCGGATGTTGTAGCGCGTCTTGGCGCGCATCTGCGCCAGGATGGTATCTTCCGCAGGCGCGATATCCACGATGATCGTGCGCGGCGGCTGGATGGTACGTGAGACGGGTTTCAGCCCTAACCCGTGAAGTTGCGCCCGCGCCTCTGGCGTATCGCGCCACTCCGGCTCAAGCCACAAGGCCCAGGCGCGTCGCCGCCGCGCGGCCCGGCGCAGCGCCGTAAACGTCGCCGTCACTGCCGTGGCGTCGTCCCAATCCACCAGCGGCCCGCGCGGGACGTAGGCAATCGTTCCCAACTTCAGCGGCAGCGCACGATACAACACCAACGCGCCGCCATGCGTGTCCATTTGTGTCCATGCGTGTCTATTCGTGGTCCCATTCGTGGGCGTGACGATCTCCCAATTCCACCCAAAAGCGGCCTTGAGCTGCGCCCAGCGGCTGGTTTGCAGGATCGTTCCTGCCGGGTGCGCGGCGACAAACGCATCCCAGGTCGCCGGATCGCTCATGGCTTCTCTCCCACCACGAGCAACCCGCCGCCGACGCCGCCTTCAGGCACGTCCGCCGTGTAAGCCTGCCGCCAGCGTCGCCCCAACACCCACACCACCCAGCGGCGGACAAGCCCCTGGTAGCCGAGCTTGCGCAGGCGCGGGGAAGCCAGCCAGCGATAATACGGCTTGCCGTGGAAGGGCATCTTGTTCGGGTGAATGCCGTAGGTCGCGTTGGCGCGATCCCACAAGGCTTCAACCTCGGCGGGGATATAGTAGCGGGTGCGCAACAGCCGGATGCCGGCGCGCGCGAGCCGCTCCGTCCATTGGGTGGGCGTGAGATAACGCTGATGTTCGAGATACTCATCCACAGCCGCAGCGTAGGTTTCCGCGCCAATGGTATCTCCCAGCACCGCCCGTTCGTGGTAACCTGCCAGCAAGCGCCGGAACGCATCGCTGGGCACGGTCGCCAGGAAACGCCCGCCCGGGCGCAACACCCGCGCCACCTCACGCAACACCGGATCGAGGTTGGGGATGTGTTCCAGCACCGAGTTGCTGAAGACGGCGCCGAAGCTCGCATCGGGATAAGGCAGCGCATCGCCGCGCGCCTGTTGGATATAACGGTAGGCGCCCGACGCCGGCGCTTTGCGCACCTGCGCTCCCCAGGGGTCAAAGCCCACCTCGACGGGCATCTCGCCGGCGAAGAGCACCCGCGCGATGAGACCGTCGCCGCATCCCAGATCGAGCAGCGGGCGTGGAAACGGCTCGGTAGCCAGCGTACGCAATTCGATGGCGCGCCATAAGGCCACCGGCGGCGCAAACCAGTATTGTTCGAGTGTCAACGTCAGATAATCACGCTTCGGATCGGGCATCAGCAATAACTCCTTCCCTAACGCACCTTTTGTAACACGAACGGCGGATTTTACAAGGAACAGGGGGCAAGGGGCAGGGGGCAGGGTTGTCGCTGTACTTTACAAATCTGCTATCCCGCATATTATAGAATCAGTCCACGCTTCCAGGAGTGCCAATGAGTGAGATCACCGATTACGATAGTCCGTGGAAAGAGGCGTTAGAAGCGTACTTTCCAGAGTTTCTGGCGTTGTGCTTTCCAGAGGTACACGCCGGCATTGATTGGGCGCGGGGACACGAGTTTCTGGACAAAGAACTTCAACAGATCACCCGCGACGCCGAAATGGGGCGGCGATTAGCCGATAAACTCGTCAAAGTGTGGCTCGACGATGGCAGTGAAACGTGGCTGCTGGTCCATATCGAAGTGCAAGGTCAAACAGATCCGGCATTTGCGCGACGTATGTACACTTACCAATATCGCATCTTCGATCATTACGCCCGTGAGGTCGTCAGTCTGGCCGTATTGGGAGACGAAAATGCGGGTTGGCGGCCCACATCTTTTGGCTATACCCGTTGGGGCTGTGAGTTGCACTTCCGATTTCCGGTCATCAAGTTGTTGGATTACTGGAAGACCTGGCCTGTGTTGGAAGAAAGCGTCAATCCATTTGCAACGGTGATTATGGCGCATCTTCAAGCGCAGGCCACACGCCGCGACGATGCGGAACGCAAAGTATGGAAATGGACTCTGATCCGGCAATTGTATGAACGCGGTTATGCACGCCAGGATATCTTGAACCTATTCCGGTTCATTGATTGGTTGATGGCGTTACCCCAAGAGCTGGAACAGGCATTGTGGCAGGATATCCGGGCATATGAGGAGGCAAAACGTATGACGTATGTGACAAGTGTGGAAAGGTTTGGAATTGAAAAGGGAATCCAACAGGGAATCCAACAGGGAATCCAAGAAGGTTTGCAAAAAGGTCAAATCATACGGGGACGTGAAGCCATTCTTGATGCTTTAGAGACGCGCTTCGGCAGTGTGCCGCGAGATATAACGCACCACGTCAACCAGATTGAGAATGAACTATTGCTTAAACGCTTGCTCCGCCAGGCGATCCTCGCTTCATCACTAGCCGAGTTTGCGCGATTGTTGACCGATGCGTTGTCTACGGAGGAACACGCCCCACATACTTCTCCATGTACATCGGGATAGACCTGCGACTCCATGCCTACGCGCCCGGCGGGATTTCGCGTTATGCGCGACATCTGGCGCGGGCGATAGCGCCTCTGCTGGCATCAGAAACGCTGACGCTGGTTCAACATCGGCGCGAATCCGATCCTGTAACTGCGCCCGGCGCGCGCGTTTACGCCGCCTGGACACCTCCCCATCACCGGCTGGAACGCTGGACGCTCGGCGCGGAACTCTTTCCCCTGAAGTTGGAGGTATTCCACAGCACCGACTTCATCCCGCCGGCCTGGGGTGCACGGCGCATGGTCATCACCGTGCATGATCTTAACTTCCTCTACTATCCGCAGTACCTCACGGCCGACGCGCGCCGCTATTACAACGCCCAGATCGCCTGGGCCGTGTCCCGCGCCGATGCGATTCTGGCCGATTCGTATGCCACCCGGCGCGATCTGGAACGCCTGCTACACGTGGATCCCGCGCGGGTGACGGTCGCGCATCTCGCCGCCGATGCTTATTTCCGGCCGTTGCCGCCGGAGGAAACGCAGGCCGTGCTGGCGCGTTACGGGCTGGAACCGGGGTATCTGCTCTTTGTGGGGACCTGGGAACCGCGCAAGAATTTGCCGGGGCTGTTGGAGGCATTGGCGCAGCTCCATGCCTGGGGCGAGAAGCGCGTCCTGGTCATTGCGGGGCGGCCCGGCTGGCTTTATGATGAAATCTTCACGCGCGTGCAAACGCTGCGGTTGGAGTCGTGGGTGCGCTTCATCGAGCACGTCCCCGGCCCGGACTTAGTGGCCCTCTACAACGGCGCCCTATTGCTGGCTATGCCGTCGTTCTACGAAGGGTTTGGACTGCCGGCGTTGGAGGCGCTGCAATGCGGCACACCGGTTGTCGTCGCCGACCGGGGCAGCCTGCCGGAAGTCGTCGGCCTGGCCGGGCTGTTGATTGATCCCGACGATCCTACTACCATCGCCGATGCCTGCCGGCGCATCATCCATGATGGGGCGTTGCGCGCCCGCTTGCAGGCAGAAGGGCAGGAACAAGTGCGGACCTTTACCTGGGAAGAAACCGCGCGCCGGACTCTGGAAGTCTACCGGCGCGTGTGTGGCGGCTCATCTGCCCCCAATCCCTAATCCCCCATCCCCAACCTGTACCGCGCCAACGGCGTATACTCCGCTCCAGAAGACTTGAGCACACTGCGGAAAAAGATCAACTCTTCGGCCAACACCTCACCGAGAACGCCGACTTCTGTCTGACGGATAGCCTCGCCCACTGCCTGTTCTTCCTCACGCGAGGCGCGTTGACGGACACGCCCTAATGTCAAATGGGGCGAAAAACGACGCTCTTCGGGCTGAAAGCCGATGCTCGCCAGCGCCTCGTTGACAGCGCGGTGCAACAAAGCCAATCGCCCGGTCGAATCTTCCACCCCCACCCAGATGACGCGCGGACGCTTGACGTTCGGGAAAGCGCCGAGACCCTGAACGTTAAAGGCGAACGGATGCGCATGGCGCGCGACAACTCCCAGGGCGGTCTCAACAGGTTGACGCCGCTCAAGCACAATATCTCCCAGGAAAAACAGCGTCAGGTGAATGTTGTCAGGATTCACCCACGCCACAGCCTGCTCCGTGCCAATACGTCGCAGGGTGCGCTGGATGGCAGAAAGTTTTTCAATGACGGCCGGCGAAAGCGGCAGAGCCACAAAGGTGCGCCAAGTTTCCGGTTGCGCCATATTCCCTCCACAAATTACACCAGGCTGATCGCTGAAAGCTGATAGCTGACTGCTGAAAGCTGATCGCTGACCGCTGATAACTGACTGCTGAAAGCTGATCGCTGACCGCTGATAACTGACTGCTGAAAGCTGATCGCTGACCGCTGATAACTGACTGCTGAAAGCTGATCGCTGACCGCTAATGCGCCACGAAATCGGGGATAGGTGCGCTGTAGAGCCGATTCGCGGCAATCATATACAATACGTGCGGTTCCTCGGTGATCGCCAGGGCCTCCAATTGCTTCAAAGCGTCGCCCGGCAGACGAAACTGGTGCATAAAGTTGCCGCGCTTATTGAGGACGATAATGCGCTCGCGTTGCGGATCGCCCAGGTAAACCTGCCCTGCGTCGGCGTCCGGCTCGACGACCAATACCAGCGGCTTGACCTCTGGATCCGGCAAGTTGCGCACCTGGAAAGAGGGTTCTTCGACCCCGTTGAAGTAAGTGTTGACCGTCCCGTTCCCCATCAAGAGATACACCCGTCCGTCAATCCCGATATCCAGGGTCTCCGAAAGACGCGGCGCGATGCCTGCTGCGAAGTAGTTGCGCGGCATATCGTAAATCCCGTTGACCGAATCGTAGGTGAGAATCTGATTATCCTGCCGTTGCACCAAATACAGCCGCTCCCCAAAGGTGGCCATAAGCGTGACCATGCCCGGCCCCAGATTGCCCTGCAGCCGTTGACGGGTAATGCCTGCCGGCCCCAAAGGCGGTTCATAGATGTAGATGACGCCGCCATCGCTGTAAATGAAAACGGCGCCGTTGGGATAAGTGCCCCCCGGTTCCATCCAGGCCAGATCCACGAGATGGTTGACCACCTCGCCGTAAAAAGCCTGCCCGCGCTTGAGGATCGGCGTAGGATTCTCGGTCATCAAAGCCAGACCGTCTGCTTGCAACGGCAACCCGATGACTTCATCGGCGGCCGTGTTGAGGATGTACACCCATCCCCCGGCAACCAGAAGCCGGCGCGGACTCGGCGCTCCCCCTAACTCCGCCTGCGGCCTGGCGTCGAGGATGGCCGCGCTTTGCAGGGCGTCAATGGCGCTCTGCGCCTCGCTTTTCAAAGCCGCCGCTTCAGCATTTTGACGCTCCAGGGTGAGAATATGCGAGCTTAACTCCAAAAGCCGCTTCCAGTCTTCCAGGGATTGGCTGTTGAAGGCTTCTTCCCGCAGCGCGCGCGCTTCCACGATATACGTTTCCACCCGCGCATGCCCCCCGGCCCCAAAATACATCGTCACGGTGACAAAAAGCGTCAACAGCAACAGTCCCAACGTCAACCCGCCCATCAGAGTGGTCTTCTCTGTCGGCACAGGTGGGGTTTGAGTCGCCTTGATGCCCCTGACTTTTCCGGGTAACAATGTGCGAAGTGCCCGACGCACACGCGCACGTTCCACCGTCGTCTGCCGCTCACGGTAGCGGGGGGCGCTTTGTTTGGGAATAAGACGCTTCAGCCGTTCAATGAGGGGTTGTGGGGTGCGGGGTGTGGGCTGCGGGATGGGGGGTGTGGGTTGAGAGATGGGAATTGTGGGTTGCGGGATTGGAGCAGGCGGCTGGGAAAGAGAGGGGGAAGATGGCGTGATGAAAAGCACAGGTTGAGGAACGGGAGTTGACGGTTGGGGTGTGGACGTTATGGGTGGCGCAACTTGGGACGCAGAAACGGCAGGTTGTTTTTTGGGAAAAAGGCCTTTTTTCTGAACAGGCGCCGGCGTCTGGGGTTGCGGTTCAGGCAGCAGATGCAGCGTCACAAAACTGCCCGACGCTTGACTCTCCGCCATCGCCTGGGTGATCGTTTCGACCAGCATCTCAGGATCCGGGGCTGCCAGGATCGTTTTCCAACGCTCGCGGGGCTGAGATTCCACTGCCGGCGTCGTCGCCAGGAGCACCGTGGCGCCTTCTTCCAGCGTCGCGTAGCCGATGTGAATGGACGGTGGGAGCGACCCGGCCAATGGAATCAGCAAGCGATTGCGGGGCGGAAACGTCTCCAGCGTATCGTCGGGATGATGGACAAACGCGTATGCCGCCCCAATTTGTCCGAAGAACACCTCCTCCCCGGCAAAGACGGCCATGGTGATGCTTCCCGAACACTTGGAACCGGGGGGGGCCTCTGCGTTGATGCGCACCAGATGCCGGTTGGCCTCGGCGAGCGCGCGCCGCAGCCGCGCCACAATACTGCCCGACGACGCCCAATAAGTGCTCGCCGCCAACGCACGGATTTCACGGCTGCGATGAGAGAGCGGCGGCGAAAGATCAACCAGCACCGCAAGCTGCTCTCCGGCGCTATCGGCCATCCCCGGCGGCGCGGTGATCACCATCGCCTCCGGCGCGGGATGCTGACTGCGCCGCCCCTCTTGAAAACGCAGGATTTCGCTGTGACGCTGCATATTTTGTGATCAGTAACTGATAATCAGTAATTGGTAATCAGGGCAGGAAAAAGGGCAACGTGATGTTGCGCACTTTTTACGTCAAGTGTAAGGGGCAAGGGAGATTCTGTCAAGTATGAATCACGCCAGCAAACTCCCCCATGCTCCCCTCAACCGCTCTTCCACCTCCCCAAAGTCTGCCCGCGAGGTCATATCCAGCGACAACGGCGTCACCGACACGACCCGCGCTACCCGCAGCGCCCACACGTCGGAATCCGGCTCGACCCGCTGGGGGTCGGCGCGCACGGTGTAGCCGGGACGTCCGTCCCCGTTCTGGCGGTCGGGTTCCAGCGGCAAAAAGTAGCGCAGGCGCGACAGGCGCGTGAGCCGCCATGGCGTCTCCGGCGTGGCGTTGTCCGGCACGTTGACGTTGAGTACGTTGACATCGTAGGGCATGGCGCGGTCAAGCAGCCGCCGCGCGAAGAGCGCCGTGAAATGCTGCGCCGCCGTGTAATCCTTCGCCTCGCCGCCCGTGAGGTGCTCGGCGACCGTCATTTCGAGCGAGACGGCGAGCGCCGGCACGCCGAAAGCCGCCGCTTCCAATGCCGCGCCCACCGTGCCGGAGATGGTGATTTCGGTGCTGACGTTCTCGCCAAAGTTGATCCCCGCAACGAGCAACGCCGGTTGGCGTGGCACCAGCTCCAGCATGGCGTGGACGACGCACAGCGCCGGCGTCGCGTCCACGCTGTAAACGCGCACACATTGCCCCCCATAGATTTCACGTTGCTGCTCGCTCAATTCGCCGGTCACCATGCGCGGCATCGAACGCCCCGCCGCCGACCACTGGCGATCCGGCGCGACGACCAGCACTTCACTGAACGGCGCAACGGCTTCAACGGCCGCCCACAGTCCCGGAGAATCCACACCGTCGTCATTTGTGACCACAATGAGCGGTTTTTCCATACGCTATCCTCGTCAGTTTGCTATCAGCGGGGATCTGGCGATCCCCGCGAAGTGTGTAAGCTACGTTATACCTCAAAAACCAGGTCAACCACGCGATGTTCGGCCATCGCCCGGTCGGCGCCAAAGCCGATGAGATGCCCGGCGACGGAATCTTCGATCTGCGTGGTGGAGATAGAGGCCGGTTCGCCGCGCATCACGCGCACGAAGTCTGCCACCAGGCGCATATCTCCGCCGCCGTGCCCGCCGAACGCGCCGTGCATATCGCCGTTGGTCTTCAGGTCCACGACTTTTTCACTGTACTCGTGCCCCGGTCGCGGGTCAATGTGACGGATGACGAAGTGTCCATCCTCAAAAACGCCCTGGATTTCGCCGCGCGTCCCAATGAGGTGAATCGCGCGCGATGGTCTGGACGTCCCGCCGATCATGTTGTGCGTCGCCGTCGTCCCGTCGGCAAACTCAATGACCAGCGATTGATGGTCCACGACCTCCATTCCACATTTCCACACACAACGCCCATAGGGATTGTCCGTTTCCAGGGAATGGATCTTCTGCTCGATGGTGGGGTTGGGGATGTGCTCCAGGCTGTCCCACACATAAAAGCTCCAGCGGTCGGGATGGTCAATGTAGTGCTTGCGCGCCGAGTACAGACATTCCGCCTCGATAAGACAATCCACCAAACAGCGGGTGCCTGCGTTGGCGGGCGCGTTTTCCGGGCGGAACTGGAAATTGTTGCCAAAGCTGGCAACGCTGCGCGGGCGCACACCACTCTTCATCCAGGCAATGAGATCGAGGTCGTGACAGCATTTCGCCATCAACATCGAGGCGTGACTGAGGCTCGGCTTGCTCCACTTGCCGCGAATGTACGCCACCGCCATGTGATGATAGGAGACGTGCTCAACGGTCTGCACGTTGAACACCTCGCCGATGACGCCGCTCGCCACCTGCTGGCGAATGGCGGCATAGAACGGCGTATAGCGTAATACGTGGCAGATGATGACTTTGCGGTTGTAGCGTTTTGCCGTCTGCACCAGCGTCCACATTTCCGTCTCATGGGTAGCGAAAGGTTTTTCGAGCAACATATCGTAGCCGGCTGCCAGCAACGGCAGGGAGGTGGGCACGTGTTGATGGTCCATTGTCCCGTTGATGACCACATCGGCGAATTGGGGCCGGGACGCCACTTCCTCAGCCGTCTCGAAGCACTGCGCCGGTGACAGTCCATAGAGGTTAGCCACCATCTCCCGGCGCAGTGGATTGGGATCCGCCACCCCGACGATGCGCAATTCGTCAGGGTGCGTCTGTGCATAAGAAGCATACAACAATGCACGATGACCCGCCCCCACGATGATGGCAGTAAGCGGGTGCGCGGCAGGCAAAATACCAGATTGACGCATCTTTATCCTCCACTAACGCGAAATCGCCGCCGGCAACCCGCCGGCGGCGATTTTATCAGTCAGACCAATCATCCTCAAGTAGGGCGGGTGGGACTCGAACCCACACGGACGTAAGTCCCTCGGTTTTTAAGACCGGTGCGTCTGCCATTTCGCCACCGCCCCTGATTACAAAAACGGGCATCTTCTTTTAGATGCCCGCCGCTTGTGGTATGGATGGGAAAAGGCGACGGTCGGACTTGAACCGACGAATGGGGGTTTTGCAGACCCTTGCCTTACCACTTGGCTACGTCGCCAAGAAAGCAAGCGGGCTAAGGGATTCGAACCCTTGACCTTCTCCTTGGCAAGGAGACATTCTACCGCTGAACTAAGCCCGCATACATCACGGATTATACTACACTTGGAAATTTTGGCAAGTCCAAAAAGACTGTTATAATAAAGCTAGAGCACCTTGAGAAGTCAATATCGGCCAGGGGAGCCTGAGACGCAGGCTGAGAGGGTATCCGTTAGATACCGACCCTAGAACCTGATCTGGATCATACCAGCGGAGGGAGACGCCTACAATCATCACATCCCTGCACAAGCCTCCCGGCCGGCAGGGATGTTTTTTTGTCAACGGATTCAACAGATTTGAACGGATTTTTGTCAGCGGATTGAGCGGATTAAGCAGATTTATCTGTCTTCAATCTGCTAAATCTGCTTAATCTGCTGATCAATAATGGGAGGTAGTGTGCGGATTGTCATCTTTGCCAACGGCATTATCGAGAATCCCGCCGCCGAAGCTGCCCGATGGGTGCGAGCCGGCGATTGCGTCGTCGCAGCGGACGGGGGGACGCGGCACGCGCTGGCCGCCGGATTAACGCCCGCTCACGTCATCGGCGACCTGGATTCACTGACGCCGGAACAGCGCGCATATCTCGAAGCTGCCGGAACAATCCTGCACGCCTATCCGCCCGCCAAAGACGAGACCGATCTCGAATTGGCGCTGACGTGGGCAGCGTCACAGCCGGACGTGACGGAAATCGTCGTGTTGGGCGCGCTCGGCGGACGGCCCGACCAGGCGCTCGCCAACTTGCTGCTGCTGGCATTGCCCGCGCTGGCAGGCCGCGAGGTTATCATCGCCGACGGCGCGTGGAGCGTGCGCTGCTTGCGCGGCGGAAAGACGGCGACCTTCCACGGTCAGCCCGGCGATACGCTCTCACTGCTACCGCTTGGCGGTGACGCGGTCGGCGTCACCACCACGGGCCTGGCCTACCCGCTGCGCGATGAGACGTTGCACTTCGGCCTCACGCGCGGCGTCAGCAACATATTCGACGGCGAGACGGTAACTGTCTTCTTGCGAACCGGCTTATTATGGGGTTTGCATCAGAACCAGTAATCTTTGACCACGAATCTACACGAATTTTCACGAATAGAAATCAAAATTAGTGTAGATTCGTGAAGATTCGTGGTTGATTCCTTGAGGAGGTCAGTATGAAATCGCGTATGGTATTGATGGTAATCGTGCTCGCGCTGCTCGCCGGATGTACGAAAGCGACGCCGGAAGCGGCGACGGGCGAACCGCGCGTGCTGCGGGTGATGGTCTACGACAGCTTCAGTGTCAGCGAAGACGTCATCGCGCGCTTCGAGGCGGCGCACAACGCCACGGTGCAGTTCCTCAAGGCTGGCGACGCCGGTAAGATGCTCAACCAGGCCATCCTCTCGCGCGACAATCCGCAGGCCGACGTACTCTACGGTCTCGACAACACCTTCCTCAGCCGCGCGCTGAAGGCCGATATCTTTGTGCCGTACAAGGCGAAGAATCTTTCGGCCATCCCCAAGGCGCTGCACCTGGACAGCAAGTACCGTGTCGTCCCCACCGACTTCGGCGACGTGTGCCTCAACTACGACAAGGCCTACTTCGCCGAGCACGCGCTGCCCATCCCGCAAAGCCTGGCGGATCTGACGAAGCCTGAATATAAGGGCTTACTCGTTGTGCAAAACCCCGCGTCGTCGTCGCCCGGCCTGGCCTTCCTCATCGCCACCATCGGGGTGTTTGGAGAAGACGGGTATCTGGACTTCTGGGCCGACCTGCGCGCCAACGATGTCCTCGTCGTAGACGGTTGGGACACCGCCTACTACAACGAGTTCAGCGGCGGCGCATATAGCGAAGGTGTCCGCCCGCTGGTCGTGAGCTACGCCACCAGCCCTGCCGCCGAAGTCTTCTTCAGTGAAGGGGCGCTCACCGAGCCGCCAACCGGCGCCGTCACCGCCCCCGGCACCTGCTTCCGTCAAATCGAATTCGCGGGCATCCTCAAAGGGACCGAAAACCGCGACCTGGCCGAAGCCTTCATCGAATTCCTGCTCAGCGCCGACTTCCAGGCCGACATCCCGCTGCAAATGTGGGTCTTCCCTGCCAATCCCACCATCGCGCTGCCGCAAGTCTTCGTCGAATTCGCCCTCGAAGCCACCCAGCCCAGCGAAGTGCCTGCCGCCGCTATCGAAGCCAACCGCGAAAAGTGGATCGAGGCGTGGGCAGAAGTCGTGCTCAGGTAGACGGTAGACAGTAGACGGGGGGAGAGAGAGGAGTGCAACGTGCCTGATAACACCGATCACGAATCACGAATTACGAATTACGAATTACGTTTTACGTTTTACGTTTCACGTTCTACGCTTTACGCTTTACTCGCCCTACCCCTCCTGTTTTTGATCATCTTTTACTTCTACCCGCTAGGCGCGATTTTCCGCGTGAGCCTGACGTGGGACGGGGAGCCGGCGCCGGATGCGCTGCTGGCGCGGCTGTTCGGCCCGGCGACGTTGCGCACGCTTGGTTTCACGGCGGGACAGGCCGCGCTTTCCACGGCGCTGACGCTGTTGCTCGGCCTGCCGGGCGCCTACGTCTTCGCCCGCTATGACTTCCCCGGCAAGCGCCTGCTCAACGCGCTGACGACTGTGCCGTTCGTGCTGCCCACCGTTGTTGTCGCGGCAGCGTTTACGGCTGTACTCGGTCCTCGCTCGCCGCTCAATACCGCGCTGATGAACACGCTGGGCCTCGCCCGCCCGCCGCTCGACCTGCGCTACACCCTCGGCGCGATTCTGCTGGCACACGTCTTCTACAACTACACGCTTGTCTTGCGCATCGTCGGCAGCTTTTGGGCCAACCTCGACCCGCACCTGGAACAGGCCGCGCGCACCCTCGGCGCGTCCCCGTGGCGCGCGTTCATCGCCGTGACGTTGCCCCTGCTCCTGCCCGCGCTCGCCGCCGCCAGCTTGCTCGTCTTCATCTTCTGCTTCACCAGCTTCGGCGTGATCCTCATCCTCGGCGGGCCGCGCTTCGCCACACTCGAAGTCGCCATCTACCGTCAAACCATTGATATGGGCAACCTTCCCCTCGCCGCCGGACTGTCGTTCATCCAAATCCTCTGCACCCTCGGGCTGACCGTCGTCTACACCCGGCTGCAAGGCCGGCTAACACGCCCGCTCGACCTGCACCCACGTTGGATCACGCAACGCAAGCCACGCACAGCCGGCGAAATCGCCTTCGTGCTCGCCAACGTGGGGCTTGGCGCGGCGCTCCTGGGATTGCCGCTCGTGACGCTCGCCATCCGCTCCTTCGACGCCGGGCTGCGTTACTACACCGCCCTCTTCGAGAACCCACGCGGCTCCATCTTCTACGTGCCGCCGGTCGCCGCCGTGGGCAATTCCGTCAGATTTGCGCTGGGGACAATGGCCCTGGCTCTGCTGCTCGGTATGCTCACCGCGACGGCGCTTTACCGCCGCAGACAAGGGTGGCTGCTGGACGCCCTGTTTATGCTGCCGCTCGGCACCTCCGCCGTCACGCTGGGGCTGGGCTACCTGTTGGCGATGGCGCGCCCGCCGCTGAACTTGCGCGGCACGCCCGCGCTTATCATCTTCGGGCACACCCTTGTCGCGCTGCCGTTCGTCGTACGCAACGTGATGCCGGCCTTGCAATCCATCCGCCCGTCGCTGCGCGAGGCCGCTGCCACGCTCGGCGCGCCGCCGGCCCGCGTCTTTGCGGAAGTGGATTTGCCCATCGTCTGGCGCGCGCTCGCCGTCGGCGGTGTCTTCGCCTTCACCGTCTCCATGGGCGAATTCGGCGCCACCTCGATGATCGCCCGCCCGGAACTGCCCACCATCCCTATCGCCATTTACCGCTTCCTCTCGCAGGCCGGTGCGCTCAACTACGGGCAGGCTCTGGCGATGTCCACCCTCCTCATGGCCGTCTGCGTCATCGGCTTCATCGCCATCGAAAGCCTGAGACCGCCGGGAAGTGAATGGTGAATCAAAGAATCAGCGAATGAAAGAATGAAAGAATCAGCGAATGAAAGAATCAGCGAATGAAAGAATGAAAGAATCAGCGAATGAAAGAATCAGCGAATCGAGCATCCAGCATCCAGCATCCAGTATCCAGCTTCGAGTATCCAGCTTCGAGTATCCAGCTTCGAGCAACGACTATCTGACGAACGACTACAGGACTAAAATGACTTTTCTTGAGTTGAGCGACATTCACAAAACTTACGAGGACGCGCCGCTGTTGTGCGGGGTGACGTTTGGTGTGGAACGCGGGGAGATTGCCTGCCTGCTGGGGCCGTCGGGCAGCGGGAAGACGACGCTGCTGCGCATCATCGCCGGGCTGGAAATGCCAGAACGGGGGACTGTCTCTATCGAAGGCGCGGATGTGACGGCGTTGCCCGCCCACCGGCGCGGCGTCGTGCTGATGTTCCAGGATTACGCACTGTTTCCGCACCGCACCGTGGCGCAGAATATCGCCTTCGGCCTGCGGATGCAGCGGCACTCGCGCGCCGCCATCGCCGCGCGGGTGGCCGAGATGCTGGCCCTGACCGGCCTGGAGGACTTCGCCGATCGCGACGTCAACCTGCTCTCCGGCGGCGAACGTCAAAGGGTGGCGCTGGCGCGCAGCCTGGCCCCGCAGCCCCGTCTGTTGCTGCTCGACGAGCCGCTCGGCGCGCTCGACCGCAACCTGCGCGAGCGCCTGCTCGAAGAGCTGCCCGTCATCCTGCGCCGCGTCGGCGTCACCGCCATCACCGTGACGCACGACCAGGAAGAGGCGTTCGCCCTCTCGGACCGCGTCGTCTTGCTCAACGCAGGCCGCGTCGTACAGAGCGGTCGCCCGGAGACGCTCTACGACCGTCCTCACGATACGTGGGTGGCACGCTTTCTGGGATTGGAGAACCTTTTCCCCGCGCGGATACGTCATCCGCAACAGGTTGAGGTCGCCTTTGGCGTGCTGGATATGGCGGATAACGCGGATGCGCCAAAACCGGGCGCCGAAGGCCACCTGCTCATCCACCCGTGGGGCATCCATCTCGAAGCGGGAACAGTCAACGCCTTCACCGCGCAGGTGACGCAGCGCACCTTCCACGGCAGCCGCTTCCGCCTCACACTGGCCGTGGACGGCGGCGCGCTGCACCTGGATATCCCCCCCGGCCAGACGCCCCCTGCTCCCGGCGAAACTGTGCATGGCTGGATCGAACCAACCGCTCTCCGCTGGCTTCCCGCCTGACCCCGTCTACCGCCTACTGTCTACCGTCTACCATATTCCAGGCTTCCGGCGTCAGCACTGGCAGGAGATCGCGCAATCGTTCTAGCTGTTGTCGGTCGCGGGTGATCAGTGTGGTTCCAAAGCGGCGCGCCACCGCTGCGTAAACGGCATCCGCGCCGCGCAGACGCGCTTCCGCGCCTAACTGCGCCGCTTCAGCCGCCAGATCATCATCCAGAGCGACCCATATCTGGCCCGGTAAAGCGCGTACAGCCTGTGTCAATTCCAGCGCCAGGGCGGTGTTATCCAAAGAACGGGCAACAGCGGCAGCAAGCTCCACCAGCAACAACGTCGGGGAGATCACAGTCTGTTGTTGCTCGATCAGGCGTTGCAGGCACGCCTGGCTCGCGGCGCTCCCAGGCTCATTGGGATTGATGGCGTTGATGTGGACACTGGCATCCAGTGTGAACATCGCCCTAGCGCCGGATCTCATCCAGAAGCGTCTGGGTCTCAGTGTCCGCAGGCCAGGCATCCCGCGCGCGCGCAGCGATCTGCGCATAAGTCTGCCATGCCCGCGATGCGCCACGTTTGCCAACTTGCACAATCGCTTGCTCCACCGCCGCCTCGTCAAGCGGCAACAACAGCGCCACCGGAATACCCTGGTGCGTGATGATGTATTCTGCCCGCTCCTCCTTCACCTTCCGCAACACTTCCGAGGTCTGTTGACGCAGTTCGCGCACACCGATTATCGCCATTGTCCACCTCTTTGTTACACAATTGTATCTCATTTGTGTCTATATTATAACACAATTTTCGACGCATTTCTATTTGGGGGCAGAAGTTGGATATGGGATAAATTACGTCACCTCCCGCTGCCTACCTTTCTGACCCCGTCTACCGTTTATTGTCTACCGTAACGCACACCCAATCGTAGGCTGCTGTCAGGGGACGGGTATCCGAGCTACCGCCACCGGTCGCCTCGAAGGGTGACTGTGCCACAGTATGCACGAACTCCAGCGTGGTAATTTCTCCGGCGGAGATGCCTTCTGCCGCGAGCGTGACTTCGTATTCGGCCCAGCCTGGCGCCAGAGGCAGGTGTTCGATTTCACGGCCGGCTATGCGGAGCGTGAGGTTCTGTTCAGGAGGATAGGCCAGCGCGCGGAAGCGCAACCAGTATGTGGATGCCGGTTGCAATGTCACCCGCAGCGTTGAGGTCAGCGTTTCGCCGGCCCAGCGGCCGCTCGTCCCGCCGATGTCCTCCGGGCGGAACCAGCCCTGCGCGAGATAGCGTCCATCGGATTCGCCGCCGATGTCAATGCAGCCATCCGGTGGCAGCGTCAGAGCTTCTGGCGGCACAAGATCGGCAGGCGTGAGCACCTGCACGCGCACCTGGTCATGCTGGGTGTGAACGCGCCGACTGCGGGTGAAGGTGCGTTCTTCCAGGGGCACGTAACGTCCATCGGCGCTCAACGTCGCCATCGCAGCGGCCGGAAATTGATCGCGGTCGAAGACGACGACATAGCGCACGCCACTCCTCAGTGTTTGTGCTACCGCTTCGGCGTCGAAGCGATAAAGGTAGGCCAGCCGATATGTCGGTAACTCCACCTGCACGGCGCGGAACGAGCCGGCAGCGGCGATGAGTGTCTGCTCCGCCGGATAGTGCACCGCGACATAAGCCGTCGCCTGGGCGGGCGGCGCGGGGACCGTCGCCAGTTGGGTCGCCAACGGCAACCCCTGCGCCAGTAACAACGCCGCCGCACTGAGAATCATCAGCCCGCGCAGGGGCGACTTCCAGCGTCTCGGTTGTCTTCTAGCCGTTTCATCCGTTAAATCCGTTGACGCTTCTCTTTCCGTTTCGTCCGTTAAATCCGTTGACGCTTCTCTTTCCGCTTCATCCGTTGAATCCGTTGACAAGAGCCGCATCCAGCCATGCGCCACGAGCAACGCTACCGGCGGCAGGATAGGTAGCATCAGCCGGGGCCGATCCAGATTCTCAAAGAAAAAGACCTGCGCCGCGGCGACAATGGCCCACAGCGCCAGGAACTGCACGTCGCGCCGCCACCATGCAGCCCGCGCCAGGGCAAGGATGAACACTGCCGCCGTCATCCCCACAATCAGGGTTTCGCGCCGACCCCACGGCGTAAATGTCCCCACGCCGATTGTGGACGTGAGCCACGTATCCGCGAATGCCAGTGCACGGGCGCGCAACGCCATCCCCAGCGGCAAACCCATCCCTAACAGTGAATCGGCGCGCCCTACATGAGTGGCATGGGATTGAAGCTGTGCCATGTACGCGGGCAAACCGCCCACTGCGACAGCCGTAGGAATGAGCCATAGCGCGACGCCGAACAGCCCACCGCCGCACGCCAGCATCAGATCGCGCGCAGGACGTTTGAGCGTGAGATGCCGCACTGCGACAAATCCGCCGAGCACGACAACCGGCAATCCATTCTGGGGGCGCACGCCGAGCAGCAAGCCGGTCACAAAAGCGGCTAATGGCAGCCACAATTTCCCAATCGCGTCCTTTGTGAGACCGCGCCACCATAACACCATCGCCAGCAGCGTCCCCAGCAAACCGGGGGCGTCGCTCAACGCTTTCTCGGCGGTCAGCCAGCCAAGCGGCGTCAGCCCGACAAGCAATGCCGCCAGTCCGGCGGGGCAAGGCGTTTTGCGGTCAACCATCAGCCCCAGGGCATAGACCAGCGCCACCGCGCCGGCGCCGCTGAGCGCGCTCAACAGTGTCAGCGCCGTCGTCGCCGAGCCGGTGACGCGATACAGCAGCCGCCCCAGAAAGACGTATACCGGAAATCCCGGCGGCTGCGGCTGTTGCAACTCCAGATTGAAGTCTGCGAGGGCCAGCGCGAAACTGTAGCTGTCGAAGTCATCCAGTGAGATACTGCGGAAGGCGACGTACAACAGCGCGAAGCCGGCAAACAAGGCCAGCGGCAACCAGCGGCGGAGAGAGATGGTTTTATCGGTGTTCATCGGTGACAAGTATAGCCTGACCGCGGTAGGCGGCAAGGGCAAGCAGGTACCGGTCAAATGAGGGGGAGTGTTCGGGACGGCCCCCGTTCGCACCTGCCGATCCAACAAAAAGACCTGCCAGGTTTGATAAACCTGACAGGTCGCATTGTCATCCTATCCTCACCGATATAAGGGAACGTGTGCCCTCAACGGGATTCGAACCCATGTACCAGGCTTGAAAGGCCTGTGTCCTAGACCTGACTAGACGATGAGGGCATACGTCGAAGATTGTAACACAAAGTACTACCCTGTCAAGCCTTACTTCAACTAGGGCTATCGCATTTGGCCGCTTCCGGCAACTGAATACGGCCTGAAGGCCGGGGAAAGGGGGATTTTTGTGGCGGGGCTTCGCCCCGCCACAAAAATCCCCTCCTAAAAACGCCGCTTTAGCGGCACAACAGACAGCACGACGGGACAAAGTTTTCCAAATGCGATAGCCCTAAGCCTTACTTCAACTGGAAGGATAGACCTGACGGGTCTCAGGAGATCTGTCAGGTCTGGAATTTCACCTGTGACAAACTTATTCGTCATTTAGTCTGGATATGGTAAAATAACCTCTGTGACCGAAGAACAGCAATCTAAAACCCAAACCGAGCCGCGTCAGCCGCTCGGCATTTTAACGTGTCTGGCGGCGGGCTTTGAGATTACCGCCCGCCACCTGGAGACCCTGATCATCCCGTTATTGCTGGATGTGTTTCTGTGGCTGGGGCCGCGGCTTTCATTGGCGCCGCTGTTTCTGGGATTGGAACGCTGGTTTCGACAAATTTTTACGGCGGTTACTGCATCGGGGACGCCGGAAGCGCAACAGATGCTGGCGTTGCTGAGTCAGTCGCTCAATGAGCTGGCGCTGCGCTACAACCTTTTCGCCACCCTTAGCCCGGCGCCACTGTTGGGCGTGCCGGCCTTGATGGCTTCGCGGATGACGCTGGAGCGTCCCTTTGGGCTACGGCCGGAGATGACGATCGCCTCGGCGTTGGTGGCGTTGCTTGTGGAAATAGGGTTGTTCGTTGTGGGGATCGGCCTTGGCGCACTGTATCTGCGTGGCCTGGGGCGACGGGTACTGGAGGAGACCGAAGCGCCGCTTGGCGGACCGCAGACGTTTCCCAGGTTATGGGGACAGTTGTTGTTGCTGACCCTGGTCATTCTGAGCGTGGGGGGGACATTGGGCATGGCCGGCCTGGCGTTTGCCACCCTGGTCGGCGTGTTGAGCGTGGGCCTGGCTTTGCTGGTGTTGATGATGAGTTTCTCGCTGATCACGTTTACTGTGTTTCATCTGATCTTTGCCATTCCCGGGATGACGCAAGCACGGCGTTCAGTATTCCATGCCATCCGTGAAAGCATCCTCCTCACGCGCGGCGATTTTGTGAACGCGACCTTTTTGATCCTGTTGATCCTGGTTATTGCGCAGGGGTTCAACGTCGTATGGACGTTGCCTAAGCCGGCAACCTGGGCCAACCTGGTGGGCATCGCCGGCCATGCGTTCATCAGCACCGCGTTGACGGCCACGCTGTTCGTCTTTTACCAGGACCGGCTGAATTTTCTGACGACGGCGCAACAAGCGCAAGCGATCAAAGAAGCGCCGGCCATTCATTAAAGTAAGAGTTAAATAGGTGGACATCATGGTTCCAAAAGCGAAAAACGATACACTGAAATACGATGCCTCGACCATTCAAGTTTTGGAGGGGCTGGAAGCGGTACGTCGCCGTCCGGGGATGTACGTGGGTGGAACGGACGTGCGCGCCCTGCATCACCTGGTCTACGAAGTGGTGGATAACTCGATTGACGAGGCACTGGCCGGAGCCTGCGATCATATCCGCGTCATCATCCATCCTGACCAGAGCGTCTCGGTGATTGACAACGGGCGCGGCATCCCGGTGGGTATCCATCCCGAAAAGGGCATCTCGGCCTTACAATTGGTATTGACGACATTGCATGCCGGCGGCAAGTTCGGCGGCGGGGGATACAAAGTCTCCGGCGGCCTGCACGGCGTGGGCGTCTCGGCGGTGAACGCGCTTTCAGAGTGGATGGAGGCTGTCGTCAAATCCAACGATGGGAAGATTTACCGCCAGCGGTACGAGCGCGGCATCCCCGTCACCGGCGTTGAACCCATCGGCAAATGCGACCCGCAGGACACCGGAACGACTGTGACTTTCCGCTTCGACCCCTTGATCTTCAAAGAACCGGATATCACCTACAGCTTCGAGACCCTGGCGCAGCGTTTTCGGGAAATGGCATTCGTCACCCGGGGCGTCACGATTGACCTGATTGACAAGCGTGAGCAGCCTTTCCCGCGTCAGATGAGCTTTCACTTCGAGGGCGGCATCCTCTCGTTCGTCAAATACCTCGACCGCAACCGCAAGCCGCTGCATGACCCGATTTATGTCGAGAAGGAAAGCGAAGGCGTCATCGTCGAGGTAGCTTTGCAGTACACTGATAGCTACAGCGAAACCGTGCTGGCCTTTGCGAATACCATCAACACCATAGACGGCGGCACGCATCTGACGGGTTTCCGCTCGGCGCTCACCCGCACGATCAACGACGTGGGGCGCAAGCTGTCGGTCCTTAAAGACAGTGATCCCAACCTCACCGGCGACGATGTCCGTGAGGGCCTCACCGCCGTCATCAGCGTCAAGGTGCCTGATCCGCAGTTCGAGAGCCAGACAAAGGTGAAGCTGATGAACCCGGAGGTGCGCTTTGCCGTCGAGGCGGCGACCGCCGAGGCCGTAGCCGAATTCTTCGAGGCCGATCCCCGCGCCGCCCGGCGGGTTGTGGACAAAGGGCTGACGGCGTCGAAAGCCCGCGACGCCGCCCGCAAAGCGCGCGACCTGGTCATCCGCAAGAGCGCGCTGGAAAGCCTGACGCTCCCCGGCAAACTTGCCGATTGCTCCAGCCGCGACCCATCGAACAGTGAGTTGTTCATCGTCGAGGGTGACAGCGCCGGTGGCTGTTTTGCGGGTGAGACGCTCGTGGCGTTGGCCGATGGCCGTGCATTGAGTTTCAAAGAGATTGTGGCGGAACAGGCAGCGGGCCGGAAACACTATTGTTACACCATCCGCAATGACGGTAAGATTGGGTTGGAGCGTATTGTGAACGCCCGTATGACAAAAGCCGCTGCTGAGGTGGTCAAAGTGGTACTGGATAACGGCGAAACCATCATCTGCACGCCGGATCATCCCTTCATGCTGCGTGACGGCACTTACAAACCTGCAAATGCATTAACTCCTGGCGATTCCCTTATGCCGCTGTACCGTAAGCTATCTGACCGAACAGAGGCGGGTATCACCATTGATGGTTATGAGATGGTTTGGGACCCGTCTTCAGAGACCTGGCTCTTCACCCATATCCTGGCCGACTGGTATAACCGCTGGCATAGCGTGTACGCCGAGACTGATGGAGATCATTGTCATCATATTGATTTCAATAAACGCAATAACAACCCCGACAATATCCAACGCCTGCCTGCTGAAGAGCATCTTGCTCTGCACAGAGAACATGTCGGCCAGACCATACATCGGCCAGAAGTCATTGAGAAATGCCGTGAGATTCGCCAGAGCCAGAAATTCCGCAGCCGGATGAGTGAGCGTATGTTGCAACCGGAAATGCGGCAACGCCTCTCCGAGCGCGCTACAGAGCAATGGGAAGATGAGGCATACAAAACCTATATGGCTGAAAAATGGCGTGAGTTCTACGATACAAATGCGGAATACCGCCAACAGAATAGTCAACGGCTGGATCAAGCCCAACGTGCGTATTGGAGCGATGCCACGAATCGTCAAGCCCAAGCGGATCGCGTGCGACGGTATTTTGTAGAACATCCCGAAATCCGCCAAACTTTTTCCGAGCGTGCTAAAAAACAGTGGGAAGATCAAGAACTCCTCGAGTGGCAGCGTGACAAAACGCGGCAACAATGGACGCCTGAATTCAGGGCCAAACGCCGGGCTGCTTTACAGCAAACTTATTATCGTAAAACGATAGCCGCACTGAAACAGTTCGAGATTCAACCAGGAGAAATTGACCTTGACGCTTACAGGGCTTACCGTTTACAGATGCGGGATAAATCTCTGTTGCGATTTGATACATTCTGCAAGCGTTATTTTGACAATGATGCGGCAAAAGTATATGAGGCCGTTGCGCATTATAATCATCGTATCGTCGCCGTTGAACCTGTAACGGAGCGCATAGATGTATACGATATTGAAGTTCCCGGGACCCATAATTTTGCCCTGGCAAGCGGTGTGTTTGTGCACAATAGCGCCAAACAAGGCCGCGACCGTCACTTCCAGGCAATTTTGCCGCTGCGTGGGAAAATCCTCAACACCGAACGCGCCGGGCTGAACAAAATCCTCGCCAACAAAGAGGTGCAAGCGCTCATCTCGGCGCTGGGATGCGGGGTGGGCGATCAGTTTGATATCACAAACCTGCGCTATGGTCGCACAATTATCATGACAGATGCCGACGTAGACGGCGCGCACATCACCACGCTGCTGCTGACCTTCTTCTTCCGCTACATGCAGCCGCTCATCGAGAACGGGCACCTGTACATCGCCCAACCGCCGCTGTACCTGGTCAAATCGGGCAAGGACGAGCAATACGCCTACAGCGACAGCGACCTGGAACAGGTTCTGAAAGCCTTTGAAGGACGCAAGGTCACCTTGCAGCGTTACAAGGGTCTGGGTGAAATGAACCCGCAGCAGCTATGGGAAACGACAATGGACCCCGCCAAACGCACCCTGGTTCAGGTGACCATCGAAGACGCCGCCGAGGCCGATCAGGTCTTCTCTATGCTGATGGGCAGCGAAGTCCCGCCCCGACGGCGCTTCATCCAGAGCCACGCCCGCGAGGTGCAGAACCTGGACGTATAAGGTCAAAGCTCCGGCCCCGGCGCGGTCGTCTTGTCCAGCGGACAGATGCGCTCCACCGTCAACCGTTCGGTCCCGTAGCCGTACCACTCAAAGAACGCGGCATCGGCGGCGCGTTCGGCGATGAAATGTTCCACCGCCATACACGCCGCCAGGGGATCGGTAGTGGCCTCATAAGCCTCCAGCAGATACGCCGCCGCATCGGCATAAAGTGTTTGGGGCAGGGCGGGTGAACGCGCCAGCAGGTCGGCTTGCACCTGCCGCATAGCGTCTATGTCGCCGCGATGTGCATGCGCCAGCATCGCCTCAATCGCGGCATAGCCCACAATGCGCGCCCACGCCCCGGTCGTGAGCCAGCCTTCCTCATCCTTGTAGACGCCGCGGCGGTCGAGCACCGCTTGGGCCAGGGATAACGCCGCGTCCCAGTCCCCGTTTGCCAGCGCAGTATTGGCGTCGAGCATTTGATAGTACGGATGGGAATCGGGGTCAGGCGTGTCCGCCACCCGCCGATAGGCGCCGTCGCGCCAATCAAAACGCAGGGTGTGGGGACGCTGTAATCCCGCGCCCACCGAGCCGTACATCCCCCCGTGCATCAGCACCTCCAGGACGCCGTCGCCGTCATCGTCCGCAAAAGTGTATTCGGTATACGCCTGTTCGATGGGGTCAGCGGCCAGGTTTTGCCAGCGTTGCCCGTCCCACTGCCCGATGAGCAGCGTGGTGAAGCAGGTGTGCGCGCCGCATTGACTTTGCTCGATCACCGTTTCAAGGTGGCCATCGGCGTTGATATCCTCCACCCGCAGCAATTTTGGGTTAGAAATCTCCCATACCTCCTCGTTCACAAGGATGATGGAGGCCGGGGTAAACAGACCGGCGCGCTTGTGAAAGAGCAGCAGGTAGCCAGGGCAGAACGTGAACCCGCATCCCATGTCGCGTGCGGGGACGCTGATGAGCCACTCGTCTTCGCCGTCGGCGTTCAGGTCGCGGATGACGAACCAGGCGTTGGCCGGACGCGGCCCCTCGTAGGTGCTATCGGCCGGCATCCAGGCGGTCAACTGATTTAACACGGCATCCACGTCGCCGGTGGCATTGAGCATGGCCGTGACCAGTTGGATGTATTCCCGCGCCCAGCCTGACGGGGTGTCTTTCTCCGCGTTGAAGGCCGGGGGACGGGTCGGCGTCCAGTTTGGAGACGGCGGCGTCGGGGGAGTGGACGGGATAAGCTGCGCTACGACGGCGTCGCGCGGCGTCAGGGTCGGCGTGGGAGATGGCGTGAAGGTCGGCGGCAGTGTCGGTGTGGCCGTCGCCGTTGGACGAACGGTCGGTGTGGCCGTCGCCGTCGCCGTCGCGGGGATCGGCGGCGCGGCCTGCGGGGACAGTTTCCTGACCGGCAGCGTACAGGCGGTCAGGGTGATAAGCAACAGCAGGAGCGCAAGACGCCGGTATAAGTGGTTCATAGCTTCTTCCACGTCACATAGGCTCTGGCGGCCTGCGTCGCCTCGAAGTATTCGACGCGCACGGTGTGCTCGCCGGCGGTAAGGTTGACCGTCGCGTAGCGCGTCCCGCGCATGGGACGCCAGCTATCGAGGATCAGGCGGTCGTCCACATAGACGCGCACCCCGTCATCGGTGGTGGTGGTGAAGCGATAGCGTCCGGCCTCGAAGGTAAACTTGCCCGTCCAGCGCACGGTGAAATCGTTGACCGGGATTTCCGGCGCGGGCGATTCCCATCCCCAATCGAAGTTAATTGCAGCGTCGGTGCGTGTCAGCGTGGGGGTCTTGGTCAGATCACGGCTGTTGAAGTATTCGCCCTGCCAGGGGCCAGGTGGCGGCGCAGCGGGTTGCGCTGGCGTCGCGGGCGCGGGGGCACCAGTGGTCGTCGGCGCGGTGGCTTTGGGGAAACCGTAATTGGGCGAAGGCGGCATGGCTTGTGCGGCGGGGATGGTGGCGGCGTAGTCCCACCAAAACTGGATGCGGGCGTTGCCGGTACCCTCGAAGTATTCCAGGCGCAAGGTGTGCGTCCCTTCCAGATAATGCCAGTCCTGATAGCGCCAGACATTATCCTGGGACTGCCAGTAGTTCATGTGCAGGTACGTGTCGTCAATCCACAGGCGCATCCCGTCGTCGGAGCGCACGTTGAAGCGGTACAGACCGGGGGTAAAGTTGAGGGTGCGCGTCCACTGCACCGAGAAATTGTCGCTGGGAATCCATGCGGCGGGCGCACCCTCTCCCCAATCGAAGTTGATCTCGGCATCGTCGCGGATCAGCGCCGGGCCGCCGCGCAGCTCGCGGTTGTCGAAATAGCGGCCTTCCCAGCTCTTGGGTGCGTCCAGCCGATTCCACCAGACGTGCGCGCTGGCCTCCCCACCTTCTTCGTAATATTCGATGGTGATGGTATGCTGGCCTGCACCGAGGGCTATGTCGCCCTGGCGCGTGTTCGGCAGCTTCTGGTTCTGCCAGTAATCCACGACTTTGCGTCCATCCACGTAGATGCGCACGCCGTCGTCGCAACTGGCATAGAAGCGATACGTCCCGGCCTCAAAGCCTAACGTGCGCGTCCAGCGTACCGAGAAATTGTCCGCCGGCACCTTCGCGTCAGGACTGCCGCCGCCCCAATCGAAATCAATCGCGGTATCGTAACGGGTCAACACGGCGTTGCCGGAGAGCGTGCGGTTAGCGAAGTAATCCCCGCGCCAGGCCGCGCCGCCGCTGACCCTTTCCCAGGCGATCTGGAGCGCCGCGTTGCCGCCGCGCTCGTAATACTCCACGCGCACGCGATGGGTTCCCGGCGCGACATAATGATCCACGACGCTCCAGGTCGCCTCGCGGTCGCGCCAGTCGTCAATAACGAGCCTATCATCAAGCCACAGACGCAGTCCGTCGTCCGAACGATACGAGAAGCGGTAGGTGCCGCCCTCAAACCATTCGTCGTGGGTGAAGCGCACGGAAAAGTTATCGGCGGGGATGCCTGTTCCGGGACTGCCGGTACCCCATTCAAAATGCAGGCCGGTCTCATAGCGCACGAGGGTCGGGCTGCCGGAAAGGGCAATGTTGTTGTAGTATTCGGCGTACCACTCGCCGGCGCCTAGGGCCACTTGGGGGCCGCAGAGGCTTGCCAGGATGGTCAACACGATAAAGAGAGTTGTCAACAATGATTTTTTCATTTGTACACCTCCTTGAAAATAGTCAGATGAAAATAGTCAGATAGTCGTTAGTCGAATAGTCCTGCGTCCATTTTCATTATCGGGACTGTACCCAGGTTCGGCTACACCCCTAGGAAAGTCATTGGCACGTTGGTTGAGCACTGCCGTAACTTAGACGCCGATTTGCCGCGATTGGTTCCGGGTGCATTTCAACTTCGGGGCAAATCTTGCTGTGGCCGGTCTCTGACCGCGCCACTGCAGGGGCGCTGACAGGCGCGGTCTGGAGACCGGCCTGAGCATCGCCCGGTCACCGTGTCTGATGAGTCGCCCCCATCCTGAAACGCACCCACCACAGGTATTGCTCTTTTCTCTCCATTGTGTTATACTAAATTCGCCTGGTTAAAGAACCCGGCCAATTATAAAGAAAAAGGTGAGTCCATTGAGCGACTATGATTTTGTCCTTTTAGAACAGCGCTGTATTGATAATCTTAAGAGTCCCAATCCACGCCAGCGTTCGCAAGCGGTGCAGGAATTGGGGAAGCTCAAGTCCGCCGGTGCCGTACCCCATCTTATCACACTTTTGCGCGAAGATGTCAACACGTATGTGCGGAGCGCATGCGCCGAGGCGTTGGGCTACATCGGCGACAACACGGCCATTTTCCCGCTGATGGATGCGCTGCGCGATCCCTGTTCATTTGTTCGGCGTGCGGCGGCGATTGCTCTGGGGCAGATGCAGGCCAAAGAAGCGCAGGGCGCGCTTCTCAATGCACTAAACGATGGCAATTTCTACGTGCGCCGCGCCGCGATCAACGCCATCGGTAAACTGGAAATTCCCGATATGGGCGCGGTGCTACTTCCCCTGTTGGCGACGCCCGATATGCGGATTCGCCGCACGGTGCTCATCGCCCTGCGGCGTTTGCGCACCCGGGAAGCTGTCCCGCATATGATTGCCATGCTGCGGGCATATCTGGCGTCGCCCAACCAACGCGACTTGCCGGTCGTCAAAACGCTGGTGGTGGCGTTGGGCGATTTACAAGCACGGGAAGCGCTGCCGGTTCTGGCTGATGTGGTACGGGGTTATGTCGGGGCGCGTTCACTGGCGGCCAGCGCCATCGGGCAAATCGGCGAGGCGGAAGGTGGACCGGTTCTGCTTGAAGCCCTGGCTGACAAGAGCCTCAACCTGCAACTGGCGGCCTTGAAGGGCCTGGGGCGTATTGGATACCGCGAGGCGCTCCCTGCCATGCGCGAATTTCTGACTTCACCGGATCCGCGTCTGCGCCGCGTGGCTGCGCTCGCACTGGGCAATCTGCGGGACACCACGGTCATCCCCACGCTATTGAAGATGGTCTACGATGATTCCAGTCCGCTGGTGCGCCCGGCGGCACTTGAGGCTTTGGGGCTGCTCGGCGACCGGCAACTGATTCCCCACTTGTTACCCCTGGTCAATGACTCCAACGCTTACCTGCGGGCTGCCCTGGCCTATACACTCGGTTCGTTGGATGGCAACACGCCGGCCGTGCAGGAAGTTTTGCGGAAGCTGGCGCAAGATCAGGTGGGGCATGTGGCCTACGCGGCGGAGCGCGCTTTGCTTAAGTGTGATAAACCCAAAGGGGAACCCGTATCGCCGAAAACCCAAGCCTGCCCCGAGCCACCGAAAAAATACTTCTCCTGGCTCAAACGCTTCCTGACCCACCCGAAAAGCGTGTAAGGTTTGAACCCCAGAGATTTTTGACTTTTTGTCCGTGTCCTCTGGGGGCAATCAGTACTGTGGGGCGTCGCGGCCGGTGAGGATCAACCACACAAACTGCGGCAGCGCCAGTTGGCGTCGCCAGCGCCATGGCTCGCGCACGAGCCGATAAAACCATTCCAACCCCAGACGTTGTATCCACCGTGGAGCGCGCCGCGAGACGCCGGCGATGAAGTCAAACGATCCCCCAACGCCAATACCCACGGCAGCGCCGGTGCGCGCCAGATTGCGTCCCAGCCACACATCCTGTTTCGGCGCGCCGTAGGCGACCAAGAGAATGTTGGCCTGTGCAGCGCGCACCCGCGCGCTGATGGCCGCCTCTTCCTCTGGCGCGGGCGAACCGGCGTAACAGCCGGCGACAATCAGGCCTGGATGTCGTTCTGCCAGAATCGCCGCCGCCTTTTCCGCCACGCCGGGCGCGGCGCCCAGATAAAAGACGCGCCATCCATGCCGCGCCGCCTCTGCCGAAAGCAGCGGCACCAGATCGGAGCCGGCCACGCGCTCGCGCAGCCGTTTGCCGCGCCGCCGCGCGGCCCATAACACCCCGATTCCGTCGGGAATACACAGGGCGGCCCTTTGCAGGGTCGCCCTGAATGTTGCATCGCGGCGCGCCAGCATCAGAAATTCCGGGTTGACGGTGGCGATCTGATGCGCGCCTCCTTCAGCGATCCACCGGCTCACCAGCGCCAGTGTTTCCGCCATCGTCACATCATGGATGGGTACCCCCATCAGCGTGACTACATCAGGCTCAAAGCCCACTCGCTGACCAGCCAATAGCGGAAATCCTTGCCCTTCGAGGTCTCGATGCTGCCGATGATGCCGTAGACGACGGCGATGATCGGGAAGACCAGCAAAACCGGCGTCAAAATTGCGGCGACGGGGAGGAGCAGGATGCCCACCAGGATCGCGCACAGCGCGCCAACGATGGCCCACATCAATCCGATCAGCACGCCGCCCCCTGCCCAGAAGATCAACTGGAAGAGAAAGGCTTGCATCGCCTGATACGCCACATACCGCGAGCGATCTTTGTAGAGCAGGTAAATCAACAGCGCCGCGCCGACGCCCAGAAAGCCGGTAACCAGGTTGAGCAAGACGCTCAGGTGTGCCAGCATGGCCCAGGTGCGCTCATCGGCGGGCGAGAGCGGCTGCGGTGCGTAACTGACCGGCGTCGGATTCGGGCCGGCTTGCGGCGCTTCGGGTGTGACATTGACGAATTCATTTTCTGTGTTCATTATGCCCTCCATCTCTGTAATTGCTCTGTAATTGGATTTGGTAATGCTATGTTTATGTTACGCAGTTACAGAGGGAAGGTTGCACACTGACAAGAAACAGGGTCTCTACAGGCTATCAAAAAATGCAGAAATTTCTTCAAGAACCTGCGCCAGTGTCGGCGTTGCAGCTAATATTACATCAGTAGGTGTGTGTTTGTGCGCTCGCTGTGCTAAGGGTGGCCGGTGGATCGCATTGTCATATCGAAAGCGTAGCAGGGTGCAGCTATCTTGATAATGGTAGCTGTACATCAGTTTTGGCTCAGAGCAGGTCAGATCCACAAACTCACGGAAATGTAACTCGGAACTATCCACGTAGCGCATCCTTCCGGCGATAAACCCGCGCAGGGCGGAACGCTGGTCAATATACCACTCGATTTCACTGACCAGGCCTGTTTCCAACCACATATTCAACAGGGCCCCGATCTCACGAGCGTACTCAGTGAAGCTGGTGGCGGGCATTGTCTAATTCCTGATATTCAGCTTCCAGGCCTTTCAAGAGATGGGCTTCTCCGGCCCACAGCACGTACTCTATATCTCCCCCGTGCAAGTCCTCGGCAGCCATTTCACTTAGAAAATGTGCTGTCGTGACGCCATAACGTTGTTCGAACTGCGTTAACTGGCGGCGCGTGCGTTCAATACTCAGTCGTAAGCGCGCTGAGTAGGTTTCCAAAGCGCGGTTGATTGCCTGAACGCCCTGGGGGGTAGATACCTGGATGGTCATTTGAACACTCACGGCTATTCCTCCTTAAAGTGATTCGTCTGAATTTTTTTCAGGAAAGTCAGGCTTCCTCTGCGAACTCTTCCACCTGGTAAATCGAGACCTTGAGATCAGGCCAGCGCCAGGCGTTGACGGGCAGCCCGGCTTTGTAGCACAGGTGCGCCAGGAATTCTTCCGGTTCGGGCAGTTGTTCCCACACCTGCGGCAGGAATGTCGCCCGATGCCAGCCGCGCTCGATGATCACGCCGTCAACATTGGGGCGCAGTTTGCGGATGAGGTCATCCGGCCCGTCGAAGTCCAGAGGCTGCGGCGGGGTGAGCACCGAGATTTCGATGACGATGTTGTCCAGCTCCGCGGCGCTCACCGGTGGGAAACGCGGATCGTGGAACGCCGCAGCGAGCGCGTTCTCGCGGACATCCTCGACGAGCGGACGGTGCGCCACCAGGGAACCGATGCAGCCGCGCAGCTCGCCGGCTCGCGTGTGCAGGGTCACGAAGGCCGCGCCGGGTTCTTTGAGCCGTGGCGGCACAGGGGGACGCTTACCGGTGGGTTTGCGTCCGGTCGCCTCGGCAATGGTCGCGCGGGCCAGGGTCAGCAGGTATTGGCGTTCTTCAGGGGTCAAAGTTGGTGTTGTCATCGAGGTTCCTCCACGTAAGCAATGGCGGCATAGCCCACGACATGGCCGGTGTCGCCGGTGACGTCGCCGGAGGTGCGGTAGTCCAGCAGATGGGCGCGCCAGCCGCGCTTTGCGGCCATCATCATCAGCGCGATGGCCGGCGCCTGTCCACACGCTTCGCCGCGTGCTGCGCCGGGCACATCGCCGGCCAGCACGGCATCCACGAATTGCCGGTCGAGGGTGTGCGCCGTGCGATTGTCGTGATAGTGGCTCAAGTCCGAACTGACGATGACCAGGTCCTCAGGTTCCAGCGCATCGTTAAGCCGCTCGCCGACGAGCACCGGGTCTACATCGCCGAAGAGCATGGGAATGACCGGCGTTTCGGGCAAGACAACTTGCAGGAAGGGGATATGCACTTCGAGGCAATGTTCCGGCGCGTGCGGCGCATTGCGCGCGGCAAAGGGGTCACCGGATGCCGCCAGCGCCGCGATTTTCTCCACATCGAGCGGGTGATCGCCCAACGGGGTATTGAAAGCGGCGTAATCGGCCAGGGCGACGCCGGCAAACCACACGCGATGGGATGGCCCCATCAGGTAGATGCGTTTGGGGGGCGTCGGCTGCGCCGCCAGCAATTTGTAGGCGTAGGCGGCCACCGGCCCGGAGTACACATAGCCCGCGTGCGGCGCGATCACGGCGCGCACATGGGTCAGCACCGGCGGCGTGGCTTTGTTCAGATAATTACCAATGTCCTTGCGCAAGACATTCGGCGCATCGGGATAAAACATGCCTGCGACGGCGGCAGGACGGATTGTTTTCGCCATGGTGATCCTCCTTAGAAATGGTAATCGGTAATCAGGGATTAGGGACTAGGGACGTTTAGTGCCAAACGCCGGGGAGGTGGGTGTTGCATTTGGGACACACGCCCGGCGTCGTCCAGCGCGGACGGACGCTGTAACCATACCTTTGAATCAATAGTTCACCGCAGACGGGGCAGAGGGTGTTCTCACGCTCTGGATCGAGCACGTTGCCCAGGTAGATGAATTTGAGGCCGGCGGCCTTGCCGATGGCGTAGGCGCGTTCCAGGGTGGCGGTACTCGTGCGCGGACGATCCAGCATCTGGTAGTCGGGATGGAAGGCGCTGAGGTGCCAGGGGATGTCCGTGCTCACCGAAGCCAGCCACTCCGCTGCCGCTTGCAGCTCCGTGTCGGAATCGTTGAGGCCGGGGATGACCAGCGTCGTGACCTCTACCCAGATGTTGGTCTCGCGGACCAGCGTGGCGATGTTGCGCTTGACCGGCTCAAGGCGCGCGCCGGAGTATTGCTCGTACAGCATATTCGTGAAGCCCTTGAGGTCTACGTTGATGGCGTCCAGGTATGGCGTCAGGCGTTCCAGTGTCTCCGGCGACATAAAACCGTTGGAGACATAGACGTTCTTGATGCCGTGCTCGCGGGCCAGTTTAGCGGTATCGTAGGTGTACTCGAAAAAGACCGTCGGCTCATTGTAGGTGTAGGCGATGGATTCACTGTGCTGGCGGCGGGCGATCTCCACGATGGCCTCCGGCAACAGCACTTCTCTGAGCGATGAGCGGTCTTCTTCCACTTCTCTGACCTGGGAAATCTGCCAGTTCTGGCACCAACGGCAACGCATGTTGCAGCCATACGTACCGATGGAAAAGGCCCGGCTGCCGGGGAGAAAGTGAAACAGGGGCTTTTTTTCGATGGGGTCCACGTGCGCGGCGACGGCATTGCCGTAGACCGCCGAGTAGATTTTTCCGTCGCGATTGACGCGCACGCCGCATTTACCCCATTCTCCGGGATGCAGGGTGCAGTAGTGCTCACACACACGGCATTGCACCACTTGATCTTTCAAGGTGCGTACCAGTTCAGCTTCTTTGAACACGGGAGTGCCTCCTTGAATCAGCGAATGAAAGAATCGGCGAATCGGCAAATCATAAAATCAGCAAATCACAAAATCAACAAATTAGCGATCAGACCGCCGTTATTTCGCCGATAAACCGCCGATATTCCGCCGATAAACGGTAGCGGCGGGATTTGCGGGCCGGGTCGGCGATCTCCAGCCAGCCGGCCTCTACCCAAACGGCGAGCAGCTCACGAACAGTGCGTGGGGAGAGCGCCAGGGCACGGGCAATCTCCACGCCGGTGAGCGTCTCCTGGCGGGTAAACAATCCCAGTACCAGGCGTGCACGCCGATCCAGGCGACGCAGCTCCGGCGGCTCCGGCGCGGGCATCTGATTGGCATGCGCACGTACTTCAGCCGCCACACGTTGGAAAACCTGCGCCATGCTATGAATGAAGTAGGCAACCCAACCGGTTAAATCAGCATTGGCGCGGCCTTCGTAGTAGTTATGATGTGGATGGGTCTGTAAAGCGGCATAGTAGGCGGCGAGGTCTTGGGCGTAAACCTCTTCCAGGCTATAAAACCGGCCCAGGTCGTAACCATGGCGGTAAAGGATGAGCGTAGCCAGGGCACGTGCGACACGTCCGTTGCCATCGTAGAAAGAATGGATGGTCACGAATTGGTAATGCGCCAGCCCGGCGATCAGGGGAACAGGGATGTTATCCTGCTCTGCCTGGACGATCCAATCCACCAGGGCGCGCATCAGGCCCGGCACGTCAGTGGCTTCGGGCGGCAAGTAAACAATGGCACCGGTAGCCGCATCGCGGATAACATTTTGGCTGTCACGATAAGGCGTAGGTTTGGCGCGCGGCCCGACGAAAATCAAGGCATGCAGGCGGCGGATCAGATCTTCGGTGATCGGTGTGTGCTGTTCTGCCCAGGTTTCAATCTGATGCAGAGCCCGGTAATAGTTCTGCACTTCTCGTGCATCACGCTCACGGCCCTGAAAACGACGGCCTTCCAACAGTACCTGTTCTGCTTCTGCCAGTGTGAGGCGATTGCCTTCAATGTACGTGGAGTAATGGGTGGAACGTATGCGGGCTTGCTGACGCAACTGCTCGGCAACCGCCGGTGGAAGCACGGTCAACGTCACCGTTTGTCGAGCGGCCTCGATCTTCATTAAATCCCGCGCGATGGCGGCTGTGAGTGTGTAATTGAAGTTCATCGTTATTTCTATAGAGAAACTACCAGGTCAGCAGAGCGATGACTATGATCACGACAAATAAGACGACCGCCACACTCAAGACAATGGTGAGGATTTTCCGCTCCTGGCGTTTTTGTTCCAGGAGTCGCTGCTGGATGGCCGCCTGAAATTCGCGTTCCTCCGCTAACAGGCGTTCCATCCGTGCCTGGGAAGCCGCCATCTCCGCGGCTTTGACCCTCTCCGCCTCGTCCATTTGTTGATAGAGGCGTCCCTCGACGTCCTGGATGTGGCGTTGCACAATGAGTTCGAGGATGTCAAGAGACGCGCCACAGTTTGTACAATACTCGTTGCCGATCCAGTTGACGGTATCGCATTTCGGGCAGCGCCGGGTCAGGCCGGCGCCGCACCGATGGCAAAATCCTACCTCTTGTTCGTGGTAAGTCCCGCAATAAGGACATACGTGTCCCTTAAGCGCAAACTCACTGCCGCACGCCTCGCAGTACACATAAGCGCCGTCGGCGCTTCTGCGGCGCAGATCAAGCGCGGCTGTGCAGTTGGGACATGCAATCTGATACATTAGACTTTCATTTATTTTTGTCAAAAAAGCCCCGGCAAGGTGACCGGGACTTTATGTGTCTTTGCCGTCTGGCTTGCCGAATATGCCGACCGGCAAAGGGTTTATGGATGGAAGGGACGCGGTTAAACGGCTTCTTGCCCGGTTGCGACGGGAAGTGCGTCCGAATTCTCAATCTCCGCCGGCTGCGGCGCATCTGAAGTCTGCGTCCGGGCCTGCTTCAAGCTGAAAGCGATGCGCCGTTCTTCCGGTTGCAAGGAGATGATCTTCAAAGTGTGCCGGTCGCCGAGTTTGACGACCTCTTGAGGACGTGTGACCGGATGGTCGGCCAGCTCCGAGATATGAATCAATCCTTCGATTTCGGGGCGTTCGACCAGCGCCGCAAACGCCCCAAACGAGGTCATATTCACAATCGTGGCTTCAACAAGCTGGCCTTCACGGTAGGTGTCGCGCACACTTTCCCACGGATCGGGGGTGAGACGTTTGAGACTCAACCCCAGACGTTCTTGCTCCAGATCCACATCGAGAATGTAAACGTCAATCTCCTGGCCTACCTGGACATATTCCTGTGGCTTAGTGACGCGCTTCCAGGAAAGCTCCGAAATGTGCAACAAGCCGTCCACGCCGTTGACATTCACGAAGGCACCAAAGGGGACCACATTGTTGACCGTGCCGCGCGCCACGGAACCAACCTTCAATCTTTCCAGAATTTTGCGCTTGGCGGCTTTGCTATCTACGGCGCGCCGTTCGGAGAGAATGAGCCGGTTACGCTCCGGCGTGACTTCGATTACCCGCAGCATCAGCGTTTCGCCGAGCAGCGGTTCCCAACGGTTTTCGGATTCGGAATCATTGTGTTGCGCATGCCAGGGCAGCAGTTGCGAGCCGGGCACGAACCCTCTCAGGCGTCCCAGACGCACGATCACGCCGCCTTTGTTGGCATCCACGACGGGGAGAGGAATGGCTTCTTCAGTGCGCAGCAACTTGCGTGCGCGATCCCAATCGCTCTGTTGCGCGGCTCGGGCCAGCGATACCAGCATGGTGCCATCATCGTCACCTTGCTCAAGGATGTAGACACTCACCCCCTGTCCCGGTTTGAGGGCGCTTAATTCTCTGGGCAACATCCTTTCAACTTCTCGCGGGTGGACGATGGCATCCGCTTTGCCACCGATGTCTATGAGAATCGTCTTGTCGTTGATCGAGGCAATGACGCCTTCAACCACATCGCCACGGTGACACGTGTTGGTTTCCAGATATTGGTCCAACAATGACGCCATGACATCCTGCTCTGCGCCTACCTCCGAGGCGGTTTTCATCATAAAGGTTTCTCCTGGCCGTGATAGATTCTACTTACTATTATAGGCAAGTTTTTGCAGTGAGCAATCGGCATTTGCGCAAGACTGACACACTTATTGCATAATCACCAGTGGTACGGCCGGTTGACCGGGCCAGACCGTCAGGGTCGGCACCGGGTCATCGAACCACAGGCTGTAGAGTTCTTGATAGGTGCCGTCGGCCTGCAAGGCTGCCAGGGTAAGGTCTACCAGGTCCCGGTAGGTGGAGTCGCCTTGGGGCAGAATGATGGCGACCGGGCGGCGGGTGTAGCGCTGATCGGTGATCACATAACCCGGCCTGGTGAACTGGATCTGCAACCAGGCGCGCCGTTCGGAAACAATCGCGGCCACTTCACCGCCGTTCAGACCTTCCAGCGCCGCTTCCACATCCGGGTAACGTACCGTGGAAACGCCGATGCCGGCCGCCTGGGCCATAGCGGGCAGCGCGCGCTCGCCTTCAGAGCCGGTCAGAACGCCCACGGGACGCCCGTTCAAAGCCGCAAGCTCGGTCACCGGGGCGGCTGCCAGGGAGAAAATGCTGACGCCGTCATCCAAAATCGCGATAGAGAAATCGGCCTGTAATTCCAGCTCCCGCGTTTGCACCCAGTTGCCCACGAGCATGTCCACTTCTCCTTGCTGGAGCCGCGTCAGGCCGTCGGCTTCGGTCACCGGGACGAAGGTGACGGCCTGGCGATTGCCCAACCAGCGTTCGGCAATGCGCTCCACCAGCCGTACCTCGAAGCCCGTGGGGACGCCGTCGGCGCGGTTGGCGCTGTAGGGCCAACGGTCAACGAAGTATCCCAGGGCCAGCGTGCCCCGCTTGCGGATGCGCGCGAGCACGTCCAGCGTGGAAAGCTGCTGCGGCGTTTCGGCTGGGGCAGGCGTCGAGGCGTTCCCTGCCAGCCGTTCGGGACGCGGCGGGGAGACGCCCGGTAGCCAGCGCGCGTAAAGGGCGTCGAATGTGCCGTCGGCGGCCATGTCCTGAAATGTGAAGGTCACCAGATTGACAAAAAATGGATCGTCTTGCCGATAGACCATCGCTACCGGTTCGGACGTGGTTTGTAAGGCCACCACCGAGCCGGCGACCAGGCGGCGGGCGCGTTCCAGACGATGCCGCATGTCGCCGTAGACATCAATCTGGCGTGTGCGCAGCGCTTCAATGGCCTCGAAGAAGTTCGTGTAGGCCACAAAGGTCGGCGAGGTCGGCAGGGTCGCGGCGATAGCGGCGCGGCTGCCGGTCCAGGTCACGACGCCGATCTTGCGATTTTGCAGTCCGGCGGGGTCCTGAATGCCGACATCGGGGAAGGTCAGGTAGGCAATGCCGTCTATGAAATACGCCGGGCTGAAATCGGCTTGCGCTTCCAATTCCTGCGTGTGGCTCACACCCGCCAGGACGACGTCCACCGTGCCGTTGGCGAGATGTTGGAAGGCGGAATTGGAACGCACCTGGCGGAAACGCACCGCATTGGGATCGCCAAGCCAACGCCGGGCCAGCTCGCGGGCCAGGTCAATTTCCAGGCCGGCCAGCTCACTGTTGGCAGTGATGTAAGAGAACGGCTCCAAATCATAGCGCACGCCCACCACCATCTCCCCGCGCGCCAGGATGCGCGCCATGGTGCTCATCTCGGCCGGGAAGGTGGCCTCCGGCGTGGGGGCGATGTAGGCCGATGGCAAGGTGGCCTCTTCCTTCGGTTGCACGATCAATCCGAGTAAGTCTTCTGCTTCTGAGCAACCGCTCAGCAGTGTTACCAGCAATAACAAGAGCCAAAAACGGCGCATGGTGTTCGATCTCCCTATGTATGAATCTAAGAATCAGCGAATCGGCGAATCGAGAATCAGCGAATCAGCGAATCAGCGAATCGAGAATCAGCGAATATGCGGCTTGCCGCAGACTTCTTCAAATGTACCACAAAGACGGGGAATGAGAAATGGGGGGAATATGGAGTATGAAGTAGAGAGTAGGGAGACTTTCGCTGATTCTTTCATTCGCTGATTCTTTCATTCGCTGATTCTTTCATTCGCTGATTCTTTCATTCGCCGATTCTTTCATTCGCCGATTCTTTCATCCGCTGATTCTTTCGCCATACAACCCGTGTTCATAGATGTAGGCTGCGACGGCGGGGGGGACGAGATAACGCAGCGGGAGGCCGGCGCGGACACGGCGGCGCAGGTCGGTGGAGGAGATGGTGAGTGGCGGTACGTCCAGCCAGATGAGCTTTTCGGCCAGCGCGGGCAAGATTGTCGTAAGCTCTGCCATATCCACCCGTTTGCTCAGGCGCGGCATGACGGCCAGGTGCGCCTGTTCGAGGATGCCCTGGGGGTTGTACCACGTGGGCAGGTCGTGCAGTGAATCCTCGCCCAGCAGCAGAAACCAGGCCGCAGCGTCCGGGTATTGGGCGCGCAGCAGCGTCAGCATCTCCACGGTGTAGTGCGGGCCGGGGCGGTCAAGGTCCACCCGCGAAAGCGTGAAGGCGGGGTTGTCGGCGATGGCGGCGGCGGTCATCGCGGCGCGGTCTGCAGCGGAGGACATAATCCGGTCGCGCTTGTGCGGCGGCGCACCCGCCGGGACGAACAGGACACGCGAAAGCCCCAGTTGTACGCGCGCCGTTTCGGCCAGCGCGAGGTGCCCGTAATGCGGCGGATCAAAGGAGCCGCCGAGGATGCCGAGACGCGATTGACCGTCTATAGCTGACTCCGCAAGGTTGACGTTTAATTGATTTAAGTATACTCATTTTACCGCAAATCATAAACGGTCGCCTGTATTGGACAGACGGAAAACACAGCCTAAATTATGAGCAAGGCCGCTGACGGTACATCCCAATTTTCGCACCTGCGGATCGGCATTCAGGTCCCGCCGGGCGATCCATTTTGGGTGCAGGTGCGTGAGGCTCTGTTTCAACAACTGCATCAGTTAGGAGTCCAGCGGGTACCTGTCGAAGTCGCCAATTCTTACCAGACTATTCTGGAATTGGACCCGACCAGCATCACCGAGGAGATCCTGGCCCAGGACATTGATGTGCTGATTAGCAATGGCTTGTCTCAAATCACGATTAACCAGCTCCTCGCCGGCGGGTTGCCGATTATTTTGTTGTCCGAGGCCGCGATCCGGCATCCCTTGCTGGTTTCTCCCCAGGGCTTGTATGAATGTGGACGGATGGCCGGGGAGTTCATCGCCGCAACGCTAGGGGGGCAGGGGGTGACTTTATGTGTCAGCGCCTTCCTGGATACCGGACTTGACAAAGGTCAGAGCCGCATGGAGGGGTACCATGCGGCGCTGCGTCCGTATCCCCGACTCAAGACTTTACATTGTCCCGCCTACTGGACCTATGAGCAAGCCTATCCGGTGATCGAAGCGACGCTGCGGCAGCTTGAACGTCCCCCGGATGCCATCTTTGGTCTCTCGGATTCCCTGGCCCTGGCTGCCCGCGATGCGGTGCAAATGCTCGGTCTGTTTGAGCCATCATGGCCGCTCATTGTCGGCGTCAACGGCGATCCCCTGGCGCTGGCGGCGATTTTTGATGGGAGTATGGCCGCGACGGTTGAAACCCCTCCCCGTGAGATGGCCGCTCAGGCGGCGCACCTGGCCCTGCAAACAGCCCTGCATCAACCTACGCCAGCCCATTTCAGCTACCACCCACGCCTGGTCACGGCCGAAAACGTCTCGCAGGTCGCCATCGAGAAGTTGATCGCTATCGCCGACATCCCCACCCGGTTGGTGGGTGTCAACTGGCGGATGGAACAAAGCCGCCTTATGCAACTTGAAACCAGCCTGGCGCTCAGCCGGCGGGTCGGTGCGACGCTCAAGCGTTCCAAAATCGCCCAGGAGATTGCCGCACTGCTCCGCGCCAACTACGGCTACGATTTTGTGCGGTTGTGGCTGTGGTCAGAAACGGAACAGGTGCTGGTTTCCTGGCAGGAAGATGAAGCAGCTTATGGCCGAGAAGTACGCATTGAACCACAAGGATTGCTCCGCGAGGTGCTGCAACGTCGCGAGCCGGTTTTCATTCCCGACACGCGTTTCACGCGCCGCTTTGCCCCGGACCCGGCCTGGCCTGAAACGCGCTCCAGAGTGGTCTTGCCGGTGCGTTTGGGCGAGGATATCTTGGGCGTGCTCGATTTGCACAGCCGCCGCCCGATGGGCCATGTGCGGCAGGACCTGATCGGCTTACAGGCGCTGGCCGACCAGTTGGGCGTGGCCCTGCGCAACGCCGAGCTTTACGAGGAAGCTGTACAACAACGTGCGCATGCCGAAGCTGCCGATCAACTGAAGACGCGCTTGCTGGCGAATGTAAGCCATGAGCTGCGCGCTCCTTTGAACATCATCCTGGGTTATTGTGAAAGCGCGCTGCGCGTACCCAACCTTTATGACCTCGAATTGCCGCCGGCCCTGCGCCGCGACCTGGAATACATCGCTCAGAGTGGCATGCACCTGCAGCGGATGATCAACGATCTGCTCGATCTTTCACGGGTCGAGATCGGCGCACTGGAACTGGCGCCGGAGGTGTTCGCGCCGGCAGATTTGATCCGTGAAGCCTTTGAGAGTTTTGTCCATAGTCTCACCCCGCGCCCTGAAGTGCAGTGGCAGCTTGATTTCCCGAAGCCCTTACCGCTGCTGCAAGCCGACCCGGCGCGCCTGCGCCAGATTATCCTCAATTTACTGAGCAACGCCGCTAAGTTTACCACGCAAGGGTACGTTGCGCTGCACGCGGCTGTTGAACCGCCCCACTTGCATCTTTGGGTTGAAGACACGGGCTGCGGCATCCCCATCGAGCAACAAGAACGCATCTTCGAGCCATTCGTGACCGCCGCCCCTATGTCTCGCCCCGGCGAAGGCATCGGTTTGGGACTCGCCATCACGCGCCGGCTGGTGGCGCTCCACGGCGGCTTGATGTCTCTGGAAAGCAAACCCGGGCAGGGAAGTGTCTTCCATGTCTACCTGCCTCTGCCCGATCTCACCGGGCAACCGGCTTGCGGAGATCTCTGGGCTACGGAGTCGCTCTCGGAAGACGCAGTGCGGTTATTGCTCTATGTGGCCGGCGCCGATGGCCTCTCGCCGACTTTAAGCGAGCTGGCACGACGGCAGGGCGCGACACTTTATCGCCTCACGCCGGGCGATGAACCGCTATCCTTGCCACCCGCAAGTCGTCCCATTGCGCTGGCCTGGGATGTCGCCGGCAACGCGACCGGCAGGAGCATGATGCAGGAATGGAGCTTGATTCAACGTTTGCGCCGTCATCCGCTGCTCTCGCGTCTCCCTTTCATCCTGTTCTGCCCGACGATCCAGCCTGACGCCGCCACTGGCGTCGCCGCAACGTCGCTGCCATCTGGGGGATCAGACGGCAGCCTGACGCATATCCTGCTTAAACCGCTCTGTGCGCGCACGCTTGGTGAGATACTAGACGCGATGCGCCGGCCCGGCATGGGCGGGAGTGTGTGGGTGATTGACGATGATCCCGAGGCGCGTAAGCTGTATCGCTGTCTGGCGGCTGCGGCATTGCCGGATCTGGATATTGTGCTTATTGAAGGCGGCCCCCAGGCGCTCCAACTTTTGGAGCAGGTTGAAACTGCTGAACAGGCGCCGCGTCTGGTGTTGTTAGACTTGCTGATGCCCGAAGTGGATGGCTTCGAGGTTCTGAAACGCCTCCGCACCCGTGCTGCGACCCGCCATACGCCGGTGATCGTCATCAGCGGCAAGATGCTCACGTTCGCGGATGTACAGCGACTGGACTATGCAGGTGTGACCTTTGAGGCCAAACACATTCTGGATGACGCCGAGATGCAGGCGGTGTTGCAAGCTGCCTGTGCGGGGACCACAGCGCTGCCCCAGCCGACCAGCGCCGTGGTGAAGCACGCGCTGGCCTATTTGCTTCAAAACTATGCCGAACGCCTCACGCGCGCCGAGATCTGCCGCGCGATTGGGGTGAGTGAGAATTATCTGAGCCGCATCTTCAAACACGAAGTCGGCCTGTCCCCCTGGCAGTTTCTCAATCGGGTACGGGTCTACCAGGCCGGAATACGGCTGCGCACGACGTCAGACTCCATCACGGCAATTGCGGCGCAGGTCGGCTTTGAAGACCCGGCCTATTTCAGTCGCGTTTTCCACAAGCAGCTTGGCGTTTCCCCAGGTGAATATCGCGCCGGCAAGGCCGGCACCCCCGTCTCGCCTTCTTAACCTGTGCCATAGGGGCACTTTGTCAGCGGATCAGGCAGATTGTGATAGTTTTATCCAATCTGCCGATTCTTTTATTCAAGACGAAGGGCGTTTTTGGAGATAAACTACAGAGTAGGTGAGTGATTGCCCATCGCCAACAGGCGGGATGGAATGAACGTGACGGCTAAACCACGGATTGTCATCGTCGAGAACGATCTCCCAACGTTAGAACTCTACCGCCGCGAGTTGAGCAGCGACTACGAAGTGTTGGCGACCCTTGATATCGCCGAAGCCCTGGTAATGGCACAAATGGCGGGAGTATGCGCGGTGGTGTTGGAGCCGGCCCTGGGTGGCGGAAAAGGATGGTCCCTGCTGGCAACGCTGTGCCGGGCGCCCGTTGCCGAAAGACCGCCGGTGATTTTGTGCAGCACCTCTGACGAACGGCGTAAGGGAATGGCGCTGGGGGCAGCTGCTTTCCTGGTCAAGCCCGTCTTACCCACAACTTTGCATCAAGTATTACAGCGCATCATCGGTTAATGCCCGACAGGTGAGATCAGTTAATGGAGGATTTGCCGGCTGAGTGAATCAGCGAATCGGTGAATCAGCGAATCGGCGAATCAGCGAATCAACGCAGAGTTTCTATTAACTTGATTCGATGACTCTCCTGAAAAAAAGTCTAATTTACCGCAGAGGTACTCTAAATATACAAGACGCAAAGAACGCAGAGAAAAAAATAAAGCTCAAATCAATAAAATTAATACAGAAATGCAAAAGACTCAATCTTATTGAATCCGACACAAGAATCTTTGCGCCCTCTGTGACTCTGCGGTGAGATTTTTGGTTTTTTCAGTAGACTCATTCGATAAGACCATAATTTGAAAGCCGAACATGACCGACATCCAAGATTCTCCAGTCATTCTTAGAATTGAAGACCTCAAGACCTATTTTTTCCTGGAAAAGGGCACGGTGCGGGCCGTTGATGGGGTGAATCTGCAATTGCGCCGTAAGCGCACCCTCGGTCTGGTGGGAGAGAGCGGCTGCGGCAAAAGCATTACAGCAATGTCTGTTATGCGCCTGATCCAAAGTCCACCGGGTAAAATTGTGGCCGGTCATATCTACCTTCGCAAAAAGGGCCAAGAGGAATATGTTGATCTCACCCGGCTCAACCCGCGCGGCGCAGAGATGCGCAGTATCCGCGGCGCAGAGATTGCTATGGTATTCCAGGAGCCGATGACCTCTCTCAATCCCCTCTATACGATTGGTGAGCAGATCGCCGAATCGGTGCGCCTGCACCAAAAGGTGGGACGCAAAGAGGCATTGGCGCGCGCGCTGGAGATGCTGGTGAAAGTACAGATTGCCGATCCTCAACAGCGACTGCGGGAGTTCCCCCATCAACTGAGCGGCGGTATGCGGCAACGGGCGATGATCGCTCTGGCGCTGTCGTGTAACCCCTCCATCCTCATCGCCGACGAACCCACGACAGCCTTGGATGTGACCGTGCAGGCGCAAATCCTGGATTTGATGCGCGAGCTGCAGCGCGACTTTGATTCTTCTATCCTGATGATTACGCACAACCTGGGCGTCGTTTCTCAGATGGCCGATGAGGTAGGAGTGATGTATCTGGGTCGGCTGGTGGAACATGCGCCGGTGCGTGAATTGTTCCACCATCCGCTGCATCCCTACACCGTCGGCTTGCTGAACTCGGTGCCGGTGTTGGGGCGCAAAGGCAAGAAGGTGCTGGTGCCCATCGAAGGGATGGTGCCTTCGCCGATTGAAGAGATTCCAGGATGTCCTTTTGCGCCGCGCTGCCCGCGCGTGTTGCCTGTGTGTACGCAACAGTCACCGGTATGGCGCGAAGTCGCCCCACAGCACTTTGTCGCCTGCTGGCTCTTTGGTGAAGCGGCTACCGCAGCCTGAGTCTATTGTTTGTATTCGTCAACGGATTCTAACGGGTTTTTTACTTTGAACTCTCAACTATGACTCTCCCGAAAAAAGTCCAATTCACCGCAGAGACGCAAAGAACGCCGAGAGAAATTCAAGGTTATATCAATAGAATTAGCAAAGAAACGCGAAAGACTTAATTTTATTGAATCCGACATAAAAATCTTTGCGCCCTCCGCAACTATGCGGTGAGATCTTTAGTTTTTCAGTAGACTCAATTATTCTAAGGAATTCAGCATTAACGGACGGCTCGCCGGCGATGAAAATGACGCTCTGACTATCGGACGAAAGACTACCAGACTATTTTTAGATTAAGGAGGTGAACTAGCTTTTCAAACATGTATGGATTTCAGATGGTTGTTTTGCGAGACAAATGATGTATTCACATTAGTTTTCGAGAGGAGTTAATCTATGAAGAAGTCCCTGTCCGTTACCATGTCAGTATGGATGATCCTGGCAGTTCTATTGTCTGCCTGTGGCGGCCCCCAGACGGTTGAGGTGGTCAAAACCGTTGAGGTGGTGAAGACCGTTGAGGTTCAAAAAGAAGTCGAAGTCGTCAAGACTGTCGAAGTCACCAAAGAGGTCGTCAAGACTGTCGAGGTTGAAGTGGAGAAGTACGTGCTGGCCGGCGCGATCCCCTATCCCGAACCCGCGTTGATGAGCGGCAGCCGTGAACCCAAAACCTTCGATGTGGATGAGATGATCGAGTTCAAGAAATTCGACAAGTACTGTGAGCCGGCCTGGGTGACAGAGAAGGTCAAGCGCGGGGAGCTGCCGCCCATCGAAGAACGCCTGCCCAAAGAGCCATTTGTGTGGAAAGAAGGCTTTATGTCCGACGGCATCGGCCAATACGGTGGCGTGTGGCGTGGCGTTTGGGCCGCCCCTACCGAAGGTTGGAACTGGGCCGCCGGCGTGAGCCAGGGCTGGTTCGGCATCGAAGCGGTCGTGCAGGAGGAACCGGTGCAGACCGGCGCAATGTTCCTGACCAAAGACGTCAGCCCCCTGCCGCAACTGGCGAAAGGTTGGGAATGGTCTGCCGATGGCTATCAGTTGACGATGCACCTGATCGAAGGCGCCAAGTGGTCCGATGGCGTGGAGTTCACCACCGAGGACATTATGTTCCTGTGGGAAGACAACATCCTGGACCCGAACGTCAACTCGTGGACGCAGGCCAGCTTCTGGCAGATCGAGGGTAAGCCGATCAAACTGGAAGCCCTCGACAAATACACGCTCCTCTGGACCTTCCCCGTTCCCAAACCGGTTTCGCAACTGTACAATATGACAAATCTGATCTTCTCCCCCGGTCCGGCCCACATTCTCAAGCCGCTCCACCCCAAGTACGGCGGCAAAGACTATCAGAGCTACCGGGACGCGCTTCCACCGAACAAGCTGCCAACCGTCACGATGGGGCCCTGGGTGCCGGTGGAATACAAGACCGATGAGTTCATGGTGATGCGCCGCAACCCCTACTACTGGAAAGTGGATTCCAACGGCTGCCAACTGCCCTATCTGGATGAAATGCAGTGGACCTACTCCAAGACCGGCACCACCCGCACGCTGAACACCATCGCCGGTACGGCCGACCATGCCAATGTGGAGAACCCCGAAACCTTCGATGAGACGGTCAAGCAGGCTTCCAATCCCAACGCGCCTTTCCGCGTGGAATGGGGGCCGGAAACCCTGGGCTTCAGCCTGGAGATCAATCAGGCGAAATACACCGGCGTCCAGAGCGACCGCGATGCAGCCGTGCGCGACCTGCTCCGCGACGTGCGCTTCAGGCGCGCCTTGACCCAGGCGATTGACCGCGAAGGCTTGGCGCGTTCGCTCACCAACGGCCCCTTCTTCCGCCCCTGGCCGGGCGGCCTGTTCCCCGGTTCCCAGTACTTTGACCGCACCTCTGTCGTGTACTATCCGTTCTCGCCGGATACTTCGCGCGCTTTGCTCAAGGAGATGGGACTGGAAGACACCGATAAGGACGGCATCCTCAACTGGACTACCGGCCCGATGGCGGGCAAGAACGTCGAGATTGCGATGACCACGTGGGAAGACATCTCGGCCGGCGCGACGATGGGGCCGGCGCTGGTGTTGCTGTTCCAGGATATCGGCATCAAGGTCAACTTCCGCATTCTCACCAACATCGCCATGAACGAGGCTTCGACCAACGGGACGTGGGAAATGCGCATCAGCCGCCCCGGTCAGGTGTGGGCGACCCCCAATGTGCGCTGCAAGGACTTTGCGCCGGTGACCAAGGAATTCGGCTGGCATCGCGAAGGGGATAAGCCTGAAGAGTATGCCGATTTCGAGAAGCGGATGATGGAGATTTCCAATGCCTTCTGCCTGGAAACCGATTTCGCCAAGCAGAAAGAGCTGATGTACGAGTATAACAAGCTGCACACCGAAAACGTCTACTCGGTCGGCCTGGTGGTGGGACGCTATGGGCTGATGCTGAACAAGTACTTCAAGAATGTGCCCATCGGCACGCCGCCCTTCCTCTACCAGTGGGACTTCAACAACTTCCTGCCCGAACAAATCTGGCTGGCGCCGGAGGAACAGACCCTCCTGGGACAAAAGGAAATCTATCCCGGCAAGCTACCTGGTGTGGATTTCCCCTACCCTGATTTTTCCAAGTAATATAACCGCCAGATGGGGAGGGAGAGCACCTCTCCCTCCCCATTTCACATCAAGGATGAAGTTGCGATGTTAGGATACATCTTACGCCGTTTTTTGATCTCGATTCCCTTGTTGCTGGGGATTAGCGTGGTGGCGTTTGTGATTATCCAGTTGCCGCCAGGGGATTTCGCCACCGCTTACCAGCAATATTTGATCAACCAGGCGAATATGTCCCCCCAGGAAGCCGAAAAAGCCGCCAACGAATATCGCAAAATCTACGGGCTGGATCAACCGGTTCCCATCCAGTATCTGCGGTGGATCAAGGGCATCGTCCTCGAAGGCAAGTTTGGTTACTCTTTCGCCTATAAGCAAGATGTGGCGCAACTGATCGCGGAACGGCTGCCGCGTACCCTGTTCCTGGCACTGGCGGCGCACTTAATTTCCACGTTGGTGGGTATTATCATTGGCATTTATTCGGCCACCCATAAATACAGCCTGGGCGACACTTTTGCCACCGTCTTTGCTTTCATCGGCACCGCAGCCCCGCGCTTCTTCCTGGCGATTGTGATCGTGTATTACCTGGTGATTGAGATCAAGTATCCGTATGTGAACCGGTTTGTTTCCCCACAGTACGCTTTTGCGCCGCTGAGTTGGGATAAATTCGTGGACATTCTGAAATACTCGTGGCCGGTGATCGCCATTGCCGGCTTTGGCGGCGTGGCGCGCAATATGCGCGTAATGCGCGCCAATCTGCTGGATGTGCTGAACTCGCAGTATGTGACTACGGCGCGTTCCAAAGGTGTGCGGGAGTCCCTGGTCATTTACAAGCACGCCGTCCCGAATGCTCTGCATCCCATCATCATGTACCAGGGAACGGTGTTGCCGTATATGCTTCAGGGTGAGCTGGAAGCGGCGATTGTGTTGAACATGCCTTCGCTGGCGCCGATGTTTTACAGTTCTTTGGTTAATCAGGATATTTATGTCTCCGGGGGCTTCTTGTTTATCTACAGTGTGTTGCTGGTTATCGGGAACTTAATCGCCGACATTATGTTGTCGGTTCTCGACCCGCGCATTCGGCTTGGACAATGAGGCGCTTATGACCGAGCACATAACGGAGAAGCAGCAAATTCGTCTCGAAGAACACGAAAGCTATTTCAATCTGGTGTGGCGCAAGTTTCGCAAGAGCCGGGTCGCCATTGTAGGGGGATTGATTGTGCTGGCGCTGGCCGTGCTGGCCGTCTTTTCCAGCTTCTTTTCGCCCTACGATCCGGTCAAGCTGAATATGCGCAGCGGGTTTACTCCACCCAGCCGCATTCACTTTGTGGACATCAACGGCAAGTTCTACGGACGGCCCTTTGTGTACCAGTGGAAGCAGGTGGTAGATGAGAATATGTATATGCATTGGGTGGAGGATCCCAGCACCCTGTACTTTGTGAATTTCTTTGTCCAGGGATGGGAATACAAATGGCTGGGCCTATTCCCCAGCCGTCTGCACCTCTACGGCGTCGCCGCACCCGGCACAATCTATATCCTGGGTACCGACAAATTCGGGCGCGATATTTTCGGGCGTATGTGTCTGGCGGGGCGCATTTCACTGGCAATGTCGCTGTTCGGCACGTTCATCAGCGTCGCCGTGGGGTCCGTCCTGGGCGTGATCTCCGGCTACTACGGAGGCCGCTTCGACAATTACCTGCAACGCTTCGTCGAGTTCGTACAATCGTTCCCGCAACTGCCTCTGTGGATGGCCCTGGCGGCGGTCATTCCTCCAAACTGGGATCAGATGGCGGTGTTCATCGCCATGTCCACCATTTTCGCCCTGCTGAGCTGGACGTTGCTGGCGCGCGAGATTCGCGGTAAGGTGATGGCGATGCGGGAAACCGACTTCGTGCTGGCGGCGCGGGAGATGGGCGCCAGCGATATGCGCATCATCTTCTACCACCTCTACCCCAACACCCTGAGCCATACGATTGTCATCCTTACGTTGACCATTCCTTCGATCATCCTGGCCGAGAGCTTCCTCAGCTTCCTGGGCATCGGCATCCAGGAGCCGCTGGTCAGTTGGGGGGTGATGATGCGCGAAGCCCAGACGATCCAGACCCTGGGGTTCAATCAGTGGATTATCGCGCCGGTGTTGTTCATCCTCCTGGCGGTGTTGGGCTTCAACTTCCTCGGCGACGGGTTGCGCGACGCCGCCGATCCCTATACGATCACTTAAGACCCTCCTGAAAAAAGCCCCATTCACCGCAGAGACACAAAGAACGCGGAGGAAAATTCAAGTTTAAATCAATAAAATTATTACTCGAACGCAAAAGACTTAATCTTATTGAATCCGACATAAAAATCTTTGCGCCCTCTGCGACTCTGTGGTGAGATCTTTTAATCTCTGACCGCACCGGGGCCGCCACACAGCGAGAGTAGACGTATGACCGAACCGAGAAAGATACTTCTGGAAGTCAAAGACCTTAAACAATACTTCCCCATCCGTCGCGGGGCGTTGCGCCGCGAGCAGGGCTACGTCAAAGCCGTAGACGGACTGAGTTTTTTTGTGCGGGAAGAGGAAGTGCTGGGACTGGTGGGCGAGAGCGGCTGTGGCAAAACGACGGCCGGGCGCACCATCCTGCGGCTGTACGATCCCACAGCCGGGGAAATCTGGTACACGCGCCGGGACGGCCAGCGCATCAACATCGCCACCCTCAGCCAGAAAGAGATGAAGCCGCTGCGGCGTGAGATGCGGATGATCTTTCAGGACCCCTTCAGCTCGCTGAACCCGCGGCGGACCGTCAAAGAGATCATCGGCGAGCCGCTGATCATTCACCACGTCGCGCGGGGACGCGAACTGGAAGAGCGGGTCGCGGAATTGATGAAAGCCGTCGGTCTGGACCCGAATTATATGGAGCGCTATCCTCACGAATTTTCCGGCGGCCAGCGGCAGCGCATCGGCATTGCGCGCACCCTGTCCCTGAGTCCCCGGCTGATCGTGGCCGATGAGCCGGTCTCGGCGCTGGATGTTTCGATCCAGGCGCAGGTGCTCAACCTGCTCCAGACGCTGAAGATGGAACTGGGGCTGACGATGATCTTCATCGCCCACGACCTTTCGGTCGTCGAGCACATCTCCGACCGCATCGCGGTGATGTACGTGGGCAAGCTGGTGGAACTTTCCACCACCGAAGCCGTCCTCTATCGGCCCCGCCATCCGTATACCGAAGCGCTGGTCTCGGCGATTCCGCCTGCCGATCCGGATTTACACTTCAGCCGCATCCGCCTTGAGGGGGAAGTCCCCAGCCCGGCCAATCCGCCCTCCGGCTGCGTTTTTCATCCCCGCTGCCGCTACGCGCAAGACCGCTGTCGTGTGGCGGCGCCAACTTTGGTGGAAGTCGAACCGGAACATTTCGTGGCGTGTCACTTCGCTGCGGAGCTTTGCCTGCGGGGCATAGGAGGGAACCATGTCGCGTAAGGTGCGTCTCACGGCTGCGGCAACGTATATCTTCGTCCTCGGCTGGCTGTATGCCGCCCTCACCGAAAAAGACGCGCCATTGGTGCGGTTCCATCTCAAACAGTCGGTGGGGCTACTGCTGGCCTTAGCGCTGGTGTCCGGCGGCTGGTACGGGATCACCTGGCTGCTGGCGTGGATTCCCTACGCGGGCATCCTGATCGGGGTGATGGCGTTTGCGCTGGTGATCGCGGCCTGGGGCGCCGGCATCCTGGCCTGGATCCTCGGCATAGTGCGCGCTGCACAGGGGCGGTACGTCGCCTTGCCGCTCATCGGGGAATGGGTTCACCGGTTGCCGTTTGGCATGGAGTGATCTTCCGCCTGGGAGAGCAGCAGGGGATGTTTTTCGGCCCAGGCGTGTTGGATGAAAGGGTTATGCGCTAAGGCCTGTTGCAATTCCGCGCGAGTGTAGACGAGCAAATCCACACCGCAGGGAACATCGAAATAAGGCATAAAGGTCAACACCCGTCGGAGCGGGTCGGTTTCGGGCGTGTGGTTCAGGATGATCAGCACATCGGCGTCACTGGTGCCCGTATAATTGCCGCGCGCCAGAGAGCCGAACAGGTGTACTTCGAGCACCTCTGGGTGTGCGTCCCGCGCCCGTTGCGCGCTCTCACGCAAGGCCTCAAGCACTTTGTTCCGGTTCAGCGAGACAAGCCTCACAGAATCGGAGGATGTCAGCGGCGGCATTAAACGCCTCCTGCGCTTTGTGCGCGTTATAGTAGTCCGCCGGTTTGCCGACGGGGAATCCATTGGGATAACGCGCGGGAATGTAATGCGCATCCAACAGTTGCGCCTTCTCCATAATATCTGGCGGAACCGGCACAATGTCCTGCTGCCGCAATATCGCCGATATGCCATGCCCCCAAACGGCCAGGTTGTGAAACATCAGCATTGCCTTGACCGCTTTCTCCGCCGCTTGCTGTGACGTGAAGCACGCCCATTCCCAAAACTCGTATTGGACATCGAGTTTGGCGCGCTCTAAATCGCGTTTTGCCTGGTCGAACCAATCCCTGTAGCGATTCATTCCGTTTTGCCTCTCAATCCACGTAAGACCCGCTCCACGGTGAACGGAAAACGGTTGTACCACACGCCGGTGGCGTTGCGCAGGGCGTGGTGCACGGCGGCGGCGACGGCGATGAACGGCATTTCGCCCATACCGCGCGCGCCCCAGGGGCCGCCGGGGGCGGGGTTTTCGAGGATGATGGGGATCACGCGCTGCGGGATGTCCGCGATGGTCGGGATGAGATAGGTGCTCAGGGTGGTGGTCAGCGGATAGCCGGCGCGCTGGATGAAGTTTTCCGTCGTCGCCCAGCCGAGCGCCTGCACCACGCCGCCTTCGATTTGCCCTTCGAGCAGGCGCGGGTTGATGGCCTGCCCCACGTCGTTGGCGCAGGCGAGGCGCGGAAAAGTACATTCGCCGGTGCGCGGGTCAACCACGACTTCGGCGGCAATGGCGACGTAGCCGTAGGCGAAATTGGGGTCGCCGTCGCCAGTGTAGGGGTCAATTTGGGTGGTCCTGGGCGCCAGGTAGGTGTATTCGGCCCGGGCCGGGCGTTCTTCATCCCGCCACTTCTCCAACGCTGCGGCGGCCGCGCCGCGCACCGCATTGCCGATCATAAACGTCATCCGCGAGGCCGAGCACGAGCCGGCGCTGCCGGTGATGGCCGTATCGGCGGCTTCGAGACGCACTCTGTCAAAGGGCAGGGAGAGCGCTTCCGCCGCCATCTGGCAGATGACGGTGCGGGTCCCCTGGCCGACGTCCGAGCTGGCCGCGTAGACCACGGCTTCTTCGATATCGGTATCCCCGCGCAGTTCAATGGCCGCCCAGGCGTTTTCCTGGTAGCCGAAAGAATAGCCGATGTTCTTGAAGCCCAACGCAATCCCCACGCCGCGGCCGGCTTCCGTGGCCGGCGCGCGCCAACCGGCGGCGGTCTTTTCCCACCCCAGCGCTTTGGCCGCGGCGAGCAGGGCTTGCTTCAGGCCGCGTGCGTCATCGGGGAGCGGGCGGCCCCAGGGCATAGGGTCGCCGGGGCCGATGAGGTTGCGCAGCCGCAGTTCCACCGGGTCCATCGCCAACGCCTCGGCCAGCTTGTTCATCTGCGACTCGGCGATGAAGTTGCCCTGCGGGGCACCGAAGCCGCGAAAGGCGCCGCCGGGGATGTTGTTGGTGTAGACACCGAGCACTTCGGTTTTGACGTTGGGGATGCGATACGGGCCGTTACAGGTCAACAGCAGATTGCCCATCACCTTGTTGGTCGTGTAGACATACGCGCCGGCATCGGCAATCACTTCCGTCTCCGCGGCCAGCAGGTCCCCTTCTTGAGTGGCGGCCCAGCGCGCGCGAGCAAAGGCGCGATGGCGCTTGTGGTGTCCGAGGATGGATTCGCGGCGGCTCCACACGATCTTGACCGGCCGCCGCAGCTTCCAGGCCGCCAGCGCCAGCACGATCTGCACGGACATATCCTCCCGCCCGCCGAACGCCCCGCCGATGGCCGGATAGATGACGCGCACGCGCTCCGGCGGCAGCGCCAGGGCATGGGCGATCTGCGCGCGGTCCTCGTGCGCCCATTGCCCGGCGACAATGACCGTGACGCGCTCTTCCTCATCCACATACGCCAGGCCGGCCTCCGGTTGCAGGTAGGCATGCTCCTGGCCGGGGATTTCGTACTCGGCCTCCACCACCACAGCGGCCTGCTCGAATGCGGCTTCCACATCGCCGCGGTTGATGCGATGTCGGGAGGCGATATTGCCGTCGAAGACCAGTTCCGGGTGGATGTCAATGCCCGGATAGGGAGGGTGCAGGCGCGGGGCGTCGGGTTTGAGCGCGTCGCGCGGGTCGGAGATGACGGGCAGGTCGGCGTATTCCACAGCGATCAACTCGACGGCGCGGGCCGCGATGTCCTCCGTTTCGGCGACGACGGCCGCCACCTGATCGCCGACAAAGCGCACCACGTCGGCGCCTGCTTTGGCGCAGGGGCCGCAGAGCACCGGCTGATCGGGGTATTGCAGACCATATTCATTCACCGGCACATCTTTGGAGGTGAACACGGCCACCACGCCCGGCAGCGTCTCGGCGGCCCGCGTATCCAGGCTCACAATGCGCGCATGCGGACGGCCGGCGAACAGCAGCTTCATAGACAGCATGCCTTCCATCACAAGATCGCCGGGATAGGGCGCCACGCCGGTCACTTTCGCGCGGGCGTCAATACGGGGAACGGCCTGGCCGACAACATTGTATTTCATAGTATTGCCTCATTGTTCGTTACCACACAAATCCGTGTTGGGCTAAATCTGAGAGTTTTCTCAGCGGCTTGTTGCGCCAACCAGCAGATATGGCGCGGCAATGTATCTTTCTGCTGCAACATTCTCTCCGCCGCACAAAGATCTTCCTCAGCGTATTGTAACCAGCGACGTGTTTCCAAATGCCGCTCAGTCTCGCTCATATAATATTTTCCCTATCTCGTAATGCCGGACGTAGAATTGTGCCAACCAAATCGCCCCGTTGCCTGATCTCATTCGGGGTAGTCACAATAATGTCCTTGCTGACTGTGAAATGTGCCAATGCGCGTCGAATCTCAATTGCAGCCTCGCGTTTGTTCCTCACTTCTCTGGTAATACGATGAGCAAATCTACATCACTCCATGGCCCGGCATCACCGCGCGCCTGCGAGCCGAACAGAATGATGCGCAAGGGATCGAACTGTTGTACAATCCGCTCGGTCATTGCCGCAATTAAGTTTTCTGTGGCGCTATTTGACGTTGCTGTCATTTTATCACTCCTCCGCAGCCTTTCGCACCTTTCATCTCCGGCTACTGATTGCCAGTCACTAATCCCCAATCCCTCATCCTATTTTCGTGTCTCCAACCCCAAAATCCGCCGCAGCACGGCGACCGTGCTGGCGTAGGTAGGGTCCATCCCAAAGTAGGACATGCTCTGCGCGCCGAGATTTTTGCCTTTGCTCATCGGCGTATCGGAGGCGTAGTGCAGGATGCCGATCTCAAAGGGGACGGTGTACAGGTTGACCAGCTCGTTGGTGGGATAGCGGCGTGGGCGGACAAATTCGTAGAAAGCGGAAAGATAGGGCCCGGACTCCATCTCCACGTCCGTGTAACCGGCATCCAGGAAGCCCTCCATATACTGACGATTCTGGAGGAAGGTCCCATGCACGCTGATAGCGCGCTGGTTGTCCAGCACGTCGCCGTAGACGATATAGGGTGCGACATCCTGCGCGGTGAAAACGTTATTGAACAGATAGGTGTTGCGCGAATGTTCGTCGTAGACGGTGTTGGGAATCAGCACGTCGCCGATGCGCCCGTTGAGGGTGGCGGCTTTGCCGATGATGTACGCACCGCGCAGTTCCCCCACGTTGACCGCCAACCGCGTCAGCAGATGATACGCCGCAAAGCCAAGCGGATAGTCAATATTCAAGATGATGGCGTTGCTGCGGCGCAAAGCGTCCAACGGCAGGTCGCGCAAGCGGGGATCAACGTCATCGGGATTCAAGCGCGCCAGCTCGATCACCTGGACTTCAAGATCGAAAGTGTGCTGGCTGGGAATGCGGATGATGCCGTGTTCGATCTCATAGCGCCGCCGCGCTTCGCGTAAAGTCTGGCCTTCGGGGGAAGCCAGGTATTTGCGCTGGGTGTAATATAAGAAATTCGCCCAATTGCTCGGCACTTCGTGCTGGCGGATGCGCTGCGCCTCAAGGTACAGAGCCGGGTCGGCGCCCGACTCCAGATAGGCCAGCAGCTCCGCTTCGTGGCGCAAGGCGAAGCCAGTGAGCATATTCACCAGGCTATGGGTATTGCTGGAAACGAAATAGGTAGGCCGCGCGGAAAGGTCGAAGGGCACGTACTGCCTGACGCGGTCCCACCACTGTTGTGTGGCCCGCCGGTAAGCGATGTACGAGCCGGCCAGCAAGCGAATCGTGAGCCGCTGACGCCTCGCGGCGATGTGAGACAACAGGCGGGGAAAATCCACGTCCCACGCCTGTTCCAGGCGTTGCCAGTCTTTCGGTGAGAGCCGCAGGATGGTGCGCGTCTCTTCCATAAGCGCAGGGTCCGGCGCGCCGGTTGTAGCCCAGGCTTGCAGCCGCTCGGATAGACCGGCCTGCAAGCCGATCAGATCGTGCATTTTGTTCCATTCGATCTGAAAAGCCGTCAGGATGGGCACCAGATCGTCAATATCGGAGATGCTGGCGATGTAGGCGGCCAGGGTCCCTTGCCCGTCGAAGAACATCCGCCGGCGGCGCGCCTGGGCGGCAACGGGTTGCCAGGATTCCACGTCGGGATAGCCGCGCTGCTGGAACACTTCCTGGCTTTGGCCGAGGATGACCAGCCGCGTCTCCAGGATGCAGCGCGGCAGGCGCAGGCTACCGTAGATGAAGGCCGACATATCCGGCTTCTGCTTCGTGGATGCCGTGTGCAGTGAGGACTGCATCCCCATATACGTCTCTTCGAGCGAGCGGATTTGCACGACATTGGTGGTCCGTAGCAGCGAGTAGTATGTGCGGGTATACAGCGTGATGGCATCCGCGCCCTTTTTAGGGATTTTGCGTTTCATAGCCAAAAATTAAGGGAAATAGCGATAGACTTCTTTGCGATGCAAGAAGCGAATTAAAGTAACAGTTTCACCATCAACCCGTAAACCGATGCGGTAATCGCCAACACGAATGCGATAATACCCCGTTGAACCTTTCAACTGTTTGAGGTTTACGATCTCCTGCAATGTTTCGGCTTGCTCAATAGCTTCGAGGACTTCTTTGACGCGCATTGCCAATGCACGTTCCTTGATTTTGCGCACGTCTTTCAAGAAACTGTTTTTGTAGATAACCTTCATTCAATAGCCTCTAAGGCGGTAAAGACAGCTTCTCTGGAGACAGCAGGTGAAGTCTCCCCTTCTCGTATTGCCTGAAGTAACCCCCAATCTTCTAATGCTTCCTGAAACAGCGCTTCGGCCAAATCCTGGCGTTCCTCAAAAATCTCCAACAATGCTTGCTTGAATATATCTTTGAGTTGCTGTTCTCCTATATTCAGCGTAATCATCTCCATCTCGCTACTCCCCAAATTATCTTCAGTACACAAGAATCAGCGCTATCGCTTTAGTTCTTGCTTCCCGCCATTGCCGCCGCTTCAACGGCGCGGATGATCTTGTAATAGCCGGTGCAGCGACAGAGGTTACCGCTGAGCGCGGTTTTGATCTGCTCTTGCGTGGGATGGGGAATTTCTTCCAGCAGCTTGGCGGCGCTCATCACAAAACCAGGGGTGCAGTAGCCGCATTGGACGGCATCTTCTTTAATAAAGGCTTCCTGCACGGGATGCAGTTCCCCATCCTTGCTCAACCCCTCGATGGTCGTGATCCGCGCCCCGTGAGCGCGCGGGGCGGGCGTGAGGCAGGCCAGCGTCGCCATACCGTCGAGCCAGATGGTGCAGGCGCCACATTCGCCTTCCTCACAGCCGGGTTTCGAGCCGGTCAACCCCAGGTCTTCGCGCAGCATGCGCAACAGCGTCTTGCCGTTGGCCCCCTGCACCGAGACATTTTCGCCATTGACGACGCACTGAATGGGTTCATCGCCGTCGGCATGATGGGCAATGGTCGGCCCGCAGAGTTTGGGCAGACGTTTGGCTTTGCCTCCCAAACGCACCATCGCATCAGGTTCCGGCAGGCCCAGGCGCGGGGCGTCCATTTGGATGGCCTCCAGGCCACGCTGCACGAGCGCGCGCACTTCCTCGGTGCGGAACCAGGCGGAGCCACGCACATCATCAATGGGACGGGCGGCCTGCGCGGCGCGGTTGGCGGCCTCCGCGATGCTCCCGGCACTGAGCGGCGTGCCTTTTAAGGCGGCTTCGGCCTCCGAAGCACGGATGATCGTCGGCGCGACGCTGCCCAGGGCAATACGCGCACCGGTTATGTTGCGGTTTTCGTCAAAGGTTAAGACGATGGCGACATTGGTGACGGCAATCGCCAGGACGCGCCGCAATCCCAATTTGAGATACACCCCACGCTGATTTTCGTTCAGCGGCGCGAACGTCAAGTCTACCACCATCTCATCCGGCTCCAGAACCGTGCGGCGGACGCCGGTATAGAAATCGGAGAGGGGCATGATTCGGTCGCCGCGTTCGCTGCGCAGGATCAGGCTGGCGCGCAAGGCGCGCAGGGCGGTAATGGTATCGTTTGCCGGAGAAGCCGTGACGAGATTTCCCATAATGGTGCCGCGATTGCGCAGCGCCGGCGCGCCCACCCACCAGCACGCCTGCGCCAGGGGCAGTGCCTGTTCCTGAAGCAACGGCGAGGCGGCCGCCTGGGCATGCGTCACCATCGGCCCGATGTGGATCAGGCCGTCAAGTCCCATACGGATTTCGTCCAATCCGCCCACCCGGGTTACGTCAATGAGTACGCTCGGCGTGCGTACCTTGTTCTGCATCTCAATGAGCAGATCGGTGCCGCCAGCCACAATGCGCGCTTTCTCCTTGTGTTCGCGCAGCAGGCGGATGGCGTCATCCAGATTGGTTACGGTGTAGTAAACATCCCACAGGGCCATAGGAAACCTCGTTTTGAATGGAAGAATCAGTGAATCAGCGAATGGAAGAATCGGCGAATCAGCGAATCGCTCATTCTTTACATTCGCTCATTCTTTCATTCTCTCTTCGCTGATTCTTTACTCGCTGATTCTCTTAACCTCTCGCACGATATAGAGCGGTCGGTCACGGACTTCGTCGTAGATACGACCGATGTATTCGCCGAGGATGCCGATGCCCAGCAATTGCACGCCGCCCATAAAAAGCACCAGGCTGGCGGTGAGTCCCTGTCCCGCCAACGGCGCGCTGCCGCCCATCCGGATGATGAACAGGACCAGCGCCAGGAGCAAGCCCAACATCACGGCCGTCAAACCGGTCCACTGCGTCAGCTTCAATGGGAAGAACGAGAAGCCGGTGATGGCATCCAGCGCCAGACGGAACATCTTCTTGAACGGGTATTTCGTCTCGCCGGCGGTGCGGGCATGCCGCTTGTACGGCACGCCGATCTGTCGGAAGCCGATCCACGAGACCATCGCCCGCACAAAACGATGGCGTTCGCGCATACGCTTGAGAGCTTCGAGGGCATTGCGATCCAGCAGGCGGAAGTCCCCGGCTTCCATTGGAATGACCACATCCGTGAGCGCCTGGATGATGCGGTAAAACAGCCGTGCGGTAAAGAGCTTGAACCACGTCTCGCCCTCCCGTTCGGTGCGCACAGCATAGACAACTTCGTAGCCCTCACGCCATTTGGCGATGAGTTCAGGGATGACCTCTGGCGGGTCCTGCAAGTCGGAGTCAATGACGACCACCGCATCACCGCGCGCGTGATCCATACCGGCAGTGATGGCAATTTGATGCCCGAAGTTCCGCGCAAAGTGAATGACAACAACATGCTCCGGGTCCTGCGCGTAGATGGCATCCATCAGTTCCGGCGACTTGTCGCGGCAGCCATCGTCAACCAGCAGCAGCTCCCACGGCTCTCCAAGTCCTGTCATCACATCACGGACGCGCTGATAGAATTTCTCGACGAGTTCCTCTTCGTTGTAAACCGGCGCGACAACCGAAAAACGTGGATTCATAGACACCTCACACATGGATTATGATTGGCGCGGGCGCGGTCAGGAGACCGTCCCGAGCACAGAGAGTGAGCGCATAAAAAATAAACCGCGAATCCCGCTGAGCTACGCGAATTCCTTAGAAATCGGCGAAGATTCGCGTGATTCGCGGTGAGAATCTACGTCCAGACGATGTTTAACGCTTGACTGATTTAAGTATACACATTCCTGTACGGCATGCAACCATCGCCAGACCTGACAGGTTTTCTGAAACCTGTCAGGTCTGGCGAGTTGTTATTTCAATAATCCCACCCGTGCGTTGAATGCCTCGATCAGCGCGTCAATCTGCTCTACCTGCTGCTGGAAGCTCGTCCAGTAATCGTCCTGATACCACTGCGCCTGGATTTCTTCATAAGTTTTGCCTTGTTGCTCGACCCAGGTAAAGTACTTGAGATTGTGGATGCGCTTGCGGTCGGGATAGGTGAGTTCCATCATATTGGCGGTAGACTCACCGAGCAGGTAGCGATGATAATCGCCGGCGGCATCGGTTTCGGTGTATTCACCATACGCCTCGCGCAATTCCTGGATACGACTGCGGTACAGTTCCATCGAGTCGGTCCAGACGGTAAGGAGCACATCGTTTTCGCCCAATTCGTACCACTTCGCGGTCTTGATGGCCGCCAGGACATTGGCGATGCCGGAATAACCCATCAAGTCGAGGTGCTCTACCAGGGTTTCCGGCACGCCCTGCTTGACCAGGTACGCGCGCCCGGCCGGCTCGTTGAACAGGCGCAGCAGGCCAACGGTCGCCGCGTCGTCAATGGCGGTGACAACGTCGGTGTTCTTGACGTTGTGAATCCACGGCACATGCTTGTCGCCGATGCCTTCGATGCGGTGCGCGCCGAAGCCGTTGCGCAGCAGCGTGGGGCATTGCAGCGCCTCGCTGGCGACGATTTTGCTGGCGGGGAAACGCTGTTTGAGATAATCGCCGCATGCGATTGTCCCGGCCGAGCCAGTATTGGAAGTAACGCCGAAATAACGGTCGTTTGGCCCCAAGACTTGTTGGAGAACTTCTTCCATCGCGTGACCGGTGATCTCGTAGTGCCATAGGTAGTTGCCGAACTCCTCAAACTGGTTGAAGATGAAAATGTCATCGCCGCGGTTGCGGGTCAGCTCATGGCACTTGTCGAAGATCTCCTTCACGTTGGACTCCGAACCCGGTGTGGCGATGACCTCGCCAGAAACCCTACTCAGCCATTCGAAGCGTTCGCGGCTCATCCCTTCCGGCAAAATGGCGATGGAGTCGCAGGCCAGCAGCGTGGAGTCATAAGCACCGCCCCGGCAGTAGTTGCCGGTGGAAGGCCAGACGGCTTTCTGTTTTGTGGGGTCAAACTGTCCCGTGACCAGGCGTGGGACGAGACAGCCAAACGCCGCGCCGACCTTGTGCGCGCCCGTGGGGAACCACTTACCCACCAGCGCGATGATACGCGCGGGTACGCCTGTCAAGGTGGAGGGCAATTCAACATAGTTTACCCCGCCGAAGCCGCCACCATGCGGCGTCGGTTCATTGTGCCACGTGATACGAAACAGGTTGCGCGGCGTGATGTCCCACAGCCCGATGGACGCCAGTTCTGCTTTGATACGGTCGGGAATCAATGCCGGATTCTTTTGCTGGGCAAACGTAGGGATAATGATGTTACGTTCACGGGCACGCTGCACCGCGTGCTCAAGTCCTTCTGGGACAATCGTCAAGTCTATCATAGTTTCTCCTTATCGAATAGTAAATTGTAGTCAGTAGAACCAACTGTCAGTTTGCTTCCGAGGACAAGCTAACAGCTTGCGCTACAATCGTATTGCGTAGAGCAAACTGTCAATTTGCTTCCGTGGGCAAGCTAACAGCTTGCGCTACAATCGTATTGCGTAGAGCAAACTGTCAGTTTGCTTCCGGGACAAGCTAACAGCTTGTGCTACAGGTGTTGCGTAGAGCAAACTGTCAGTTTGCTGCCGAGGGCAAGCTAACAGTTTGCGCTACAGGTGTTGCGTAAAGCAAACTGTCAATTTGCTTCCGTGGGCAAGCTAACAGCTTGTGCTACAGGTGCTACGTAGAGCAAACTGTCAGTTTGTTTCTGTGGACAAGCTAACAGCTTGTGCTACAGGTGCTACGTAGAGCAAACTGTCAGTTTGCTTCCGGGACAAGCTAACAGCTTGCGCTACAGGCATTGTGTAGAGCAAACTGTCAGTTTGCTGCCGAGGGCAAGCTAACAGTTTGCGCTACAGGTGTTGCGTAGAGCAAACTGTCAGTTTGTTTCTGTGGACAAGCTAACAGTTTGCGCTACAGGTGTTGCGTAGAGCAAACTGTCAGTTTGCTTCCGGGCTGCAATAACTCCAGGGCCACTCGCTCCAATCTTGTACCAAACCAGCCTTGACCGGATTGTTAAGGACATAGTTCAAAATACGTTGGCCCTCTGCTGCGCTCCGAACAACATGGTCAAAGCTTTCATGTTGCCAAAATGCGCCTCGCCGCCCTAGTATGCGGTTAGCCTGATAGGCGGTATACCCTTTCAGGGACTGCATAATTTTTGCCATCGAATAGTAAGTGCCTTCAGATTCAGGCAATGGGGTGAAGACAACATGGACGTGATTAGGCATGATGCAAAATGCATGCAGTGTGTAAACCCGATTATGCCGGTAATGCAGGCTATCGGACACCAACCGGGCGATCCGAGGATCACGTAACCAGGTCGGCCCGAATTGTGCCATGTTGAGAACCGAATCCCATTTGCCCAAAAGTCGGCGTTGTCCCTCACTTGCAAATTCTCTGCGCTCGTCAGGGTCAGCAATCGTGGACAACCTTGCTTTCAGAGCAATGGTCTCAGCGCGGAGTTTGCGCCGTATGGCTACGGGGATCGAATCTGCAAGCCGGAAAGTGATGAAGAGGGTTGCGCCGGGCGGTTGTAGATGCGGCAGATTGCGTTCGTAATAGAATTGATAGTCCAATCGGTTCATATCAACCAAAGATGCAAGCTAACAGCTTGCGCTACGTTTACGTCTGCTGATCAGGATACTCGCGATTACCGCCCCGATGAACGTTCCGACGGTGTTCAGCAGCCAGTCATCGAAGCCGGAGACGCGGCTCGGGATCGTGAGCTGTAGCAGCTCGATAACCGTACTCAACGTTGCGCCAATGGCGGTCGCCACCAACAACCGCATCTTGTGTGGCTTGTTCCCCAGCGCAAACGCCGCCGCTGCGCCAAGCGGTATGAAGACGACGATATTCCCTAGAAAATCAATCAGGAACGGGATCGCAATCCCCTGCGCGGCGGCGGGCGCAGTGATCGGCGTCAAATCTGCCGCGGCTTGCTCCTGCGAACGCAACGTCATCCACAGCAGCCAGCCCGCAACAGCAGCAACCACAAGCCACCCAAAATATCGTTGGGTCATAGTGATTTATAAAACGTAAAACGTAACGGCATTACGTTGCACGTTTTACGTACCACGTTTTACACTCCCATCACCGTTTTCACTGCCTCCAAATTCGGCGCGACGATAGGCGGCTGCGTCACGGTCTTCATCGCGCTGCCGATGTCCTTGAGGCCGGAGCCGGTGAGCAGGACAACGATGCGCTCTGCGGGGTCCACCAGCCCTTTCTGCACAGCTTTGACCAGTCCGGCATAGGCCGCCGCCGCCGCCGGTTCGCTGAAGACGCCGGTGTTGCGGGCGATGACGGGGATCGCGTCGAGAATCTCCTGGTCGGAGACGCGCAGGTACGCCCCGCCTGTCTCGCGGACGGCAGCAAGCGCCTTGTTGCGGTCGCGCGGCAGTCCGGCACTGATGCTGTCCGCAATCGTATCGGCAGGCTGCGGCGTCATCTCCCAACCTTGCAGGCCGCGCTCCCAAGCATCCACCAGCGCGGACGAGCCTGCTGCCTGGATCCCCATAATCTTTGGCATCGCGTCAATCCAACCGAGCGCCAACAGGTCGCGGAAGCCTTTGTAGATGCCGCCGATGATACAGCCGTCGCCTACGGGAACAAAGACGCGGTCCGGCGTCTGGAGAGGTGGGGCATTTCCGAAAGAGTCCCTGTCGCCAAGATAGCTTTGTGCGCCAGAGGTATACTCTTGACTGAGGCTGAATGAGAAATGCCTCGCCCGTACAGTCAGTTGTTCGCAGATTTCGTAGGCGGCGGTTTTCTTGCCTTCGGACATATAGGGGTTGTAGGCGGTGTTGCGGTTGTACCAACCGAATTCTTTGGCGACTTTGAGTGTCAGCTCGAAGGCGTCGTCGTAGGTCCCGTCCACCAGCAGCACGCGCGCGCCGTAGATGAGGTGTTGGGCGATTTTAGCGGGCGGCGCGGTCTTCGGTACGAAGATGACGGCTTGCAGGCCCACACTCGCAGCCAGCCCTGCCAGGGCCGCCGCTGCATTGCCGGTGCTCGCCGTGGTGACGATTTGCGCACCCGCTTCCCGTGCCTTGACAACGGCCAGCGCCGAGGCGCGATCCTTGAACGACGCCGTCGGGTTTACGCCGTCGTCCTTCACCCAGACATTTTTCAGCCCCAGCAGTTCGGCCAGGCGCGGCGCAGCGTAGAGCGGCGTCCATCCCACACGCAGCGGCGGGACAGGGGAATCCGGTGCGACAGGCAACAGCGGTTTGTAACGCCAGATGCCCATATCGGTGGGTGTGTGCGCCAGTTGGGCAGGAGAAAAGCGCGCCTTGATCGCCGCGTAATCGTACACCACATCCAGGATGCCATCGTCGCCGTGTTTAGGGCAAACGTAGGAGACTTCATCTACAGCATATTCCGCGCCGCAGATGGTGCATTTGAGTCCGAGTACATGATCCATGTTTTATGTCCCTTTGTGCTATTTCCCTTGCAGCGCTTTTTCAAATGCTTCCGCAATAGCGGGATCCATACCGACGATTTCAGCCAACACACGCACGGGGGAAGGCAACGGCTCTTGCCAGAGCCATTCAATCCTCAGCCAAAAGCCGGGCACAGTGAAGGCGTCATAGCGTCCTTCGCGTCCACTGGCGCGTAGCGTATAATAGTCCGCCTGCAATTCGTAAAATTCGGCCTGTTGACGTTGTGGGTCAATTAACCAGTATTCGGGGACGCCGCCCTGCGCGTATTCGTAGAATTTTTCACCCCGGTCACGGCCAATGCTCTCTGGCGAGACAATTTCGATGACCAAATCGGCCGGCCCGTCCAGATAGGTGGGCTTGAGCCGCTCCAGGTGTTCCTGTTTAACAAACAATAAGTCTGGCTCCCGCCCATTGCGCAGCTTCATTTGAAACGGGGCGCTACGTACTATCCCCAGATTGCGGGATTGAACATAGGCGCGCAATACGGTGGTCAAAAAATCGGCGATGTCTTGATGCTGGTTGCTTGCTGGTGATGTCATCACGATTTCTCCATTGACCCATTCGGCTAAGGTGTCTTCATCGGCCCAGGAGAGGAATTCGGGATATGTCAGCGGGGCTGTTTTAGCGGACTGTAGCAGCCATTTGCCCAGATAGTGTAACGTTGCCGCGTCCAAGCGGGGACGCGGCGCGGCTTCGGGCGGTGCGTAAATTGTTTGTTCCATCATAGCTGACCCCCTTTATTTTATCCATCATCTCACCTGATTGAAAGATTGGATGAATCCAGTATAAACCGGTTTCATCCAATCTTCAATCCCTCACCCTTAATGCTAGACCGGATCGGGGATGATCCTCGTCCCCGTCTCGCCGCGCAGCGCCGGGATGATGTGCGCCGGGTCGGTGATAATGGCTTCTTTCCCGCCGGCGTCGAGATACCAGAGGATCGCTTCGATCTTCGGCAACATGCTGCCCTTGGCGAAGTGGCCCTCGGCGATGTACTGACGGGCCTCGGAAGCGGTCATCACATCAATGCCCTTCTGCTGCGGCGTATTGTAGTTGATGTAGACCTTCTCAACAGCCGTAGAGATGAGGAACAGGTCGGCCTTGAGCTTCTGCGCCAGCAGCGATGAGGCGTAGTCTTTATCAATGACGGCGGCCACACCCAGATAGTTGCCCTGTTCATCCTCGATGACCGGGATGCCGCCGCCGCCCACCGTGATGGCGCAGATGCCGTTGTTGAGCAGAGTCATCACCACATCCAACTCGATGATTTCTTTCGGCAGCGGCGAAGCGATCACCCGTCTCCAACCGCGCCCGGCGTCTTCAACGACGGTCCAATGCTCTTCTTCCACGCGCCGACGCGCTTCAGCTTCGTCCATAAAACCGCCGATGGGTTTGGTGGGATTCTGGAATGCGGGATCGTTTCTATCCACCAAGACCTGGGTAATGACGGTAGCAACACTCTTCTTGATCTTGCGGTGATAGAACTCGTTATTGAGGTTTTGCTGCAAGGCGTAGCCAATTGCTCCCTGCGAGTCCGCGCCGCAGACGTCAATCGGCACTTCGTGCATCCCGGCGACTTTGTGCGCGATCTCCGAGCGACGCAGGATGAAGCCGACCTGCGGCCCGTTGCCGTGCCCGATCGCCACATCCCAGCCCATCTCGATCATATCGGCGATGTAATGGCAGGTTTCTTTCGCCGCTTGATATTGATCCTCCACCGTTTGATGGTTTTTGTCCTTGATCAGGGAATTGCCTCCGATTGCAATCACAGCCCATTTTCGTTCGCTCATTTGTGTTCTCCTTAACCTCTACAAAATCCTTGCGAAGGTTTCTGAACCTTCGCAAGGATTCAAAACTTACCACATCGTCAACGCCATCACGGCTTTCTGCGCGTGGAGGCGGTTTTCGGCTTGATCGAAGACAACAGACTGCGGCCCGTCCATCACCTCGCTGGTGACTTCGATGTCGCGGTCGGCGGGGAGCGGATGCATGTAGATGGCATCCGGTTTGGCAACGGCCATCTTGGCAGCGTCGGTGATCCAGTCCTTGTATTGATCCTGGATACGCTTGCCCTCGGCAGGATCGGCAGTGGTCAGCAACGGCCCCCAGGACTTGGCATAGACCACGTCCGCATCTTCAAACCCCTGCTTCATATCGTGGACGATGTCGAAGGCGGTGCCGTACTTGCGCGCCTGCGCTTGCGCCTGCTCGACGATCTCCGGCATCAGCTTGAACTCCGGCGGATAGGAGAGCGTCACGTCCATACCGAAGCGTGGCATTTGCAGGATGAGCGATTGCGGCACCGACATCGGCTTGAGATACGAGGAGGCATACGCCCACGAGACGACGATGCGCTTTTTGCGCAGGTCGCGCCCCTTCTTCTCCATAATCGTCATCAAGTCGGCGAGACACTGAAAGGGATGATAGATGTCGCACTGCATATTCAGCACCGGTGCGCGCGACGCTTTGGCGACACCGTTGATGTAGGCATTGCCCAGTCCCCAATCGCAGTGGCGGATGGCAATCCCGTCGAAGTAGCGTCCCAGGATTTCGCCGATCTCGGTGGGCGTATCGCCATGCGCGATTTGGGTGGTCTTGCTTTCGATGAACGCCGCATGGCCGCCCAGTTGCGCCATTCCCGCCTCAAAAGAACAGCGGGTGCGTGTGCTGCTGAAGAAGAACAGCATCGCCAGGGTCTTGTCGCGCAACAGTGGGTGTGGCTCACCCAGAGCGCGTTTGCGCTTCAAATCCCAGGCAACTTCCAATACAGTTTCAACTTCTTCTTTGGTAAAATCAAGGTCGCCAATCAAATCCCGGCCACGAAGATTCGTAATCATAGTATCTCAACTCCTTATCTCAAAGGTATGTTTGCGCGCGGCAGAGCCAGGCGCAAACATACGCAAGAATTTTATTCCATCGCCCCCAGCACTAACGCCAACAACGCCATACGCATCACGACGCCGTTGAAGGCTTCTTGCCAGTAACGCGACCAGCGGGTAATATCCACGTCGGTGGGGATTTCGTCCATGCGCGGCAGCGAGTGCAGCAAGATCGCGTCGGACTTGGCCTTCGTCATCAGCAACTCGCGGGTGATCTTGTAGTTGTCGGGGGTGAAACCGGCGTCGCCCTTGCGTTCGTCACGGGCTTTGGTGTAATCGGGCTGCATCACCGGCTCGACCAGGATCACGTCGGCATCGGCAATCGCTTGTTCGACGTGCTCGGCTTCTTTGAAATTCAACCCGTACTGGCGGAAATCGGCCTTGTAGCTTTCCGGCATTTGCATATCGGGCGAGTTGTCGAAGAGGGCGTTGGCGGGTGGGGCCACGAACGTGATCGGACAATCGAATTGCGTCAGCGCGTAGCCCAGCGAGTGCATGGTGCGCATGCGCATATCGCCGACGGCCAGCCAGCGCAAGCCGTCAATGCGGCCTTTCTCGCGCAGCACCGTGTAGAGATCGGTGAGGATTTGGGTGGGATGCTCGCCCCAACCGTCGCCGCCATTGATGACCGGGATGCTGGCCCATTTGGCAGCCTCGTGCGGCGCGCCCTGCTGGAAATGGCGCATCACGATCACGTCGCCGTAGAACTCCAGCATCTTCACCGTGTCCTTGATGGACTCTTGATACCAGTCGCCCGCGCGCGTCATCTTGGCGTCGGCGAAACCGGTGACGTGCCCGCCCAGGCGGTGCATCGCGGCTTCGTGCGCCAGGCGCGTGCGCGTGGAGGGCTGATAGAACGCCGTCACCAGCGTCTTCTCGGCGAGCAGGTTGACGTTGCGCCGCTCACGGGCGATCGGCTCCATCTTCTGGGCAACCTCAAAGACGTGGAAGAACTCGTTCCGTTCAAACTCTTTCAGAGACAAAATGTCACGCCCCATAAAACTACGCATTGTTTCAATACCTCCTGTTTTGGTAATTTGGGATTAGTAATTCGTGATTGGGGATTGGGAATTTAAGGAACTACCAGTCTCTCTTCTACTCCCCAATCCCTACTTATTGATTACTTTCCGCATCACATGAAACTTAAAATGTCCCGGCACGAAATAGCTGATGGAGTAATCCACGACTTTCTCATCGCATGTGTATAACTGTGCTGTCAATTTCAACAGCGCAGTGCCGGGGGGAACGTTGAGCCGCGCCGCGCAGCGGGGGTTGGCTGCCTCGGCGATGATGTCGGTCCGCGAGGTTGAGAGCATCAGGTCATTCCGTTGCAAGAGCAGATCGAGCACCGAGCCGCCGAAATTGCCATCTACCGCTTCTTTGCGCAGATACAGCAGCGGCACGATGTCGCGTAAGTCGGCGACCGGCGCGCCTTCCACAGTAATGACGCGATCCACTACCAGCACCTCAAGCGGGTCGTCTGGGGAATGCACCAGTCCGCTGATCTCGTCGGGTGTCGCCGGGCGTTCTTGAACTTCAAGGTGCGCGACCTGGACCGCCAGACCGGAGCGTTTTGCCATACGTTCCAGGCTTTCCAGGACCTCCAGGCCGGCCTCAAGAATCGGCATCCGTGAAGCCACGAACGTACCGACCCCTTGCCGCCGCATGAGGAGACCGCGCTCGACAAACGTGCGCAGCACCTCGCGTAGCGTGGCCCGCGAGACCCCCAGGCGGCTTGCCAGCACCGGTTCGGTCGGCAGCCGGTCGCCGGGTTGCATCTGTTCGAGCATGGCCGTGATGGCCGCTTCGACTTGGGCGTAAGGCGGTCGAATGTTCAGTGCGACAGGCTCAGGTGATGTCATAGACAACCTCAACTCTTATTATATGTCAGTTGTCTGACAATTATCCAGGACAGGAAGCCTATCCACAAACGCCGATTGTCATAGAAGGGCTTGCATCTCTTCGTCTTCATGGTACAACCACTTAAACAATTATCTGAAGAAAACGAAAGGATGTCCGCGTGAAAAAGTCTATGATGACGCCCGAATTAGATTTATCCATCGTTTTGCCGATCTACAATGAGGCCGGCAATCTGGAAACGTTCATCCCGGAACTCTCCGGCGTGCTGCGCGACCTGGGGCGTACTTATGAGATTATCGCGGTAGATGACGGCAGCACCGATCCGAGCGTGGCGACGTTGCGCCGCCTGAAGGTGCAGGAGCCGCATCTGCGCATCATCCGCTTCCGGCGCAACTTCGGACAGACCGCCGCTTTCACCGCCGGTTTTGATCTGGCACGTGGCCGCTACGTCATCACGATGGACGCCGATGGGCAAAACGACCCCGCCGACATCCCCCGGCTGCTTAAGGTGATGGAAGAGGGCGAATACGACATCGTCAGCGGGTGGCGACAGGAACGCAAGGAGCCGTTCCTCTCGCGCCGCTTGCCCTCGATGATCGCCAACCGCATCATCGCCAGGTCTACCGGCGTGGCGCTGCACGACTACGGCTGCTCGCTCAAAATCTACCACTGGGAAGTCGCTAAAAACGTCAACCTCTACGGCGAATTGCACCGTTTCATCCCCGCGTTGGCCTCTGAAATGGGCGTGCGCGTCGTTGAAGTGCCGGTGAACGACCGCCCGCGTCGTTACGGGAAGTCCAAGTACAACCTCGGCAAGACGGTGCGGGTGATCCTGGACTTGCTCACCATCACTTTCCTCCTGAACTATATGGCCCGTCCCATGCAGTTCTTTGGCCTGGCGGGCTTGCTCAGCGGCGGCATTGGTTTCGCCCTGGGGCTTTACCTCACGCTGCTTAAACTGCTGACCGGCGCGAATATCGGCACCCGTCCCCTGCTCTTGCTGGCTATCCTTTTGATGATCCTGGGCGTGCAATTCGTGATGATGGGCTTGCTGGGCGAGCTGCTCACGCGCACCTATTTTGAAGTCCAGGACAAGACCATCTACATGATCCGCGCCGAAGAGTAGCGCGCGGCGGAAGTGGCCTATGTCCTGCCATGCGGCAGCATCGCACCGGCTTCACGGTCGTTCACGGCAGTATTCCCCCTGGATGGCGACCCTGGCGTTTTTTGTTATGGCGTTGCTGGTGCGCCTCGCGCCGCTCAACCGCTATGTGACCCCCGATGAGCCGATCTGGGTGCAGCGCAGCGTGGCCTTCGCCGACGCCGTCGCCGCCCGTAATTGGGCCGCTATCCCCCAAACCGGCCACCCCGGCCTGACCACGATGATGCTGGGCGCGCTCGGCATCCGATTGGCAACCTGGCTATATCCGGCAGAGGCTGCGGCGCATCTGGCCTGGATTCGCAACATCGCCTGGCTCGCTCCAGAAAACGAAGCGGCCTTCGGACACCTGGCATTTTTCTTACCCTTTGCCCGGTTGCCGGTGCTGGTGGTCACGGCGACCGGCGTGGCGCTGGCGTATGCCTTGGGACGCCGGCGTCTTGGGGCGCGGACGGCGCGCTGGCTGGCATGCTTTCTCGCGCTTGATCCGTTCTGCGGCGGACTCTCCGGGTTGCTCCACACCGACGCCTTGCAAGCGACGTTCATCTTACTGGCCGTGTTGTTGGTTTTCCCGCGCAGGAGAACTTATGCGAAAAGCGATATTGCACCACATTCAACCTGCTCTAGCGGAGCACCAATGCAGTATCCTACGGCAGCAACAGACCTGACAGGTCTCAGAAGACCTGTCAGGTCTATACGCGCCGTTTTATTTTCAAATCAGAATACGCGGAGCACGCAAAAGGTTGCTAACTTCTTTGCGCTCTTTGCCGTGAAAGAAAATTATGCCATCACCTGGTATGATGTGGTGTTGGCGGCGTTGTGCCTGGCGCTGGCCGGAATGACGAAAACGCTGGGACTGCTCGTTGCGCCGGGCGTGGCCGTGACGCTCTTGTTGCTGCCGCGCGAGACGTGGACACGACGGGTGCTGCGCGTCGCGGTACTGACCGTCCTGACGACAGTGTTGTACCTGGCGCTCTACCCGCCCTTCTGGAGCGATCCGCGCACGGCGTTGACTGCGCTGATCGCCGCGGTGAACTATCACGAAGGCATCGGCCTGCGCAACGTCTTCTTCGCCGGACGCCTGACCGCCGATCCGGGGCCGTTGTTTTATCCGGCAGTGTTGTGCTTCCGCCTCACACCGCCGGTGTTGATCGGGCTGGCGTTGGCGATATACGACGGCATCAAAGCGCGCCGCCTGCGGCAGATGGGCATCTCAGCGTGGGGGTTTGCCATCCCGGCGCTCGTCTACCTTGCGGCCATCACCCTGGCGACGAAGAAATTCGATCGCTACGCGCTGACGGTGGGAGTCTTACTTTCCGGTGTGGCTGCGCAGACCTGGGCGCGCCGCTCCGGGCGTTGGAAATGGGCCTTGCTGGCAATGCTGCTGTGGCCCTGGGCGCTGGTCACACCGCTGCCGCTTCACTACGCTGATCCGCTCCTGGGTGGCCCGTGGCTGGCGCGGCAGATCATCCCTCTGGGATGGGGGGAAAGCGACGGCATCGCGGCAGCGTATCTGGCCCGCCGCTTGCCCGATCCCACGACGAGTACGCTGCTCACCACCGATGTACCGGGCGCGGCGTCTTACTTCCCCGGCATGACGTGGCGTTACAAAGCCACGCTGCTGCCGTGCGCCGACACGCTCATCACCGAGGGGACTGCGCCCGCCGGTTATACTGCTGTCGAGACCTTGGGCATAGCGGGTCTGCCGTTGACCACGTTGTACACGCAGACGCTCGCCTTGCCCGCAGACCTGTCGCTTGTGCTGCCCGGCCCGCTGTCCGGCGCCCCCGCCGACGCCGTCGCGCCCTCTGCCGATCCCGCAACGTTGCGCGCCTGGTTGGAGGAGCGTTTTGTCCCCGGCGCGCCTTTCATTTGGGTTCACGCGCCGACCTGTTATCCGTTGAACGAAACGCAACTGACCGCGCTGTTGAACGATGGCGCAGGGTGCGAAGCGGCCGGAGAGGTCGCGGGGCTACGGTTGGAACGCTGCCTCATGCCCGCAACACTGCCGGAAACGACGCCGTTCCGCGCGCGCTTCGGCGGCGCATTGGACTTGATCGCAGCCGCCTGGATGCCCACCGCGCAGGCGTCCGATGCTCTGGCCGTGCGTCTGCGCTGGCAGGCGCAGGCCCCGCTCGGTGCGCTCAACTTCTATCTGACTCTGCGCGACGCCGCTGATGTCCTCTATGCGCAAGGCGGCGACATGCTCACCGACACTCGCGCGTGGCGCACAACGGCGTGGGAACCCGGTGCCTTTGTGGAGGGGACGGCCTACATTCCCGTTGATCTCATGCTGCCGCCGGGCGTTTACACCTTGACCCTGAGCGTCTCCGGCAGCGCCGGCTGGGTGGGAGTAACCCTGGCCGATGGAGCGTTCGGCGGGACGCGGGTGGAATTGGGACAGGTGGAGGTGCTCGCGCCGCCCTATCCGGCGACGGAACTGCCGGGCGTCACGGCGTTTGCTGCGCCGGTCAACGCCGCTTCCGGTCTGCGGCTGCTCGGCGCGGGGACGCTGCCGGCGGAACTGTGGGCCGGCGAACGGCTGACGGTGCGTCTGGCCTGGGAACGGCAACCCGGCGCTCCTCCGGATACGCTGCGCTGGCGGCTCACGTGCGCCGACGCCTCCAGCGAAGGCCATGGGCCTCTGGCCCCCTCCGCGCCGGTGACGTGGCACGCCGGACACCGCTACATCGCCCGTTATGCGTTGCGCACCGATCCGCAGTTGCCGGAGGGGCCGTGCACGCTCACGGTGGAGCCGACCTCCGGCGCGCCGGTTGTATTGGGTGAGGTGATGCTCCGCCAGCGTCCGCGCCGTTTCACGCTGCCGCAAAATCCACAGATGGCCCTGAACGTGACCATGGACGACTTCGCGCGCCTGGTCGGCGTGGACGTTGGTCGTGCTACACTGTCCCCCGGAGAGACGTTCACGGTGACGCTGTATACGCAGGCCACAGGCACTATTGACCGCGACTACACGGCATTTGTCCATCTCATCGGTGCGGAAGGACGTGTCTGGGCGCAATCGGATCATCAACCTGAAGGCGGCGCCGCGCCGACTTCATCCTGGGTCGCCGGACAGGTGATTGTGGATACGCACACACTGACCCTGGCGCCGGACGCACCGGCCGGGGAATACACAATTTTCGCGGGGTTGTACGACGCCGAACGCGGGCCGCGCGTTCCCCTCTACGACGCAAACGGCGCGCCGCTGATGGAAGCGCGCGCGCCGGTGGGAACGGTAACGGTCAAGCCGTAGGCCTTAGAAATTCTCTGTGCTTGCTACAGTAAATTGGCCCGCTTGCTCGTACAAAAAATGCTCAAGCGGGTCATTTCAGGACGATTCGGGCATCCACCACTTTCAGGCCCTGGCCTTCGGCGTATACGAGCACGGGATTGGCATCCGACTCGGCAATTTCGTCCCCGAGGTCCACAATCATCTGGGAATAGCGGCTGAGGGCTTCGGCAAGGGCGGCGCGGTCGCGGGGGGCTTCACCACGCGCGCCCGCCAGAAGTGGCGCCCCCTGGATCTCGGCCAGCATCTTCTCCGCGTGTTCTGCCGAAATCGGTGCGACGCGGAAAGTCACATCCTTGAGGATTTCGATGAAGATACCGCCCAGACCGAACATCAGCGTTGGTCCAAAGGTGGGATCGTTGATGGAACCCAGAATGACCTCGGTGCTGGCGGGCGCCATCTGCTGGACGGCTACGCCATCAATGCGCGCATCGGCCTTATAGGCTTTGGCGTTCGCCAGAATGACGTGATAGGCGGCGCGTACCTCGGCGGCGTTTTGCAGGTTGATTTTCACGCCGCCAGCGTCCGATTTGTGCAGGATGTCGGGCGACATGATCTTGAGCACTACGGGATACCCCAACGTCTCGGCCAACGTCACAGCTTCGTCTTCGGTTGTTGCCAGTTCGGTCATAACGACGGGGAGTCCGTAAGCGGCGAAGACCTTTTTGGATTCGATTTCACCGAGGTGCGTCCGACCGGCGGCGCGCGCCTGCGCAATGATGGCGCGTGCTGCCGCTTCGTCCACATCGCGGTAAGGTGTGAAAGACTCGGTCGCCAGGGTAAGATTGCGCGCATACTCGTGTAACGCCGCGATGGCGTTCACGGCGGTATCCGGCGCACCGTAGGTAGGGATGCCGTGCTCCACCAGCCACTGCATCGCCCGTCCGGCCTCCGTGCCGCCGATGAACGACACGGCGATCGGCTTGTCGGTCACGCCCGATTCGTCCACGGCGCGTTTGATGGCGGCGGCGATCTCCATCGGATCGTTGCGCTGCGTCTCGCAAAACAGCACCACCAGGCCGTTCACCCAGGGATGTTGCAGCGCCGTGCGTACCGTCGCCTGGTACTCCGGCCAGCCGCCCATACCGGTGAGGTCGGCAGGATTTTTGACCGCGCCGATTTCGGGCACATAGGCGCGCAGTGCGGTCTGCAAATCTTCCGGTGCGAACCGCAGCGGGATGCCGCAACGTTCGGCGGCGTCGGTCGCCAGCACGCCCACACCGCCGCCGTTGGAGATGATCATCAGGTTGTGGCCCAGCATTGGCGGTTGCAGGGACAGCGCCAGGGTGCGGTCGAACAGATTGTTCAGGTCGGAAGCCCGCACAACGCCGGCCTGTTGCAGCGCCGCGTCGTAGACTTTGCCTTTGCCGGCCATGGCGCCGGTATGCGAAAGGGCTGCCGCCGCGCCATGCGCCGAAACGCCGGCTTTGAGGGCGACGATGGGTTTGCGCACCCGCCGCGCAGTTTCCAGGAAACGCCGCCCATCTTGAAACCCCTCGACGTAGATAGTGATGCAGGTGGTTTGTTCATCGTGGTCCAGCCACTCAATCAAGTCGCTAAAGTTGACATCGGCCATGTTGCCGACGGAAATCATTTTGTCGAAACCGACATTGCGCACATAACTGGCGACCGTCATCGCAATCAACAGCGCGCCGCTTTGCGAGATCATGGCAGCCTTGCCCGGCAGAGGCATGAATGGCCCGAAGGAGGCGTTGCACTTGTCGGAGTTGCACATGATGCCCACGATGTTCGGCCCCAGGATACGCATGCCGTAACGTTTGGCAACCGCCACCAACTCAAGCTCCAGGTCTTTGCGTCCGATCTCGCTGTAACCGGAAGCGACCACAATCAGCCCCTTGACGCCCTTCCGTCCACACTCCTCGGCGACCGCCAGGGTACGCGCGGCCGGCACGATCAGCATCGCCATGTCAATGTCCCCCGGCACATCCAGGACCGACGGGTAAGCCGGCAACCCTAAAATATCGCCGGTCTCACGGTTGTTGATGGGGTACACTTTCCCCGGATAATGACAATCAATGAGATTCTTCAGCGCCAGATAACCGATCTTGCCCGGTGTGTTCGATGCGCCGATCACAGCGATAGACCGGGGGCGCAACAGCGCATTCAAAGCCTCGAAATCCACGCGAATCCTCCTCTGGTTAGGGAAGTGAGTAATGAGTGGAAGTCACAAGCTGCCCTTTCCTCTCCCTTTTTACTCTTTACCCTTTACTCTTTACTCCAAAAACAAAAGTTGCAAGCCATAAACGGATTATAGCCTGCAACCTTGAGCTTTCAATATCAACTTGTAACGTTTAATTTGTGACGTCCAGTCCTAAACTGCGGTACAGGCGGTTGAAGTCAAAATGCTCTTCCAGCAGCGACTCGAACTGTTCTAGCTTGGCCTGCTGACCCAGGCGAGTCTTGCCGAAGACTTCGTCAATTGCGTCCACGGTTTCCATCGTATTCTTGCGCACCAGCAGCACCGGCACGCCGATTTCCTCGGCGCGGCGCAGGACCTCGGGAACCGGGCGCAGATAGCCGGTGAGAATGAGGCATTGCGTCGCCGTCTCCATCGAAACCAGTTGGATGTCGGTACGGTCGCCGCCGGTAATGACGGCCTTCGTGCCAGGGATGCGTCGCATGCGTGGCAGCGCCTGTTCCGCGCTCATCGCGCCGACCATCAGATTCTCGACAAGAACGTCTTTCTTGTCCTCGCAGGCCAGGAACTCGGCATCCAGAACTTCGGCGATTTCACCGACGCTGATGGCCTGAAGTTGTTCCCGCAGTGGCAACACGCCCAGAATAGGAATGTTGCGTCCTTCCATACACGAAAAACATTCCTGCAACCCGGGGAGGTCAGATTCCGGGACGGCGTTGATCGTCAGGCCGATCATGCGCTCCTTGAATTGCCGATAGGCATCTACGCAGGCGTCGCCCATGCTCACCGGGTTGCGATAGCGGATCATCGCCAGGACCGGCAAGTCCAGGCGGTTGGCGACGGCCACCGGATCAACCTCCAGGCTCAGCCCTTCACGCAGCGACGCGCCGCCTTCGACGAGCATAATGTCTTTGCCGACGCTGACCCGCTGGTATGCCGCGACAATCTGTGGCATAAGATCGCGGTCAATGCACCCGCAGCGCAATTCCTGAACCAGCGAGGGCGCCAGCACCACGCCCACCATCGTCGCCAGCGGATCATCCACTTTCAAGATTTTGCGGATGAAGGTGGCGTCCTCGTCATAGACCCGTCCCGGCAGCGGTTCCCACGGATACGTCGAAACCGGTTTGAAGTAACCCACCTTGTAGCCGGCCTGCTGTAAACGTTGCCCCAGTGCCAGACAAAACGCCGTCTTGCCACTGAAACGTTGTACCGAGGTAATATACAGTGCTTTCACGATGCCCTCCCTGAGAATAACGTTGGAACGTTTGAACGTTCAAACGGGCTAACGTTCAAACGTGTAGAAAATTCTGAATTAACGACGGACGGGGCGGCCTTCGCTCTTCTCGTCGAAACGGAAGGACAGAGAAATTTCACCGCCCTCATATTCCGTATGCAGGATGCAGCCGCTGCGCTGGAAAACCCGCATCATGGCCATGTTTCCGGCGATCACATTGGCGCGGAAGCCATGAATGCCACGTTCCCTGGCGACGCGCATCAAGAAATGCAACATGTGCGTTCCGATACCCTTGCGCTGATGCTCGTCTATGACGGAGAAAGCGACTTCGGCCATGTTCTCGTTGTAGTCCATCATCCAGTGCCCGGCGGCAATGATGGGGGCGGTATCCGAGGTACCCAGCGTCCCCACGATCCCCATTTTACTGGTGTAATCCACCGCCACCATATCCTGCGCCAGCTCATGCGGGAAGTCGCGGCGCACCTGGAAGAAACGCAAGTACACCGAGCGTTCGGACAATTTGTAGAGATACTCCTGCAGCAGCCGCTCATCGCTGGGCTTGACCGGACGGAAGAACAACTCTAGATCGCCAAATTTTTCGGTGTGCTCCAGTTCCACCGGGTAGACCGTTTCGGGGATGATCTGGTCTTCGTAAAGATATTTCATCTTCTTAGCTTCGGCCAACAGTTGCTCACGGAACTTGGGATGGGCGATCTGAATCATAGCGACGGCGCGCTCGCGCAGGCTCTTGCCATGCAAGTAGGCCACGCCGTACTCGGTGACAACATAGTGGACGTTGCCGCGCGTCGTCACCACACCGGCGCCCTCGCTCAGAACCGGCACGATGCGCGATACGGTGCCCTGCGGCGTCTCGGCCGTCGAAGGGATGGCAATGATCGGCTTGCCCTGATGGGACATCGAGGCGCCGCGCATAAAGTCGGCCTGCCCACCGATGCCGCTGTAAATCTGGTGTCCGATGGAGTCGGCGCACACCTGCCCGGTAATGTCTACCTGTAGGGCGGTGTTGATGGCAATCATCTTGTCGTTCTTGGCGATATTCGAGGGCAAGGAGTTATATTCGATGGGGTGGAACTCGAACATCGGGTTGTTGTCCACATAATCGTAGAGCTTGCGGGTCCCCACACAGAAAGCCGCCAGAATCTTGCCCGGATGGAAGGTCTTGCGCCGATTGGTAATGACCCCGGCTTCGATCAAGTCAATCAGCCCATCGGAGAACATTTCGGTGTGGACCCCCAAGTCTTTCTTGTCCATCAGGCCGTACAGAATGGCGTTGGGCACCCGCCCGATGCCCACCTGAATGGTGGAGCCGTTCTCAACCAGGCGTGTGACGTGACGCGCAATCTTGAAAGCCACATCATCCGGGGGCGCCGGCTGCACTTCCATCAACGGTTCGTCGTGCTCTACGATGTAGTCAATGTCTTCGATGTGGATAAAGCTATCCCCCAGGGTGCGCGGCATCTGCGGGTTGACCTGGGCAATGACGATGCCAGCCGTCTCCACGGCAGCCTTGACTGCCTCCACCGACACTCCCAGTGAACAAAAACCGAATTTGTCCGGCGGCGTGACCTGAATGAGCGCGGCGTCGAGCGGCATACGCCCGCTGTAAAACAGCCCCGGAATCTCCGAGAGGAAAATGGGCGTGTAGTCGGCCAGGCCTTCTTTCGTCGCTTCACGGACCCCCGGCCCCACAAAAAACGAGTTATGCCGGAAGTGCCGGTCGTAGGCTTTCTGCACATGGGGCGCCGTGCCTAGAGTCAACATGTGGACGACTTCTACGTCGTTCAAACGATTGCCCTCGGCGCCCAATTTCACCAGTTCTTCCAGCAAATGTTGGGGCACGCCACAAGCCGGACCGAGAAAGATACGGCTGCCACTGCGAATTTTGAGCAGGGCTTGACGTGCACTCACCGTGCGTTCCGCATACAGTTTCTTCCAATTTGCCATTACCGGCATAGTTCATCTCCTTAGATTAAAAGCTATCAGCTTTCAGCGGTCAGCAGTCAGCTTTCAGCAGTCAGCTTTTGGCAGTCAGCTTTCAGCGGTCAGCAGTCAGCTTTCAACAGTCAGCTTTTGGCAGTCAGCTTTCAGCGGTCAGCAGTCAGCTTTCAACAGTCAGCTTTCAGCGGTCAGCAGTCAACCCGGAAACTAAAAGCTGACAACTGATGGCTGACAGCTGATAGCTAATAGCTATGATTTGACTTGCGGCGGCTTGACAAACCAGCCGATGACCGCCGCGCTTAAACAAGCGATACTACAAATTATAAATACGGTCAACCATCCTTGCAAGCCGGCGCCGCTTTTCAGGCTGGCATCACGCAGAATCCCCGCCATGATCGGGCCGACGATCCCGCCAACCCCGTAAGCGGTGAAGACCCAGCCATAGTTGCGCCCCAGGTTTTGCGCCCCGAACATGCCGGAGGTTGCCAACGGGAACAAGGCGAAGTTGCCGCCGAAGTTGAAGCCGATCAACATGGCTCCCAGATAGAGCAAGATTTGCGTCCCGCCCATAAAGTAGAACAAGGCCATCACGACGCCTTGTGCAGCGCACATGATCACCAGCGACAGCTTATAGCCGATCTTATCGGCAACCGTGCCCCATACAATGCGCCCGATGCCATTGGCCAGCGAATAGAATACCGCCATCGCCGTTCCGGCAACGGCACTGGCTTCCGCCGCCGTCAGGCCGGCGCGCGCTTTGAGCGCGTCAATGCCGAACAGTTTGATGTTGCCGATGGTCATCAAGCCAGCCATACTGGAGAAGATAAACATACTCCAGATCGCGTAGAACTGGATTGTACGCAACATTTCATTGGGCAGGTATTCTACTTTGACAACTTTTTTGTTCTTCCCATTGCCTTTGCCCTTCCCGACCGGCTGCGGGGGTTTCCAGCCCGGTGGCGTCCAGCCTTCTGGTGGATTGACCATCCATGTTGAGCCGACAATGACGGCTACAGCGAAGATAATACCGTACAACAAGAAAACTTTGAGCACGCCTATAGATTCCAACAGGTGCCCCCAGTTTCCAGCCAGGTAGACCCAGATCAATGCGCCGAAACCAAATCCCGCCACGCCCAGACCGGTGATCAGTCCTTTCTTGTCGGGATACCACTTCATGCCGACGGCGATGGGACAGACGTAACCCAACCCGATGCCCGCACCGCCGATCAGGCCGATGAAAATCACCTGCGCCCAGAACGTATGGCCGAACAATCCGGCAAGGATGTACCCCGCGCCGAGCACCGCCCCGCCGGTCAACGCCACAATGCGCGGTCCGGCATGAGCCTGCCAGCGGCCGGCCAGCACCATGACGACGGCGAATGTTGCCAGCGAGACCGAAAAAATAATCTGGGTCTGGGTACTGGTGAAGTTAAAGGGGGGTTTCTGCAATTCGGGGGTAAACACACTCCAGGCATAAATCGCGCCCAAACACAATTGAATTAACAATGCACCGACGACAACCAGTCGCCGATCAAGGACTTTTGACTGTGACTGTGCCATATAATGCCTTCCTTGGGTGAGTGATGAGTAATGAGTAACGAGTAATCAGTAACCAGCAACCAGCTTCCAGCAACCAGTAACCAGCTTCTTCTAGCAGCCGGTGAGAACTCTTCCTGGAAGCCAAGGGGACTTCCAGGAAGAGTATTCGCGCGAATTGAGGTTAGGCGATGCGGCCCTCGACCAGGCGTTCCACCACACTGGGATCGGCCAGGGTGGAGACATCGCCCAGGTTGCTGATGTCGCCCTCGGCGATCTTGCGCAGGATGCGGCGCATGATCTTGCCGCTGCGGGTCTTGGGCAGGGCGTCGGTGAATTGAATCGCGTCCGGGCGAGAGATGGGGCCGATTTCTTTGCGGACGTGGTTCATCAGCTCTTGCACCAGCGCTTCACTCGGCGTGACACCTTCACGCAAGGTGACGTAGGCGTAGAGTGCCTGCCCCTTGATGTCGTGCGGGCGGCCCACGACGGCGGCTTCGGAGACGGCCGGGTGGCTCACCAGCGCGCTTTCGACTTCGGCGGTGCCGATGCGGTGGCCGGAGACATTCAACACGTCGTCAATGCGGCCTTCCAACCAGTAGTCACCATCTTCGTCCTTGTGGCAACCATCGCCGGTGAAGTAAACATCCTCGTACATCGTGAAGTAAGTGTCAATGAAGCGGTCGTGGTCGCCCCACATCGTCCGCGCCATACCGGGCCAGGGCTTCTTAATGCACAGCTTGCCGCTTTCATTGACGCCGCACTCGGAACCATCATCGCGCAAGATGAGCGGTTCGACGCCAAAGAACGCCTTGCTGGCGCTGCCGGGCTTGATGGTGTGCGCGCCGGGGAGCGGCGTAATGAGGATACCGCCGGTTTCGGTCTGCCACCAGGTATCCACGATGGGACATCGCCCCTTGCCGACGTGCTTGTGATACCACAGCCAGGCTTCGGGGTTGATCGGCTCGCCGACGCTGCCCAACAACCGCAGGCTGGAGAGGTCGCACTTGTTCACCCACTCCTCACCCAGGCGCATCAGGGAGCGGATCGCCGTGGGGGCGGTGTAGAAGATGTTGACCTGGAACTTGTCCACAACCTGCCAGAAACGGCTGGCGTCGGGATAGGTGGGCACACCTTCAAAGACGATGGAGGTCGCGCCGTTGGCGAGCGGCCCGTAGACGATGTAGCTATGCCCGGTAACCCAGCCGATGTCAGCGGTACACCAGTAGGTGTCCTCGTCGTGAATATCAAAAATGTACTTATGGGTCGCCGCCACGAAGGTAAGATACCCGCCCGTCGTGTGCATCACGCCCTTCGGCTTGCCGGTGGAACCGGAGGTGTAAAGGATAAACAACGGGTCTTCGGCGTTCATCACTTCGGGTTCGCACACCGTCGAGGCATGCGCCATCTCGTCGTGCCACCAGAAGTCGCGGCCTTCGGCCATCGGCACATTGCCGTTGCCACGCTGCGCGACGATCACGGTCTCGATGGTGGGGCAGTTCTTGATCGCTTCATCGGCGGTGGTCTTGATGGGGATGGTGCGGCCGGCGCGGAACGATATATCGCTGGTGACCAGGAGCTTGCTCCCGGAGTCATTGATACGATCCATCAAAGACTGGGCGCTGAAACCGCCAAACACGATGGAGTGAATTGCGCCGATGCGCGTGCAGGCGAGCATCGCGATCACCAATTCAGGAATCATCGGCATGTAGATCGCTACGCGGTCACCCTTCTTCACCCCCTTGCTCTTGAGCACGTTGGCGAATTTACTCACCTCGCGGTGCAAATCTTGATATGTGTAGACCTTGACATCGTCTTCCGGCTCACCCTGCCAGATAATGGCGGCCTTGTTTTTGCGCCAGGTTTTGAGGTGCCGATCAAGACAGTTGTAGGAGAGGTTAAGTTCGCCATCGGCAAAGAATTTGTGCGTGATGACGCGCTCGCTGGTGTCCCAGGTGTACTCGCGGCCCTTGGTGGGGAATTTATACCAGTCCAGCAACTCCCCCGCCATCTTGAGCCAGAACCCATCCGGGTCATTGATGGATTCCTCGTACAGCGCCTGGTATTCTTCCAGGGATTTGACATGCGCATTGGCGCTAAAATCAGCCGGTGGTGCAAAACGACGTGGTCCTAACTGTTCAGACATACAATACCTCCTCCTTAAAAAATTAAGATGATATACTTTATGAGTCTAATGAAACAACTAAAAATCTCACCGCAGAGTCACAAAGGGCGCAAAGATTTTTATGTTGGATTCAATAAGATTAAGGCATTTTAGTACTAATTTTATTGATTTAAACTTAAATTTTTTCGGCGTTCTTTGCGTCTCTGCGGTGAATTGGATTTCTTGTAGGAGAGTCATTATTTCCTGGCGGCCAACACCAGGCGCATATCAATCGCCATAGCCCCCCGGCCTTCCTCGAACACCATCAGCGGGTTGATGTCCAGTTCGACGATTTCGGGGAAGTCGGTCACCAACTGGCTGATGCGGAGCAGGGCGTCTACCATCGCCATGTGATCTGAGCGCGCTTCCCCGCGCACGCCTTCCAGCAGGCGATAGGCGCGAATCTCGCGGATCATCTCATCCGCTTCGCGCGGGCTGAACGGCGCCACGCGGAAGGAGACATCTTTCAAAGCTTCGACGTAAATGCCGCCCAGTCCGAAAGCCACCAGCGGCCCGAATTGCGGGTCGCGGCTCATCCCCAGCAAGACCTCACGTCCGCCGCGCACCATCTCCTGGACCTGACAACCCCACACCCGCGCTCCAGGCACATAACGTCCAGCGCGGTAGATCATCAGGTCAAAGGCGTCGCGCACATCACCAGGGGAGCGCAGGTTCACCTTCACGCCGCCGACATCGGTTTTGTGCAAAATATCGGGCGAGGCGATTTTCATGACCACGGGATAGCCAAATTCCTCGGCGATGTCCACGGCTTCTTCGGGCGTCGCAGCCAGACGCGAGCGCGGGACGCTGAAGCCGTAGGCCTTGAGCACCTCCCAGGCCTCGGCGTCGCCGATAGAGACGCGCCCTTCGCTGCGCACGCGCTCAAACAACTCGCGTACCGGCTCTTTGTCTACATCAATCGGCACCACGCCGAAGATGCGGCGTTCTTGCTCCTTACGATAGGCATTCATGGCGGCCAGAGCGTCGGCGGCGCGCTCCGGGTAGGGGTAGTTCGGCACGCCATACTTCCAGAGAATATCAATGCCGGCGTTGATGCGCGATTCCCCCATAAAGCAACCCAAAATGGGCTTGGTGGCTTTTTGCGCCATGCGCCCTACAGCATGCGCCGTCTCTTCAATCTGCGTCATGGCCTGCGGGGTGACGATGACGATAACCCCATCCACTTTCGGGTCGTCCAGCACCGCCTGCAATGCCACCTCAAAGCGGTCGGCGAGGGCATCCCCCAGCACATCCACCGGATTGGCGGCGCTGGCCGCGCCGGGCAGGTAGGCAAGCAATTTCTCAGTCGTTTCGCGGCTCAGCCGGGGGATTTGCAGGCCATCGCGTTCCAGGGCATCGGTCGCCAAGATGCCGGGGCCGCCGGCGTTGGTCACGATGGCGATACGGTCGCCTTTGAGCGGCGGTTGATAGGCGAAGGCGCGCGCGTAATCGAAGAGCGCTTCCATAGACGTAGCGCGGATGATGCCGGCCTGATTGAACGCCGCTTTGTACGCAGCTTCGGAACCGGCCAGACTACCGGTATGGGATGAGACCGCACGTGAACCGGAGGCCGTCACGCCGGATTTGATCGCCACCACCGGTTTCTTGCGGGTGATCTTCTTGGCCGTCTCGATGAACTTTTGCCCGTTGGGTACCCCTTCGATATACATCAGGATGACCCGCGAGTGTTCATCATCTCCCCAGGCTTCCATCAGGTCAATTTCGCTGACATCGGCTTTGTTCCCCAGGCTCACGAATTTGGAGAAGCCAATCCGCCCCGCCATGGCCATATCCAGCACCGCCGTTCCCAATGCACCCGATTGGGACATAAAGGCAATCGGCCCGCTCGGCGGCATGCCGGCAGCGAACGTGGCGTTGAGATTCATGTTGGTATTGATGACCCCCAGGCAGTTAGGGCCAATCAGGCGGATATTGTATTTGCGGGCGATCTTGACCAGTTCCAGTTCCTGTTCCAACCCCTCGCGTCCGGCCTCACGGAAACCGGCGCTGATGACCACAACGGAAGGGATTTGCTTTTGTCCACATTCTTCCATCGCCGCCGGTACAAAACGTCCGGGGATGACAATGACCGCCAGGTCAATGGGATCAGGGACGGCTAACACAGAGGGGTAAGCTTTTAAGTCCAGAATTTCGTCAGCTTTGGGGTTGATGGGGTAAATTTTACCTGCGAAACCGCTTTGTTTGATGTTGTGAAGAACGGCATAGCCGAGTTTTTCAACATCACGAGACGCACCGATAACCGCAACCGACTGCGGAGAAAAAAATGTATCCAGCATGCTTGTTCCTCAATTATTGGTATAGCGATGGTTGGAAAAATGTCCATCGCGGCATGATAAGGTTTACAACTGTACCAAAAGCACTCCACAGTATAGTGTTATTTCCACAACTGTCAAGGTTTTTTCTTTCACAGGGGGGCATTTCAGGATGGGGGCAGGTTTTTTTGAGTTTTCCCCTCTCACCCCCTGCCCCCGCTCTCCCCGCGTGCGGGGAGAGCGGGGGGATTTCTCAAGGGGGGATTGGGGGCGGCTTCGTCGCCCCCAATCCCCCTCTATTATTTCAGAAGTTTCTCTGACTTTTTCCCCCAAGTTGAAATGCACCTTTTCACCGTCAGTGATCCGCGGCAATCATGCATTGGTAAGTATCTCACTTACCCCAGATGGGTTTTCACCCAGCGCAGCCACTCGCCCAGGCCCTCGCCGGTTTTGGCCGAAAGGCACAGCACCGGTGCATCCGGGTTAAGGCCGTGAACCAGCTCGGTGAAGCGGTCGAGGTTGAAGTCAAGGTAGGGGCGCAAGTCCAGCTTGGTCACCAGAACCAGGTCCACCGCCTCAAAAATCGCCGGATACTTGTAGGGTTTGTCGTCACCTTCGGGCAGGCTGATCAGACCGACGTTGTAGCTCTGTCCTAGATCGAATGACACGGGGCAGATCAGGTTGCCGACATTTTCGATGAACAGCACATCCAGGTCGTCCAACGGCAATTCCGGCATGGCGCGGCGGATCATCGGGGCGTCGAGATGACACGCGCCGCCGGTGTTGATTTGCACGACAGGCGTGCCGGTCTCGGCGATCTTGTCGGCGTCCACCTGTGAAGCGACATCGCCCTCGATTACGCCGATACGCAGCTCCGGCAGCGCGGCAATGGTCGCCAGCAGCAGGGTGGTTTTCCCCGCGCCCGGCGACGCCATGATGTTGATGACCGTGACGTGGCGTGCGGCAAAGTACTCACGGTTATCCGCCGCTACCTGCTCATTGGCGGTCAGCAGCTTTTGCACAACGGGAACACGACCAGGTATCGTTTGTTCGGACACTTCAGGGCCTCCTCATACAACCTCAATACTCTCCACGTAAAACTCTTTTCCGGCGATGACGTCGCCGCCGAGGGCGCCGCAGGCCGGGCATATCCAGTTGCGTCCTTCCGGCTCGAATTCCTGCCCGCAACGCCGGCAGCGGAAGCGAGTCTTGATACGTCGGAAGTGCAGGGTGGCACCTTCGGCAAGCGTGCCGGGGGATAACAGCTCAAAGTAGAACTGGATCGAATCGTCAATGAAGCTGGTGAGATCGCCGATAACCAGGTTGATCGCTGTGACGCGGGTCGCGCCGGCTTGTTGAGCATGCGCAGTGACGATGCGCATGATTTCTTCGGTGATGGGCAATTCGTGCATGCTAGGTCCTTCCGCGACTTTCGCCGTTGGTCAATGCGCCGGCGATCAGATGGGCGGTGCGCAGCGGCTCCGGGATGTGCCCCTCGATGGTGAACTCACGGAGTACGGTCGTCGCTTGCGCCATTGTCAGGCCAACGCGCTGCACGTAGACTTCGCGCAGTGGTTCCATCGGCCCCAGACGCTCCAAGAGCGCCCATTTCTGCGCGCCTCCGGGAACTTGGGTGAGCAGTGCATCCCGAATAGCTTCCATATTTGGTTGCCGGCGCGCCACGACCAGGATAGGCAACGCCAGCCGCTCGTGCAAGGCAAATACATCTACCACATTGAATCCTCCCAGAGCAATGCCCTGGAGCATGATCAGGTGCAGGTTATCGGCGAATTTCGAGCCGCTCACCAGCCGCGTCAGGACCGCGGCGGCGTCATCCCCGTCCTTCTCAATCTCGCCGATCAGGACGCCGGTAAGCCGCAGATGCGCATATACGGCGCCCACGATTTTCACCGGCCCGACGTGATCCGGCGTAAAAGGCGCGTCGTCAAACCCGATGACATGGGCGATGCGTAGTTGGTGCATTAAGTATCAGCGAATCAAAGAATCGGCGAATCAGCGAATCGGTGAATCAAAGAGCTTGCAAAATCTAAAGTCCGCAATCCCAAATCCCCAATCACCAATCCCAAATCCACAATCCTGTCAGTCTTTAGACACATATTCCAGGATGAGGTGCTGGCGATTCTGCAAAAGCGTCGCCAACGGCTTGAGCGTGAGCCAGTACAGTCCCATGCTATACAGGGCGCTTAACGGCAGTGTCACCCATAAGGTAGGCTTCCAGAGGAAATAGGGCAGCAGCACCAACAGAGCGACCGGTGGCGTCCCCAGCAACCACGCCAGCAATCCCCACATGTTCCCCTGGCGACTTTGCATATTATACTTGAGTTCCAGGCGATAAGGCCCCCAAATCGCCGCCAGGGTGTAAACCGGCGTAGTGCTGATCTGCAACGCCAGCGCGATGTATACCAGCAGCGGCCAGGTTGCCGTTCCACCGGTGAGGAACGCCGTCACAGTGACCACAAGGACAGATAGCCCCCCGGCAAACAGGAACATCACCAGATTGGCGGAGAACAATACCTGCCGCCAATCGCTCACCGAGGTCGCCAGCGTTCCGAATCCCTCGCGATCTATGGCGCCAAAGTAATTGGCGCTGAGCGCGACGTTCATTATCATATTGAACATAAACACGACCAGCAGGCCGATAAATAGCGCTATGCCTGTTGTGACTTCGGAGGGTAGTTCCTCAGTGGAGGGGCTGGACAATGGCAATACCATCATCACCGGGACGATCAGCGCGGCGAACAGCATGCGCCGCGGCAGAGGGCTACGCCATAGATAACGCCAGTCTTTAGCAACGAGCGCCCAAAATGCCGTCGGACCGGGCAAGTTAAAGCCCAGGCCGCGCGTGCGCACCCGTTCCACGCCTACCGTCAATGCCGCGCCTTCCATCAGCCGCCGTGTGACGCCGGCATGCAGCCACAGCAATCCCCCAACAGCCCCAAACGACAGCGCGAGGAACAGCAACCCTTTCCCCAAACTTGCAGTGATGACCATCCCCATGCCGGCGCTGGCCCATCCCGGCGGCAGCCACAACAGGAAGCGCGACGGACGCAGGATTTCCAACAGGTCACTGGGACCGCGCGCCTGTTGTAACTGCGCCGCAAGGGCAGGATTAATGAACGCGGGCAATTGCTCGAAATTGTGGCTGATGTATTGCAGGTAGTATTGCCCCAGCCACAAAAATATAAACGGCGCAGAAAGAATAAATAGCACTAAGGCGCGCAGGCGGCGGTCGCCGGCAACCAGATCGAAGAAATCGTCCATCAGCCGGCCGGCCAGTGTTAGAAGGGCAAAGGTGGGGACGGCGCCGAGGGCGATCAGCGGCGCGGCCAGCGGCTTATGCCACATCAATCCCACGACTTCGCCGATCAGGATGGGGAGCGTCCACAGGCCGGTTATATTCAGCGCTCCCATCAGCGTGCTGCCCACGACAATCCCCCGGAAGCTGATGGGATGGGGAAACAGGCGCGACATTTCAAAGCGCTCCATAATCTGCGAATTGTACATGCCGGGCATCATCAGCCAGAAAAGCATCAGCAGGGTGTTGATGAGCACGGTGGCCTCAAACGCGGCGCGCGGCGAGAGCAGCGCCAGTCCTATGGCTATGCCGATCCCCATCAGGATAAACACGGGGAATATGAAAACACTCTGGATCAACATCACCATCAGCCGCAACAGCCAGAACCAATCGGCGGCCCGGCGGCTGCGGAACATCGCCAGCGTCAGTTTGCCCTGGAGCCAGAAAAGGGTTTTGAGTTCGGCGAAAAGGGAGGTGTGCATACGTTACCTGCCATCCTGGCGGGTCAACCAGCTTAGCTGTGACTGCGCTTCCGATTCCGCGCCGACGAGACGGACAAACACGTCTTCCAACGGTGCGTCGGCGGGCAATTGCGCCTGTGCACGCAAGGTGGGAATGTCCCCCAGCGCTACCAGGCGGCCTTTGTTGATGATGCCTACCTGGTCACAAAAACGTTCGGCCAGTTCCATCACGTGGGTGGAGAAAAAGACCGTCGTGCCGCGTTGGTGCACCATGTCGCGCAGCAGGGCCTTGATGGCTTTGGTGGAGATGGGGTCCACGCTTTCAAACGGCTCGTCCATAAACAAAATCTCCGGTGCATGAATCAGCGCGCAAGCCAGAGCGGTTTTCTTCATCATCCCCTGCGAATAATCGAGGATCATCTTGTCGGCTTTGTCCTCCAGTTCAAGCAGGGCCAACAGGGTGGGGATGCGCGCGCGGATTTCGGAGACGCTCAGGCCGTGCAGGCGTCCTACCAGCTCGATTTGTTCGACGGCCGTAAGTCGCTGATACAGCCCCAGCGACTCCGGGACCACGCCGATCCGCCGCTTCACTTCGACGGGGCGCTCGCGGACATTGAAGCCGGCCACCCACGCTTGCCCCTGCGTCGGCGGAAGCACACCGATGAGCATATTGATCGTCGTGGATTTCCCCGCGCCGTTTGGCCCCAGGAAGCCGAAGATGACGCCGCGCGGCACGGCCAGGTTCAGATCGTTGACGGCCACCACTTCACCGAAGCGCCGGGTGAGGGCTTGCGTCTGAATGGCATAGGGGGATGCGTACATCTCACAACAACCCGGCAACCAGGCCCGCGACCTGCTCCAGGAAAACGTGGTCATCTTTCGTAAACGGCGCCAGGGTGTGCGAATCAATGTCCAGCTCCCCCACAATGACGCTGTCTTTGAAGATGGGCACCACGATCTCCGATTTGACGTGCGGGCTACAGGAGAGGTAATTGGTCTCCTGCGTCACGTCCTGGATCACGAAGGTCATCTCCGTTTCGGCAGCCTGTCCGCAGATACCCTGCCCAAAGGCGATGCGCGTGTGCTCCGTCGGCGCGCCGACAAACGGCCCCAGCACGAGTTCACGCTCGCGGGTTGGGTCCACCAGATAGAAGCCTACCCAGTCGTAGTGCGCGACGCACTGGTGCAGAAGCGCGCAGATGGCATGCAACTTCGCATCACGGTCTAAGTCCTCTGTGTTGACAATCTCATTAACTTTGTTCAAAAGTATGGTAAATGTTTCCGCGTTGTCCATTGTGTCAGTTCCTCCAAGGGGGAAGCAGGTAATCAGTAACCGGTAATCAGTTGTAATCGCCGAGCACTTGTTTCCCAATCACCGATTACCAATCCCCAATCCCTAATCCCCAATCACTTCTTGTGCGCTTTCATCCACAGACGGATGTGACGCATATCCATTTCAATCGCCCAGGCCAGCGACTCGGGACGTGGGGCTGCCAGCAGCGGCCAGGTCGCCCGCTCATGAGCCTGTAAGACGGCGTTGGCGGCCTTGATGCCGGCGACGCACGCACGTTCCATAAACATCGCCGGATTGGCATCGCGTACCCAATCCCCACAACACACAAGGCCCGGCCAGGGGGTGATGACGCTCAGATGTTCCTCCGGCCGCCCGGCGTGGAGCAGGGTATGCGTGGCCTCATTGCGCGTGAGCGCGGTATGCAAAAGGTGTCCTTTCAGCTCCGGCCACACGCGGGTAACGTCACTGATGGCCTGCGCAAGCAGCGCCGCGTCGGGGAGCGCCAACAATTCCGGCGGCCCGTAGATGTGCGCTTCGAGCGCGCTGCCGCCTGTCGCCCGTGCCCAACGGATGTAGTCATCGTAGATGCGATGTAACCAGAAAAAGTTATCGAGCACCAGGTCGCCGGAAAAGATGCCGGCTTCGGCCCCGCGACGCTGCGGCGCGCGCGTAAACCACAGGCGCACCACCGCCGAAGGCCAGCCGCCGGGCAGACGTAGCCCTGCCGCCTCGGACGCCGTATCCGGGCCGGCGCAAAGCAATGCTTTGGTCGCCGGCGCATCGGTCGCCAGGATGACGTATGGAGCGGTGAAATTGTGGTCGGCGGTCTCCACGCGCCATCCCTCTGGGGCGCGTTCCAGCCGCAGCGCCTTGACGCCCAATTTTATCTCGCCGCCGAGAGCAGTCAACGTGTGCAGCAACGGAGCGATGATGGCGCGCGCGCTGTCGGTGGGGAAATACGAAAAGGCCCAGGCGTCGCGGCGGCGCAACGTGTAGAAACGCAAAAACGCGAAGAATCCCGAAGCCGGAATCTGATCGGGATTGGCGGGCAAGGCGTTGCGCGACAACCCCGTGAACAGCGAAGTTATATCCGGCGACCAGCCCTTGCACACCTCGGCCAGCGTCAACCCGTAGAGCGGCTGATCTTCGGCCAGCGGGTCTATCGAAAGTGCCGCCAACAGCGTCGGGAGCACGCGGAAGAGCGCAGCGAAGTTGCACACGCTCATCATCGTCCAGAAGCGCGGACGGGCAAACATACCCAGGTAGTGAAACGGCGCAGGAATCCAACTGTTGCGGATCGCGCTGCCGATGTCGGCATAGCGCACACGCTGTCTGTGGGCGAGCACCCAGGCTTCCTCCTGCGCCGGGACGAGCACCGGACGGATGCGATGGCGCGCCAGCATCGCCTGGAGGTTGCGGTACGGCGACCAGACGCCGTGGACGCCGTGCTCACTGCCGAAGCGCCATATTTGCCCGGCGTGCTCAAAGGTCACATCCGGCCCGGCCTTGAGCCGTCCGCCGGCGTAATGGGGATCGGCTTCCAGCACCAGGGGACGCAGTCCGCGTTCCGCCAAATGCAGCGCCGCCGTCAGCCCGGCCAGTCCCCCGCCGATGATGAGTGTGTCGTATGCTGCGCTCCTCATAGAGGTCTGGTTCGATGATGGCCGATCCGGGCAGGCGTTTGCAGTGGTTGGGGACCCGTTATCGTTGTTATTTCAAGAGCAAGACCCGAAATGTAACGCCACAGGCCTTGACCTGCTTGAAAGAGCGGTTGCTGTTCGATTTTATGGTTCATTGAGCAACTCAACCGCTTCGCTGCGCATGAGTACGGTCAAGGCGATCTCTCCCGACTCCGTCTCATACTCATAGCGCGTGTTGGTGATCGTCCCCTTCACTACAATCCGGTCTTCTTCAAAAAAACGCTCTGCACCGGTGTAGAGGACGAAGAAGGTCGCTTCTGAACATCCGGCGCCGGAGTTCGGATTGGTCCACAGAACCTTCAACAGCAGTCCCTCATCCTCGTCGGCAGGCTCCGCCAGGATTGTGCCACTCCACTTGACCACGGCATTAAGGTAGGCATCATTCGCTATGGCCGTACACACATCTATCTCACCGGCAGGGGAGGACGAAGGCGGCTCGGGGCGAGGGGTTTGGGTGGCGCCGGCGGCAGGCGGCGATAATGGTGTGGCGGTCGGCCACGGCATCTGTGTGGCTGTGGCCGCGGGCGGCGAGAAGGGCGTGGTGGTAGGCCACGACATCTGTGTGGCCGTGGCCGCGGGCGGCGAGAAGGGCGTCGCGGTGGGCAAAGGCGCCTTGGAGGTACCGATGGTAGGTGTGGGCAATGGCGTGTAGGCATTGGGGGCCGGCGTCCAGGTCGGCCCGCCGCGCGCTGCCGGTTCGGCGGTTGCTGTGGGCGTCCCTTCTTTGGTGGGGCGTTTTTCCTTCTCCCACACGTACCGCTCGCGCTCCAGCACACATGCACTGTAGACGGCCGGGGCTGAAGCAGCCTCTTCGGTGTGATAGGTGTAGGTCAACACCACCTGCCAGCCTTTAGCGACGGCAGCGGCGGCCTCCCGACAATCCACAATCTGGGTGTCGCGGGTGATGAGCAAAGAACGCAACGCCATCCCCAGACCGAACACCAGCAGGAGGACCGTACAAATGAATATCGTCATCCCGGCGATCAGCACGGGTTTGGAGAAGGTCAAGGTATACTGTTTTGTGGGCGAAACATACACAGTGGCGAAGGGGGAAACCGGCGGCGCAGTTTCGGGAGCTATGGCATCTGCGCGCGGGACGCCCGGCGATCCTGCGCCCCTTGTGGAAGGCGCGTCCTGCGGTCCGGCATCCTCTGCGGAAGGCGTAGCCTCCTGGCTCTTGGGCGCCGTGAGGATAATACCGGCGACACCGATGGCAATCGTCAGCAGCCCCAGCAGCAGCGCACCGAGCAGGGGATAATCGGCCTGAAACAGATAGAGGCTGAGAGCCAGAATAATCAGACCGCCTATAAGCATCAAGATGAAGGGAAACACATTGTCCTTCAGTGTAGACCGATGCATATTGTTGTCCCTTTCGGCGTTGCGCTTACCAGCGTCTTGCGCAAGCGCAAACGAACAGCTGGCATTCTTTAACATAAGCAGTATAGGGCAAAAAGGCAAGGAGGCAAGCGCCGGGGTCTCCGAGATACAAAAAAGCCCGGAAAGCAAAATCCGGGCAGGCAACTTGTGGACCTGAAGGGATTCGAACCCTTGACCTCTTCAATGCCATTGAAGCGCGCTCCCAACTGCGCCACAGGCCCATATTTTATCTGTAAGGCAGTAACCCCGATGGAGCTGAGGGGATTCGAACCCCTGACCCCTACAGTGCGATTGTAGTGCTCTCCCAGCTGAGCTACAGCCCCACGTTAAGCCGAACAGCGGACATCATAACACAATGTTACGATTCGTCAAGCCGCGCCGCGCGCTTCCAGCAAACGCCAATATGTGGCGCAAGCTGTCAGCTTGCGCTACGATCTCAATGCCCGCTAGAGCATGGCATCTTTTCTAAGGCTACAGCCCTTCAGAAGGGCGCGGCGCGGGCAACAACCCACTGTGCCGACCAGGGGTAAACGCCAAGCCTACAGGGTGTTTGGATTCATCGAAGGGAGAGACGGCCGCTGCATAGTCACTCCAAATCTTTTTCTTGAAAATTTCATTCCATTCACGAACTGTTGATGAGATTTGACAACACCGTTGACAGGCAGGCATGCAAAACGGGGGCGGAATCACTCCGCCCCCGTCTGCTTTAGCAGCATATTTTCAGGCTGGGGCGGCACGACTCGAACGTGCGATACATGGATTCAAAGTCCATTGCCTTACCAGCTTGGCCACGCCCCAGTAACAAACGCTATTTTACCACAATTCACGCTACAGGCAATTACAGTGGTCAGTTTCCAGTTTCCAGCAACTAGTTTCCAGGCTTCAGTTCTCGTTGGGGAACGGCGACGTCTTGTGCACCCACACCCAGGTGCCGGGATTGGCGGGGCCGCTGTAGACGATTTTGGCGTCCGGCGGCGTGTAGGGCGTTGTCCACTCGAATAGCCACTTTGCGTCCAGAATCGCGAGGTTGACGCACCCATGACTGCGGGTGAAGCCAAAAGCGTTGTGCCAGTAGGCCGCATGCAGGGCAAACGCCCCATCGAAATACTGCGTCCACTCCACGTTCTCCAGATAATACCACCCCGGATTATCCGGCCCTACGTCGCGGTTGATCATCGGCGTGGAGGGCAGTTTGGCCCAGATGCGGTGCAGGCCGTTGGGGGTCCATGTATTGGAGCGTCCCGACGAAACCAGCGTCGCAAAGACCATGCGCTCACCCTCATAGGCCGCCAGCGTTTGCTCGTAGGTATTGACCTCGATCCACTTTTCATCAGGGCCGACGCCTTCTGGAATCGGGTCAACATCCACCCGCGCCGTGAAGGATTGCTCCACCCACTGATCTTGCCCGACCATGTACCATAGCTTATCGCCCAAAAGCTCCTGGGCGAAGATGGTAATGACGTCATAACGGCGGAAGACAATCTCCTTGCGCGGCGCGCCGCCGGGGACCGCCGAAGGATTGACATCGCGGTTGATCCAGCCGAAGGGATAGCGCGGCTGCTCCGTCAACAGGACGCCGTGGAAGCGCGAGGGGTTGGTCAAAGCGACATGGTCGGCAAGGATAAACTCGTCCGCGTTGATTTCGTACCAGCGCTGGCCGTTGTATTCCACCTCGCCGAGCACGCTGACCCAGTTGTCGCCCGCCAGGAACTCACGCACCGGCGGCAGACCGGCAGCGGCCTCTTCGGGATGGCGATAGGTGGCTGCCGGTAAGGGACGGATGTACGCGAAGGTGTACGGCGTGATGGCGTCTTCGGGAACTTCGATTTCCTTGACGGCCAGCTCCGGCAGGGGATTGGGAAGCGTGGCGCGCAGATAGGCGATGCGGGTCTGGCGCGCGCCGGGGCTGTAGGCCGGGCAACGTCCGGGATAGCGTTGCGTCATCTGCACCGAACAAATGTAATCGGCCGAGACATCGTTGAGAAACAAATCCGGTCCAGGATTGGGCAGCGGCGCAGCCTGCGCAATGGCCGGAATCACCAACACGAATACTGTGAGCAATAAGAGCTTCCCATAGCGTGACATTGTTTTCCCTCGAATGACAAACCTGTGGATAAGCACATATAAACGACGCCATTATACCATAGATTGTTCCCACCCTTCTACATTGCAATGCGGCTACCTGGGAAGGCAGATACTTACAGTTGCAGGTCAAATGACACGCGGAAAAGCTCTGTGGGGTTCTTTTTCCCCTTGAACTGCATCGGCGTTAGAGGCACGACGTTAAATTTACCGTCGAGCTGTTCACAAGTTGCCTGGCTGATCCAGATCTCATAAGCGGGGACCGCTGCCGTGATGCGCGCAGCGATGTTGGTCGTGTCGCCGATGGCGGTGTAGGTGTAGCGCCATTGGGCGCCACTGTTGCCTACAATGGCCAGCCCGGTGTTGATGCCAATGCCAAAATGAAACCCGCGCTCGCCCTTGCGCCGTTGCCTGTGGTAGCGAAAAAGTGCCTGCTGCACGCTGATGCCGGCTTGCACGGCGCGGATGGCGTGATCGGGTTGGTCGGCATGCGGGTTGAAAATCGCCATGACACTATCACCCTGGAACTGGTTGACGGTGCCCCCATGAGCGCTGATGGCATCCACAACGATGCTGAGGTGTTCGTTCAGCACGGTCATCACCCGCTCGGGAGGCAGGTTGGCGACAATGGCGGTGAAGTCGCGCGCATCGGCAAAAAGGACCGTGACCTCGCGCAGTTCGCCACCTAATTCCGGGCGTACCTTCCCGGCGACGAGGGCTTCGGCTACATCGGGAGGAAGGTAGTGGCGAAGCAAAAAATCCAGTTTTTGGTTAAGTCCAGAGAGTTGCTCTTTGAGCACGCGTAACTCATTGTGGCGTTGGATCAATTCCTGGATATACTTGCCAGGTTCGGTGACATCGGTAAGCAACACCATAGCCGTTGCGTCGAGATATTGATCGCAGGATATGGCTGTCAGCATAAAGTAACGCACTTCGCCGGCGGGGGTGCTGCGGCTGATATTTTCCAAATGGATGGGGAACGGGGGGGGAGCAACCGCATCAAGCCCCTGCCCGGTCAGTTCCGGGAACAGGTCAAGCAGGTGTCTGCCGCGCAGATTGCGCCGTGGGATTGCCAGCCATGCTTCAAAAAACGTGTCGTGTTCCATAAGCCGGTAATCGGCGTCAAAGAGCGCGTAGGCCACTTTCAGCTCGCGCAAGATAGAACGCCAGAATTGCAGATTGCTCATGGGACAACCGTCGGTGCGTTATGTTTCTGAGACGCCGTCCTGAGCAGCGTCACCCCCACACATCCTTCTGAACGGATGATATAGATAGTTCCCAAATTCCAGATCTCAAAGTGTATTGGTATCCTTAGCATACAATGATATGCCCTCAAAGTCAATGTGGGGATGATTTCGGGTGCATTTCAGGACGGGGGCAGGTTTTTTGCGTTTTTCCCTCTCACCCCCTGCCCCCGCTCTCCCCGCAGGCGGGGAGAGCGGGGGCGCAAAAGTACAGTGTTAGCCCTTAGCCTCATTGTAGGTTTCGAAGGAGATTTACAACCAATCCAGGCGCATTATTTCAGAAGCTTATCTGACTTTTTCCCCCAAGTTGAAATGTACCCATAATTTCGGATTCTGACTTGACGGATTTTACAAACCATGAATCATGATTCATGATTCTTTGATTCTTGATTGAGGAGTATGCATGATACCATTATCCGACAGAACCAGGAAGATTGCCCCTTCGATGACGTTCGCCATTGACGCCAAGGCTAAGGCGCTGGCAGCGCAGGGTGTGGATGTGTGTAACTTCGGAGTGGGGGAACCGGATTTTGTCACACCGGCGCATATCCGTGAGGCAGCAAAGGCCGCGCTGGACGCCGGCCACACCAAGTATACGCAGACCGCCGGCCTGCCACAACTGCGCGCGCTGGTCGCCGAGAAGCTCAACCGTGAAAATAACCTGCCCTATACGCCAGAGCAGGTGATACTCAGCACCGGTGGAAAACAGGCGTTGTACAATGTGTTGCTGGCGATCCTCGGCCCCGGCGACGAAATGTTAATTCCTGTTCCGTATTGGGTGAGTTACTCGGAGATGGTGAAGCTGGCGGGGGCGACGCCAGTTTTTTTGCCCACATCGGAGGCCACCGAATTCAAAATCACGCCGCAACAACTGGAAGCCGCGATTACTCCACAGACGCGCGCGTTGTTGCTCAATTCACCGTCGAATCCGACCGGCACGGTCTACACACCGGAAGAGATTGCCGCCCTGGCGCAGGTCATCGTGGCGCATGGGATTGCCGTCGTCGCCGACGAGATTTATGAGAAGCTCATCTACGATGGACTGCAACACGTCAGCATCGGGAGCCTGGGCGAGGATATTTTCAACCTGACGGTGACGTGCAACGGGTTCAGCAAGGCTTATGCGGCCACAGGCTGGCGTTTGGGGTACGCTGCCGGCCCCAGGCACGTCATCGCGGCGGCGATTGACATTCAATCGCATACCACCTCCGGGCCCACCACATTTGCGCAGTATGGAGCCATCGCCGCCCTGAAGGCAACGCAGGAAAGCCAGGAAAGCATTGAGATGATGCGGGCTACCTTCGAACGCCGCCGCGACCTGATGTACGCAGGCATCAGTGCCATTCCGGGTCTGGTGTGCCCCAAACCGCACGGGGCGTTCTACCTTTTCCCCAACATCAGCGCTACGGAGCTGGATTCGCTCACCTTCTGCGCGCGGCTGTTGGAGCAGGAACACCTGGCGCTCGTGCCCGGCATCGCCTTCGGCATGGATACCAATGTGCGTCTCTCCTACGCCACCGATGTTGAGACGATTGAGAAGGGCATCGAGCGTCTGGCGCGCTTTATGCACTCGTTGTAAGTAAACCTGACAGGTCTTAGAAGACCTGTCAGGTTTACTTGTGCCTATCGCAGCGCCACCACTTCGTAGACTGTTTCCGTTTGCTCCTGGCCTTTGATTTCGACCGGCGGACGTTTTTTTACCTGTACGTGGTCACGCACCAGGGCGTAGGTTTGCTCGCAAATCAGGATGGTGTTCGGCGGGGCAATTTCCTGTAACAGGTGACCTTTGTTGACCGTGTGTCCGATGACGGTGAAGTTGACAACGTGCTGCGTGCCGAGGTTGCCGACAATGGCCTCACCGGTGGCAATGCCGATGCCGAAGGCGATATGGTGCGCTTTGGGCAACGCGCGGTAGATCTCACGGGTGTTCTCCAAAATATGCCAGGCGGTGCGCACTGCCCGTAAGGCGTGATCGGGCTGCGGCAACGGCGCGTTGAAAAAAGCCATGGCCTCGTCGCCCATAAATTTATCCAGCGTGCCCTCTTCCTCAAGTATGGCGTCGGCAGCGATGGAGAGATAACGATTCACCACTTTCATCAACAGTTCGGGCGGCGCTTGCGCGGTAAACGTCTTGAAGCCGCGCAGGTCGGCGAACAGCACGGTGATGACCTGCCGCTGCCCACCGGGGCGAATACTTTGAGGTTGTTTGAGGATGCGCTCGACGACCGACGGCGCGACGTAATGCTCAAAGAGACTGCGCAACTCACGTTTTTCGCGGTCGCGCTGCGCCTCGATTTCCGCGACCATGCGGAAGTTTTCGATGGCGATGGCCGCGTAGTCACCCAGCATGTGCAACAGTTGCTGATCGTGGCGGCTCAGCGGTGCGCGGTTGGCCTTATTGCTGACGATCAACGAACCGATGTGTTTATCCCCCACCCGCAGCGTCGTTGTTGCCATCAGCGCGCCGGTGTGGGTGTACATTGTCTGTTCGTTATCGGGGGATTGATACCCGCTGCCGATCCGCTGTCGCCGCACCTGAAGGGTGGGTTTGCCCGTCGCCGGGTCGAACAGGATCAGGTTCCCGTCCATCGCGCCGGTCAAATACAGCGCCGCATCCACGATACGCTCCATCAATTGATCGCGTTCTTGCAGCGTGGTGACGGCTTTGCTGACGTGATAGAGGATATCCAGTTCGCGCAAGCGCCGCGCCAGTTCTTCGTTCGTCTGTTTCAATTGGACGAGCAGCGCATCCCGCTCCCGCTCCACCTGAACCAGGCGCAACACCCGTACGACGGCTTCCAGAAGCTGTTCGACCTCGAAGGGTTTGACCACGTAGTCGCGCACGCCAAGCCGGAAAACCTCGACTGCGACGGATTCCGAACCGTAGGAAGTCACCAGAATCACCGGCACAGAGACCGCACGCTCCTGTAAGGCGCGCAGGACTTCAATGCCGTTCATCTTCGGCATTTCGTAGTCCAGGAGGATCAGATCGGGACGCAACTCCAGCGCCATGATCAAGCCTTGCGCGCCATCTGTAGCTACAGAAACCCGATAGCCCTGCGGCGTCAGGACGGCGCTGCGGATGAACTCCCGCACTTCAGCGCTATCATCAATGACCAGGATGTGTGCGTTCTGCATCATAGGATAAGGCTATGGCCCCGTGATCTGAAGATACCAGCACAGCCAGACTTAAGCGATAGTCTTCAGAGCTTCGAGAAGTTTCGCCACCTGGAATCCCGAGGCCTGCTCGGCCTCTAGCCATTGTTGCGCCAGCGCGTACCGTGCGGCGAAGACTGCGGCAAAATCTGCACCGGCCTTCGTTGCCAGCTCTACAGTTGAAAGGAGCATAATCCATCCCACCCATTGCTCGAAGGACTCCTTATTGAACCACAGGATGTCCTGGTAACGGTTGACGCCGAGGTAGGCCTGTACTTCTTGCTCGCGCAGCATGGTGTAGAGGATATGGTAGGCCGGATTGTCCGCTTCGTCTGCACCCTCAAACCAGCGACGATAGCCGAACAACAGTTTGATGAGCGCGGTTGCGCGACGCGCGGCGCCTTCTTCCAATCCCCAATCTTGCAGAGCTGCGGTGATCAATTTGCCAAGCAGCCATTCATCCATCCAACTGCGGCTGATCCCGTCCGCCGCCTCCACATCCACGACTTTACCGAGCGCGTGGGTGAAGAGCCAACCGAAGAGCGTTCCCCAGGTGACGGGCGCCGCAGGCATCCATTGTTTGAGTACATAAGCGGCAGCCGCCTGATAGGTTTCGTCCCCAAGCTCCGGGGCCAGCTTTTCGAGGACGAGCGGCAGGGTCAAAATGGTTTCCAGCTTCGCGCACACCTCGTCCGCCACGGGCGTGGCTTCTCCTTCCACATGGGCGATGGCCTTGACGGCATCCAACAGGGCCAGCATTTTTTGGCGAACCTGACGCAGGAGGTCCTCATCCCAAGCAGCTTCTGGATCGGTAACGCGAGCGTCCAGCAGCCAGCGGAAGGCCGGCGCGCTGACCAGCATGCGGAACGGTGCATGCAGAGGTTCCAGGAAGAGTTCCTTGAGAGCTTCATCAATACTGGCAACCCCACGCCCATTGAGGTAAGCGGCTAACTGCGCATATTGCCGCCATTCATTGTCACGGACTTCACGGAAATCCAGGAATACGTGAACTTGATAGGCATGTAATTCTGCATACAGGCCGTTTTCGACCAGCTCGCGGCAGTTGCGGATGTATTCCAGGCCGGAGACGGCGTCGCGGAAAATCAGGTACATCTCCGGGGCGTTCGGAATGTGTAGCCCTTCAGCCAGGGACTGTTGTAGCAGTTTTTTCTCGCCGGTTTCGTCTTTCACCACGTAGGCGACCGACATGCGCGCCCACCCGCGCGTCTCGGCATAGCGGTTATGGTAGAGCACCAGCGCGCGTTCGTGTCCCAGGCGGTTGGAGTAAGCAAAGACATTTTCGTCCACGTAGCCTTGCGGCGTGACAAAGTCATACAGCCGGAAGTTTTCCACCTCGGCGAAGAGCGCACGGCGGTGCAGCAGCGGGAAGATTTGCCGCTCGTGGCGTTGCACCAGATAGGCATCGGGCACTTCATCCCAATAGGCACGGCGGAACTCCATCCCGTACTTCTCGGCGTACCCCTCCACCTGTCCGTGGCCGAACATCGGCAGGCCCGGCAGTGTCGCCATGACCGTGCAGATGCCAAAATACTTGTCACCCTTGCCAAACTGATCCACGGCGGTGCGCTCATCGGGGTTGTTCATAAAATTCACATAGCGTTTGAGGATTTGGGGATCAAAATCCAGCGTATTCCTGATGAGTTGACGGTATTCGGCATTCTTTTCGTCGCGCATCATGTTCATAAACGCGCTGTTGTAGACGCGGTGCATCCCCAGGGTGCGCACGAAGTAGCCTTCCATCAGCCAGAAGGCTTCGGCCAGCAGGAGCGTATCGGGGGCTTCCTGGGCCACACGATCTACGACTTCGCGCCAAAACTCCTGAGGCATGGCGGCGTCGAATTCCGCTTTGGTCATCCCAAAATCCGCACGCGAAGCAATGTCGCCACCGGTGCCCGGCTCCGGGAACCAGAGACGCTGATAGTGCTTCTTGGTCAGCGTCATGGCCGCGTCGAAGCGGATGACGGGCGAGCGCCGCGCCACGTGCAGGATAGTCTGGATGACGGCTTCGCGCACTTCGGGCTTGAGATAGTTGAGCTGCGCCGTGTCGTTCCAGGGCATGCTGGTCCCATCGTTGCCGTGATAGATGTAGCGCGTATCGCCGGTCCAGTGATCTACGCGCTTGAAGACCACGGCCGCGTCGGTGCGGTTGTAGTAGTGATCCTCAAGGTAAATGCCCACGCGCGGGTCACGGCTCAGGTTCGGCCCGTTAAACGTGTAAGTGGGGAAAGGACTGTACGGCAGGCTGATGAACCAGTCCGGGTGCTGCATGACCCACGTGGAATCAATACCCATGTGATTGGGCACCATGTCGCTGGCCATGCGGATGCCGCGTTGCCAGGCACGCGCTTTGAGGTTTTCGTAGGCCGCCTCGCCGCCCAGGTCGTCGGCGATGCGGTAATCCTCCAAGGAGTAAGCTGAGGCCACCGCTTCGGGGTTGCCCATCATTTGTTTGATGCGCTGCGACGCGGCGCTGCGTTGCCACAGGCCGATCAACCACAGGCCGCTCATCCCCCAACGCGCCAGGATGTCCAGCTCCTCATCCGGCACCTGATCCAGGTGGACGATGGGACGCCGGTACTTCTTGGACAGTTGATCCAGCCAGACATAGGTATTTTTGGCAATGAGCACCAGGCGCGGCATCCAGGCACTGTCAGGGCTGAAGCGCTCCGGCTCCAATTCCAGGCCGGTGAACTCGTAAGGCTGCACCGGGCCGGGGCCAAAACCGAAGAACGGCTTTTGCTCTTCGGCCAGCAGGTCCAGGCTGCTGAGGACGCGGTAGAGGTACTTGCCCAACAGGGGCGCCCAATGCGTGCGGATGAACTCCAATTGCGCTTCTAACGAATGAGGGAACTTGCGCGCGGGTGTGCGCAGCATCTCAATGAGCGGCTGATGATCCGGCCCGAAAGGCGGCTGCGTGCGGAAGAACTCATCCAACAGGGTGATAATCTGTGGATAGGCGGTGAATTTTTCCAGGTCGCCGTCGTCAAAAAGCTCCAGGAAGGGCGCGAAAGCCGGGTTGTCGTTCGCCAGCCACAGCATCAACAATTCTTCAAGGGATACCTGACGATGGGGTGTATCACCGGTCGCGCCGGCCAGGTACTCGGCGGCCGTCATTTCGCGGCGGTGGACGGCGAGAGGCGGAAACTGTGCGGTAAAAGTGCGCAACGCAACTTCCAGGCGGTCCGGGCCAAGCTCGGCCTCGACGTAAGCCAGGGCTTCGGCCAGGGCGGTGGGCTTGCATTGCTCGCAGTATTCGCGGACGACGGCGTGCAGAATCTCGTCAATCAGTCCCATCGCATTGATCTGCCCGGCGCGCACGGCACGTTCCGGGAAATTGACGAGGTCGCGTTTGTCGTTCATCTTCTGGGCAAAGACGCGCGCAGCGTGGAAGTTGGCGAAAATGACGTTGCCACTGAGGGTGAACAGGGTTTCGTCGAATTTGTAGGTCTCACGCGCCTGGCGCGAAACATGGAATTCCCGCAAAGCATAGTCGTGGTTCATCTGTGCCTCCGATATACTCAGCGGATGGTGATGATGATGCTCAGGATCATGCTCAGGAGCAAAATGATGGTAATCACGGTAAATGCAATCCGTGCAACTTTCGCCTGTTTAGTTTTCATACTTACCTCCCAAATATCATTCCTCTTTGAAAAAGTGCTTACTGATCAGTCGAAACAAAACCAATACTGCGGACACAAATACGATTAAAAGCGATACAATGAAGATGAGGCGTATCGAGAGATTCGTCGGTTCAGAGGCCGAGATCAACGGCTGGGACTGCGGGCCGGGGAGTGTGGTCGTTATGCCCGTGTCTGTACTGGCCGCCTGATCTGCTGATGGATGCATGGCGATATAGAAAAGCAGTCCCGCCATAGCAACCAACAGGGCGATCATACTTATCAGACTGAGCAACGCCACACGACGCATCCGTTATCCACCTGGGCGATTAAGATCCCGTGTTACTTTATGGATGCATTATACTTCAAATTGGAACATCGGTGAAGGCGGCGCGCTGCCCATGTCTATTCCGAAGATACCACAGAGCACACAGAGGCCACAGAGAATTTTTGTTCTTTCTCTGTGGCCTCCGTGCTCTCTGGGGTTCAAATTTATGCCGGCTGCGCCGATGTGGCGACGGCCTGTTCGAGCAAAGTTTGGATCCGCGGCACCATCTGCGCCGGGTTGGGATGCAGCCCTTCGAGCAACAACAGGTTTTCATACAGTTGCTCAATCGTCGCGTCAATCAGTGGATTGGCGAACTGCGTCTCGATCAGCCGTGCCAGATTTTGAATCAGCGGGTGGCCACGGTTGATCTCGATAATCTTCAACGGCACTTCATAATCTTGCTCAATCAACCGGCGCACACGCTGCATCTCGCGTTCCGGGCCGCTATCCGGCGAAACCAGACGGCACGGGCTGTCCTTGAGCACCTTTGACTCCCGCACATCCTTGACACGCTCGCCGAGAACATTCTTAAAGCGCAGGAGCAGTTTGCCGAACACTTCGGCCGGCAATGCAGTAGCCGTCTCCTGGGTGGCCTGGACTTCGGCCACGTCCGGCAGTTGCAGATCGGGATCGTCCACGTTCTTCAGTGGCTTGCCTTCATACTCCCGCAGGCTCTGCACCATGAAGGCATCCAACGGATCCACCAGATAGAGCACCTCCAGGTCGCGCGCCTTGAAAGCGTCCAGGTGCGGGCTGCGACTCACGGTGTCGAGGCTGTCGCCGAGAATGTAATAGATGGCCGTCTGTCCCTCACGCATCCGGCCGACATACTCGCTCAGCGCCACGAGCGCGCCGTTAGATTTGGAGGTAGGGAAACGCAGCAACGGCAGTAATTCGTCGCGCCCGCCGAAATCGGTCGCCACGCCCTCTTTGATGAAAGCCCCAAACGCTTCCCAGAAGATTTTGTACTCGTCCGGTTTCTCGTCGCCCAACTCTTTGAGCGCCTTGAGCACCCGGCCACGCAACGCTTTCTTGATGTGGCCCATCGCCCGTGAGCTTTGCACCGACTCGCGCGCTACGTTGAGAGGAATATCCGCCGAATCCACCACCCCCTCGATGAAGCGCAGGTATTCCGGCAACATATCCTTGTTGTTTTCCTGGATGAGCACCTTGCGCGAGTAGAGTTTCAGGCCGTAGTCGGTGCGCAGGCGGAAAATGCCGCGTTCCCGGCTGCGCGGCACATAGAGCACGCTGCGGATGTCCACCGGCGCATCGGTGATGATGTGCAGGTGCAGCAACGGCTTCTCGTAATCCAGCGTCAGTTGGCGGTAGAACTCGGCGTATTCCTCGTCGGTGACTTCGTTGGGCGACTTGCGCCACAGCGCCGTCTGCTGATTGACGATCTTATCCTTCACGTAAATCGGGAACGAGATGTAATTGGAGTGCTTCTTGACAATTTGCTCCAAGCGCCACTCTGAAGCGAACTCGGCGGCGTCTTCTTTCAGCTTAATCTCAACCGTGGTGCCGCGTTCGCGCTTCTCCGCGGGGCTGATGGTGTAGGTGTTGTCGCCGCGTGAGGTCCATGTCCACGCCTGCGCCTCCGGCAAATAGGAGCGCGACGTGACCGTGACCTGGTCGGCAACCATAAAGACGGAGTAGAATCCCACACCAAACTGCCCGATGATGTCGCCGAGGCGTTGTTCGGCCTCCAATTTTTTAAGGAAGGCTACCGCGCCAGAATGGGCAATCGTCCCCAGGTTCTCGATAAGTTCCTCGCGTGTCATGCCGATGCCGGTATCAGAGACCGTCAGGGTCTTGGCATCGGCGTTGAAATCTATGCGAATCGCCAGCTCGGCGTCGGGATCGAGCACGTTATGGTTTGTGAGCATCTCGAATTGCACCCGGTTCAACGCATCCGAAGCGTTCGAGATCAACTCGCGCAAGAAAATCTCCCGCTCCGTATACAGCGAGTGCGAAAGAATATGCAACAATTGCTGGACTTCGGCTTTGAATTCCAGAGACTCCATGAGCACCTCCTTAAAAAATCATTGGAACGTTAGCACGTTAGCATGTTTGAACGTTGGTTGCTACCTCATCATTTTAATCGGGATACATTAGAATAAGATTAGAAACGGTAAGGAAACAAATAACGAGCAACGAGTAACGAGCAACAAGTTGGCTTAAACTTTTCTTAAGGTTGCTTATCGTTTTCTTTAAGGACGCAACGGGATGGATATGTTATTGTACAAAAAGTGCATGGTTACAGCTACACGGCGACCTTGACAATTCTTTCACATTCATTACTATTATATGCGTCTCGCGCCGCCCGACACCGAGAACCGAAGACGAAAGAGCGAAGCTTAGACGCGGGGTTGTCCGCGACCGGCTTTGCTCTTTTTCGCGTAAGGAGGTAATTGGTAACTGGTAATTGGGGACTCGTAATTCGCCATTTGTCATTCGTGAGTCTACTAAAAATCTCACTGCAGAGTCGCGGAGGGCGCAAAGATTTTTGTGTCGGATTCAATAAAATCAAGTCTTTCATATTTTATTGACATAAACTTAAATTTTTCTCGGCGTTCTTTGCGTCTCTGCGGTGAATTAGACTTTTTTCAGGAGAGTCATTCGTTTATTCGTTGTTTCATTCGTGGTTCAGGAGGACGAATCTATGATTGATGCTTCGCATTTGTCTAAAGCGTATGGGCCTATCGAAGCCCTAAGAGATGTTTCTTTCAGTATCGCCGCCGGTGAAATTGTGGGCTTGTTGGGACCGAACGGCGCCGGCAAAACCACCATCATCAAAATTCTCACCGGCTATCTGCAACCCGACGCGGGAACGGCCCTGGTCAACGGCCTGGACGTGCTTGAGCACACCCGTGAGGTGCAGGCGCAGATCGGCTACCTGCCGGAAACCGCACCGCTGTACCCCGAGCTGTCGGTGCAGGCTTACCTCAAGATGATGGCCGACCTGCGGCAGATCCCTGTGGAGCAGCAACCGCATCTGCTCTCCGAGGCCATCTATGCTACCGGCTTGCAGGACCACCTCACCCGCCCCATCGGCCAACTGAGTAAGGGGTTCCGGCAGCGTGTGGGGCTGGCGCAGGCCATCATGCATAAGCCGCGCCTGCTCATTCTCGACGAACCCACCGTGGGCCTCGACCCCACGCAGATCGTCGAGACGCGCAATCTGATCCGCCGTCTGGCCGACCACAGCACGGTCCTTTTCTCCACGCACATCCTCTCCGAAGTCGAGGCACTCTGCGACCGCGTCATCATCCTGATCAACGGGCAGGTCAAGGCCGATGCGCGCCTCTCGGAACTTGAGGCCACGTCCGATGCGATTCTGGTGCTCGAGCAACGTGTCCCCGAGGTCTCCGAGGCCCTCAAGCGTCTGCCGCAAGTCCGGGACGTCGGGGTATTCAAGAGCCACGATGGTTTCCCGGCTTACCGCGTCCTGGGGCGCACGGCCAAAGAACGCCCCGCACCCGCCGACGATTTGTGTCCGGCAATCTACGCCCTGGCGCGCGAGCACAACTGGCCGGTGCGCGAACTGCGCCGCGATGTGCGCACCCTTGAAACCGTCTTCAACGAACTCGCAACTGCGGAGGTGGCGCAATGAAACAGATTCTGACGATTACCCGCAAAGAATTACGCAGCTATTTCGGTTCGCCGATGGCCATGATCTTCATCGGCGCGTTTCTGATCGCCACACTGTTCTCGTTTTTCTGGATTGACACGTTCTTTGCACGCGGCATCGCCGATGTGCGTCCGCTCTTCCGACGTTTGCCGGTGCTGATGATCTTCATCGCGGCGGCGCTGACCATGCGGCAATGGAGCGAAGAGCAACGCTCCGGTACGCTGGAAATCCTGTTGACCCTGCCGGTTTCCACGCCCCAACTGGTGCTCGGCAAATTCCTGGCGGTGGTTGCGCTGATCGGCGTCGCGCTGGCGATGACCCTTTTCCTGCCCATCACCGTCGCGGTGCTCGGCAACCTGGACTGGGGCCCGGTGATCGGCGGGTATCTGGCCGCCATCTTGCTTGCGGCGGCTTACGCAGCCATCGGCTTGTTCATCTCATCGCGCACCGACAATCAGATTGTGGCGCTGCTCTCGACAGTGCTGGTGTGCGGTTTGTTCTACCTCGTCGGCTCGTCCGGCGTGACCAGCTTCACCGGCAACGTGGTAGGCGAAGTGCTGCGGGCCATCGGCGCGGGGAGCCGCTTCGAGAGCATCCAGCGCGGTGTGATTGACCTGCGCGACCTGCTTTACTATGTCAGCCTGGCCGGCATTTTCCTGGTGCTCAATGTCATCTCTTTGAAAGCCAAAGGCTGGAGCACAGGGGAGCGCACCTTGCCCAAGCGGCGCGGCCTGGCACTGACCTCGGCGCTGCTTATCCTGAACCTGCTGGTGGCGAATGTGTGGGTCTACCCGCTGAACAGCCTGCGCCTGGACTTGACGGAGTACCACGAGTACACCCTCTCCAAACCCACCCGCGAGCTGTTGCGCGGCCTGCAAGAGCCGTTGCTTATTCGGGGCTATTTCAGCGAGCGCACCCATCCCTTGTTGGCCCCGCTGGTACCCACCGTGCGCGATACGCTGCGGGAGTATGCCATCGCTTCGCGCGGCAAAGTGCAGGTGGAGATCATTGATCCGGCCAAGGAACCCGAAAAAGAGGCCGAGGCCAATCAAGTTTACGGCATCAAGCCCACACCTTTCCAGGTTTCCGGGCGTTACGAAGCCTCGATCCTCAACTCCTACTTCGACATCCTGATCCAGTACGGCGATCAAAGCGCGGTTCTGAACTTCAGCGACCTGATCGAGGTGCAACCGAGGAACGAGGGGGGGTATGATGTGCGCCTGCGCAACCTGGAATACGATCTCACCAGCACTATCAAAAAGACGGTCTACGGATTCCAGAGCGTGGATACGGTCCTGGCGTCGCTTGCCGATCCCGTGAAGATGACTGTTTACCTCACGCCCAACACCCTGCCGGAATGGCTTGCCAACGCGCCGGAAACGATCAAGAAAGTGGCCCAGGAGATTGCCGATAAGTCCAACGGCAAATTTACCTTCACCGTCGTGGATCCCACACAGGCCGATAGTCCAATGACGCCGCAACAGCTCTATGATACTTACAAAATCCAACCGTTTGCGGCTTCCTTATTCGGCAGTGATGTGTACTACTTGCACATGGTCTTGCAGATGGGCGATAAGGGCAATGTCATCTATCCCTCCGGCGAGATGAGCGAAGCCGACGTGCGCGGCTCCATCGAAGCGGCACTCAAGCGCATGTCCAGCGGTTTCCTCAAAGTGGTAGGGGTTTGGTCGCCGGCCGCCACACCCACACAAAACATCTACGGCCAGACGGTGCGGCCTCTTTCATCGTGGAATAAAGTCCGCGAGACCTTGCGCCAGGAATATGAGGTGCGCGATGTTGACCTCAGCACCGGTATGGTTGATCCTGACGTGAATGTGTTGCTCATTATCGCGCCACAAGGCTTTACCGATAAGGAACTCTACGCCATTGACCAGTACCTGATGCGCGGCGGGGCGGTCATCCTGGCGGCCGGCAACACCGCTTTGATCCAAGACCCTTATACCGGCGACCTTGCCGGCCGGGCGATTACCGATGGTGTCGCGGGGTTATTGGAGCATTACGGCTTCACCGTAGCACAGGGGTTGGTGCTCGATCCGCAAAACGAGCCGTTCCCCTTGCCGGTGGTCCGTCAGGTAGGCAACTATCAGGTGCAGGAATATCAGGCCCTGGATTATCCCTATTTTGTAGATGTCCGGCCGGATGGGATGGCGAAGAACCACCCGCTGGTTGCCAATCTTCCGGCGATCACGTTGAACTGGACCTCGCCGATTACGGTCAGTCAGGAGAAAAACGCGGAACGTAAAGTTGAAGTGATCCTGTCTTCATCGCCCAAAGCCTGGTTCCAGAGCGGGAGCAACATTCAACCTGATTTCAACCTCTATCCGCAGACCGGTTTCGGGCAGCCGACCGCGACGCAGGTGTTTACCCTGGCGGTTGCCGCGCAGGGCGTGTTCAAGAGCTATTTCGCCGGCAAACCGTCCCCGCTGGAAGCCACCGAGGCCATAACTTCAGAAAATGCTACCTCCGCCAAGGGAACCGGCACCATCGAGGTTTCACCGGAGACGGCGCGCCTGTTGCTCATCGGCAGCGGCGAATTCCTGGATGATACCGTCTTTGAGATCTCCAGCGTGTTGACGCAGGACCGCTATCTCAACTCACTGCAATTCATCAAGAACGCCGTCGCCTGGGCCACGGAAGACCTGGAACTGCTGGAAATTCAGGCGCGCGGCAGCTCCAGCCGCATCTTGAAGTCGCTGGATGAAGGCACACAGTCGTTTTGGGAAATCGTCAACTATGGCGTGGCGCTGTTGGCGTTGCTGACGCTGGGTGGGGTCGTGAGCCTGTACCGTCGCAATGAACAACCTATGGCCCTGGAAGCCCCGCGTCGCCAGGCGCGAAATGCCAATCGCAAATCGGAAACATCTTCGGAGGTGGAGTCATGAAACGCCATCAACTGATTCTGGCCGGTGTGCTCATTGTACAACTCATCCTCAGCGTGATCACATTCTGGCCCAAAAAGGCAGCTACAGGCGCGGGAACGCTCGTCTTTCCTGATCTCAAGGCCGAGAATGTCACCGCGTTGACCATTACCGACGAGACCGGGGCCAAAGTCGCGCTGCGCAAAACCGCCAGCGGCTGGGGATACGCTGACGCCGATGACTACCCGGCCCTGGAAAGCAAGATTACGCCGATCATCGAGAAGCTTGCCAAACTCACTACCGGCACCCTGGTGGCGCGCAATGCCGCCAGCCACAAGCAACTTAAGGTGGCCGACGATACCTTTGTGCGCCGCATCGAATTCACGACCCAGGACGGCCAGACACACACCGTCTATCTGGGCACGGCGCCGCGCTACACGGCTACCCATTTCCGCGTCGGCGGCCAGAACGAAACCTATCTGACCACCGAGATTGCTACATGGGAACTGTACATGACGGCGTCCTCGTGGGTGGATACCGTGTATACACAAATTGACGCTGCCAAGCTGACCGAAATCGTCCTGGAGAACGCCAACGGCGTCTTCACCCTCATCAAAGACGGGGATGCCTGGAAATTGGCGGACCTGGCCGAAGGGGAAGTGCTGGCGCCGGGCAAAGTCAATGATGTGGTGAGCAAAGCCACGCGGGTGACGCTGTTCAAACCTTTGGGCGCCGCCGAGAAACCCGAGTACGGCCTGGCGCAACCATTGGCTGTCGTCACCCTCAAGAATGCCGATGGCGGCGTCTACACCTTGCGCGTCGGCGCGAAGTATGATGGCTCCAATTATGCCGTGAAGTCCTCGGAGTCGTCGTACTATGTCGCCGTCACCGAGTACAACGTCAAGCCGCTGGTGGAGAACACCCGCGCGTCATTCCTGCAAGAACCCACGCCCACGCCGACCCCCACGCCATCGGCGGATGTGACGCCGACGCCGCAGCCATAACAGACGGAAGCTCATCTATCAGACAAAACCGCCGGCAGCGTCATCCTGACCTGTCGGCGGTTTCATTTACCGCAGAGTCCACGTAGTCTATACCCGCATGCGGCTAATTGTTGTATAATCAAAACAAACAGATGGTGATAGAAAAGCAGGAGGTAGAACAATGGGTAGCTTAATTGCTTATCGCGGCGTGGTGGAGAAAAATGGTCTGGTACGTCTACGCCGCCCGGCCGGAGCGCGCCTTTTACAGCCGGGGAGCGAGGTGTTAGTGGTCGCCGCACAATCGCAGCCGCTCTCTGATCTGGACGAGCAGGAACGGCGTTTGCTTTCTCTCTCCTCAGAGGAATGGCGCCGGCCGTTTGAGGCAGTACGGGCGGCCTGGGAAGCTTCCGAACCGGCGCCTGACGAGGGAACTTTATCTGACGATGAGTTAGTGATATTAGTTCATCAAGCGCGGGAAGAGTAAGCCATGTTCCACGCTGTTATTGATCTGACCGAAATGGTGCGGATGGCTATGCAACGATGTGAATACTCGCCGGTATTCATGGCATGGGAAGCGCGCATGTTTGTATGGGTCATCTCGCAACAGATGCTGCATGAGTTTCGTGAAGTCACAGACCGTCCACGATTACGCCGATTGATTCGTCTTATGGTGCGTGATGCCATCTTTGATGCTTTGCAAACCCGAGCATTCATCGTCGAACCGGCCACCGATTTCCCCCCATGCCGCGACCCCAAAGACAATATCGTGATTGCCACGGCTGTAGCGGCTGCGCCCTGCTTCCTGGTGACATCCGCTCAAGACCTCTACGCCGATCCTGAACTGACGGCCAGACTGGATGCCCTGGGCGTCGAAGTCGTCCAAACCGGTGAATTTCTAGCCCAACTTCGAATGTACCACCCCTAAAGAACGGGCCTCAGGTCATTCACCCCACGAGTAGCACAGTAAGATCGTTCACATTGGTCCCCGTCGGGCCGGTGCGCAAGAGCGCGCCCATAGCATCGAGCAGTGGATAGGCGTTGTTATCGGCCAGCGTCGCTGCGGGATCCCAGCCGGCAGCGCGCGCCTGTGACGCAGTTCCGCCGTCCACGATGGCCCCGGCGGCGTCGGTGGGGCCGTCCGTCCCATCGGTTGCCAGCGCCAGCAGCGCCACGTCCGACAGCCCTTCCAATGCCAGCGCCGCCGCCAGTGCCAATTCCTGGTTGCGCCCCCCTTTTCCATGCCCGCGTACCGTCACGGTGGTCTCGCCGCCCCACACGACACACGCGGGCACTTCCAACGGCTCTCCGTAGCGGCGGATGCTTTTCGCCAGGGCCGCGGTGACCTTCGCTACCTCGCGGGCCTCGCCTTCCATAAACGTCGTGAGCAACAACGCGCGGTAGCCCAATCGTTCCGCCTCGGCAACGGCTGCCTGCGCCGCCAGACGATTGGAGCCGACGATAGCGTTGGTGACGTTAGCAAAAAGTGGGTCGCCGGGCTTAGGCGTCTCGGCGATGGATCCGGCGCAGCCGCGCTCCAGATGCTCCCGCACGGCATGGGGAATGTTATCCAGCAGATGATAGCGTTCCAGTACTGCCAGAGCTGTCGCATAAGTTGTCGGATCGGGGACGGTGGGACCGGAGGCGATGATGTCGAGTGAATCACCGACCACATCTGAAAGGATCAACGCGGCAATGGCTGCCGGGTACGCCAGGCGCGCCAGTTGGCCTCCACCGAGGCGCGAGAGATGTTTGCGCACGGCGTTGAGTTCCCCGATGGTCGCGCCGGCGCGCAAGAGCGCCTCGGTGACGGCCTGCAAATCTACCAGGGAGACGCCGGCCACCGGGGACGGCAGCAACGCCGAAGCGCCGCCTGAGAGCAACACCAGCACGCGATCTTGCGCCGTGGTCGTTTCCAGCAACGCCGTGACCGCCGCAGCGCCGCACAGACCGGCGGCATCGGGAACGGGATGGCCGGCTTCTATGACGCGGATGGTATCCGGCAGCGTATGACCGGCGGCATGGCCGTACTTGGTCACAACAATACCGACGCTCAACCTGTCACCCAGGATGCGCACTGCGGTTTCGGCCATCGGGACGGCGGCCTTTCCCGCGGCGACCAGCAACACCCGTTCAGCCGCCGCGAGATCCCAGACGCCATCTGCGATATGCAACCGGTTGCCCTCGCGGCAGAGCGCTTGGGCGACAGCCGGTCGTGGGTCAACGGCGTGCAAGGCCGCCCTCTGGATAGAAAGAAGATGCTCTTTAAGCCGGGCTATCATGGACGCAAATTGGTCAGGGCGTAGGTGGCGGCTTCCTCCGGCGTCTCTACCTCGCCTTTCAGGATGGCCGTGAGTCCGGCCTGCAAAGCGCGGCGCACCGGCACATCCACGCTCGGCGGGGGATTGAGCACCGTGCCTTCGAGCAATTGCGTCAGAAAGGCCGTTTGCTCGGGCAGCAATCCCCACAATTCTACGGCCTCGTATTGCGCCGGGAGCAGGTGCGTGGCACGTGTCAAATTCGCGACCTGTTCCGGTGCGGTTAGCCATTCCAGTAGCTTGAGTGCGGCCTTTTGGCGAAAAGGGTCTTTGTTCACCAGGGCCATATACCAGACATGGCCGACGGCAATGGGAGCACCACCTGGGGTAGGCATCCAGCCGGGGAGGCTTTTTTCCGGCGGATTGGCCCAATATTCACCCGCCGGGACAACGCTCAGTCGGCCGATCCCTTGCTGATAGATTTCCCAACAGGCGGCCGCATTGGGAAGATTCAAAACGCGCTCCACGTTAATCAGATTCCGATTCTTCATTTCGGCGAAAAAACGATAGAGCTGTTCCAAAGCCTGACGATCCAGTTTGGGTCTGCCGTTTTCATCGCTGACAACGCCGCTGCTTCCCAGATAAGCGGCCAGCACGGCATCGTCGGCCAGCCCGTCGGGTGGCGCCGCCGGGAAAAGCATCGTGTAGCCGTTTGTCAACACATCGGTCCACGAAAAAGGCGGCGCGGCCGAAATGCCTTGTCGGTAGACCGTATGATCGGCCCGCACCACGTAGGGTATGCCATAAGTGCCGGTCAGCATCGAAGTGGGCGCCCCCGTGAACTGGAAGAAACCTTTGGCCTTGAGCGGGGTGATAGAGATCGGTTGAAGATAGCCGGCTTTGGTGGCTGCCTGAAGGTCATAGGGATTAAGAATGATGAGATCCGGCACCACACCAGGCGCAACGTCGTAAGCTGCGCTTAGCATATTGTATAATCCGCCGCTTCCAGAAGATTTTTTTGTAATGATCTGTACCTGGATATCCGGCTGAATCACCGAGAAGGCCGCCAGTTGTTCGTGAAATATCGCCGCGCCGGTACTGTCTTCATAAGGGTTGAGGAAATCAGGCACCCATAGCGTCAGAGTGACCAGGCCGGGCAAAGGCGTAGGTGTGGGGGTAGGCGTAGGTTCAGCGGTAGGCGTCAATGTCTCGGTGGGAGTGGGCACGGATGTTACCGGCGATAGGCTCCAGCCGGCACATCCGTTGAGCAGCATGGTGAGCAACATTCCCATCAGGCTCAAGCATAAGCTTTTCACGTGTATTTTCTCCCTGGAACAGCGTTTGAACATTGGCACGTTGACTGTAGTGTCAATTACCGGTTTATACCACTAACACACGGCGGCGGAAATAACTTTCCCGTTAAATCCCTCTCCCATTGCTCAAAGGGGAACGCCAGTTCCCCGCGCGGTCTGCGACGCGCCCGTTATGTCTGCTGCGTAGCGTTAGTTCATCCGATTGAAATTTACGGCGTGGTGTTATCCCCCGCATTACCGGTATACGCCTGCACGGCCAGGTAAATCATCCGGGGCTGAAATTCAGGCGTCACGTAGGCATAGTAATCCTGGTAATTGCGCAACAACGCTGGCGTGCGAAACATCCACATCGCCACCACCGGACACCAGGGCCACCGTTCCGCCGCCCAGGTGTAGGCGTCCAACGTGTACTGGATGCGTTGCCCCGGCTTGACAGCCCACGTCCAGCGTGGATGGTCGTTCCAGCCGGCCTCCGTCACGTAGATCGGCTTGGCGGCGTCGCCGTTGACATCCATAATCTCCCGCAACAATTCCACCCGCCGGAAATTGATAACTTCTGGATCGGGGGGCGTCTCCGGCGCAAATCCCAACCCATAGGCATGGGCCGCCAGCGCATCGAAATACGACGCCGCGCCGGCCGCATACATCGCTTGCAAATAGAGCAAATCGTTTAATCCGGCGGAACTCCCCTGCGGTTCCAATGTGGGCGCAAGGGCGCCACCCAACACGACAACGTCAGGATTAGCAACATGGGCAGCCGGGTAGACGACGCGCAACAGGTCGGTGTAGGCTGCCGGATCTACCGGACGAAATCCCCATTCAAAACTCAGGTTGGGTTCATTCCAGATGATGACGTGTTGAATTTCCGCCTGATAACGTGCGACAAAAGTGCTCACAAAGGCGGCAAAATCGGCGTAGTGTTCGGCGTCGAGATAGGTATCCGTCGTTTCCTGCTTTTGCGGATCGGGACGTGCCCAGGCCGGCGTCATCCCCAGACGCGCAATGACCGTCAGCCCCTGATTGCGCGCATGCCGGATCACCATATCGCTGTGCTTCCAGTCGTAACGTCCTCTTGCCGGCTCGATGTAGGCCCAGGGAAAATATTCGACGATCCACGGCGCGCCCATCTCCCGCACCAGTGCCAGCGAGGTCTGGATTTTCCATTCCTCCACTTCATCCGTCAGGCGCGTATGGACGCCAACTTTGGGGTTGGATGTCTGTACATATTGTTGTGGGGGAAGGATCACGCCCACACGCCTGGGCCGGACGCCCCCCATAACCATAAGCACCACCGCTATCCAACGCCAGATGGTGCGCCTTCTCTTCCTCAGATCGTGTAGAATATCCCGTATTTTCTCCATCGCTGGTTCAACATCCATTATACCTTACAGATGGCAAAAGTCTCGGCTATCACTTTTTGGGGTGCATTTCAGGACGGGGGCAGGTTTTTTGCGTTTTCCCCTCTCCCCCCCTGCCCCCGTTCTCCCCGCGTGTGGGGAGAGCGGGGAGATTTCTCAAGGGGGGATTTTGCGCGGCTTCGCCGCGCAAAATCCCCCCTCTATTTACCGCCTCGCTCCCTTTGGGGCGAGGCCGGGAGCGGGGGCGCAAAAGTACAGTGTTAGCCCTTAACCTCGCGGTCACAGGCTGGCCACAGCGCCCTTTGACCCACAGTTGCAAGTCCCCCCACTTTTCAGGGTTGCTGCCCGGCAGGGGCCGATTATAATGGGGTCGTATGGTGGATGACGTGTTGCATCAACCGGATGAATTCGCGCGGCGTCTGGGCATCGCGCTTACCCGGACACCGCTTCCGGGCGTGCCCGCACAGCAGAAGATGTCTTCGGGAAACCGCATCTGGGCGCCGCCTGCCGATGAGACCCCACGACAATCGGCGGTGCTGGCACTGCTTTATCCTGCACCGGAAGGCGTGGCGCTGCTCTTCACCTTGCGACCGGCGCGCCTGGCGCATCACGGCGGACAGGTGAGTTTCCCCGGCGGCGGCAAAGAAGAAAACGACACTACCCTGGCGCAGACGGCATTGCGTGAAGCGCATGAAGAATTGGGACTGGACCCCGCCGCGGTGCGCATTTTGGGAGCACTAACCTGGATATATATCGCCTCAAGCCGCAATCTGGTGTATCCTTTTGTCGGCTGGATACCCCAAACGCCGGCTTTACGACCCAATCCCAGCGAAGTGGCGGAAGTGTTGAGCGTGCCGCTGTCCATTTTGCTCGATCCGGCCACAGTGGATTGTTGTGTGCGCGAGGCCAACGGACAGGAGAAAACTTTCCCCAGTTACCACATCGGCCCACATCACATCTGGGGAGCAACCGCGATGATGACGAGCGAACTGCTGGAAATCGTCAGACGGATAGAAACCGGGGGTTAGGGGTTGAGGGTTGTGAGCAATTCTCACCATTCACTATTCGCCATTCACTATCCGCCCGATCAAATCATATTCCAGAGCATCGGTGATTTCCACGTTGACGAGACGGTGGGGACGCACTCTCTTCTTGATTAACACCAGCCCGTCAATCTCCGGCGCGTCGCGGTAGGTGCGCCCTACTGTGATCTCCTTACCGGTTCCCTCAAGGAGCACCTGCAGGCGCTTCCCCACGAAAGCGAAATTCTTCCGCCGCGAGATGGTTTGTTGCGCCAGCATAATAGCTTCGTAGCGTTCTTCCTTGACGGCCTGCGGTACATCATCGGCGAGTTGCGCGGCGGCGGTGCCATTCTCGTGAGAGTAGGTGAACACTCCCAGGCGGTCGAAGCGCATCTCCTGGACAAAATCCAATAGCGTCAGGAATTCTTTCTCCGTCTCACCGGGGAATCCCACGATGAACGTGGTACGCAACGCAACATTGGGAATAGCGGCGCGCAACTGCTCAATAAGCCGCCGCACGCCGTCCACATCTGGCGGACGGCGCATGCGGCGCAGGACGTCGGGGTGCGCATGCTGCAAAGGAATGTCAATGTAGGGCAGGATTTGTGGCGTTTGCGCAATGATTTCGATCAGCCGCGGCGTGACGAAGCCGGGAAAGGCGTAGAGCAGGCGGATCCAGGGCACGTCTGGGACAGCGGCGACCATCTGTTCCAACAGTTGCGCTAACCCGTCCTGCATCCCCTGATCGTGACCGTAGTAGGTGACATCCTGAGCGATAAGGTTGATTTCCAGAACGCCCAACGCCTGTAATTGCCGCGCATCTTCTACCACTTGCGCCAGCGCGCGGCTGACGTGTGGGCCTTTGATGGTCGGAATAGCACAAAAAGCACAGCGACGACTACAGCCATCGGCGACCTTGAGGAACGCCGACTTGCCGGAAATGACGTATCCCGGCGTGCCCGCTGCTTCAGGCAAGGTCACCGGGCCATCCTCGATGAGCTGCCGGACTGTCGAGGTGCGTTCTTCAAGCACCTGCTCGACCAGCAGCGCGATTTTGTCCCAGGAACGGGTACCGAGTACTGCATCCAGTTGCGGCACGGCTTCCCCAAGCGCATCGGGATCGCGTTGCGCCCAACAACCGGCTGCGATGAGCCGTTGGTCGGGGCGCAAGTTGGCCGCCAGGTCCTGCAATGTTTCCAGCGATTCCTGACGCGCCGGGCCGATAAAGCCGCAGGTATTCACAATGATCACGTCGGCAAGGGTGGGGTCCAGCGTGGCTTCATGGCCGGCCCGTTGCAACAGCACGGCCATATTGCTGGAATCCACCGTATTCTTTGGGCACCCCAGCGAGGCGATGTAAAAACGAAAGGGGCGTTGCGCGCCCCTTTGGAATAACGGGTGTTGCACCCTACGCGCTTTCATGGTTGTTGTCCTAATGGCACCTCACCGCCGGGGGTCCAGGCGCGGCGGACAACCTCACCCGCAGCGCCGAGCAAACCCCAATCGGTTCCATTGATGTAAAGTTGGAAGGCGCCGCCGTTGCCGGTAGCGATGGTCAACATCTCCCCGGCGGCAGCTTCGATGACCTGTCCCGGCGCGGCGATGCCCTGGAAGACAACGTTGGCATCGGCCGACACGCTGATCCAGGCATTTGCGTTGGCGACTACGCGCGCGTTGACCTTGCCGTCGGCAGATACGGGAAAGGCCGCCGGTGCAGTCGGCGTACCCTGAATGATCGGCGCCGCCGTTTCGACCGCCGCGAGCGTGGGTGTATCGGCGGAGGAGGTATTGCGGTTGGCGATCTGTAACCAGATAAAGGCGCCCGCAGCAATGACGATGAAGAAAAGCAGGGCGATCATCAGCAGCTGGAACACAAAGCTGGGGATGCGCGTCCCTGAGGTAGCCACTTCTTCGGCCTCGGTCGGCGGGGGCGCAAAGACGGTAGGGCGGTCCACGATAGGGGATTTAGGCTCCACGGCAACCGGACGCATGCGCGGCTGCATAGGCCGTCCCTGGACTTCGGCGTCGTAGCGGGCCAGGGCTTCCTCGACCGGCAAATTCAGGTAGCGGGCGTAGTTGCGCAGGAAGCCCCGCGCCTGGATTTCTCCGGGCAACGCCGCATAATCGCCCATCTCCAACGCCTGGAGATAGCGTCGGCGGATACGCAGTGCCTTTTCGGCATCGGCCAGCGTAATCTGCCGTGTTTCGCGGGTGCGGCGGAGCCAAATGCCCAATCCGTCACTCATCAGTCCTCCGCTTCGATAACCACATGGGCTTTCCCGCGCACCCCACCTTCGAGTTTAACCTCGACCACGTGCTCACCGATCTCACGCAACGGACGCTCCAAAACGATCCAGCGTTTATCAAACTCGATTCCCAGAACGCGCTCGATGGTGGACGCAATATCTGCCGATGTGACCGAGCCGTAGAGCCGTCCGGTTTCGCCGGCCTTGGCCTTGAATTTGAGCGCTGTCTTTTCCAGACGTTCGGCGATGTGTTGTGCGCGTTCACGGATGCGCATCTCGCGGGTTTTTTGCGTTTCCGCGAAAGTCTGCGCCGCTTTGATGTTGCCCTGTGTGGCCGGAATTGCCAGCCCCTTGGGAATAAGGTAATTCCGCGCGTATCCGTCGGAGACATTTTTGACCTCGTTGGCCTTCCCCAGGCCCGGAACGTCACGCTTCAAGAAAACTTTCATGTGGCCTCCTGGCATTTACCCACAGATTTTACCTGCTTTAGCTCGAATAGTAACCCAAATCGGCTAAAGTGCAATTTGCCACTGCGGCGGATAGATGTTTCACGTGAAACAGCCACACAAAAAGGGCGACCAGGCCGCCCCTTTTGTGCAGTGGGTTATGCGCACTTATCCTAGCACGCGCGTCTGAATTGCCAGCAGCGTCCGCGACAGTTTTTGCATCGCCGTCGGCTTCTCGACGATTTGCAGGCCGGCCTGATAGGCCGCCAGCCCCTCCTGGCGCCGTCCTGACTTGAACAGCGACATCCCCAGTGCCATCAGGGTATCCCCCTGTTTTTGACGATCCCCGATTTCCCCAAAGGCAGCGGCAGCCGTGCTCCACGCCTCGAACGCTTCATCCTGCCGCTTGAGCGCAGCATAGATGCTCGCCAGGTTGCCGAGCGCTTGTGCCGCGCGCGACTTATCGCCAGCGCGGCTAAAAATGCGCTGCGCTTCTTCGATGGAGGCCAGCGCGTCTTCCCAGCGTCCTTGCTTGCGCCGGATGATGCCAATGTTGTTGAGCATTTCACCGGCTTCAATTTCGCGGTTCTCCTCGGCGAAGTGCTCCAGCGCCTCCTCGAAGCGCCGCGCAGCCTCGTCATACAATCCTTCCTGGAAGAGGCGCAACCCCTCCTTTTGCAGTTCCTCGGCAGTCGGTGTGTTCATAGCATCTCCTAAAAGGTGATCTCCAACAGGCTTTCGGCAATGTTGCGCAGGGCGCCGGCCGGCATCGCGGCCAGTTTCATCGCCAGCTCCAGATAGCTTTTGTTAATCGGCTTGAGGACAAATTCACGTAGCTCAGGCGGTAATTCTTTGAACAGCTCGAACTGATCCTGCAACAAATGCCATTTGCCGATGTTGCTATCCTTATCGAGGAAATAACTGAGCGGGACATTGAGCGCTCGACAAACAACTTCCAGTTCGGCGACGGGGATCGGGCGTTTCCCCAACTCGTATTCAATAATGGTGGACAGTGGACATTCAAGCATATCCGCCAGGTCTTGTTGGGTACGGTTGGCTTCGCTGCGCAGTTGACGTAAGCGCGCTCCCACAATGCGGTGACGCAGGAGTAAGTACATACGCGGGCTGGGCATCTTATTTTCTTCCTGCATCTTGTTCAACGTATCGGCAGTACGGATCGCACTCAAGGGCACGTTCAAGAAGCGTGTCAACAATTCCAGCTCGGGTAGCGAGATCGCCTGACTGCCCTCTTCATAGGCCGCCAGCGTCTCGACAGGCACGCCCAGGATGGCCGCGCATTCTTCGCGGGAGAGGCGTGACCGATCACGCACGTTTTGGAGTAACGCCCCGATGATTCGACTTCGCAGTTCGATCACTTCCTGGTTTGGCATAGCTACGCCTCCATGAAAATGCCGGTTGATTAACAGCTTGCATGTCCACTACAAATTCATTATAGCACGACACCCCCATTGTGCAAAAGTGCAAAAGACGGTATACTTGAAGCCCGTACAAGGGACATGGTTATGCCGGCTTCAAAATTTTACACAGCTTCAGGTGATCGCGGCGACACGGCCCGCCTGGGCGGAGAGGCGCGGCTCTCCAAAAGCAGCTTTTTGCTGGAGGCCGTCGGAGCGGTGGACGAAGCGACTTCGGCCATCGGCCTGGCGCGCGCTTTAGCCGATGATGCTGCGCTCAAAGAGACCCTGCGTAACGTGCAGGCCCAGCTCGTCCGTTTGATGGCGCACCTTGCGGCAACGCCGGAGAACCGCGTGCGTTATCCGGGGATGCAGGACGATGACGGCGTGTGGCTCCAAACGCGCATCGCCGAGCTGGAGGCCGGGCTGCCGGCGCAGCACACCTTCGTCCTCCCCGGCGATTCTGTTTCCGGCGCAGCGCTGCACGTTGCGCGCGCCGCCGTCCGGCGTGCCGAACGCTGCGTCGTCGCGCTCGCCGAGACGGAAGCAGGCATCACGGCGCCCAACCTGGCCTATCTCAACCGCCTCTCATCCTTGTTGTTTGTCGCTGCTTTACGCGCCGATGCTTCATCATAACGATCATCATTTCCCTATTCTCAGAATTCTGGTAAAATGAATTTAAGGAGAATGATCGAACGCATCGTTCAGGATGCGTTGTGCAAACCGAAAAAAGTGATCTTCCCGGCCGCAAGCCGGGAGCGGTGGGATTTTCCCGCCGGATATGCATGGGGCGGAGGCTGCGCCCTGTGGGCAGAAGCGTCGTGGTCTAGCCGTGGCCAGAATCCCAGGTGGGAAGTGTAACACTTCCTGAAGTTTGTTTTTGGGAATAGCATAGCGTTGGTAGCCGAAGAGCCTGGATGATTGTGCATGCCGGCCGGATGGCTGGCATGGCTTGGAAGCATACCCGTCTTACATTGGCTTAGCTTATCAGGCGGCTATGGCGTATTCTGCCATGGCCGTCTTTTATTTTTCATTTTCTTTGTGGAAGGGCAAATGGCCGGACGCATTACGGCGCTGGAACCGCAAAAACATTCCGGCGACCGGATCAACGTTTATCTGGATGATGAATTTGCCTTTGGGTTAGCGGCACTCGTCGCAGCAAACTTGCATGTGGGGATGCGCCTCACGGATAACGACATCGCGGCGCTGCGGCAGAGCGACGAAGTCGAACGGGCGCGTGAGAAGGCGTTGAATTATCTCTCTTATCGCCCGCGCAGCGAAGCCGAATTGCAAAGTTATTTACTTAAGAATAACTTTTCTGAAGAAACGGTTGCTGAAGTACTTCGGCGTTTGCGCGAGGTCGGTCTGGTGGATGATGAGGCTTTCGCACGTTACTGGGTAGATAATCGCACCCGCTTTCGTCCCAGAGGCAAGCGCATGTTGTCTCAGGAGCTGCGTCAGAAAGATATCGCTGCGCCGCTCGTTGAGGCGACATTGACGGAGTATGACGAAAGCGCAGCGGCGCGGCAGGTTGCCGCCGCACAGGCCCGTCGTCTGGCGCACTTACCGCCGGAACTGCTGCGCCGCCGTCTGTGGGAGCGCATGCTGCGGCGCGGTTTTTCACCGGACATCATCCAGGAAGTTCTCGCTACCCTGCCCTTCCCGCACCTTCATACTGAAGAAAGCGAGGAACTTTGGACATGAACTGGGGAATACCGATCATCTTGTTCGTTTTGGGGTTGGCTGTAGGCGGATTGATCGGCTACAGAGTGCGCCAGGCCCGTTATCAGAAAGAAATGGGCGGCCTGGAAGCCATGCGGGCTCGGCTTCTGGAAGAGGCTGAAAAGCAGGCGCGCGATACGGTCCTCAACGCGAAGGACGAAGCGCTCAAACTGCGGCTGGAACTGGAAGCGGAGATGGAACGCCGTGGTGAGAAGCTACGACGTGAAGAAGAACGCCTGCAATCTCGTCGCGATCAACTGGATGCTCGTCAGGAACGCATTGACAAGCGCGAGCAATTACTTAACAAACGCCAAAGCGCGCTGGACAAACGTGCGAACGATTTGGAAAAACTGGAAGAAGAACAGCGCCAGATTTTGGAGCGTGTGGCGAACCTGTCTACCGACGAAGCCCGGGAGCTGTTGCTGGAGCGCGTGGCCGAAGAAACCCGCCAGGATATGGCGCGCGTGATCCGCGAAGAGGAAATGCGCGCTCACGAAGAGGCCGACCGGCGCGCACGGGAGATCGTGACCGTCGCGGTGCAGCGCATCGCCACCGAGCAAGTCGCCGAACTGACGACCAAAACGCTGGAAATCCCCAACGATGAACTCAAGGGGCGAATCATCGGGCGCGGCGGACGCAACATCCGCGTCTTTGAGCAGAAGGCCGGTGTGGACATCATCGTTGATGATAGCCCCGAAATGATCACCATCTCCTCTTTCAACCCTATCCTCCGCGAAGTGGCCGCCCGGGCTATGCATCGCCTGGTCGCCGATGGCCGCATCCATCCGGCGCGCATCGAAAAGCTCCTGGAAAAGGCCCGCGAAGAAGTGGATCAGATCATGAAAGAGCAGGCCGAACGTGCGGTCTATGAAGCCGAAGTCCCTGCACTCCATCCCGAGCTGATGAAACTCCTGGGACGATTGTACTTCCGTACCAGCTACGGGCAGAACCAGTTAGCGCACGCCGTAGAAACCGCAAAACTCGCCAGCCTGCTGGCTGCAGAATTGGGCGCGAATGTCGAAGTGGCGCGTTTGGGGGGGCTGTTGCACGACATCGGCAAAGCCGTGGACTTCGAGGTTGAGGGGACGCATGCCACCATCGGCGCGGAATTGGCGGCGCGCTACGGCGTCCCGGCAGCGGTCGTCAATACGATTGAGTCCCACCATCACGAGGCCGAACAGCAAAGCCTCGAGGCCATTATCGTCGAAACCGCCGACGCGATTTCCGGCGCGCGGCCCGGCGCCCGGCGCGAGAGTCTGGAACACTACATCAAACGCATCCGTGCCCTGGAAGACATTGCGCATTCCTTCAACGGCGTTGAAGAGGCCTACGCAATCCAGGCCGGGCGTGAAATGCGCATCATCGTGCGGCCGGGCGACGTGGATGACCTGGCTGCCATTCGCCTCTCGCGGGACATCGCGCGCAAGATCGAAGAGACGATGGAGTACCCGGGGCAGATCAAAGTCACCGTCATTCGTGAGACGCGCGCGGTGGAGTACGCCAAGTAGGAGCTTGACGAAATCGGGGTTGTGCGTATAATGAGGGCTGTTGATCCTCGGTAGCTCAATCGGCAGAGCGGCCGGCTGTTAACCGGTTGGTTGTAGGTTCGAGTCCTACCCGAGGAGTTTATAGCCCCAATGAAAAACCGCCAAAGTTTCAGCCACTTGGAAGCTCCCCTGTCAGGAGAGCCCTTTTTGTTTTGTTCCGACTTCTTCAAAAATACCATACACTACCCCCGGATAACAAATACCAACCTTAAGAATGACTATTGACTTCCCTTCGGGTTGTGCTAAACTAAATTGAAGAAGCGTAATGTTGAGGAGGCAAGCATGACAGAAGAACATAATCAGCGATCTACTCCTGCCGAAAATCAAAAGAGTTCTTCCCCGACACCTGCGCCGGAAAAATTCAAAGTCGTCTGCATTGAGGATGAGCCGGACATGATCGAATTGATTCGTCTGATCCTGGGGCGCCGGAATTTTGAGCTTATCGGTGCCGTGGGCGGACGTGAGGGATTGGAGCTTGTGCGCAAGATCAAACCCAAACTGGTACTGCTTGACTTAATGATGCCCGATATTGACGGCTGGGACGTCTACCAGCAAATGAAAGCGGATGAGGAACTGAGCAACATCCCGGTGATCGTGGTTACGGCCAAAGCGCAAAGCATTGATAAAGTGCTCGGCCTGCACATCGCCAAAGTGGATGACTATGTGACCAAACCGTTTGGGCCACAGGAATTGCTTGCCAGCGTTAGTAAAGTCTTAGGGATGAAACTGTAGCCTGGTGCATGTTTTGTGTCCCAGGCAGTGGGAAAAGAACTGGCAACGGTTGGATAAAGCGCTGGGCTATCACTAGCCTGGCGTTTTTGTTAGGTGAACAGGGGCGAGGAGGAGCGACATGGCAGAGTCTGAAAAGCGCACCATCGTTTACATCGAAGACGATCAAGACATGATTGAGCTGGTCGAAATTATTTTAGGTCGTGATCATTTTAAAATTATCGGCGCGCATGGAGGGGAAGAGGGTCTGGAAATGGTACGGCGGGTCAGACCCGCGTTGATCCTTCTTGACCTGATGTTACCGGATATTGGGGGTTGGACAGTCTACCAGGAAATCAAACAGTCGCCGGAGCTGCGCGATATTCCGGTCATCGTCGTCACAGCGCGCGGCGCCCCCATTGACCGGGTCCTGGGCGAACACATCGCTAAGGTACAAAAGTATGTCGTCAAACCCTTTACAACCCAGGAGCTGCGCAGCAGTGTCAGACAAGTTCTTGGTATGGAAAGCTGACCCATGCCCCAAGCCAGTCTCCTCGCTATTGGCAATGAACTGCTCAACGGCGCCATCCGTGACGCCAATCTCTTTACGCTGAGCCAGCGTCTCACCCAAATGGGATTCAGCGTTGAATACGCGCTCATGACCCGCGACCTTCCCGAAAAGATCGGCCTGGCCTTGCGGTTTCTCCTTGACCACAAACCGGACGTCCTGCTGTGCAGCGGTGGACTGGGCCCCACCGAAGATGATTTGACATTGGCCGCGCTTGCCCAGGCATTGCATTTGCCCCTTGTCGTGAGCGAAGCCGCCGCGGCCCTGGTGGAGGCGCACTATAGTCGGCTGTTGGCGCAACATTATCTTGCGCACCCCGGGCCGGAATTTGCGCGGCGTAAGATGTCCACACTGCCCGAAGGCGCCATCCCCTTGCCCAATCCGGTGGGCACTGCGCCCGGCGTCAAACTGTGCTATGCAGGGACGCACATCTACGTGCTTCCCGGCGTGCCGGCGGAACTGCAAGCCATTTTCGAGGCCAGCATTGTGCCTGAACTGCTCACCCTTTTCCCACCGGCAGCCTGGGTTGAGCGCGCCTTGCTCGTCCACTGCAACGACGAGGCCGAAGCTGCCGTGCCACTGCGTGAAGTCGCCCACCGGCACCCCGGCGTCTACCTTAAATCGCTGGCGAAACCCTTCCCGTCCGCCGGCGTTGAAGGGCTGCGGGTGATCGCGGCAGCGCAAGCGCCAACGACTGCGGAAGCCGAGGCGGCGGTCACAACCGCGCTGACCGATTTGCAGCATACCCTGGAAGCCACCGGTCTCCGGGTGACATGGTAACGCGCCAACATTCAAACGATTTTCTCTTTTCTCAAGGAGGGCATGCATGTCTCTAACGCTCGAAGTCGTTCCGATTGAAAAGCCGGAGTCATTGAACTTTATTTTAGGGCAATCGCACTTCATCAAGACTGTGGAGGACTTGCACGAGGCGCTGGTAACGGCGGTGCCGGGTATCAAATTCGGCCTGGCCTTCTGCGAAGCCTCGGGCAAGTCGTTGGTGCGCTGGTCGGGTACAGATGAGGCATTGATCGAGCTGGCCCGTCAGAATGCCCTGGCCTTGAGCGCCGGGCATACCTTCATCGTCTTCCTGGGCGAAGGGTTTTATCCGATCAACGTGCTCAACACCGTCAAGATGGTGCCGGAGGTCGCGCGAATCTTCTGCGCGACGGCCAATCCCACCCAGGTCATCGTCGCCGAAACCGAGCAGGGGCGGGGCATCCTGGGGGTCATTGACGGAGAACTGACCAAAGGTATTGAGGGCGAGGAAGATATTGCCTGGCGCAAAGGCTTCCTGCGGATGATCGGCTATAAACTGTAGGCGCAAGGCGCGCGCCGGTTCGCCTCGTATGCGCTGGTTGGAGCTGCTCAAACGGGATCCGGTCCCCTGGCTGCTGGATCCCGGAAATCCTTCTGCCCGGCTGCTGACACTGCGTTATCTGCTCAAAAAGCCCCCGGCCGATTTAGACGAGGAATATGCCCGCTTGCTGGCCTGGACGCCCATTGTGGCCCTGCGCGAACACTGGAACCGCGTCAATTTTTGGGGGCGCGAGGCCGATCCTTACTTCGGTGGCGCGTTGGGCAATTTTGGCACACTCTACCTTCTCACACAGTTGGGTGTGCCGCGCTTTCCTGAAGTCGAACCGGTATGTGAAAATCTGCTCGACCGGGGGCGCAGCGACGATGGACGCTTTGCTCCGACAGGTATCAGCGGACTCCCCTGGTTATGTTACACCGGCATGGCCTTGCAGATCATGCAACATTTCGGCTATGGCAACGACCTGCGCGCCCGTTCCGCCCGCCTGGCATTGTTGCAGGCCATCCTGCTGCGCCCGGAGACGCTGGCCTGTCCGATTGCCGGTGGCGATTGCGCCCACGGCCTGGTCAAGGCGCTGGCCGGCTTGTTGAGCATCCCCGCCGAACAGCGCGAAGCCAGTGAGACCCAGGCTATGGCTATTGTGGGTGAATGGCTCATCAGTTACCCTTATGACTTCGACAGACGCGACGCCGAATGGCTTCAACCGACCTTTCCCCGCTACTACCGCTCCGACCTGCTCGAGCTGTGTCACGTCCTGGCGCAGACGCCTTACCACGCCCATCCCCGTTTTCAAGGGCTGCTGCGGCGCATGTTGGAACTGCAAACGGCGGAAGGCCGTTGGAACAAACAGCGTGCCACGCCGGCGTTGACGGAAGAACGCATCCAACATCCCAGCCGCTGGCTCACCTTTGAGGCCGTGCACACCCTGACCCTGGCCTATGGAGACGATATTTATGCGGCCTGAGGAGCAACGTGACGCCGGGCCGCGCTATACGGTCATCCCGCGCGTGTTGGTGTTTCTGACGCGCGCCGAGGCGGTCCTGCTGTTGCGTGGCGCGCCGGATAAAAAATTGTGGGCCGGCCAATACAACGGGTTGGGGGGACATCTCGAGCCTGACGAGACGCCGCTTCAGGCGGCGCAGCGCGAAGTGTACGAAGAAGCCGGATTGTGCGTGGATACATTGACGCTGCGCGCAGTGATCCATGTGACCTTGCCGCAGCCGCCGGGGGTGCTGTTCTTCGTCTTTGTGGGAGCGGCCCCGGCCGGGGAACTCCGCCCCTCTGCAGAAGGAACGCCAGTCTGGGTAGCGCGTTCGGACTTTGCGGCGTTGCCGCTGGTCGCAGACCTGCCGTTGTTACTCCCCCGCGTTCTGGAACCTGGTCCGCTCATCTTCGGCCACTACACCTTCGCCGAGGATGGTTTACACGTCGTCCTTACGTGAGCGGCGCGATGCTCATTCCGACGTTGTCCGCCCCCACGTCAGCGCTTGGGCTTCTTCCTCCGCCAGCACCCGCAAAGCTGCCGGGAAGCGTCCATGCAGCGGGGAGAGACGCACTCCCGCACGCACGCCGGAGAGCAACAACCAGGCCAGAGGAAAACCAACGCCGCTCAGGCGCGTTGCACGCTGCAACTCGGCAAGACTGCCGTCGTCCCAGCCGCCGAGAAGCGCCGTGATAAAGCCGTACAACGCCAGCGTCGGCAACAGAGCGACGCCGAGCAGCACGACGCCGCCCGCATAGGTAGGCGTTCCCCAGCGTTGCGCCAGGAGGCGCAGCGTGACGTAGACGGCCCACGCCGCCACAGCCGGCGCGATGATCGTCCGCCATACGTAGATGTGAATCCGCCCGGTGTGGCGATAGACGAGATACCATGCCGCCATCAACCGCAACGCAAGCGCGACGGCGCAGGCGGCCGGCAATCCCACCATCCCACGCGCCGGCACAAAAACCGCCATCAACCCCAGGCGCAAGCCCTGTTCGATTATGGTCAGCCACGAGGTCGCTGCCGGACGGCCTGTAGCGATCAATACCTGGTTGGTGAACCATGCGCCCCATTGCAACACCCCCCAGAGCAGAACCGGCGCAAGCCAACTTATCACGTCACCGAAGGCTACGCCCGCCAGGCTTGAAATAGCCTGTGCGCCTACGGCTCTCAAGGCGACGAACAGAAACAGGCTGAACCAGAGGCCATAATGCAAGCCCTGGCTGATGTAATAGCGCAGCAAGGTTTTGTAGCCCTGGATGTGCGCCTCGGCCATGGCCGGCAACAATCCGCTGTAGAGTCCCGTCGCCAGAACCTCGTAAGCCGCGGCGAAAGCCAGCGCCAGCGTCCAGTGACTTTGGATGGCATTGTAGGCCGGTAGCCAGCGCGGGAGCAGGAACAACTGCGCCAGTGCGCCCAGTGGCACACACACTGCGCCAAAAGTCAGTCGTCCTCCAAAACTCAACACGCGGGCGATGATCTGCCGGTCAAAGGTCGGCAGGAACAGCGCCCGCAGCGAATATCCCAGGGATTTGTAGAGCAGTAATCCCAGGATGAATCCCAACAACTCGGTCAGGTAGACGCCGACCCCCAGCCCTAAAATACTGCCGGTCGTCTCGCCGATGATAGGATAACGCATCCCCCAGCGCCGCAAGAGCCACACGGTCGCGCTCTGGATAGTGACCATCCCGATCGGCGCCACGACTGCAAGATACTGCTCATAATCCAGGCGTTGCACAGCGCGGAAGAAGAAACGGAAGCTCTGGAAAAAGCCGGGGAAGCGGATGAGCGCGTGCGCGACGACGTAGAAGGCCAGGTAGGCCAGCGCTGTTCCCGGCAGCACCAGGGTCGCCAGCAACAAGATGCCGCCAAATTGCACGGCGCCGCTCAGCCATTGCCACCAGACATAGCCCTGGAAATACCGGAACGCTTCATGGGGATAGCGGATACGCACCGTGGCGAAGTAATACACCGCAGCAATGCCGGTTCCCATATCCACAAGCAGCCACAGCGCCGCCAGGCCCGATTCGGTAACCTGCCACAGGCGTAAAGTATGCGCCCAGGGGATCAGCACACGCGGCAGATAATCCATCTGATAGGCAAAAAACAGCCCCAGCGTCAAAAAATAAGGCAACCACAGGGTCAACAGGCCGGCCAACGGGCGGTGGAATCCAACGGTTTCCCATAGACGCGGCTGCAAGGGGCGGAATGAGGTTGTGGGGCGCAGATTCTCCCAAAGTTCCGGATGCAAGAACAAGCGGCGGCGGGTCAGATAGAACGTCCAGAAAGCCAGAAAGATGGCGACGCCCCCACCGATCATCATCCCCAGGCGCGCTTGCCCTTGCGGGACAGGGGAGAGCGGGTAAGCGGAAAACGGAAGCACGCGTGATGAATCTGCAGCTTCAGCAATCAGGCGGTAAACCAGGTAGCGGAAATACGACCAGTGTTGCCATTCGTGGTTGGAGGGATCGCCCAACCACCCTCCGACGATGAAGGCCTGAGGTCCCTCGCGGCCCCGGACACGCTGAATCACCGGCTCGCGCATCGTCGTGGTGACGATGGGCAGCAGCAGGTTAGCGTTGGAGATGACGGTGCGCGCTTGAAGCGGCGGGGCGGAGTCCCAGGTAATCGCACGCTGCAAAGGATCGGCTTCGCTCCCGATACGGACAGATAAGCCGTGTTCGGCGTTCGCTATCCCGAAGGCGCTGACGCCGAACACGGCGCTTAAGTCTTCGAGCGTCTTGGGGAAGTGCGCGCCACAGAAAATCACCACGCCTGCATCGCCGCGCTGCACCAACGTCGCAAACAAGCGCGCGGTTTCTGCCTCATGGGGAAAGAAATCGTTGAACACCAGCACCTGTGCCAGCTCCGGCTGGTCCACGCGCACGATGTAAGGAGCGGCAAAGTTAATGGCCTCGGCAACGGCGTCCTCGACGCCCACATAGTAGACGCCCACAGCGGTCAGCGGCGTCTGCGCCAGGACGCTGCTTGTGGGGATGGTGCTCAGCAGTGTCAGCAAGAGCCATAGACAGACATTGAACGGATTTCGCTTTTCAATCCGTTTCATCCATTGACACTTTCAGCAAGAGCCATAGACAGACATTGAACGGATTTTGCTTTCCAATCCGTTTCATCCATTGACATTAAGAAGACGCGGGCGATGCGTTCTGCGGTTGCTCCAGAGGCGGCAAATCCTCCGGCTTTTGCAGGCCGAACTGTTGGAGGAATTCCAATGTCGTCCCATAGAGAATCGGCCGCCCTACGGTTTCAGCGCGCCCCACTTCTTCAATGAGACCGGCGGCGAGCAGCGTACGCAGCACACTGTCGGAGCCGACGCCGCGAATAGCCTCGATTTGCGGACGGGTGATCGGCTGCGCGTAGGCCACGATAGCCAGCGTCTCTAGGGCGGCCTGGGAAAGGCGCAGGTTGACTTCCAGACCCAGGAGCTTCTCAACCCAGGGCGCCGCTTCGGGCGCCGAGACGATTTGGAGGCGGTTTTTGTGGCGTTGCAGGCGCAGACCGGAGGCCGCCAGGCGCGTCTCCAGAACGCCCAGGGCGGCCTCGGTCTCCTCAAGCGACAATCCCGCGACCCCAGCCAGACTCTCCGGCGTCAGAGGTTGGGGAGCCACGAAGAGCAATGCCTCGATGAGCGCGTCTGCTGACAGGGGGGAAGCGGCACTCACACCTAGCGTTCCTCCCCGGTGGGCAGTGGCGGCGGCCCGCCCCATTCCCGCGGTTTCTCGGATTCGTCGAGCGGCTTCCGGGGTGTCTCCACCGGCGCGGCCGGTTGAGGCGGCGCCGGCGGTTCAGCCACCGGGCGGCTCTTCTTCACCACAGGTGCGGGCGCAGGCGCGACCTTGATACGCACCTCAGGCTGCCCGAAAACCTGAAGCCCCAGGTTTTCGGAGAGCACGGTCTTCACCACGTCCATCAATTTGGTCGCCAGAGCCGGCACATCGGCGCCGGCTTCAACATCCACATCCACGATGGCCTGCACCTTGTCCTTTTTTGCATGCACCTTAGGCGCGACTTTGATAATGTTCGGGAGCGGGTCGAGATTGTAGACCAGTTGTTGCACGATGCTTTCCGCACTGATGGTTGCCAGGCCGCCGGTGACCTGCTGAACGCGGATGAAACGCTTGGGTGGTTTGCGCACCTCCAGGAAGATCAGGAACAAAATGAGCAAGTCGAAGAGCAGCGAGAGCAACAACCCGCCGATCAGCCGCCATACCGGTTGGATCTGATTGAAGTAACGCCCGGCATTGCTTAGCCACTCCCCGATGTTAATGAGCAACACATGGGGCAGGATGAAAATGGCCGTCATGACTGCCATCAACGCCAATAGCACGACGACAATGACAATACGATTCACCGTATTCATGCTTCACCTCCTTAGAAAATGCGTTGGAACGTGAGCACGTTTGAATGTTCAAACGTGCTCACATTATTCAATCCATACCTCATCCACATAATCGCGCAGGGTGATGTCGAGCAGGTCGGTTACACCGATGGTGGCCTCGACACGCGCCACCTCGTCCAGGTCGGCGTAGGTCGCCGGATGGCGGGCGTGCAGCGAACAGGGGTCGCGGTACGGCTGAATCGAAAGGTCATAGGTCCCCAGACGCTGCGCGGCAGCGATGATTTCGGGTTTGTCGAAGCTGATGAGCGGGCGCAGGATGGGCAGCGTCGTCGCGCGGCTGATCAGGTTGATGTTGTGCAGCGTTTGTGAGGCCACCTGTCCTAAACTCTCACCTGTGACCAGCGCCAGGCAATGACACTGCGCCGCGATGCACTCAGCTACGCGCATCATAAAGCGTCGAAAGACCACCGTGGTCACACGGGTCTCTATCCCGGCCATCGCCGTCTCAAAGGGCGCGGCAGAGACCAGGTAGAGCGGCGCCGCAAGTCGCTGTGGGGTCAGCACCGCGCGCGCCAGATTCACGATCTTGGAGGCGCGCGCCTGTTCCACATCCGGCAACAGGTGAAAATGCAACAGGTCAAGTGTGCAGCCACGCTTCAACAACATAGCCGCAGCCACCGGCGAATCAATCCCACCGGAGAACAACGCCAGCACGCGCCCGCTGACGCCGACCGGTAATCCCCCGGCCCCCGGCAAGCGACGTATGAAGAGATAGGTTGCATCCTCATAAATCTGGATATTCAGGGTCACGTCGGGCCCCTTGAGTCTGACCGGGGCGCCGGTTTTGTCCACGATCCGCGCGCCGATCTCCCGGTCCATCGCCTGCGAGGTCAGGGGGAAACGCTTGTCTCCACGGGTGGTATTGACCTTGAAAGTCGTCGTTGCCGTGATCACGCCCTCGGCCAACTGCAACGCCGCCTGGGCAATCGTCTCGAAATCCGAAGGGACGACCGTCGTCGGCGCATAGTAGGCGATCCCATACACTTTGCTGAGACGCTCTTCCAGCACCGCTGCCGGCATTGCCGCGGGCGTCTTGACGAGAATGTGACTGTGGAAGCCGCGCACCTCCACCTCCGCTGCATCCCGCAATACGGCACGGAGGTTATCCACTAACTGGCGCACAAAGAAGATCCGATTGTGTCCTTTTAATCCTAACTCGCCAAAGTGCACGATATAGGTCTGCATGCGCACTTCCTTAAGATCGTGGAGAATCATTAAACCCTATTAAACAATCATAGCACAGTCTTAAAGCACGTAAAGTATCAGGCACAAAAGAGCGGCGTGTGAAGGACACACGCCGCCGTACCGGAATACGATACCCAATCAGGCGCGCCGCCGGGACAGGCCCAGACTCACGGAGATCACCGCCCCCAGCGCAAAGACTGCCAGTGCGCCGTACAGCACGTTATGATTAGCCGTCAGCCCGCTCGCCGGCAGGACGCCGCTCCCACCACCCGTTTTAACGCCGGCCTTGGGATAGAAGCCCATATACACATACGCCACGTGGCCGCCCTCCGCGCCGGGCACGTAGACCACACGCTCCGTCGGTGTGGTGGGAATGTAGCCCTCAGGGGTGTGAAAAGTCACCTTCCAGCCCCCTTTTGCCAGTGGCGTCGGCCCGAATGTCCCGGTCGCATAGGTATTGCCCACCGCGTCGGTCGTCTGCCATTCCGAGAAGTAAGTGTGGCTGTAACTGCCGTTGGAGATGGTGAAATAGACCCATCCCAGGCCCTTCTCATTAGCATCCATTTTGCCGTTGCGGTTGCTATCCACGAAGGCCGCGCCGCGGATGGTCCCTTCATTGGGACCGTATTCGGCGCGCACGGCAGCGACGGCCAGCACACTCAACATACACAGCGCCGCGACGATGGCGCACAGCATTTTCTTGAGCCACATAGGAACCCTCCTTTAGACACTCTGCTTGTGAATGCAATTTGTGAACAATTCCCCAAGGCCTCCTCTCGGCCTTCAGGTCAAAAATCATTAATTCTATTATAAGGCAAAAAAATCTCAGGGTCAAGCGCGGTAAAATCGGGGGGCATTTCAGGATGGGGGCAGGTTTTTTGAGTTTTCCCCTCTCACCCCCTGCCCCCGCTCTCCCCGCGTGCGGGGAGAGCGGGGGATTTCTTAAAGGGGGATTTGGGGCGGCTTCGCCGCCTCAAATCCCCCTCTATTTACCTCCCCGCCCCCTTTGGTGCGGGGCCGGGGGTGGGGACGCAAAAGTGCAATGTTAGCCCTTAGCCTCATCGTGGGTTCCAAAGGAGATTTACAACCAATCCAGGCGCATTATTTCAGAAGTTTATCTGACTTTTTTCCCCAAGTTGAAATGTACCCAAAATCACCACACCACACCAAAAATGTGGTATAATAGGGGTAGCGGGGATGATAGGTTTCGACGGGGAAGGCTGAGGATGGGCGGCGGGCCGGGGAGGCTCCGTCTCCGTAAACCCAGGAGCAAACCCAAAATGCCAAACCTAAGGCAAACACCTGGATGCCCGCGATGGCGAATACCTGGGCTACGGCCCCGGTCGCCCTCGCTGCGTAAGCTGATCGTCGGGTCATCCACAACCTGACCGGAAGATCCGGTCACGCCCCTCCACCATCCCGCAGGCGTGGTGGAGCCAGGTGACATAAAGTCTGCGCGCACACTTCCCGACGCCGATAAGGAAGTCTAAGCCGTCTCGGCTAGTCTGGATGCGGCGCGGTCGGCCGCGACCCTCCAGGCAAAAGGCAAGCGCCGACTACGCTCGTAGATGCTCATCGTCGAATTCTTCGGACGCGGGTTCGATTCCCGCCATCTCCACACAGGGCCGGCGGTCTTACCCCGGCCTTTTATTTTACGCGAAATCGCTGAGACACTGCAACCAGGATGTTGGAGCCGCGAATCATCCTTCTCACCGGGGAGCGTCAGATCGGGAAAAGCACGCTGTGTTTCCGTCTGGCAGATATGCTCCGTCAAGCTCACATCAAAGTCACCGGTTTGCTCACCCGGCGAACCGGTGAACACGATCTATGGGTTACCGAACTGTGTACTGGCGAAACATATCCCCTGACTTTGCCCATGACCGATAAGGCAGGTTTAGCCCTGGGAAATTTTCGCCTTGCTCCCGAAGCGTTGGCCCGCAGCGATCAGGCGTTGGACGCCTGTTTTCCCACGCAGGTCTTCATGCTGGATGAAATCGGCCCTCTGGAATTGATTTACGGTCAGGGATGGGTGCGCGCCCTCAAGTTGCTGCGCCGCTTCAATTACCGCGTGGCCTTTATCGTCGTGCGCCCGGAGCTGCTGGTACGGGCTATGTGGCAGCTTCCGGTGACTTTTTATACCGTAGTCCCCCTCACACTGGAAATCCGCGATGGGATGCCCGACGCCTTGTTAACCATCGTCAATGAGGCTTGTACGCTGCAAGAGCGCTCACCCAAACCGGAGCGTCTACGATGACCTGGGATATCGTCGGGCACGAGCTGGCCGTCCGCCAGTTGCAACTGGCCTTGGAGCGCGATGAGATGCCGCAAGCGTTGCTGATCACCGGCCCGGAGAGCGTGGGGAAAATGACGCTGGCGCGCCTGGTCAGCAATGCGTTGTTGTGCCAGGGGCCCGCCGCGCAGCGTCCCTGCGGTGCGTGCCGCGCCTGCCGCAAGTTCGCTTCGGGCAATCACCCTGATTTTATGGCGGTGACGCCGGAGGAAGCCGGCGGCAGTTTGAAAATCGAACAAATCCGCGCCGTCGAACGCTTTCTAACTTTGACGCCCAACGAGAGCGCCCACAAGATCGCGCTCATCGGCGACTTCGAGCGCGCGACCACGGCAGCCGCCAACGCGCTGCTGAAAACTCTCGAAGAGCCGCCGGTCTATGCACACCTGATCCTCCTGGCTCAGGATGCCGATTTGCTGCTCCCCACCATCGTCTCGCGCAGCCGCCGGATTGATCTGCGCCCTCTTTCACCGGTCACCGTTGACGCGGCGTTGCAGACCCGCTGGAACGTTCCCGCCGAACAAGCAACACACCTGGCGCGCCTCTCCGGCGGGCGTATGGGCTGGGCGGTCCGCGCGGTCACAGAAACGGAGTATCAACAGCGCATGGACAATGCCTTGCGCCTGCTGCTGGGGCTGTTGCGCCAGGATTTGCCCGCGCGCTTTGAAACGGCCCAGGCCCTCGCACGCGATGAGCATACGCGACCGGATGAAATCCTGGCTTATTGGTTGACCGGTTGGCGCGACGTGTTACTTATCCAGACGGGCAACGCGCCGCGCATCACCTACCGGCAGTACGACCAGGCCCTGGCCGAAATCGCGCAGCGCGTCCCACCCAACGCTGTTCTTCAGGCGCTCCAGGCGCTCGAAGCATGCCGGGACGCGCTGCAACACAATGCCAACGCGCAGTTGTGGCTGGAAAACCTGCTTCTCAATCTGCCGGAGCTGGCGTAGCCGCGACTTTACTTAATCGAAGAAGTCTTTGTCTTCCTCAGACAGATATTTTTGCGCCTCATCCACCTTGAAGGTGACGCCCAGGCCGGGACGATCCCATACCGCGATGAGGCTATCTTTGACGATAGGATCGGGCAACCCCTCGACGATGTCATACCACCATGCCGGCCGGCCCACCGGGTACTCGAAAGCGATGTAGTTCTGCGGCATAACCGCGGCGGCATGGACGAGCGCCGCCAACCCGATCAGCCCATCGAAGATACCGTGCGGCGCCATCAAGATGCCGTGCAGGTCGGCGTATTCGGCGATCCATTTCAGTTCGGCGATGCCCCCCACGTCCGCCGGGTCCGGCCCGATGATGTTGACCGCCTGCCGTTCGATCAGCTCCTTGAAGTTGTGGCGCAGGTAAATCTGCTCGCCGGTGTGGATAGGGGTGGAGGTGCTCATGGTGATGTCGCGGTAGACGTCGGCCAGCACGTAGGGGTTGTAATCGCCGTTGATCGTATCCTCAAGCCACATGATGTTGAGCGGTTCGAGTGCCCGCGCCAGGCGGATGACGTCGGTGGGCATCCAGCCGGGGCCGCAATCCAGTGCCAATCCCACTTCGTCGCCGAGCACCGCCTTCATCGCCTCGACACAGGCGATGATGTGTTTGAGGCCGCGTTCGGTCAGCAGACCACGATTGGGATGGGGTGCGCCAGCCTGCACCTCACCGTAGAAGAAATTGGGTATCTGCGCCGGCATGGGGCTGTGGAAGCCGATGCCCTGTTTGATGATGCTGAACTTCTCCGGCGCCGCCTTCATCTTTGCCATATTCTCGGCGTAGTCCTCCGGCATATAGCCGTTCATCGGGAAGCGCACGCCGCCGTTGTAGACGCGCACCTTGTCGCGCACCTTGCCGCCGAGCAATTTGTAGACCGGCAGGCCGGCGGCCTTACCGGCGATATCCCACAACGCCATCTCAATCGCGCTGACGGCGCTGCCCCAGGGTTTGAAACTCGCCATCCGGCGAATGCGCAACATCACCCCTTCCACATTGGTGGGGTCTGCCCCGATAAGCCATTGTTTGTAGAAAAGAACGTGAGGCTTGAGATAAGGCTTGGCGGATTCCGCCTCGCCATAGCCGTCAATGCCTTCATCCGTGATGATGCGCACCACGGGATTCTGGCCGATAATGGCACATTTCAGATCGGTGATTTTCATACCTTTGCCTCCTGTGAAAATGACATAGACAGATAGACAGGATGTACAGGATATATTTGAAAATCCTGCATATCCTGTACATCCCAGTTGAAAACCGTTTGAATGTTGGCGACTGGACGTGCTAGAGCTTGTTTTGGGCTTCGCGCCGCGCCGCTTCGTCTTCGAGCTGCACGACAGCGGGGATGAAAAACATCGCCACGCCCATCAGCAGGCTCACCAGACCACCGATCAAAAACCATGCCTGCACCCCGGCGCGGTCGGCCAGTGGGCCGGCAATCAGCATCCCCAGCGGCGAAGCCAATCCCGACATGCTGCTGACGGCGGTGAAGACGCGCCCTTGGATTTCCGGTGCAACCGCGCTCTGCAACAACGCGAGAAACGGCGCGTTGACGATGGGATTCATAAACCCGGCAAATAACATGCCCCCCCAGGCCAGCCAGAAACCGTTCTGCGGCGCGCTCCCCACCAGCAAGACGCCGATGCCCATGCCGATGAGTCCCAGGATGCTGGTGTGGATTTTCCGACGGAAGCCGCCCCAGACGCTCAGGGTCAGGCCGCCGGCCACGACACCGAGGCCCCACGCCGAATTCAACCAGCCCAGTTCCAGCGCGCCGGCGAGAAAATGTTTGTTCACCAGGATCGGCAACAGCGAGAAACCAGGGTTGAAGGTCATATTGAGTACCGTCGCCATCAACAGGACGATGAACAACCCGCTCCAATGCCAGATGTAGGACAGTCCACTGCCCACGTCGCGCAATAAGGTTATCACAGGCGAGGACGCGCCGGAAGCCACAGGCGCGGCTTCACGCTGGGGCTGCGGGATGGCGATGCAGAGCAGCGGCCCCACGGCGAAAGCCGCCGTGAGCACATCCAGGCCCATAATGCCATACAATGGCAGCACTTCAAGCAACAATGCCCCTAGCGGCGGCGTGATAATGTCCAGGATGCCACGCAGCGTCTGGTTCATGCCGCTGACGCGCGCCAATTGCGATCTAGGCACCATCAGTGAAGTGGAAGCTTGCATCGCGGCGAAGTGGAATGTCCCACCCAACGCACGCACAAACATAATGACGTAAACGTGCCAGATTTGCAATATATCCAGCCAGGCGAGCACGGCCAGTCCCGCCGAGAACAGCGCGATCAGGCTGTCGGCGATGATCATCACCCGGCGGCGATTCCAGCGATCCACCAACGCGCCCACGAACGGGCCCAGAAGCACCTGCGGGAGCAGTGCAATCAACGTCATTCCCGCCAGGACGGTGGCCGACCCGCCGCTCTCTTTCGTCAGCCACCACACCAGGGCGAACCCGCCTACCTGGCTGCCCACCAGCGATAACGCCTGTCCGCCCCAGATAGTGAAGAAGGGCGCAACCCAACGCTTGTCTTGTGTCTGTGGAGCGCTGACTACAGCGCCGGTTGCCGTGTTATCAATTTCGCTCATGTCTCATTCTCCGGTTAGTGTAATTTGATTACGGGTAATATTGTAACACGGCACCTTAATTTTGTCAAGGCTTTTTAGTATATTTTTTAATCTAAAGAGTAATTTTATTAAGGTTCGATGTAATTTTTATGAGTCTGTGGGTGCGTTACACCTGTTGTGCTTTGCGCAGCAGACGATTGGCCGCCTCGAAACGCCACTTGAGCTGCCGCCGGTAGCCCGGATGCGGCTTGAATTGTCTCCGCACAGCCTCCGGTGCGACGTTACCTGCCGTTTTGATGGCGGCAGGGTCGGCGACACCCAACCCCAGGCGTTGGCAATAGTGCAGATAACCGATTTGCTCGGGGTCGAAGCCCATCAGGCGCGCGGTGAAAGCATCCACCGCCAGCGCATCGGTTCCCGCCAGCGCCACGCGCCAATCCAGGGGATCGCCCTTCGTCGGGCCGGGGCCTTCCATCGCCTCGAACCCATCGAGCACGGCCAGGTGCGGCCACACCCACGGCGCCAGCATCGCCAGATTCAAATTGATGACGGGATACCCCTGGTGCATGGCAAATTTGTCGCTCAGGTTGTGCTCGGCCATGCGCGCCATGACCCAATCCGCCGGGGCAGAGAAGCGCAACCACGGCGGCACCAGTCTATCCAGCGATGACAGCGAGTCAGGCCGCGGGACCTCACGCGCTGCCACCAACGGATTGATGAGCGACCCCATCACCATATTTTTAATCGCGAGGGTGACGATGACGGTATCATGCGTCTTCGGCGGGCCAACCGAAATGCGCAGGTCGCTTTCCACCACAGTACGCGCCAGGCGTAAGGTTTTGGGGCGCAAACGCCGGTCATAGACCTGCACAGGCACCGCCTCGTCCGCATTCAGGTCCACCAGCACGGCGTCATAGCGCGCCGCGAGCGCCTCGTAGCCGAAGTGGGCAAAGCTCTGCCAGGTGTTGACCAGCGCCGCGCCCTCGGCGATGAGCAGTGGCCCGGCATACCGCGCGCGCACGAAGTCGAGCACGGCGCGCAACGCGTCGGGATGCGTGGCCGAAAGCTGGCGGTGGCTCACCAGGTTGGGTTTGATGAGCACCTGGCGGCGTCCCTCGAAGGCGATGTCGCCGGCGACCAAGTCCAGCACCGCGCGCACATTGGCATAACGATCATTCCCTTGAATCAATGCTACTGTAGTGACCATGTTTTTACTCCTATGGTGTTTCTTCTACCGGGCGTGTGGTACGTTGCAGGTAAATCACGAGCGGGAATCCCAGCACTGTGGGCACCCAGAACGAGATGATGCGATAGGCCAGAATGACCAGCACGGTGACGGCGTTCGGCACCCCCAAGCCGTTGTACAAAGCGGCCATGGTCCCTTCGACGATGCCCACGCCACCGGGTAGAAAGCTCACTTTCCCCAGGAGCAGCGGCAGGCCGTAGCCGGTCAGCAGGATGCCGGGACTGACCGCGTGCCCGGCAGCGATGAAGAGCAGAAAGAGCGTCGCCATATCGCAGCCGATGTTCAACGCTGCGCCTAATACTGGCTGTCGCCAGCCGCCGCTGCGCAGCACATCCCAGGCGCCGAAGATGCGCGCAGTGATGTCTGTGGTCGCTGTGGGATCGTACGAACGCCGCATCAAGCTGGCCCACCAGCGGGCAATCCGCGTCAGCAGTGCGGTGAAAGTGGGACGATGCTGCACGCCCCAAACGATGACGCTCGTCGCGCCGACGAGCAGCGCCAACGTCAGACCAAAGCCAATCGCCTGGAGAGTCGACAAGTTATGGACAATCAACAAATGTAGCACGCCTGTAGCGGCAAGCAACGCCAGGATGGCGTTATTGAACAGGGAGGGCAGCCAGCTCGCCAGCAGTGCCCCTTCTTTTCCTACGCCGTTGCTGCGTGTCCACCGATACACCGCCGCTGCATTGCCCACCATACCTCCGGCGACCAATCCCACGCTGGATGCCGCCAGGGTGACGACAATGCCGCGTCCGATGCTCAACCGCGGCGGTGAAATGCTCGCCAGGCTGCTGATCAAATAACCACTGCCCACATAACTCAAGACCTGCACTCCAATGGCTAAGGCTACGGCCCACCAGGCCATATTTTCGATGACCTTGAGTGAGCTTTCCAGCGTGGTCAACTGAGGTAAGAGTAGATGCACGGCCAGCCCCAGCAGAATGAGCACCGGAAGTTGGCGCGCCAGCCGGAGCATCAGCTTGGGAACTCGCATCGAGGCCGCGATCTTTTGTGTGGCATTTGGACTGGACATAAGCGGCTCCTTCGAAATAGTCCTGTAGTCGTTAGTCTTATAGTCAGTCATTTTCGTGCTGGCATGGTGTGCGCAGCACCGGTATCTCCTCTGGTTAACGAGGGTTCACGTGACGGCGCAAACGGCGTTGTTCTATCCAATCTTTGATGTAAGTTTGCACGAAGTTGTCGCCGGAGTCGGCGCGTACCATCGCCAGGGCCACAGGCAGCAAACTGGCCGGCCCTGGATAGACCAGGTAACGAGGTTCCCACCGGGGATGAAACTTTTCTTTGAACTGGTGGAGTCCTGCAAAGTTGTAGAATTGATTGATATGCGCGTAGATGTAATGTAATACACGTTCGATAGCCGGGTCATTTTCTTGCTCCCCCACACCAGCGAGCGAACTCAATCCCAGATTGAACCCCGCGTAGCCCTGGGCTTTGGCCCACTGAAACAGCGCCAGGAATAGAAAGTCCATCGTTCCCTCTTCCACCTCCGTGCGGTGGCGCATCAAGTCAATGGTGGATTCGTTGCGCTGATACTCGGGGAGAATGTTGGTAAAGGCGCTGATGATCCCCTCCGGCGTCCACACCACCATCACCGGCCCGTTGCCGATGTAATCATCGTCGAACCAACCGAGGGAGAAACGTTTCTCCGAACCGTGCATCATCGTCAGCCATTCGTCGCTGACGGTGCGCAATTCACGCAGTATCGCAGCGGGCACGGGTGGGGCGATGTATTCGGTTCGATATCCCTTTTTGGTGAAAACGTTGATGGTATTGCGCAGGTGCTTGTTCGCCTTTCCTTCCAGAGAAAATGTGGTCAGATCTACAACTGCTTCCTGGCCGACAGTCAGGATATCAAATCCGGCAGCCTTGTAGGCTTCCAGATGGTCGGGCAAGGTCTGGTAGAAAGCCGGAAGCCAGTCGTTGCCGTGGCAGAAATCCATAAAACCCCGAATCGTATCGGCTAGATCTTCAGCCGGCCCGATAGGATCGCCCAGGGTGACGGCTGCCCTGCCCTTTGCCACGAAGGGGACGACCGAGCCGCCAGGACTGAAATAGTACGCTTTATCGTCGAACAGGGCGTAGCGCGCCAACGATGAACAACCGTAGGCTTCGACAATGGTCTTTGCGCGCGCGCGTTCTTCAGCGGTAGCCGCCCGTCGCATAAAAACGGGACGCATCAGCATGAGCAGTGCGTAGCCTACCGTCACTGCGCCAACCAGATAGATGGAATCTGCGAAATAGCGGCCAAACCTGGTGAGCGGTTCCAACCCCGGATCATAGAATTGGGTAAACATCACCAACGTTTGTTGTACCGCCGCGCCCAGGCTAAAATTGACGCTGAAGTGCCGATCGAGCAGGTAAAACCCTGCTACGCCGTAAGCCAGCGTGAACAGCAGCGCGCCAATCAATACCCGCAGGCCATGCCGGATCGAGGGCGCATCCGAACGCGCATGAAAGGCATGACGTTCGATGAGCAATGCAACGATCAACAGGCCCGCCAGGGCGGCTTCCTCGTAATCCAACCCTTTGAACAAGTGGCTGAACAGGGAGATCGCCAAAACTCCCAGCGTCGCCCACCAGGCAGCGCGTTTGCGTCGCCAGAGATTCGCCGCCAGGAGGAACAGGGCAAAGCCGGCCAATGCCGCAGTGAGATGCCCGCCGCGGCGCACTTCGAGCGGCAACACCTGTTCCAGAATGGCGACGCGGCTCATAAGCGGGGGGGTGACAGCCGAAATCACGTTCACGACGCCCATCAAGCCGGTCAGCAGCGCGAGGATGTGAACGCTCCAGGCATGGCTGACTGCGCGTGCGCGCCCGCCAAACGTTTTGATCCGGCGCAGCAAGACGAAGCCCAGAAAGACGGGCAGCCAGAAGGACAGTCCCCGGAAAGCCAGGGTGATCACGGAGGCAGCCGCGCCGGGAACGTCCAGCGAGATGAAGACCAGTGGCATCACGCCTTCCACCACGCCGATCCCGCCCGGCGTGATGGCGACGATCCAGAACAGCACGCCGATGCCGTAGGCCGCCACGACGACGCCCAGCGAGACCGGGCCGTAAAACGCCAGACACAGGGCGTAAAGGCTGGCAACGTCGCAGAGTTGTTCCAGAAGGCCGATCCCCAATGTCCTTAGCAGCCTGCCAGGGTGCGCAGCAATGGCCGTCGAAGCGCCGGTAAACTCAGCCGCCGTGCTTTCTGCCCACGTCTCGGCCAGGAAAGGGGCGCGCTTGAGACGCGCTGCCAGGCCATTGACCACGTGCTGTAGCCAACCGAAGAGGGTCCGGAGCAGCGCGGGACGCCAGAGACCCAGAAGCAGCACCCCTCCCAGCACAGCGATCAATACGAACAGGATGATAGCCGCGACGATTTCGTAGGGTTGCAGATCGTGTTTGACCAGCAAGAACAGCAATCCGCCGAGTAACACCACGGCGAACATCACGAAGTCGGCAGCTAACGCCAGCAACACCCCGGCCGCCGTCCGCGCCGGAGATTCGCCGCGCCGGGTGGCGTCGTCCAAGAAGAGCGCATTTCCCGCCGTGCCGCCAGTGGGCGCGACCACGTTGATGAACAGTGCGCCCAGGACCACCGGCAATAACTGCCAGACCCGGCTGCGCACCTCAACCGTGGAAAAGGCCGCTTGATACAACGCGGTGTATAAGACGTAGTACCCTATCTGCAACAGCAGCGCCAACGCCACCCATTGCCATTTCCCCTGGGCCAACGTCGTTGCCAGCGTTTTGAGTTCCGCGAAATGGCTGAGGACAACCCACACAAAGGCAATCGCCAGGATCCAAAGCAGCCATCGCCGTTTCATAAATTCCTCCTTAGATGCGCTCCTTTCGATAGAAAAAGTGTTTCACTGTTTCGGAGGTTATCAGGTAAAGCAGTGTGATGCTTATCAAAGTCAAAAAGGTTGACAGAGGCAGCGGAGTCAGTCCCAACAGCGTATTCAGTGGTGTATAGGGGAGGGCCAACGTGATGCCTGCTACAATTAGAGCCGCCATCAACAACATCCGACCCGGCCGGCTTTTGTAGAATGGCTGTTGCGTACGCACGATAAGGATGGTGAGCACTCCCGTCAGGACGGATTCAACGAACCAGCCTGTGTGGAATTGCGTTTCGTTCGCCTTGAGAACCAGGAGCAGTACGCCGAAAGTCAGATAATCGAAAACCGAGCTGGTAAGGCCGAAGGTGACCATAAAATCCCGGATGAAGGTGACGTTCCAGCGGCGGGGTTTGTCGATCAACACCTGATCCACGCTGTCGCTGGCGATGTTCATAGAGGGGAAGTCGGTGAGGAAGTTCGTGAGCAGGATTTGCAGCGGCAGCATCGGCAGAAACGGCAGGAACAACGACGCGCCGGCCATGCTGAACATGTTGCCGAAATTGGCGCTGACGGTGGTGAAGACGTACTTGAGTGTGTTGGCGAACGTCGTCCGTCCCAGGATGATCCCCTGGCGCAGCACGGACAGGTCGTGTTGGAGCAATACGAAATCGGCGGCCTCTTTCGCCACATCCACGGCTGTGTCCACCGAGATGCCGACGTCGGCGGCGTGCAGCGCCGGGGCGTCGTTGATGCCGTCGCCCATATACCCCACCACGCGGCCCAGTTTCTTCTGCGCCAGGATGATGCGCTCTTTTTCGTTGGGATCCACCTCGGCGAAGAGGTTCGTGTGTTCGGCGGCGTGCCAGAGTGCCTCGTCGGGCATGTCGGCGATCTCTGCGCCGGTGAGCACGCCGGTCACGGTCATCCCAACCGCGTCGGCGGCGTGCAGGGCGACGGGTTTGTTGTCGCCGGTGATGATTTTGAGCTGCACGCCCAAGGCTTCCAGCGCGGCAATCGTCTCGCGGACGCCGGGCTTGGGCGGATCGAAGAAGAGCAGGAAGCCGACGAACGTCATGTCGTGTTCGTCACGGCGGGTGTAGCGCGCCTGCTCCGGCATCAGCCGTATGGCAACGCCTAGCACCCGGAATCCCTGCTCGCTCCAGGTGGTGTAGCGCTGCCGAATCTGCTGTTGGTGGTCATCATTCAGCGGTACGCTGCCGTCGCCTTCCTGAACGTGCGTACACACCTCCAACACGTTGTCCAGCGCGCCTTTGGTGATCTGCCATAGGTCGGTTCCCGTTTTGACGACAATGCTCAGCCGCTTGCGCACGAAGTCGTAGGGGACTTCGTCAACTTTGGTGTAGGCGGTCACGTCGGGCTGCGCGTGCGCCGTGATGGCTTCGTCCAGCGGATTGGTAAGGCCGGTCTCGAAGTAGGCGTTGAGGTAAGCGTAACGGAAAACGTCCTCTGAAGGCTGCCCCAGCACATCCATCGCGCCGTCCAGGCTGACCACGCCCAGCGTGAGCGTGCCGGTCTTGTCGGTGCAAAGCACGTCCATGCTGCCGAAGTTTTCGATGGATTCCAGCCGCCGCACGATGACCCCGTTTGCCGCCATGCGCTGCGAGCCTTTAGCGAGCGTGATGCTGATAATCGCGGGCAGCAGTTGCGGTGTGAGGCCGACCGCCAGGGCGATGGAGAACAACAGCGAATCCAGCACCGGCTTGTGGAAGAAGACGTTGACGGCGAAGACCAGGAACACCAGGATGAACATCACGCGGGTGAGCATGTAGCCCAGGCGGTGAATGCCGTGCTCGAATTCGGTTTCCGGCGGGCGCACGGTGAGCCGCTTCGCCACTTGCCCAAAGACGGTCGCCGCGCCGGTTTGCACGATGAGTGCTTTGGCCGAACCGCTGCGCACGTTCGTGCCCATGAAGATGCAGTTCGTGCGCTCCGGCAGGCTCGCGCTTTCCACCACCACCCCCGGCCTTTTCTCCACCGGGAACGTCTCGCCGGTAAGCACGGCCTGGTTCACGTAGAAGTCGGCGGCTTCCAGCAACACCCCATCGGCGGGGATGAGGCTCCCGGCAGAAAGCTGCACCACGTCCCCCGGAACGATGTCCTCGGCGGGGATGGTCTGTGGCTGACCGTCGCGGACCACCGTCGTCTTGAGCGTCACCTGCGCGCGCAACTTTGCCGCCGCGTTGCCCGCGCTATATTCCTGGGAAAAGCTCAGGAGCGCGCTGCCGACCACAATCGCCAGGATGATGCTCGCGTCGAGCCATTCCTGCGTCATCGCCGAAACGATGGTGGCAAACAGCAGAATCAACACAATGGGATCGCGGAATTGCTTGAGGAATAACCGCAGCGGCGTAATTTCCTCGCGCGTTTCAAGGACGTTCGGCCCGACCTGTTGTCGGCGTTGCTGCGCTTCTGTCGCCGTGAGACCGGCGGCTGAACTGTGCAGCGTCGTCAGGAGTTGCTCACTTGTCTGGCTCCAATAGTGATTGGCGTGCGTGTCTTGAGTGCCCATGTCCCTCCCAATCTGTTACCCACCGAACAGCGTTCCGATACCGTAGCCGGCCAGCGCCGAAGCTATTCCAATGATGGTCATTTGCAGGCCGGAGCGTCCGGGTCGTCCGACCGTCTGGCGCGCCTTGTATACGCCCACGAGGAATAACGCCACTGCTGAAACCGCCAGCGAGATGCCGATGGCCCATCCCCGCGACAACAGACCGGCCGCCAGGAAAAAGAAGGGGATCAGCGGTATCAGCGATCCGACGACGGCCGCCAGACCCACGATGAGCGCACTGCGCAGGACACGCTGTTCATCGACCGGCTGCAACTTCAATTCATCGGCCATCATGACTTGAAGCCAGGTCTCCTCATTGGCGGTGATCTGCCGTACAACCTCTTCCAGGGCCTCGCCTTCCAGTCCCCAGGCGCGGTAGATCTGGCGGACTTCTTCACGCTCGGCCTCGGGCATGGCCTGGATTTCATAACGTTCGCGTTCCAACTCTGCGCGATAAAAATCACGGTCGGCCAGGGTGCTGGTGTAAGCCACCGCCGCCATCGAAATGCTCTCGGCGAACGTCGCCGCCAACCCGCCGGCCACAATGATGCGCGGATCGGGTGTCGCAGCGACGATGCCCAAAATCACGCCCAGGACATTGACCAACCCGTCCTGCCCGCCTAGAATAATGTCCGAAAGCGCTCCTCCTCCACCGTGATGTTCAATGTGACGGGTAACGCGGGTGGAACGGTTGGGGACATTCCCCGGATTCTTACTCTTGGTGTCCATAAACAATACCTCCTCTGCCAATAGTCGCATAGTCGTTAGTCTTGTAGTCGAATCGCCAATTTGGATTCTCGTTGGTGTAGCTTGCCACATGGCGACGCCTTGGAAGGTCGTTTGGGGAAGTCGTTTTGTGACCTGGTAGTTTGTTGTCGGTTCGACGTCGCAGCCGGGTTTGCTCGGAAGGTGGAGTGTTCTATCCTCTATCCCCAAAGAAGATTTCCGGCTCCTTGCGCGCGCTGTGGTTCTCATACAGCCACGTCGCCGTCTGGCGGATGCGCGGGTCTTCCATCACGCGCGCGCCGGTGGGGCAGGCGCGCGTGCAGGCGCAGCACGCGATACAGGCCGTTGCTTTGGTGATCACGGTCTCGCTGACGGTGATGGCCGCGGTGGGACACACGGCGGCGCACCGGCCGCATAACGTACACAGATCGGCGATGGTGGTCGGGGTCGGCGGGGACGCCGGGGCCGGGCGGCGCTCTTTGTAGGGGAAATGGCCGGGCACGTCCAGCGGCGGCAGGTTGACCATAGACGTTTGCAACAGTCGCGCGCGCACCTGCTGCCCAAAGGCCATGGCCCTTGCTATATCCTCTGCATCCGGGCGTCCCGGCGCAATCGGCATGGCGGTGGTGGAATAGGAATGCTCGCCGATGAAGGCCGCCCCGGCCATCGGGACAAAGCCGCGCGCCAGCGCCATATCCTTCAGCTCCAGGAGCGCGTCCTCATAGGCGCGGTTGCCGTAGACGACAACGATGACCGCCGGGCCGCCGTCACCCAGCACCCACTGCAACCGCTGCACGGCGACGACGGGCAGGCGTCCGCCATACACCGGCACACCGATGATGGCGAGCGTATCGCGGTCAACTTCAAGTGTCTGATTCGCTCCGGGCGGCAACGTCAGGTCGAGAGAAGATAGCGGCCGGATGTCCATCCCCTGAGCGATGCTCTCGACAATCCGTTGCGTCGTGTGTGTCGGCGAGAAATAGACCAGTTTCACGGCATTGACAGGCATACCAGACCTCCCTCATGTTGAAATGTCAGTGGGTAAGCGCGTTGCAACCTCGGCCAGCTCGGCCATCAGTATCGTGGCCGCATCCCACTCCAGCCATTGGTGACGCTGTTGGCGACTGACATCGGTGCTGGTCAGATAGCGGCGCAGATGTTTGCGGAAACGCTTGAGGCCCTGTTCCGCGCCGTGAAACTCCAACATCCACTGCAAATGGCGCAGAATGACCGGCACGCGCTCGCTCAACGGCACGTCAGGCAGGTCGCGCCCCTGGAAAATCCAGGGGTTGCCGATGGCTGCGCGCCCGATCAGCACGCCGTCGCAACCGGTATGCGCGCGGATACGGGCAATGTCGGCGACGCATTTCACATCACCGCTGGCCAGGACGGGGACGCGGACCGCCTGCTTGACTTCAGCGATAGCGTCCCAGTCGGCGTGGCCGCCGTATTGCTGCTCGGCCGTGCGCCCGTGGACGGCCATCATCGCCACGCCGCTATCTTCGAGGATCCGGGCGACTTCCAAATAGTTGCGCGAGGCGGCATCCCATCCCAGACGCATTTTGGCGCTGACCGGAACCCGCACCGCCTGCACCAGGCGCGTCACCAGATAGCCGATCTGCACCGGGTCCTTGAGGAGCGCGGCGCCATAGCCCCCCTTCACCACCTTCGGTTCGGCGCAGCCGATGTTGAAATCTACCACATCAGCCCCATGGGTCTCAAGGGTACGCGCGGCGGCGGCCAGCTTGTCCCCGTCATTGCCGAAAAGCTGTCCTACCAGGGGGTGCTCGTCAGGATGAAAACGCAGCATTTCGGCAGAGCGCGGGGAGCCGTAGACGATGCCGCTGGCCGAAAGCAGACCCGTGTAAACCAGCGCCGCGCCGAATTCGCGGCACAAACGCCGAAACGGCTGATCGTTGTAACCCGACAGTGGCGCCAGGATCAGTGCGCCGTCAATGGGCAGATCGCGGATGAAAAATGCAGGGCTATGGGCCAAAAGTGTCCCCCTATCTCTTCGGTTTGGTTCCAGCGTGCCCCTCATTTTACCATGCCTGAAGTTAAATGTGCAGTAAACTTGGCGCGCGGGTGCATTTCAGGACGGGGGTAGGTTTTTTGAGTTTTCCCCTCTCACCCCCTGCCCCCGCTCTCCCCGCGTGCGGGGAGAGCGGGGGATTTCTCAAAGGGGGATTTTGGGCGGCGAAGCCGTCCAAAATCCCCCTCTATTTACCTCTCTGCCCCCTTTGGGGCGGGGCCGGGGGGGCAAAAGTGCAATGTTAGCCCTTGGCCCCATTGTGGGTTCTGAAGGAGATTTACAACCAATCTAAGCGCATTATTTCAGAAGTTTACCTGACTTTTTTCCCAAGTTGAAATGCACCCTGGCGCACAAGGAGAGTTCCGTTTTCAGCATGGTATAATGGTGATGATGACCAGCAAAAGTGCGCACCACAAACAGAATGGCCTCACTTATGGAGGAGCTATGCAAGTATCCGATAGAAAACTCACCGTCGTTATCCCTACCTACAACGAAGCGGACAACGTACCACCGATGACCGAGGCTTTGTTCGCCCTGGGACTGCCCAACCTGGATATTTTGATCGTGGACGATGCTTCACCCGATGGCACCGGCGCCATCGCCGATGCGTTAGCTGCCCAATATCCGGGGCGTCTGCATGTACTGCACCGCACGGGGCCGCGCGGCCTGGGGCGGGCCTACATTGATGGCTTTCGCTGGGCGCTGGAGCATGGCGCGGAGTACATCGTGCAGATGGACTGTGACTTCTCCCATTCACCGGCGTACATCCCACAATTTCTGGAACAGATCGAAACGTGCGATGTCGTTGTTGGCTCGCGCTACGTCGCTGGAGGAAAGACAGATGATCGCTGGGGATGGGGACGCTGGTTCCTCTCGTGGTGGGCCAACAGCATCTACACGCGCCTGATTCTGGGATGCAAGGTTAAAGATGCCACAGCCGGTTTCAAGTGCTGGCGGCGCGAGACGTTGTTGGGTATAGACCTCAGCCGTATCCGCTCACAGGGATACATCTTCCAGGTCGAAATGGCCTACGTTGCCGAGCGGTTGGGCTATCGCGCCGTGGAAATGCCGATCTATTTTGAGGATCGGCGCATCGGGCAGTCGAAGATGTCCATACCGGTAAAAATTGAAGCCGCGCTGCGGGTCTGGGAAGTCCGCTGGCGACACCGGCGACTGAGTCCCAAGGACCGCGTCTGGGGAGAAGGTCGAGAAAGACTGAAACCGTGAGTCACGTGAATTTGCGCCGATTGGCCGGACACCCGCGTAAATTAGCGAGATTCGCGGTTTATTTTCACAATTGAGGAGGGGAACCTATGGAACGCAAGGTGATGCGAGTCGCCGTTTTGGGCGCCGGGCACGGCGGGAAAGCGATGGCCGCCGAAATGGCCGCGCGCGGGTTTGAGGTCACGCTTTACAATCGCACCTACGCTCGGATCGAGGGCGTTGAGCTGCGCGGCGCCATCGAACTGGAAACCGAAGATGGTCGCAGCGTGATCGCCCCGCTGCGTAAAGTTACCGCCGACATAGGTGAGGCGTTGGATGGCGTGGAACTGGTGATGGTCGTGGTGCCGGCTTCGGGACATCGGGACATCGCGCTTTCGGCGGCGCCCTACCTGCGCGATGAGCACGTCGTGGTGTTGCACCCGGGACGCACCGGCGGCGCGCTGGAATTCAGACAGGCGCTCACCGAAGGCGGCTGCAACTGCAAACCGGTCATCTGCGAAGCGGAGACCTTCCTTTTCGCAGCGCGCAGCAATGGGCCGGCAGAGGCGCGCATTTTCCGCACCAAGTTCTCCGTGCCGGTGGCGGCGTTCCCCGCAAGCCGCACGCAAGAAGGATTGGCACTGCTCAACCAGGTTTACCCCCAGTTTGTCGCCGCGAAAAACGTACTTTACACCAGCCTGAACAACATGGGCGCCATTTTTCACCCTGCGCTGACGCTGCTCAATGCCGGATGGATCGAGGCGCGGCAGGGAGATTTTGAGTTTTACATGGACGGCGTCACCCCGGCGACCTCGCGGGTGCTGGCGGCCCTCGACCGCGAGCGCGTGACCGTCGCTTCAGCGGTGGGCATCCGCGCGCAGACGGCTGAGGAGTGGCTGGAGCGCGCCTATGGCGCGACCGGCAACAATCTCCACGAAGCCATGCATGCTAACCCCGGTTATGGCGGTATCAAAGCGCCGAACCGCATCCAGCACCGCTATATTTTCGAAGATGTGCCGTGCAGTCTGGTGCCCATCGCGCTAATCGGCCAACAGTACGGGGTGGATACGGCGGCTATTCGCTCCATTGTCAAGCTGGCAAACATCGTCCACGGGACGGATTACTGGCGTACCGGGCGTTCGTTGGAGCGCTTGGGCATCAAGGGCATGTCGGTATCGGAGCTGCATCATTACGTAGAGACGGGGGAGCGTTAGAACGTTTGAACGCTCTAACGTTCTAACGCCCACGGAGGTGAAGGATGAAGACGGTGGTGGCAGGCGCGTTGGGGGAATGTGTGCATGTCGCCGGGGTGATGAATTTCCTGCGCTTGGCCGAAGCGGCGGGCTGGCGGACGGTATTCCTGGGACCGGCAGTTTCGGTGGAGACCATGCTGGAAGCGGCACGCCGCGAGCATGCCGACCTCGTCGGCGTGTCGTACCGTCTGACGCCTGAAACCGGGGAGCGGCTGCTGGCCGATTTTGCCGAGGCGGCGGACGAGCTGCACAGCGCCGGGGTGCGCTTCGCCTTCGGCGGCACCCCGCCGGTCGCCGAGCGCGCACGGGCGATCGGCTTCTTCGAGCGGGTCTTCGATGGCAGTGAGCCGCCGGATGCGGTGCTGGCGTACCTCAAGGGACAAGACCACGTGCAGGCCGTGGAGGCCGATTTTCCCCAGACGACCGTAGAGCGCATCGCCTGGAAAGCGCCGTATCCCATTCTGCGCCATCACTTTGGGCTGCCGACGCTGGAGGCGACATTGGACGGCATTGCCAAAATCGCCGCGGCGCACGCGCTGGACGTGATTTCGCTGGGCATTGACCAGGACGCACAGGAGAATTTCTTCCATCCCGAACGGCAGGACCCCCGACGCAAAGGCGCCGGCGGCGTGCCCGTGCGCAGCGCCGCCGATTACCGCGCGCTCTATCAGGCCGGCCGGTGCGGCAACTACCCACTGCTGCGCACCTATTCCGGCACCGACGACTTCATCCGCCTGGCGGAGATGTACGTGGAGACGATCAATATTGCCTGGTGCGCCATCCCGCTCTTCTGGTTCAACCAGATGGACGGGCGCGGGCCGTGGGATTTGGAAGGCTCGATCCGCGAGCACCAGCAGGTGATGGCGTGGTACGGCGCGCGCGGTATCCCCGTCGAACTGAACGAGCCGCACCATTGGGGCATGCGCGATGCGCCGGATGTCGTCTTTGTCGTCGCAGCGTATCTCTCGGCGTACAATGCGAAGGCGTTCGGTGTGCGTGACTACATCGCGCAGTTGATGTTTAACAGTCCGCCGGGGCTATCGGATGCGATGGATTTAGCGAAGATGCTGGCGATCCTTGAACTGATCGCGCCGCTGGCCGGGCCGGACTTCCGCATCTGGAAGCAAACGCGCACGGGACTGTTGAGCTATCCGCTCAACGACGACGCGGCGCGCGCGCATCTGGCGGCAAGCATCTACGTGCAGATGGCGTTGCAGCCGCACATTGTCCACGTCGTCGGGCACACTGAGGCGCATCACGCCGCCACTGCCGAAGATGTGATTGCCGCATGCACTATGGCGCGGCGGGCGATTGACAACGCGCTGCGCGGGCAGCCGGATATGACGGCCGACCCGGCGGTGCAGGCACGCAAGGAGGAACTGGTGCGCGAGGCAGAAGCGATGCTGGCGCAAATTCGCGCGCTGGCCGGAGATGGCGTCGCCGACCCGCTCACCGACCCGCCAACGCTGGCGCGGGCGGTGACAAGCGGCATCCTCGATGCGCCGCATTTGAAGAACAACCCCTTTGCGCGCGGGGCTGTCGTTACTCGTATTGATCAGCGCGGGGCGTGCGTGGCGGCGGAACAGGGCTTATGACATTTAACTCCGATTGCCTCATCCCCGCCGCAGCCTGTAGTACGTATCATAGGCGCTCTGGATGGCAGCGCCGTATTGGGCGGCCTGACCGGCGCCATTGTACAATTGGGCGAAAGCGACAAAGTCCAGCGCTTGCAATGCCGCGATGCGTTTGGATTCGGCGGTGCGTCCCCGCACAAAGTTGAAGAAACCGATAATCTGCGCACGTTCGCTCGTCGAGAAGGCGTCGAACATCTGCTGGACGGAATCGTAGCCGAGCGCGGCGTAGTTGAAGCCCATAATCTGCGCGCCGCCCATGCTGATGGAAAGCTTGGCCGCCGTGTCGTCCAGACTGCGGGCGAACTCAAAGACGCGCCATTCTTCATCCTGGCCAGTGTGACATGTGCGCCATGATTCATAGACTGAGGGCCGCCAGACGTGGCCTGTCCAGCGTTGACCGGCGTTGAACTGGAAATGCTGCTGGTAGATGCTGAGGTTGTCTTTACCCCAGCGGTCATAGAAGACGTGATTCTCGAAGCGGATGATCAGTCGTCCAGCGGCATCGAACGCGCGCCCGCCCGATTCCACCGTCAATACGGCGACGGCGGTCGCCGGGTCAATCCCCAATTGCGCGGCGAGCGCCTTGAGCAGGCCGCCCATGCGATTCCACAAATCGGCGACCTGACGCTCGATATAAGTGGGGTTAGGGCCAAGTCGAATTTTCTCGGCCTCCGGCGGTTCTTCCGGCACAGCCGGTAAGGGGCGCGGCTTCTCGCCGCCTTGTTCGCCGGTGGGTGTCTCGAGCACCTGGACGTAAGTGCTGTGGATATGCCCGGAGCGCACCGTATCGGCGATGTACATCCATTCACCCTGGCTTTGCCAGATATGGACTTGCGTACCGGGCGGCAGCACTTCAAGGACTTTAGCTTCAAGGCTTGATCCGGCGCGCAGATTGACATAATCGGTCGTCTTGCCAATCTTAGGAAACAAAATGGCCTCCACCGGCACATAGCCAGGCATGCCCAGCGCGACGACCTCATACCAGCCGCCTTCTTCGCCGAAAACCAGCAGTTGCGTATCCTCATACAGCGCGGTAACGATGGGTAGGGTTTCGCCGGGGGTGTTGCGTACCGCAATCGCCGTTGCCGTCTTGCCGGCGCGGGGCATCTGCACGTAGCTACGGTAGACATAACCTTCCTGTTCCCCCACGCGGATATGCAACCAGTTGCTGCCGGCCTCGTCGAGAATATCAAACAGGGTACCCTCTGCCAGAACGGTGATGACAGGATAGTCCAGCCCTGTTCCCGCACGCATATTCAAATCTGTGGTTGACTTGCCCATCCAGCCGGTCATTGGGACCTCCCTTTTCATCCGCTCCATTGACATTAAACGCGTGACATTAAACGCGATACGGGCCGAAAATGGCCCGCCCGATACGCACCAGGGTCGCGCCCTCTTCAATAGCGATTTCAAAGTCATCGCTCATGCCCATCGAAAGGTGCGGCAGCGTCACCTCCGGGAAACGTTCACGGAGCGCATCACGTAACGCACGCAGCGAAGCGAAGACCGGGCGCACGGCCTCGGCATCTTCGACAAGCGGCGCCATCGTCATCAGCCCTTCCAACCGCAAGCCAGGGAGCGCCAGCACGGCGGCTACCTCGGCGTACAGACGCTCACGGAGCGCGGCATTGTGCTCCCAGCCGGCGGCTTGATAGCCGTACTTGCTCGCCTCGCCGGAAACGTTGCACTCCAGCAGTACCGGTAGTTCACGTCCCGCATCGAGCGCCAGCGCGCTTAGTTTCTGCGCCAACGCCAACCGATCAACAGAATGTACCATATCAAAGTGCATGCTGACCAGATGGGCCTTCCGCCGCTGGATGTGTCCGATCATGTGCCAGGTCGGTCGTGACGCTGCGATGGGGAGCCGTGCCGCCAGTTCCAGCACTTTTTGTGCGCCCTCTTCGGGACGGTTTTCGCCAAAGTCGCGCTGTCCGGCTTCCCAGGCCACCAGGAGCGAGTCCACCGGAAAGGTCTTGGTCACGGCCACCAGTCGCACATCAGCGGGATGCCGTCCCGCACGCAACGCGGCTTCGGCGATACGTTCACGCAACCGCGCCAGGTTTGTCGGAATGGTCTCAGAAGTCATCGTGCCAGTAACGACTGCCATCATAGTAGTAAGAAAAAGATGGCGGTGTGGGGGGCTGTTTCTGGCGAAAGATGGGCATCAGCAGCATCCCGGAGACAAAGCCGCCGATGTGCGCCCACCACGCCACGCCTCCCACCTGCACATTGACGTTGAGTGAAGCCAGACCATTGAGAAACTGCACCAGGAACCATCCACCCAGCACCAGCACAGCGGGTAGGTAGACGGTGGTGTAGAAAAAGAACAATGGCAATAGGGTGCGAATCCGCGCTTGCGGAAACAACAGCAGGTAAGCGCCCAACACCCCGGCAATCGCCCCGCTTGCGCCAATCGCCGGGATGCGTGAGGTGGGCATCGCCAACACTTGCGCCATCCCCGACAGCAGGCCACAGAGGGTATAGAAAACGAAAAAACGTCCATGACCCATGCGATCTTCGACATTGTCGCCGAAAATCCACAGGTAGAGCATGTTGCCGATCAAGTGTGCCCACCCCCCATGGAGATACATCGCCGTGAACAAGGTCGCCAGCGTCAAGGGGTTCGTCCAGTTGGTCGTAATGTGAATCGGCGTCGCGCCGAACATTTGCGCCAGCACATCGGCCCGCGGACCAAGCAATACCTCAAAGAAGAAGACGATGGTATTGACGACAATCAATCCGAGAGTGACCACGGGAAAACGCCGCGATGGGATATCGTCATTGAGCGGGATCATATGGGTATCTTCCTTTTGGGAGTTACGTACTTCGTCATTTTCTGACAGGATGAACAGGATTTTCAAGATTAAAAAAGAGTCTACTGAAAAAAACTAAAAATCTCACCGCCGAGTCGCGGAGGGCGCAAAGATTTTTATGTCGGATTCAATAAGCTTAAGTCTTTCGCGTTTCATTACTAATTTTATTGATATAAACTTAAATTTTTCTCGGCGTTCTTTGCGTCTCTGCGGTGAATTAGACTTTTTTCAGGAGAGTCAAAAAAGGCTTTATGAGAGATTTTTCACCCTGTCAATCCTGTCCAAAGAAAATAACCGCGTAACCACTGTTTAAGACTTTCTGACCGCCAGGCTTAGTTCGTCAAGGATGGCCACTTCATCATCGGTGAGCCGCCAGCCGAGCGCACCGATGTTGGAAACGACTTGCCGCTGGTTCTTTGCGCCGGGAATCGGGACGGCGCCTTTACAGATCAGCCAATTGAGGGCTACTTGCGCTGCGGTCTTGCCGCCGTGCGCTTCGCCGATGTCATGCATGATTTCAAGTAAGGGTTGCGTTTTTTGCAGATACTCGCGATTGTAGATGCGCTTCCGCATGCCGGGTGGTGGATTGTCGGGGGTATACTTGCCGGTGAGGATGCCTTTCTCCAGGGGGCTGTAAGCGATGAGGGTGACGTTGAGGTCTTTGCACAATTGCGCCACGCCGTTGAATTCCGGGTCGCGGTGCAGCAAGCTGTAGAAGACCTGATTGGAAGCCAGGCGGATGCCGCGCCGGGCAAGCGCTCGATGCGCACGCTCCATCTGCGCCTGGTTGTAGTTAGAGACGCCCACGGCGCGCACCAGTCTCGCTTCAACAGCATCGGCCATCGCGTCCATCCATGTTTCGATAGGCACAGGTGGGAGAGGAAAATGCATCTGGTAGAGGTCCACCTGTGTCATCCCCAGACGCTTGAGGCTGCCGCGTAGCTCCCGGCACAGCGCGTGCCGGGTCAGCCAGAAAGGAAAGGGCATAAATTTGGAAGCCACCACTACGGATTGCCCGGACTCACGGATCAATTGTCCAAGCAGCCGCTCCGAACGTCCCAAACCGTAGACTTCTGCCGTATCGAAGAAGTTGATTCCCGCTGCCAACGCGGCGTCAAAGGCTGCGCGAATGTCGGCATCGGTGTGGCTCTTTCCGTAGCCCCACATCCATTTGTCCCCCCAGGCCCATGTACCGATGCCCAGGGGAGAGATGGCAATGTCGGTGTTGCCCAGTAGCAGGCGTTCTGTGGTTGAGGGGAGCATAGGTCCTCCTTGGCCGGTCTGGCCGTTACTAATCCAGGGCGATCCAGATACTTCCTTCGGCGATGCGCGTGGGAAAAACGCGCAGGGCTTTTTCGCGGGCGACGGCACCCAACATTCTCCCTATACCCGGCGGCCAGGGCGACCAGGCTTTCACATCGCCGGTGTTAAGATCGAAAGCGCTGCGGTGGAAAGGACAGATGATGGCCTCATCCGCCGTGATTTTGCCGCCTTTGAGGGGCAGGCGCATGTGGGGGCAGGCGCTGAGCATCGCGTAGATTTTACCGTTTTCATGGATAAGCAGAATTGAATGATCCTGTACTTTCACCACTTGCCGCGTCCCTTCGGGCAGTTCAGCTGTGGGTAAAACCTTGATCCAGTTCATCATCTCAGCTCCTTAACTATCAGCTCCTTAACTACAGCAGGGTTCTGCGGTCGGGGATTTGTCCGGGACGCAACAGGCTCACGGTTTCGGCGTATCCCGGCGCCGCCATGGCGGAGGGATTCGCCTGTCGTAGCTGGGCAATGGCTACTTCCGGCGGGATGGCGCGGTAGACCACCAGATAGCCGGCCAGGATCAACCCGGTGCGGTCGGCGCCGGCGTGGCAGTGCACCAGTACGGGTTTTCCGGCTTCAAGTCGGGTGTGGATGAATTCCCATACCGGCAGTGCCTCATAGATGAAGGCTTTGCGCATCCCCACCGAAAACAGATTGAGCGGGGGAAAGGCAGCGCGGTAATGCTCCAGTCCGTATGCGCTCAGATCGTCTATGGGTTCCTCCGCCGCCAGAGACACCACCGCCCGAAACCCGCCGGCATAGAGTTCCGCCGGATCCCAGGGTGCGCGCACGGGTCCGGGGCGTCCGGCAAGCCAATTCTCGATGACCCAGTAGATGTATTGCATATACCTATTGTATCCACACCGGGGTAACTGTCAAAACGGCCGGATCATCTAAAACGTGAAACGTAAAACGTGATGGGTGATCTTTTACGCATCACGCATCACGTTTTACGTCTTTATGCGTCGTTAAGCCGGAACGATGTTATTTGTCTTTGAGCGACTCCGGGCCGAGCGTTGTAACGGTGTCGCCGACGATGTAGGCTTCCAGGCGGTCGCGCGCCTGATCGTCGGGGAATTGGATCGGCGGGGATTTCATAAAGTAGGCGGACGGTTCCACGATGGCGCCGGCCAATCCGCGATCTAGCGCGATCTTGGCCGTGCGAATGGCGTCAATGATCACCCCCGCGCTGTTGGGGCTGTCCCACACTTCGAGTTTGGCTTCCAATAGCAACGGCGCATTGCCAAAGGTCGTGCCTTCCATCTTGATGTAGCAATACTTGTGGTCTTCCAGCCACGGCACGTAGTCGCTTGGCCCAACGTGGATGTTCTTCTCCCCTATGTCGTAGGGTACCTGGCTGGTCACAGCCGAGGTCTTGGAGATTTTCTTAGATTCCAGCCGCTCGCGCTCCAGCATGTTGAGGAAGTCGGTATTGCCGCCGAAGTTCAACTGGTAGGTATGATCAATGCGCACGCCGCGATCTACGAACAATTTTGCCAGGATGCGGTGCAAAATCGTCGCGCCGACCTGGCTCTTGACGTCGTCGCCGATCACCGGCAGGCCGCGCTCAGCGAAACGGCGCTGCCAGTACGCCTCGCGCGCAATGAAGACGGGGATGCCGTTGACAAAGGCACATCCGGCGTCCAACACCTGCTCGACATACCACTTGGTCGCCATCTCGCTGCCTACCGGCAGGAAGTTGACCACCACGTCGGTGTGGGTGTCTTTGAGGATGCCGACGATGTCTGCCGTGGGGCCGGGGGCCTTTTCGATGATCTCAGAAAGATACTTGCCTAGGCCGTCGTGCGTCATCCCGCGATACACCGGTACGCCCAGGTGCGGCACATCCGCAAACTTGAGCGTGTTGTTGGGATAGGCGAAAATGGCCTCCGACAGGTCTTTGCCCACTTTGGTCGCATTGATGTCGAACGCGGCGGTGAACTCGATGTCGCTGATGTGGTACGGCCCCAAGCGCGCATGCATCAGACCGGGGATGAAAGCATCGTCCGGCGCATTCTTGTAGAATTCCACCCCCTGTACCAGCGCCGAGGTGCAGTTGCCAACACCGATGATGGCGACGCGGACTTTCTTCTTCGTCATAGTTAAAGCCTCCTGTCTCGTGAATGATAATGTGGATACATAAAGAATCCTTTATGTATTTTGTCTCATTGTAGTCGAAACGGTGAACTTGTCAAAATTGCCTCCTTCAAGCCCTGTGCTACAATCATACTCGATATATTCGAGAATCAGGTAAAGAATCTTGTGCAAAACCATACACTCAAAATGTGAAATTTAACCGCGAATTACGCCAGTCCTCGCTGATTTAAAAAAGATTCGCGGAGACTCGTACATCGCGGCGGAAATCCTGCACTGGTTAGCAAGGCTTGAAGCGGATCGTCAGATCCGTGGTTTTGAGGTGTTATGCCGGGCGCTGACGCTGCACAGCAGACATCATGAGCTACGCTCTCCACGAAGTATGAAAATGCCGTATTTTCAACGCTTGCGCGGATCACAATCCGCCGTCGCCGGCAGCGCGGGATTGTGATCCCGCGCAAGCGTCCATAGGGAATTTTCGGAACAGACATAACGGGCGCGTCGCAGACCGCGCGGGGAACTGGCGTTCCCCTTTAAGCACTGGGAGAGCAATTTAACCGGGAAGTTATTCCCGCCGTCGTGTACTAGCGCAATCAACGGTTTTACTCTGTACGAGTACGAGGAGAAAGCGATGAATGAACTTTTGAAGAAAGTCAGTGAATTTCTCGCGCACCACAAAGGACTGCCCGTCCTCATCGGCGTAGGGATGATTCTGCTCAACCTGCTGTTCAACCTCCTGCCACACTGGCCCGTCGTCGCCTGGCTGGCGGAGACGGACCTGTTTCTGCATCTGGGAGCAGCGCTGGGCCTGTTCGGCATCATCCTCGGCGACGCGCTATAATCCTTGAGCATTTGACTTTTCGCGCCTTCGCTTTACAATGAAAGAAATCGAAAGCAAACGAAGGCTAAGGCGCGTGTGTATCTCGAAGAACGGCGGCAAATCATCCTCCAACTGATCGCAGAACACGGACGTGTGGCTGTAGCGGACCTCAGCGCACGTTTCGATGTCTCCGAAGTCACCATCCGCGCCGACTTGCAGGCGCTCGCCGAACGCGGGTTGCTCATCCGCACGTATGGCGGCGCGATTTCTCCCACCTACGGCTTACAAGAGCTTTCACTGCTACAGCGTCGGCAACAGCACATCTCCGAAAAACAACGCATCGGCGCGGCCGGCGCGGCGCTTGTCGCCGACGGCGAAGTCGTGTTCCTCGACAGCAGCAGCACGGCGATTGCCGTAGCGCAACACCTCAAGGCCCGGCGCGACCTCACCCTCATCACCAACAACCTGGTGATTGCCCAGGAGATGTTGGGACTCTCAAATATCACCGTCGTCATGCCCGGCGGGACGCTACACCACGATACCGTCTCACTCATCGGGCCGGATAGCCTGACGTTTCTGAACAAGTACCACATCCACAAAGGCTTTTTCGGCGCCTACGGCCTCAACCTGACCGCCGGTCTGACCGACGGGAGCGCGCCGGAATCGGAAATCAAACGCCCCCTGGCCGCTTTGTGCCACAAAGTCATCGTGGTGGCGGATGCAACCAAGTGGGGACGGATCGGTGTGACCTCGTATGCCGCTCTGGCGGATGCAGACCTGATTATCACCGACACGGGCGCGCCCGCCGACATGGTCGCCCAGGTGCGCGCTGCCGGCGTTGAAGTCCTGTTAGTCTAATTGCGTTTGAACGTTGAAACGTTGGAACGTTAGAACGTTCAAACGTTTACCTTAGGAGGCAAGTATGAGCGATGGTGTTGAATTTTTGCAGAAAACCGGCCTGACGAAGGCGCAGGCCCTGGATATGTTGCAGCAGATGTGGGAAATCCGCATGTTCGAGGACACAGTTTACGATCTGCTGGGCAAGAACTTGATTCGCGGCGCGTCACACCTCTACGCCGGACAGGAAGCAGTCGCCGTTGGCGCCATCTCCACCCTGCGCGCGGACGATCTCATCACCAGCACGCACCGCGGGCACGGGCACTGTCACGCACGCGGGGCGGTGTTGTACACCGGCGACGCCGAACGCCAGGAACACTACAACAAGATGATGGCCGAGTTGTGCGGCCGCGCCACGGGATACTGCCGGGGACGCGGCGGCTCGATGCACATCGCCGATGTGGAGCACGGCAACCTGGGTGCGACGGGCATCGTCGGCGGCAACATCCCCGTGGCGACGGGGGCCGCATTGGCACAGCAGATGCAGAACACCGGGCGCGTCGTCCTGTGCTTCTTCGGCGATGGCGCGTCGAATACCGGCAACTTCCACGAATCGCTCAACCTGGCGTCCCTGTGGAAACTGCCGGTGGTCTACATTGTCGAAAACAACCTGTACGGCATGTCCGTGCCGGTGTCGTGCTCGACCTGCACCCCCGATATTGCCACGCGCGGCGCGGCGTACAATATTCCCTATGCCATCGTAGACGGGATGGATGTGCTGGCGGTGCGTGAGGCCGTAGCACGCGCCATCGAACATGCCCGCAGCGGCAACGGCCCCTTCCTTCTGGAGTGCAAGACCTACCGCTGGTACGGGCACTCGCGTTCCGATCCGCGCGCCTATCGCACCCGCGAAGAGGAAGCCGAATGGAAGAAGCGCGATCCCATCCCCAATTTTGCCGCGCGCCTGGTCGCCGAGGGTGTGGCGACCGAAGCGGAAATTGACGCCATCGAGGCCAAAGTCAAGGGTGAAATCCAAAAAGCGACCGATTTCGCTTTCAGTTCGCCCCTACCACCCGTCGAGGAACTGGAGCTATACGTCTACGCCCCTTCGCCATGGACCGAAGCCGATGTTGCCCGCGAGAAGTCGCTGCGCGAGCGGGTCCGCAACGGCGGCCCCGGCGTCAAGAAAGCGCGTTACTGGGAAGCCATCCGCGATGCGCTGCGTGAAGAGATGCTGCGCGATCCCCATGTGTTCCTGATGGGCGAGGACATCGGCCTGTACGGCGGCGCGTATGGCGCAACGCGCGGGCTGTTTGAGGAGTTCGGCTTTGAACGGGTGCGCGATACTCCCATCTCCGAAGCGATCATCGGCGGGGCGGCGGTGGGCGCGGCGATGTGCGGCATGCGCCCGGTGGCCGAGATTATGTACGTGGACTTCACCCCGCTGGCGATGGATCAAATCGCCAACCAGGGCGCAAAAAACCGCTACATGTTCGGCGGCAAGACGACGGTACCGCTGGTCATCCGCACCGAGGGCGGCGCCGGGCGCGGGATCGCCGCGCACCATTCGCAAAGCCTTGAAGCGCTGTGGACGCACTTCCCCGGCATTTACGTGGTGATGCCGTCCACTCCCTACGATGCGAAGGGTCTGCTCAAGGCCGCCATCCGCGACGACAATCCGGTGATGTTCATCGAGCACAAAATGCTTTATGGGATCGAGGGCTTTGTCCCCGAAGAAGATTACATCATCCCCTTGGGCGTGGCCGATGTGAAACGCGAAGGGACGGATGTGACCGTCATCACCTACTCGCAGATGGTGCACCGCGCCCTGCAAGCGGCCGAGAAACTGGCGGCGGAAGGCATCAGCGTGGAGGTGGTTGATCTGCGCACGCTCAAGCCGCTGGATATGGAGACCGTCGCCGCGTCGGTCATGAAGACCGGGCGCGTGGTCGGCGTCACCGAGGCGTACCGCATCAACTCGTTCATCAGTGAGCTGGCAGCGCGCATCCAGGAAGAGTTGTTCGACTGGCTCGATGCGCCGGTCGTGCGCATCACCGGCGCCGACGCCCCCGTACCGATGAGCGAAAGCCTGGAGAGCGTCATGGTGCCGTCGGTGGAGGCAATCATCGCGGGAATACGTAAAATTTTATAAAGCTCAGGGGATTAGGGATTGGGGATTAGGGAATAGGGTGCAATCCCCAATCCCTAATCCCAAATCCCCAGTCCCCAATCCCTATCTTCTTCAAGGAGCATTCTATGGCAATCAAAGAAATTATCCTGCCCATGTTGGGCGAAACGATGAACGATGGTGTGATTGTCGAGTGGTTGAAATCCGTGGGTGAGCCGGTGAAACGCGGCGAACCCTTATTTTCGGTGGAAACCGATAAAGCCGTGCTGGAAGTCGAAGCCGCTGCTGACGGCTATCTGCGCGAGATTTTGGCGCCTGCCGGTACGCGCATGCCCGTGCTGGCGGTGATCGCGCGGATGACGGATACGGCGGATGAGCGGATGGGAGAATCAGCGAATCAGCGAACGGAAGAATCAGCAAATCAGCGAATGAGCGAATGGGCGAATCAGCCAGTCACCCCGTCATCCCCTCACCCCGTCACCCCTGCACCCGCGCGCCTCTTCGCCTCGCCGCGGGCGCGGAAGCTGGCCGAAGCGCACGGGGTTGATTTGACGGAAATCGTCGGCAGCGGGCCGAACGGGCGCATTGTGGAGAAGGATGTCGCCGCCTATATCGCCGCCGCGCCAAAGGTGACGCCGGTGGCGCGCCGTCTGGCGGAAAGCCTGGGCGTAGACCTGCGCACCGTCGTCGGCAGCGGGCCGGAGGGGAAGATCACGAAGGCGGATGTAGAGAGAGCGAATGAGCGAATGAAAGAATCGGCGAATGAGCGAATCAGCGAATCTCTCGCTCTCCCCCTCCCTCCTTCCCCCTCTCTCTCCATCTCCCCCTCTCCCGCTCCTACGGAGACGCCGATGAGTGGGATTCGGGCAATCATCGCGCAGCGGATGCACACGAGCCACGTCACCACGGCGGAAACGACGCTTACGATGGAGGTGGATGCGACGGCGTTCGCCGCGCTGCGCGAGAAGCTCAAGACGCGCTTTGCGAAGGAGCTCGGCTTCAACATCAGCTACAACGACCTGTTGATGGTGATCTGCGCGAAGGCGCTGCGCAAGTTCCCCGCCGTCAACGCGCGGCTCGACGAAGTGGCCGGCGTCATCCGCCAACTGGAAGACATCCACATCAGCCTGGCGATGGATACCGAACGCGGTTTGATCGTGCCGGTGGTGCGCCATGTGGATCGTCTGGGGCTGCTGGAGATCGCCCGCGCCACGCACGATCTGGTACAGCGTACCCGCGCGGGCAAGGTGCTCCCCGATGAATTGACCGGCGGGACCTTCACCATCACCAACCTGGGGATGTTCGACATTGACGCTTTCACGCCGATCATCAACCTGCCCGAAATCGCCATCCTCGGCGTGGGACGCATCCAGGAGAAACCGGCGGTCTACAACGGCGCAATCTGCATCCGCAAGCTGATGTGGCTAAGCCTGACGTTCGATCACCGCCTGGTGGACGGCGGCCCGGCGGCGCGCTTCCTACAGTATATTAAGCAGTTGATCGAGGACCCGGATTTGATGTGGGTTTAGGGGTTGGGGCTATGAGTTTGGGGGGTAGAATTGCGAATCTTCACTGATTCTCTCTTCGCCGATTCTTTCTTCGCTGATTCCCTCTTCGCCGATTCTTCTCACCCTGGCGCATAAGTGGCCAGGCCCCCCTGCCGCGAGGCTTTGTAGAACAGCCATTCGCTCAGCAGCGCCCAGGGACGGGCCTGCATCAGCGATGGCTCCACGTAACATTGTTGATAGCAACTGCCACACGTTGAAGGCGGCGCGCCGTAAACTTCCATAGCGCGCTGCACGGCTTTGCACCAGTCGCCGATTGCCAGCAGATTGATATCGTGTCCGCCATGAGCGTCGCCGGCGCGCTCAATGGGGCGACAGGGATAGGCCAGGCCGCCATCAGGCATCACGCGCGGAGCCAGCAGCGGATAACAGGGGTATGGATCAAAGCCCCACACCATCTGCAAATAGGCCATACTGCCCAGAAGCGGCGCGCCGCGGCGTTTGCGGGCGATCATGGTCAGCACCAGATCGCGGTAGGCTTGCGAGACCAACAATTCATAGCGCGGCCAGTTATTGGCCGATTGCGGTGAAAAGGAAAATAACATTCCGTGCGCGATGCACCAATCCAGTACCGCCGGCACCTGTGTCAACGTCTCCGGCGTCACCACGCAATTGATGACCAGCCGAAACCCGTCCGCCTTCTGACGCCGCGCCGCCGTGATGACGTTATCACGAATGATGTACGCCGCGCCGGGCGGGGCCCCGATGGTCTGTTCCCATAACGTGGGATCGGCGGCATCCACGCTCACCATCAAGCGGTTGAGCAGGGGCAGTACGTCCATATATTCGTGGAGCAGCGCCGCATTGGTCAACAGCGTGATGTGGAAGCGCAAGTCGCGACGGGCGTAAGCCAGCAACGCCCGCAGCTCCGGGTACAGCAACGGCTCCCCGCCGGTGATGATGAGGCTGCTCGTGGCCTGGCGGATGATGGCGAGCAGCCGTTTGGCGTCATCCAGGGACAGAGGAGGCGGTTGAAGGGCGTTGCGTCGCGCCCCAAAATCTTCGCAATAGACGCAGTTAAGGTTGCAATATGTCGTGAGGCAATACACCACCACCAGTGGACGCAACGGCGTCGCCGCGACGGCCATGCGCGCCAGGTTGATGAGATAGTTCGTCCAGGTATGGCTCATATATCACATAAATCTGCTCAATCTGCTGATCACCTTCAGAAAAGCAGATTGCTTCACAACCCGCTCAATCGGCCTGCGCCGGTGGCTGAGAACCGCTGCGCAAATGGTAAGGCACGTCAATAATCGCCCGCTGGTAGCCCAGCCGCCGACGGCGGTAAAGCAGGGCCGCCTTAAGCAACAGCGCCGTTTGATTGTGAAATACGCCCTGCCACCATCGTGGGGGGACCAGCTCCGGCACGACCACGGTGGCAAGCTGGCCGTCGTTATGCTCCTGATCGGTCTGGTCGAGGTAATCCAACAGCGGTTTGAGGACAGCACGGTAGGGCGACGGAACAATCACCAGCGGCACATCGGGAAACCAGCGTTCCCATGTTTCACGGGTATGCGTGGCCTGTTCGGGATCAATGGCAACATAGACCGCCGTGACATCCTGTGAAATGGAGCGAGCGTAAGCGACCGCGTCGAAAATGCCACGATGTACGCCGCTGATGGGAATCACAATGCGCGGTGCAGATGGTATTTTGGTCATAGGGGGATACTCCCTTAGCGAGAGTTGTTCCCGCACTTCTTTGTAGTATTGCCGGATGCGCAGGAACATCACCACCAGCAGGGGGACCAGGACAATGGTAATCCACGCGCCGGCGACGAATTTGCTCACCCCCACGATCAACACGGTCAACCCTGTGGCCAGCGCGCCGATGCCGTTGAGCACCAGTTTCCATAGCCAGCCCGCGCCGCGCTCACGCCACCAATGCACCACCATCCCCGCCTGCGACAGCGTGAACGCCGAAAAAACGCCCACGGCAAAAAGCGGCACCAGGGCATGGGTATCCCCGCCGAAAAGCACAATCAGTAACCCCGTCGCCAATGCCAGCAGCATAATGCCGTTGGTATAGACCAGGCGTTCCCCCAGGTTGCGCAACTGGCGCGGCACAAAGCCGGCTTCGGCCAATACAGCCGTAAGGCGCGGAAATCCTGCAAAGCTGGTATTCGCCGCTACGGTCAGGATGAGCATCGTCGCCAGTTGGATGATGTAATAGGCAAGCGAGTTGCCCAGGATCCGATGCGCCAGCGCCGAAAGGATGGTTTCCTCTCCATCGGCAACAACAGAAAATTCCTGGGTCAAACCGACACTGCCGACGAAAAGCAGTCCCATCAGCAATGCCATAACCAGCAAAGTTTGCCCCGCGTTCTTCGATTCCGGGGGCCGGAAGACCGGCACGCCGTTGCTGATGGCTTCGATGCCGGTGAGCGCCGTACACCCGGACGCGAAGGCATTCAGAATCAGGCCCAGGCTCAACGGTACACGGGGCGGCGGCGCAGGCAGGGTCGGCACGCCGGGGCCTTCGATCAACAAGCGCAATGCACCGTATGCCAGCATCCCCAGATAGGTGACGACGAAAAAGTAGACGGGCACCGCCATCAGCGTCCCGGATTCACGGATTCCGCGCAGGTTTGCCAAAGTGATGATCATTAGAAAGAGCAGCGCCAGCGGCACCCGATAGGGCCACAGCACCGGGAAGGCCGAGGCAATGGCAGCCACCGCAGCGGTGAGGCTTACGGCGGCCGTCAACAAATAACCGATCATCAACGCTGCGCCGGCGACCAGTCCCGGCAGTGTGCCCAGATTTTCGAGCGCCACAATGTAGGAGCCGCCGCCGGAAGGATAAGCGTGGATCGTCTGGAAATATGAAAACGCGACCAGCACCAACAGCAGCGTAATGGCAACGCCGATGGGCATAGTAAGCGCCAATCCCGCACTGCCGGCGACCACCAGCCCCAGGTAAATTTCCTGATTGGCGTAGGCAATAGAAGAAAGCGCGTCAGGCGAGAAGGCGGCCAGTGCGCGAATTTTGTTTAGCCGTTTGCCTTCCAATTCCCGTGTCGGAAGCGGCGGCCCAATCAGCAAGTATTTCAGGGTATGCCACATATTGAAACTTTATTCTCCACCGGATAGAAATTAAATTGCTCCCCAGATTATAGCACAGCCACGCCGACTTGCCATATCGGCCTCTCGGCGTATAATCTCAATTCGCTCATTCGCCGATTCGCCCATTCGCCCATTCTCACAGGAGGAACCCCATGCCCGGATTCGAGCTGGTTTCGAGCTTCAAACCTACTGGCGACCAACCGCAAGCCATTGCTCAACTGGTGGACGGCCTGCACAAAGGCTACCGGCATCAGGTGCTCAAGGGCGCCACCGGCACCGGTAAGACGTTTACGATGGCGCAGGTCATCGCGCAAACGCAGCGGCCTACGCTGGTACTGGCGCACAATAAGACGCTTGCCGCGCAACTCTACGCGGAGTTCCGGGAACTGTTCCCCCACAATGCCGTTGAATACTTCGTCTCATATTACGACTACTACCAGCCCGAAGCCTACGTCCCGCAGCATGACCTGTACATCGAAAAAGACGCCGACATCAACGATGAGATTGACCGCTTGCGCCTGGCGGCGACGGCGGCGGTGCTCACGCGGCGCGATGTCGTCGTCGTGGCGTCGGTCTCGGCGATCTACGCGCTCGGCAATCCGCAGGAGTGGGGGCGCGTCATCCTGCCGCTCAACGTGGGGCAGGCGATTCGCCGCGAAACGGTAATGCGCCACCTGGTCAACATCTACTACACCCGCAACGACCTGGAGTTCAAACGCGGCACCTTCCGCGCGCGCGGCGATGTCCTCGAAATCCGCCCGGCCTACACCGAAACTGCATATCGCGTCTCCTTTTGGGGCGATGAGATCGAGCGCATCACCGAAGTCAATCCGCTCACCGGCGAGGTGTTGGATTCTCCAAAGGAGATCAAAATCTTCCCTGCCAAGCATTATGTCACGTCGGAAGAGCGTGTTAAGCAGGCCATTGTGGATATCGAAGCCGAGCTGGAAGAACGCCTGGCTGAACTCAACGCCCAGGGGAAGCTGGTGGAAGCGCAACGCCTGGAACAGCGCACGCGCTACGACCTGGAGATGATCCGCGAGATCGGCTACTGCTCCGGCATCGAGAACTACTCGCGGCACATGGATCAGCGTGCGCCGGGCGAACCACCATGGACGCTGCTCGACTACTTCCCTGCCGACTTTCTGCTCATCGTGGACGAATCGCACATGTCCATCCCGCAGGTGCGCGGCATGTTCTTCGGGGATCGCAACCGCAAGCAGACGCTGGTGGATTACGGCTTCCGCCTGCCGTCGGCGCTCGACAACCGCCCGCTCACCTTTGACGAGTTCAACGCGCGCCTGAACCAGGTGATTTACACCACTGCCACGCCCGCCGAATACGAATTGACGCGCGCCGATCAGGTGGTGGAACAGATCATCCGTCCAACCGGCATCCTCGACCCGGAGATCATCGTCCTGCCAACGAAAGGCCAGATTGACGATCTGGTGGGCCGCATCCGCGAACGGGTGAACCAGGGGCAGCGCGTCCTGGTCACCACGCTGACCAAGAAGATGGCCGAAGACCTGGCCGATTACCTGCGCGAACTCAATATCAAAGTCACGTATCTGCACAGCGAAGTGCAGACCATTGAGCGCGTCGAGATTCTGCGCGACCTGCGCCTGGGCCAGTACGATGTGCTGGTGGGCATTAACCTCTTGCGCGAGGGTCTCGACCTGCCGGAGGTGAGCCTCGTGGCGATCCTCGACGCGGACAAGCAGGGTTTCCTGCGCAGCGCCACCGCGCTCATCCAGACGATGGGCCGCGCCGCGCGCCACACTGCCGGCGCTGTCATCATGTACGCCGACACCGTCACCGACGCCATGCGCGAGGCGATTGACGAGACGAACCGCCGCCGTGAGAAGCAGATGGCGTACAACCAGGAACACGGCATCGTCCCGCAAACGATCATCAAGGAAGTCCACGACCTCACCGAGCGCGTCCGCGCCACAACGCAGAAAGAAGAAGAACGCGCACTCAAGCCGGAGGAGCTGGAACCCGCCGCGCTGGAGAAGCTCATCCGCGAGCTGGAGAAGGAAATGAAAGCCGCCGCCGAGAACTGGGAGTTCGAGAAAGCCGCTGCTCTGCGCGATCAAATCTTCGAGATGCGCGGCATTTTGGAGAACAAGTCGCCGTTGTGGAAGCGGGACAGAGAGAAATGATGCAGGAGGCAAGGGGCAGGGAGCAAGATGGAGATGTTGCTTCCTCCAAAATCTAAAATCCAAAATAGAAAGGTACGCCGATGCAGAACAACCTTATTCCTGTCACATTTCGGCCTTTGCCGTTGGGGAAGATTCAGCCGTTGGGGTGGCTGGAACGGCAGTTGCGAATTCAGGCGGATGGAATCAGCGGGCATTTGGACGAATTCTGGCCGGATGTGAAGGATAGCCGCTGGTTTGGCGGGGACACGGAAGCATGGGAGCGCGCTCCGTACTGGCTGGACGGCCTGATTCCGCTGGCGTTTGTGCTGGATGATGCGGCGCTCAAGGAAAAGGCGGTGCGCTATGTAGACTACATCCTCACCCACCAGCACGAGGACGGTTGGCTTGGCCCACGCGAGATGATCGTCGCTGCCGGCCGCCCGGAGGATGCCCATTACGATCTCTGGGCGCAACTGCTGGCGTTGAAAGTGCTGGTGCAGTACCACGACGCCACAGGTGACAGTCGCGCCGTCGCGGCTGTCGAAAAGTGTCTGCGTCGCCTCGACCGCCATATTGACACCGCGCCGCTCTTCAACTGGGGGCAGTTCCGTTGGTTCGAGGGATTGCTCGCCATCTTCTGGCTCTATGAGCAGACCGGCGCGCCGTGGCTGCTCGATCTCGCCGTCAAACTTCACGCGCAGGGCTTCGACTGGCGCAGCTTTTTCGCGCGCTGGCCTCTCACAGCACCGACGCCAAAACACCGCTGGAACTTTATGGGGCACGTCGTCAACAACGCGATGGCGCCCAAAGGCCCCGCACTCTGGTGGCGTCTTACCGGCGATGACGGCGACCGCGCCGCCGTGTACGCCATCATCGAGAAGCTGGATCGCTATCACGGCATGGTCACAGGCGTCTTTACCGGCGACGAGTGCCTGGCAGGCAAGCAGCCCACCCACGGGACGGAACTGTGCGCCGTCGTCGAGTACGCCTTCTCGCTGGAAGTGCTGCTCTCCGTGCTCGGCGATCCGGCCTTCGGCGACCGCCTGGAAAAGATCATCTTCAATGCGCTGCCCGCGACGTTCTCGCCCGATATGTGGGCGCATCAGTACGATCAGCAGGTGAACCAGGTGGAGTGCAGTGTCGTCGAGAACCGCATCTGGAACACCAACGGCCCGGCATCCAACATTTTCGGCGTGGACCCGAACTACGGCTGTTGCACCGCGAACCTGAGCCAGGGCTGGCCGAAATTTGCCGCGCATCTATGGCTGATGCCGGCAGAGGGAGGATTGGCCGCCGTCGCTTACGCTCCCAGTCGCGTCGAGACGGAAATTGACGGCGCGCCGATCACGGTTACGCTGGATACGGAGTATCCGTTCCGTTCAACATTGCGCTTTACCGTAACCGTCGAGCGTCCCGTCACCTTCCCATTGTGGCTGCGCATCCCCGCGTGGACAACTGAGGCAACGTTGCGTGTTGCGGACGGCAAAATTGAGCATCCTCAAGCCGGAACGTTCTATTGCCTCACGCGCGAATGGCGCAGCACGACCGAAGTAACGCTGAACCTGCCGATGAAGCCGGCACTTTGGCATGGCTACAACGACGCCGTCGCCATCACGCGCGGGCCGTTGGTCTACGCGCTCAAAATCGGCGAGGACTGGCGGCGCATCAACGCGGACGCGCCCTACCGCGAGCTGCCGCATGCCGATTGGGAGGTCTACCCGACGACGCCGTGGAATTACGCGCTGGCGATTGATGAAGATAGCCTTGTGGCGGACGTTACGTTCGTCGAACATCCGGTGGGGGATAAACCCTTTTCGCCCGACGGCGCGCCGGTTTCGGCGACGGTCAAGGGCCGCCGCCTGCCGGAATGGGGTATGGCTCACGGCTCCGCCGCCGACGCGCCACGCAGTCCAGTCACATCCACCGAACCGCTAGAGACGCTCACGCTGATCCCCTACGGCTGCACGAATCTGCGCATCACCGAATTTCCGGCGCTGAAGCGGTAGACGGTAGACAGTAGACGGCAAACGGGGGCGTTGTCAGGCAAGCCCTGTCTTCTGTCTACCGTCTACTGTCTACCAGGTTACCACCAAAACGCCTCGACGTTTATCCCCGTTCGTTTTGTAACATCGCTGGCGATACGTTTGAGGATGTAGGGCGGCACGCGCTCTACGCCGGCATCGGGGACCGGGTAGTCAGTGCTGTAGATTTGCACGGCGGCGGGACGAATGGCATCCAGCGCCGCCGCCCACGTTTCTAATGCCTCCGCGGTGATATTGCTGACTTTGCCGTCAATCAACACGCTTTGCACAATCAGATGGGACGTCGCCTTCAAGCCTGTGAGAATGTCCTCTAATGTCACCCCTGCCGCCGGGCGATTGACCTGCGCCAGCGTCGCCGGATCGCCGGCATCCAGTTTGAGGATCGGCAGGTCGAAGTCGCCCAGGCTCTCTTGGATGTGAGGCAAGTGCGCGGTCGTGGCGTTGGAAAACAGCGCCAGCTTCACGTGCGGCGCGAGTGCGTCCCGCAGGCGGCGCGCCGCGGCGACGATGGCCGGGAAGTGTGGGTGCAGCGTCGGTTCGCCGTTGCCGGAGAAGGTCAGCGCGTCCACGTAGGGATAGCGCCGCAGCGCGGTTTCGATGGCCTGGAGCACAACAGCCACATCGGGAAAGGCAACCCCTTCCGGCGAAACTGTGTGCATTGTCGTGCGCCCGTAATGGCAATAGAGGCAATCGAAAGAGCAAACCTTGCAGTTGAACGGCAGCACGTTCACGCCCAATGAGCGTCCGAGCCGCCGCGAGAACAGCGGGCCGTAGGTGAGGGTGGTTTCGAGAGGCAGGACATTCACCACGAATTCTCACGAATCTGCACGCATAGACAGGTTCGTCTGAATCCACGCAAGGAACTTTTCGACATCCATAATATCCGTAAGTGTAACTGCCATTTTGTCTATGCCGTGCATGTGGGGAAGTTGTTCGAGACGATGCTGTACGTATTCTACACCATACCTGAGTTTGAGCACTTCTGGATCGGGGGCATTGTCGAATCCCGCGATCACTTTTTGCTGCTGCAGGACATAGTATGCGTATTTGCGTGACTCATTGGGGAATACAACCTCCGATATGTAGAGAGCGAAATCCTCATATCTGGCGGTGAGTTTCAACAAAGCACGTTCGGGACGTTCGTCGCGCATCACAAGATTGACGGATGCGCATACCCTTTGACAAAGGGTCAAGACATAGTCAAAGTACGCAGTCGTTGACGCCATGCCTTTAACTCCGTCGCGTAAAACTCCCACGCGATGAGGTCCGCTTCCCACATACAAGTTTCTGGATGGGCGTTGAGTTCGTGAACGTAGGTTTCATCAACAGCAGTGCGGTAAGCGAAAAGGTCGTAGCTGCACCCGTACTTTTCTTCCCACTGTTGCACCTGGCCCTCAAGGTCAAGGATTTGTTGTTGCGCCTGTTGCAGGGCATAGCGATAGAGTGCCTCATCCACGTGCTTTTGAACATCGCCCAGGTGTTCCAGGACTTGGGCGTAGGATTGATTTAGCCTCAATGTTTCCATATTCAACCTCCTTTTTGGAAACCTCGCCCTTATTGTATCATGTTTCTCATTACAAACTACCTTCTGTTCTGTCTTGACTTGATCACCGAATGAGTAGAATTGTTGGAGGAGAGGATTGACAACCAGTCCCCGATCCCTAATCACCAATCCCAAGTCACCCAAAAGCGAGGTTACGATGGACAACGATGTTATTTACATTCCGGTGGATGTGCTCCACGCCTTTATGATAGAGACCTTCAAGGCGCAAGGCGTTTCCGACGAGGACGCGCGGATTTGCGCCGATGTGCTCATCGCCTCCGATCTGCGCGGCATCGAATCCCACGGCATCGGACGGCTTAAGTATTACTACGACCGCATCCAGGCCGGTGTGCAGTTCCCCACGGCGCAGATGGAGATCGTCAAAGACGAGGGCGCCACGGCGCTCATTGACGGGCATCACGGCATGGGCCATCCTACGGCCTACCGCGCGATGAAGCTGGCAATCCAGAAAGCCAGGCAGTACGGCTTAGGCGCGGTGGCAGTGCGTAACTCCACGCACTTCGGCATTGCCGGGTATTACTCACTGATGGCCGTGCAGGAGGGGATGATGGGTCTGACGGTGACCAACGCCCGGCCTTCGATTACGCCCACCTTCGGCGCGGAACCGATGCTGGGGACGAATCCAATTGCCTTCGCTGCCCCCTCGGATATGGACTACCCCTTCTGCTTCGACGGCGCCACGTCCATCTGCCAGCGCGGCAAAATCGAGGTGGCAGATCGCGCCGGCAAACCCATCCCCGAAGGCTGGGTCATCAGCTCCACAGGCGAGCTGTTGACCGATCCGGCGCAGATTCTGGTGGACCTGGGCAAGGACAAGGCCGCGTTGCTGCCGCTCGGCGGGGCGGGGGAGCTGTTCGCCGGCTACAAGGGCTACGGCCTGGCGACGATGGTGGAAATTCTCTGCGCGTCGCTTTCCAACGGCGCGTTTCTGAAGGACTTGCTCGGCTTCGCGCCGGATGGTTCGCGCCGCCCGTTCATGGTCGGCCATTTCTTCCTGGCCATTGACATCGCGCACTTCATCCCGCTGGAGGTCTCGCGCAAGGTGACGGGCGACATTATGCGCGCGTTGCAGGCTGCCCACAAAGCGCCGGGTCACGACCGCATCTACGTGGCAGGCGAAAAGGAATTCGAGAACGAGAAGCGCGTGCGCGAACAGGGCGTCCCCGTCAACGCGAACCTGCGCAAAGAGTTGCAGACGATGCGGGATGCGTTGCAGATCGCCGGCTACGAACAGTATTTTTAGGGTGAGCGGCCTCGAATGTAGCGCAAGCTGTCAGCTTGCGGCAGCAAACTAACAGTTTGCGCTACAAAGCGCTATAAACGCGATTGGCGGAGGAGGATTGCCAAAAGAGTAGCGCAAGCTGTCAGCTTGCGGCAGCAAACTAACAGTTTGCGCTACAAAGCGCTATAAACGCGATTGGCGGAGGAGGATTGCCAAAAGAGTAGCGCAAGCTGTCAGCTTGCGGCAGCAAACTAACAGTTTGCGCTACAAACGCGATTGGCGGAGGAGGATTGCCAGAGTACGAAGCGGTCTACGTGGATGCCGGAACCGGTGTCACCGTGCAGCCGGTGTTCGTGGAAATCGTCGAGTAAGTTTAAGGAGTGAACGATGTCTGAGATAGAAAATCCTATCTTTCTTGCCGTTGATCTTGGCGCGGAAAGTGGCCGGGTAGTGGCCGGGACGTTCGATGGTGCCCGGATAGGGCTGGAAGAAGTCCACCGCTTCCCCAACGGCCCGGTCAATGTGCTGGGGCATCTGCACTGGGATGTGCTGCGCCTCTGGAGTGACATCAAGGCCGGGCTGGCGAAGGCGGCGCAGCGATACGGTCGTCATATCGCTGGCATCGGGCTGGATACGTGGGGCGTGGATTTTGGCCTGCTGGATGCAAACGACGAGTTGCTCGGCAATCCCTACCACTACCGCGACAGCCGTACCGATGGGATGATGGAGCGCGCCTTTGAGAAAGTGCCACGCGAGGCTATCTTCGAGGCAACCGGCATCCAGTTTATGCAATTGAACACACTGTTTCAACTTGTGGCCATGGTCGAGGCGCACTCGCCACAATTGGAGATGGCGCACACCCTTTTGATGATGCCCGATCTGTTCAACTTCTGGCTAACAGGCTGCAAGGCGAACGAGTTCAGCGACGCGACAACGAGTCAGTGCTATGACCCCCGCGCAGGAACGTGGGCTTACGGGATGCTGGAGTCATTGGGCATCCCCACACACATCTTCCGCAGCGAGGACGGGGACCGCATTGTGCCGCCGGGGACAATTCTGGGGACGTTGCTGCCGTCCGTGATGGAGGAAACCGGCCTGGGCGCCGTGCCCGTCATCGCGCCGGCCACACACGACACCGGCTCGGCAGTCGCCGCCGTACCGATGGACCCGGAGAACGCCATCTACCTCAGCTCCGGCACCTGGTCGCTCATGGGCGTGGAATCCAAAGTCCCGATCATCAACGCGGAGATGCTGGCCTACAATCTCACCAACGAAGGCGGCGTGAACGGCACATTCCGCCTGCTCAAGAACATCATGGGGCTGTGGCTGGTGCAGGAATGTCGCCGCGAATGGCAGCGCGCCGGTGAATCTCACAGCTACGACGAGCTGGTCGCGATGGCCGCGGACGCGCCCGCCTTCGGGCCGCTGATCTATCCGGGTCATACCCGCTTTCTCCCCCCGGGCGATATGATGCCGCGCATCCAGGCGTTCTGCCGCGAGACCGGGCAAGCCGTCCCGGCGACGAAAGGCGCGGTGTTGCGTTGCGCGCTCGAAAGTCTGGCGCTGGAGTATCGCTGGGTGGCGGAGAAGCTGGATGCCCTCACCGGCAAGCGTCTGGGCACGATTCACATCATCGGCGGCGGCTCTCGGAATGAGCTGCTTGACCAATTCGCGGCGGATGCCACCGGGCGTACCGTCGTCACCGGGCCCATCGAAGCGACCGCGCTCGGCAACGTGCTTGTGCAGGCGATTGCGCTCGGTCACATCGGCTCGATTGCCGAGGGCCGTGAAGTCGTCGCGCGTTCATTCGAGCTGAAGACCTTCGCGCCGCGCGACACGGCGGCGTGGGACGCGGCGTACCAACGTTACTTAGGGATTAGGGATTGGTGATTGGGGATTGGGGATTTGGAAGAATCCCGTATTCCTAATTCCTAATCCCTAGTCCCTGGTCCCGAATCCCTATTCACTATCATCAGGAGAGGCAACTATGAAAGTTCTCTTTATCGGCGGCACGGGGATTATCAGCACAGAAGTCAGCAAGCTGGCGGTGGAACGCGGCATAGATCTGTACCTGCTCAATCGCGGGCAGCACAAGGTGGAGATTGCAGGCGCGAACGTGATTATCGGCGACATCCACCAGCCAGCGCAAGTCCAGGCCGCCTTGCGCAGCCTGACCTTCGACGCCGTTGTGGATTGGGTCGCCTACACGCCCGACCATATCGAGCGCGACATCGAGCTGTTCCGGGGCATCGCGCGGCAGTACATCTTCATCAGCTCGGCGTCGGCCTACCAGAAGCCGCCCGCGCATCCACTCATTACCGAGTCCACACCGCTACACAATCCCTATTGGACGTACTCGCAGAACAAAATCGCCTGCGAGGAACGCCTGCAACACGCCTACCGCGAGGAAAACTTCCCCATGGTCATCGTGCGCCCGTCGCTAACTTATTCCTCGGTGTTCCCGGTAGCAATCGGTGGGTGGGGGTGCTACACGCTGGCCGACCGGCTGCTCAAAGGCCGCCCGATCATCATCCACGGCGACGGCAGCTCGCTGTGGACGGTGACGCACGCGGCGGACTTCGCCAAAGGCTTTGTGGGGCTGCTCGGCAATCCGCAGACCATCGGTCATGCCTTCCACATCACGTCAGATGAGGTGCTGACGTGGAATCAGATTTACGCGACGATTGCCGACGCGCTTGGTGTGGAAGCGAACGTCGTCCACATCCCTTCGGATTTTATTTACAAAATCAACCCGCCGCTCGGCGCGGGCCTGCTCGGCGACAAAACGTGGAGCGTCATCTTTGACAACACCAAAATTAAGACCTTCGTCCCCACCTTCCAGGCGACGATCCCCTTCCGCGAAGGCATCCGCCGCACGCTGGCCTGGTTCGACGCGGACCCCGCCCGGAAATGGGTAGACGAGAGAGTCAATCAGGAGATGGATGAAATCATCGCAGCGTATGGGCGGTAAAGGGTAGACACAAAACAAGGGGCGCGTCACTTCATAAGAGGCAACGCACTTGAATAGCTGCGTTGCCTCTTCAGTTTCAGGCTGTTACCTTTTCCGTCATGCTACGACGATGTATACAGGTTTCTAAATCCGTTTAGCATCAAGGAGAATTAGTTTATGCGTACTATGTTTCAATACCTGTTGAGTTTGATGTTGGTTTTAGCTTTTCTAAGCGCCTGTACTACCCCCACGCCGAAAGCAGGCCTGCCCAACCCGGCTTCTGAGAACTGCGTCAAGCAAGGTGGGACCCTCAAGATGCAGAAACGCGGCGATGGCGGCGAATATGGCGTCTGTTTCTTTGAAGATAACCGGCAATGTGAGGAATGGGCTTTGCAACGCGGCGACTGCCCGGTCGGCGGCCTCAAGATCACAGGCTACGCCACGCAGGCCGCACAGTACTGCGCGATCACCGGAGGCACGTATCAAATCACCGGCAACAGCGGAACGGAGCAAGAGCAAGGGAGCTGCACATTCAAAAATGGTCGAGTTTGTGACGCCAGCGACTATTTTATGGGAAAATGTGACCCGAATACCGCGCCTGAAGCCTCATACAGTGATCCCTTCGCCTATTGCGCGGCGGTAGGGACGGTGGATGCGCCAGATGCGCGTTACACCGGGGAAAAACTACCTCAGTCTGTCCTGGATGCTATGATACGGGCCGGGGTGGTCACCGCCGAGGCGCCGTTAGAATTTCAGCAGCAAGCCACGTGGCGATGTATGGATGGAAAAGTGTGGGTGTGCCATTTCGGGGCCAACATCCCCTGCCTTGACAAGGCGGACACCAACCAAACGCCAACCGCCGAGATGAACAAGTTTTGTGAAGAGAATCCTGCCGCCGATGTTATTCCGGCAGCCGTGACCGGGCACGCCACCGTTTATGAATGGAAATGTGACGCGGGAAAACCGGCGGTTGTCAAGCAGATTCTCAACGTGGATCCCCAGGGGTATCCAACTGAATTCTGGTACGAGTTATCTTCTGAATAAGGTTGTAACACACCGTAGCCATTAAAGTTTATACCGACGCCGCTAAATCGAGACTGCGCCGCTGTTCCTGCATTTGTCTCCCAATTGAAACACAATTGATAGCAACAGGCTCGTCCGGACGTTATATAATCCTGATTAAAAGATCAATCACCGACACAACTCATGGTTATATGACTGCGGAGGAGTAAAATGGGAACGTCTGAGGTGTTGAAGAAAGTAGGGCAGAACGAAGATTGGCTGGCGCTGATTATCGGGCTGGCGCTGGCGTTGCTGGTAGGGATTGGAGTGCTGGGGAAGATTCCCTGGCCGATGTTCGGTTGGTTGAAGTGAGGGGGCAGGGAAGATGAACACGTCAAAATCAACAGCGAATCAAACTCCCCCCCGCTCACAGGTCTTGCAGGTTTTGGCCGGCTTAGGATTAATCTTTGTCCTGGCGGTGCTGGTGGCCGAGTTGGATACCGGCATCGCAACCTGGTTCAAAAGCCGTGGGGTAGGTAAAAATCCACTGGAATATCCCCTCACGGCGGTACTCGTGGGATTGCTGGCGAACTGGGTTTTGCACCGCACCCGAACGCGCGCCTTTGTCAAGCCCGGCATCCGCACCGAGCTGTTTCTCAAAATCGGGCTGGTATTGTTAGGGTCGCGCATCAGCCTGGGTGAAATTATGAGCAAGGGCCTGGGCGGGCTGGTGCAGGCCGTCATCATGGTCAGTGCGGTGTTCTTCTTTACCTGGTGGCTGGCGGGGAAGTTCAAACTCGCAACGACGCTCAAGGCGGTGATGGCGACTGCAGTTTCGATCTGCGGCGTTTCGGCGGCGATTGCGGCAGCCGGCGCGGTGCTCGCCAAGAAAGAAGAAGTGACTTATGTAACGACGCTGGTGATCATCACCGCCTTACCGATGATGGTGCTCATGCCCTGGATCGCGCAGGCGATTGGGTTGTCGCCTACGGTGGCCGGTGCCTGGTTTGGCGGCAACATTGACACGACGGCGGCGGTCGTGGGCGCGGGTACGATGTACGGTCCCGCAGCCCAGGAAGTCGCAGCGGTCGTCAAGATGGCGCAGAACGTTTTTATCGGCGTCGCCGCTTTTCTGCTGGCCCTGTATTTTGTCACCACAGTCGAGCGCAAACCCCATGAGAAACCCAGCCCAGCGGTGATCTGGCAGCGATTTCCCAAGTTCGTCATCGGTTTTATGCTGCTTTCGGTGCTGACTTCGCTGGGCGTCTTCAATGCCGACGCGCTCAAGGCGCTCGACACGCTGTCGAAGTGGGCTTTCACGTTCGCCTTTATTGCTATCGGCATTGACCTGGCGCCAGGTGATTTGCGTGGCCTGGGATGGAAACCGTTCTTCGTCTATATGGCAGCGACCATCTTCAATACCCTGTTGGCCCTGGGGGCGGCCTCAATCATCTTTGGCGTATTGGGGTTATAAGGCCGGGGAAGAAAAAAAATCAACGGATAAAGTTTACGGCTGTGCATTGGGGATGAAGAGCGGCATGCCGAATTTTTCCACGCCGAAAGCGCCGATTTTTTCCTGAACGGGAGCAGAAATCAGCCAGTCAATAAACTGATTCGCCAGCTCCCCTTGAATGTACGGATTTTTCGCCGGGTTGACGGCCAGGACGCCGTAAGGGTTGAACAACAATGGATCGCCTTCCACCAGGATTTCCAACGCTAAACCTTCCGGCGTTCGCGCCAGGTAGGTCGCCCGGTCGCTGAGAGTGTAGGCCTGCTGTTCGGCCGCCATCGTGAGCACCGCGTCCATGCCTTGCCCGGCGGAGATGTACCAGGCGCCGGATGGCGTGATCCCGGCAGCTTTCCAGAGCGCCTCTTCCTTGCTGTGGGTGCCCGAATCGTCGCCGCGCGAGATAAACGTCGCCTGAACCGTCGCTACTGTCGCCAGGGCCTGCACCGCCCCGGCCATCCCACGGATGTTGGCCGGGTCGTCGGGGGGGCCGACGATGACGAAGTCGTTGTACATCACATCCTCGCGGCGTGCGCCGTGTCCCTCGGCCATAAAGGCGTCTTCCTGGGCGCGATCATGAACCAGCAACACATCGGCATTGCCGTCCCGGCCCAGTTGCAGGGCCTGTCCGGTGCCTACGGCGATGACCGCGACTTTGACGTTGTACGCCCGCTCGAAATCCGGCAAGAGGTAGGCCAGCAAGCCGGAATCTTCGGTACTGGTCGTGGTGGCGAGGATCAGCTTCTGTGGCGTGGCAGCCATTGGCTGCGTCGCGGCGCATGCCCCCAAAACAACGGCCAACCCGATGATCCCGGCGACGACTCTGAACCCGGACGACGGCACAGCCATCATCTCAATACACCATTTCACCGTTGACAAAAGCCGCCGTGCGTGCGTCACGGGGCGACTCGAAAAACGCCTTAACGTCGGCCAGCTCGATGAGGTTGCCGCTCAACAGCAGCCCCACGCGCTGCGCCAGGCGGCGCGCCTGGAAGATGTTGTGCGTCACCAACACGACAGTACAACCTTGTTCGCGGTTTAGTTCGGCGACGACGTTTTCGATCAGCCCGACATTGTAAGGGTCGAGATTGGCCGTCGGTTCGTCCAGCAACAAGACGGTGGGGTGCAGCACAATCGCGCGCGCCAGCGCCACCCGTTGCACTTCGCCTCCTGAAAGTGTGCGGGCCGGCGCGTGCGCCAACCCCGTCAGTCCCAGCCGCTCCATAACCGGCAACATCTCCGCTTTGCCATCTCGCTCGCCGCGCAGTCGCAGACCGTAAGCCACATTGCGCCAGACGGTCGTGGAGAGCAATGCCGGGCGTTGGAATACGGTGGTCACTTCGCGGCGCAGGGACAGAGGCGCGTTATTGGGTTGAATCGGGTGCCCACGGTAGCGCAGTGTACCGCTATCCGGGAACTCCAGGAAGTTGAGCAGCCGTAAGAGGGTGGATTTGCCGGCGCCGCTTGGTCCGACCAGCGCCAGGATTTCACCGCGTCGAATATCGAGCGCTTCCACATGCAGGACGGTGCGGCCGGCATAGGATTTGGTCACTTGTTCCAGGACGTATAACGGTGCGTCGTTCATCGCCCCTTCCTCTGAAACTGGGCCACAACGCAATTGACCAGAAATGAGATGACCAACAGGACCATCCCCAGACCGAGGGCAAAGTCGAAATTGCCCCGGCGCGTCTCCAGGAGGATGGCAGTCGTCAACACGCGCGTTGAACCTTCGATATTGCCGCCGACCAGCATCACCGCGCCGACTTCGGAAATGATGCTGCCCAGCCCGCCCACAAGTGCAACGATGACGCCCTGACGCGCTTCCTGGAGAATGGTCCAGGTCGTCTGACGCGGCGTGGCGCCGAGCGCGCCTAATTGTAACCGCAAATTCACATCTACTTCGGAGACGGCGGCCATCGTATAACCGCTGACCAGCGGCGTGGCGATGATCACCTGCGCCAGCACCATCGCCGGAACGGTAAACAGTTGGGGCATCCAGGGCCAGTTCAGCACGCCGAGGATGCCGTTGCGCGAGAGCAACAGATAAACCGCCAGCCCGACCACGACCGGCGGCAGTCCCATGCCGGTGTAAATTAACGCCTGCACCACACGCCGTCCTGGGAAATGCGTCAGTCCGATGAGCGCTCCAAGGGGGATGCCAACGAGCGCACTGAACAGCAGCGCCACCCCACTCACCCGCGCCGAAAGCCAGATGATTCCCCAGAGATACGGATCTCCGGCGAGCAAGAGGCGCAAACTTTCAAGCAGCCCTTCCCAGATGAATTCCATACACGTCCCTTTGAAGATCAACCACGAATCCACACGAATCTTCACGAATGGGAATCAAATTTAGTGTGGATTCGTGAAGATTCGTGGTAAATCCCTCTTGGATAGAGTGTTTTAACCAGGGAGCCTGCCACATTCAAAGAGCAACACTTGAACGCGCGCGCCTGCCGGAACGTGATCCCATGCCTCCGGGATGATCGCCAGGCCGTCGGATTGGACCATCGAGTTGAGGATCCCCGATCCCTGGTCGCCGGTCAGTACGGCGTGGAGACCATCGGCGCGACGTTCAAGGCGCACGCGCACATAATGCCGCCGTCCATCCTTGCGTGGAATGGCCTGATCGAGGACGGCCTCGGTGGTGGGCGTGTGTACATCTCTTACGCCGAGCATGGTCAAAATCGCCGGACGTGCAAAGAGTTCAAACGAGACCATCGCCGAAACCGGATTGCCCGGCATCCCCAGTAACGGCACCGTGCGCGGCCTGCCGTCCACATCCGCCGTGATGTACCCAAAAGCCAACGGCTTGCCCGGCTTCATCCGCACGCGCCAGAAGGAAATTTCGCCCTCGGCAGCCAGCACGGTCTTCACCACGTCAAAGTCGCCCACCGAGACGCCGCCCGAGGTGATCAGCAGGTCCGCGCCCTGGCTCAAGCCGGCGCGGATTTTGGCGGTCAGATCGGCCACCGTATCCCGCGCGATGCCCAAAAGCAGGGGGATGCCGCCGTAGTGCAGGACTTGCGCGGCATTGGAATAGCTGTTGGCATTGCGGATTTTGCCGGGCAATAGCGGCGCTTCGATATCCACTAACTCATCGCCGGTAGCGAGGATCGCCACGCGGGGCCGTCGAATGACGGCAACTTCGCTGTATCCCAAAGCCGCGAGCATCCCGATCTCCTGTGGGCGGATGCGCGTCCCGCACCTCAGCGTCCGTTCACCTGCCCGCACATCTTCACCGGCCGGGCGGACATTCTCGCCGACGCGCACGGCGGCAAAACATTCCACCCACTCACCGTCTTGCCGGGTTTCCTCAAAGGGGATGACCGCATCCGCGCCGTCGGGCATAGGCGCGCCGGTCATAATGCGGATAGCCGTCCCCGGCGTGACCCGCTCCGCCGCAACATAACCGGCGGCCAGGTTTGCGATGACGCGCAGCCGTTTGAGCGACTCCGGGCCTGCACCCACGAGGTCAGCAGCCTGTACCGCATAGCCATCCATAGCGGTATTGGCGTGAGGGGGAATGTCTCCTTTGGCGACAATGTCCTCGGCCAACACGCGCCCAAGCGTTTCCAACACCGGCACCCGTTCCGCCTCAAGGGGATGGAACATCGTCAGCACCTTCTCCAGCGCCTCCTCGACGCTCAGTAAGGGATATAATTCATGTTCAGGCTTCATCGTTTTCTCCTGGGATGGGTAATTGAGGATTGGGGATTGGGGATTAGGGATCAGGGATCAGGGATTGGGGATTAGGAAGCCTCCGTACTCCCTATTCCCTACTCCCTATTCTCGCTTCTCCATTCCGCGCCGTCGGCCCAAAATTCTTTCTTCCAAATCGGCACGATTTCTTTGATGCGATCAATGGTATAGCGCAGCGCGTCGAAGGTCTGCGCGCGGTGCGCCGCAGCAAGCGCGATGACCAGGGCCGTCTCGCCGATTTCCAGCCGTCCAACCCGATGCACGATGGCGACTTCGGACACGGCCGGCCAACGCGCGCGCACCTCATCGGCAATCTGCTGCAACGTTTGGAGCGCCATCTCCGGATAGGCTTCGTACTCGAGATACAATGTCGCGCGTTCTTCCGTCATCCCCCGCACCACGCCGACGAACGTCGTCACCGCGCCGACCGTCGGCTTAACCACCCGTGCAATCACCTCATCCGCCGAGATCGCCCGTTCCGTAATCTCAATAAGTCCAACCATCTCCGGCTCCTGATTCGTAACTCGTAATTCGTAATTCGTAATTCTCATCCCCCCCCCACCGGCGGAATACATGCGACTTCATCCCCTGTGTGCAATATCACCGATAGAGGTGCATAGGTCATATTGACGGCGAAACGCACCCGCTGCGCTTCCAGGGCAGGATAAGCGGCGAAGAGGCGGGACTGCAAATCCTGCAACGTTGCGCCTTCCGGCAGGGTGTGTATTTGTCGCTCCGCGCCAACCATCTCGCGGGATGCTGCAAAAAATCGTACGGTCACTTGCATCCCCAACCTCCTTCCAGAACGATGGCGCCGCTTTTGCCGCCGCGCTTGCTGACCAGGCGAATGTCGGTGATGCGCATGGTCTTCTCGACGGCTTTGGCCATGTCGTAAATGGTCAACGCGGCGATGCTGACGGCCGTCAGCGCCTCCATCTCCACGCCGGTTTTGCCGTGCGTGCGCACCGTCGCAGTGATGTGGATGCACGCCGCGCTTTCGTCCAGCTCGAACTCCACCTCGATCTGGGTCAACGGCAGGGGATGGCACAGGGGAATCAGGTTGGCGGTCTGCTTCGCGGCCAGTATGCCCGCCACCTGCGCCGTCGTGAGCACGTCGCCCTTGGGCAGCCCTTTCTCGACAATGAGGCGCAGCGTCTCCGGGCGCATCTGCACCGCGCCGCGCGCCACGGCAACACGCTCCGTGTCCGGTTTTTCACCCACGTCCACCATACGAATATGGCCTTCAGCATCCAGATGACTTAACTCCATGATGTTATCCTCCGATCTGTGCCATCGCCCGTCCCTGGACATACGCATCATCTGCCAGATGATGGCCTTGCGGTTTGAGACGGACGGCTTCCTGCAACAGCGCCTGAATGTCGGCCTCACTCGCCCCTTGCCGCAGGGGGGTGCGCAGGTCAAGCTCCTCCGCGGATAGCAGACATGGGCGGAGTTTGCCGTCCGCCGTCAGGCGCAGGCGGTTACAACTGCCGCAGAAATGCTCGCTCACCGCGCTGATAAAGCCAATGGTGGTCGGCGCGCCCGGCAGGTGATAGGTGCGCGCCGGCCCCGCGCCGACCACCGTGACCGGTTCCAGCGGCCCTAATGCCGCCTCGATGCGGGCGCGAATTTCGGCCGCCGTGACCACCTGCGCACGCCACCGGTGATCCTGCGCCGCCTCACCGACCGGCATCCACTCGATGAAGCGCAGATGCCAGCCTGACGCCATGGCCCGACGCGCGAGCGCCACCACCTCATCATCGTTCTGTCCACGTATGACCACCGTGTTGATCTTCAGCGGTGTCAATCCGGCGGCAAATGCCGCTTCGATGCCCGCCAGGACGGTGTCTAAATCGCCCCAACGGGTAATGGCACGAAAGCGCTCCGGACGCAAGGTATCCAGGCTGACGTTGACCCGTTGCAGACCGGCTTCGGCTAACGGCACAGCATAACGGCTCAGCAACATGCCGTTGGTCGTCATGGTCACGGCTTCGATGCCGGGGATGTGCGCCAGGGTACGGACCAGGTCCACCACACCCAGGCGCACGAGCGGCTCACCGCCGGTCAGACGTATCTTGCGGAGTCCCAACGCTGCCGCTGCACGCACCACCCGTTCGATTTCTTCGTAGCGCAGAATATCGGCGTGCGCCCAGGTGGGTATGCCCTGTTCCGGCATACAGTAAACACAGCGCAGATTACAACGATCGGTGATCGAAATCCGCAAGTAATCAATCGAACGCTGATAAGTATCGTTAAGCATCTATAGCTCCATGAGGCGTCGAAATGCGGCACCCACATCCACATAAAAAAGCGGCATCTCCCGCAAAGGAAATGCCGCTTTATACACAGTCCTCGCCCGCACATCGGCGCCTGCCGCATACACGCGCAGCGCGCGTCCATCTCCTTTCCAAAACGGGAGGCATCACCGTTTCCCGTGATACCCTATCGCCCAGCCGCCATGGAAAACCGGCCGTTTCCTTTAGGTAGGATGGGTCGGAGTTTACGGAGTGAAGGTGCAAAAACGGGTTAGCGTGCGACTTCCCACGCCAGATGCTGTAATTCCGGCGCGATCAGTTTTTCCCAGGCCAATTGCACCGCCGCCGGAGAACCGGGGATGGAAATAACGACTTTTCCCCGATAGACGCCCGCCGTAGCCCGTGAAAACATCGCTGCAGAGCCGATTTGTTCATAACTCAGCATGCGGAAAAGCTCGCCAAAGCCGACCAGGTGTTTTTCCAGTCTGGCCGTCAACACATCAATGGTCGTATCGCGCCGTGAAATACCAGTGCCGCCGTTGAAGAGCAGGATGCGCGCTTCACCGGCAACCAGTTCATCCAGCACCGCCATCACCTGATCCGGTTCATCCTTGATCAACCGGTACGCCACCAGACGATGTCCTGCCGCTTGCAACGCAGCTTCAAGGTAATGCTTGTTCGCATCGGTAGCTTCGGTGCGGCTATCGCTCACCGTGACCAACGCCACGGGGACCGCTCCCTGCGCTGCGGCAAGCGTCTTATGCTGATGCGTACTTTGAGAGATTGCCGGTTGATTCACTTCGAAAGCCTCTGGCGACTTTAATTTGAAACTGATGCAAAGTATATCGAGGCTGAGGTATTTGTCAACAGGCAAGTATAGGGGCAAATACTTATAGTTGACAAAATTATACAACTATAATACAATCTGTTGGAGAATAAGCAGCAATGAGGAGCAGACACGATGCGACTTTCCACCCTGGGGCGTTACGCACTGCGTGCAATGGTTGATCTGGCCCTGCACCAGGATCACGGCCCCGTGCAGCGCAAAGATATTGTCGCCCGGCAGGCAATTTCCACCCACTACCTGGCGCACTTGTTTGTCAAACTCCGTGAGGCCGGATTGATTGAAAGCGTCAAAGGGCCGGGCGGCGGCTACAGGCTGGCGCGCAGCGCCGCCGACATCAGCGCCGGAGAGGTACTGCGGGCGGTGGATGAGATTTTGGAGCCGGTCTTTTGCGTCGCGGCTGCCCCCGAAATGGCTTGTCCGCGTCAAGATGCCTGTGTAACGCATCTTCTGTGGGCGCAATTGGGCCGGCGCATCGTCGAGTTGCTGGACTCGGTCACTTTGGCCGAGCTGTGTGAACAATCGCGGCTTCTAACCCCTATGGCATCCGTTCCATCCGTTTAATCCATTGACATTTTTAAGGGAGATTTGAAGATGAAAATCGCACAAGACATTACCCAATTGATCGGCAACACGCCGCTGGTGCGGTTGAATCGCGTGACCGAGGGCGCGGTTGCCGAAGTCGTCGCCAAACTGGAATTCTTCAATCCGCTGGGCAGCGTCAAAGACCGCATTGGCGTCAGCATGATCAACGCTGCTGAAAGGGCCGGTCGGATCAAGCCGGAAACAGTCATCATCGAACCGACCAGCGGCAATACCGGCATCGCGCTGGCGTTTGTGTGTGCGGCGCGCGGTTATCGGCTCATCCTGACCATGCCCGATACCATGAGCGTTGAACGTCGTAAACTCTTACGCGCTTTAGGAGCGGAACTGGTGCTCACACCTGGTGCAGAAGGAATGAAAGGGGCCATCGCCAAGGCGAGTGAATTAGCCGCCGCCACGCCCAATGCTTTCATCCCACAGCAATTCCAGAACCCGGCCAACCCGCAGATTCACCGCGAGACGACGGCATTGGAAATCTGGAACGACACTGACGGCAAGGTAGACATCCTGGTGGCAGGTGTAGGGACCGGCGGCACCATCACCGGCATCAGTGAGGTGATAAAAGCCCGAAAACCAGCATTTAAGGCCATCGCCGTTGAGCCAACCGAGTCGCCGGTGCTGGCGGGCGGGGCGCCCGGCAAACACAAAATCCAGGGCATCGGCGCGGGCTTTGTGCCTGATGTACTGAACACCGGCATCATTGACGAAATTTTCCACGTCACCAGCGAAGAGGCCCTGGCGATGGGGCGCCGTCTTCCGCAGGAGGAAGGTATCCTGGCCGGCATCAGCTCCGGCGCGGCGGTTCATGCTGCCGTCGAAGTCGCCAAACGGCCTGAAAACGCGGGGAAGCTCATTGTCGTCATTTTGCCGAGCACGGGCGAACGCTACTTGAGCACACCGTTGTTTGAGACTGAATAAACTCTTCACCAGCAGCGTTTGTGTCGGGATACGGCATCGGCGAGGACGAAAATTCTAACCGTGAATCACGCGAATTTTCGTTAATTTAAAAGAGATTTGCGTAGATTGGCGAGATTAGCGGTTTATCTTTGAAAGAGAGTATATGATCGAAGCAGAACCGGTATCGCTGCGCCGCTATTCGCGGCAGATGTTGTTGCCTGCCATTGGGGTGGCGGGACAGAAAAAACTGTCCCAGGCGCGTGTCGTGATCATCGGCGTAGGGGCGCTGGGGACTGTATTGGCTTCCGGCATGGTGCGTGCCGGGGTGGGATTTGTGCGGCTGGTGGATCGGGATTTCATCGAAGACCACAACTTGCAGCGGCAATGGCTCTTCGACGAAGATGACATCGCCGCCAATTTGCCCAAGGCCATCGCAGCCGCGCGCAAGCTAAGCCGCGCTAATTCATTCGTGACGATAGAGCCGGTGGTGGCCGATGTGAATCCAGATAATGTTGAAACGCTTATTGCCGACTGCGACCTGGTGTTAGATGGCAGTGACAATTTCGAGGTGCGGATGTTGCTCAACGACGCCTGTCTCAAACACCGGCGTCCCTGGATTTACGGTGCAGCCATCGCCACGTATGGGATGATGATGCCATTCCTGCCCGGCGACGGGCCGTGCTTCCGCTGTATGCTCCCCAATCTACCGTCGCCCGGCTCGACCGACACCTGTGACACTGCTGGTGTGTTGGGTACGATCCCCCAGGTCATCGCCGCGCTGCAAGTGACCGAAGCACTCAAACTGCTCACCGGTCATCCCGAAGCCCTGTGCCGCGACTTGCGTTACTTCGATCTATGGACGGCAGATGTGATGCGTGTCCGGCTCGAAAAGCGTGAGTACTCCTGCCCGGCTTGCGATGAGGCTCGTTATGAGTTTCTCGAAGCGCAAGCCGGTTCGTGGGCTACGACATTGTGTGGACGTGATGCGGTGCAGATTAAAGTGCGCGGCGCGCCACGCCCGGATTTTCCGCGCCTGGCAGAACGGCTAAGCGCGGCAGGGCAGGTGACCTTTAACGAGTATTTGTTGCGCCTGCGCGTAGACAATTACGAACTGACTCTTTTTCCCGATGGACGCGCGATCATCTATGGCTGTACCGATCTCATGTTGGCGCGCGCCCTGTACGCGCGCTACGTGGGTGCGTGACAACTGCGCGGTTTTATTCCGAAAAAGGCCAGCAGATTGAGCAGATTTATGTGACAGTTGAAAGCTAATCCGTTTCATCCGTTGACATACATTTTCATGCTTGGGTGGAGTGCGTCGCTCATGAGGTCTATTCCGCGTGCTCGCAGCAACAATGAGTGGTGCCTAAAGGGTACCCGTGACCGTCTGCTGATCAGGCTCACGGCCCCGATATTCAATCGCCCTCAGACCAGCCTGATTGACCAGTATACCACGTCCGCACGAACGGCGCTGGAAGACGCATTTTCATGCGGGGTGGAGAGCGTAGCTCATGATGTCTATTCCGAAAATACTTGGCGGATTAAGCAGTTTATGCGACAATTGAAAGCTAATCCGTTCAAATCCGCTTAATCCGTTGATATGCATTTTCATGCTGGGTTGAGCGCGTCGCTCATGATGTCTACTGAGATTTCCGCATCGTATACCCCAATGCTTCGGCAGCAGCCACAATCTGTGCTTCGCTGACTTGCGCCTCGTCATATTCCACTTCGAGTCGCTGTTTGTGGTAACTCGCGGTGATGCGTCGGATGCCCGGCAACTCATCTTCGATGCCTTCCAGGCGCATCACACACGCAGGACAGTGCATATCGGGAATATGAAAGACTCGTTTCATCTTTGGCCTCATTGCTCAAAGACAATTTGGCCGGTATACATCCCCATCGAACAACTGTAACGCAGCACTTTGCCCACCGGTTGCGGGGGAATCTCGACGGTAAACTCACCGGTCGAAGGTAAGAGTTGCTCCACGCGCAACTCCGGGATGACCAGCGCCAGAGCGCATGAACGAACATTGTTACTCACAAAGGTTAGACGGGTGGGGATCTCGGCGCGGGCCGACAATGTCTTGGGATTGTAACCGTGGTTCAAAACTGTGACCCGCAGCTCATTGACAGCTTCAACTATAACTTCTGTTGGTGCTGTGGTGTCTGACGTCGGCGTCGCAGCAGGCGTGGTGGCTGCTTGTGCGAGCCACGCGAAAGAGAACGGCGCGCCCAGTAGATTCATCCCTGAACCCACAGAAACCGCCCCTAAAATCAGCAAGACGACCGCCACGGCGCGCGCAAAGTTGCGTTCCAGCAACGCGTGGAGGCGGGTCGCCAGGTAAACCACGCCGAAGAAAACGATGCTGCTGCCGAGGGTAAACGCGGCCATCAGCCCGGCCGCTTGCAGCGCGTCGCCCGTCCCCACTGCCAGCGCCATCATCGCCTGGGTGACGCCACAGGGAATCAACACAGTCAACGCGCCGAGGAGTAAAGGGGTGACCGCGTCCGCGCCGTTCCTGGTCTTGCGCCGCAGGTAGCGCGTCACGGCGGCCGGCGGCTCGAAGACGAAATAGCGAAAGATCGGGTGCACGTTCAACATCCGCAGGCCGTTGCCGATCATAAAGACGCCGATGGCAATGTATAAGAGCGCGCGGGTGAACGGCGTCAGTTGCAGCATTGAACCAAGCGCGCCGAGTAGCAAACCAAGCAAGGTGTAGGCAACCAGCTTCGCCGCCAGGAACAGCAGAATCGGCAGCGCGCCCGGCGAAGCAGGCGCCGGTTGTGCGGCGACTTTTTTCTGTTTGCCGCCCTTGCGCGATGACGCTTCAGGTGCAGAGACCTGCGGTGCTAATGCCGTTGTCAGCAAGCCACCTTGCACGGCCAGACAACTCAAGCCCCCTGTGGTCAAGCCGGTAACGAAGGCTATCATCAATTGGTTCATGATCATTCCTCCTTTTTATGGAGTACGGAGTAGGGAGTATGTTCCTAACTCTCTAATCCCCAATTACCTTTACCGTTTCCCGCCGTTCCACACAACGAAGGGCATATTGATGACCACGCCTGGCTCTTCGAGCGTCACGGCACCCGTCGCCGCGGCGTCCAGCACCTCCGTTGCCGATTTTAATTCGCGCGCGGATGCCGGATTCGTCCACGTTACCAGCATCAGGCGACGCAGTGGGGTATAACCATCCGTGCCCGGTGGGTTGTCGAACACATCTGCGGCAAAACCGAGCGGGCCCATACCTTTGAGGCCGTTGGTGAACACATAGACGTTTGCCAGCGCGTCAGCAGGTACCTCTGCCAGCGAGGGAACGTACAGCACCGGCGAGTCCATCATCTTTGTCAGCAATTCCGCTATATCCGGATCAGATGCCTCAGTATGCATGAAATAAATTTCCTGTCCTTCGGCATAAGCCTTCCCGACCGGCATAATGGCCGTTGCGCCCATCTTCTGCTTGGGCACGCACGTCACCAAAACACTCGCGGTGATCAAAACCAACAGTACCAGAATCCATTTCTTTACCATAGGTGCACCTCTTGTTGATGGAGTATGAAATATGAAGTACGGAGTATGTTTATGCTTCTTACTCCCTACTCCCTACACATCCGCCTTTTTGAGCCGCAGGCTATTGGTGACGACAAACACACTGCTGAAGGCCATAGCGCCGGCGGCCAGCATGGGATTGAGCAGGCCGAAAGCCGCCGCCGGAATGAGGATAACGTTATAAAAGAACGCCCAGAACAGATTTTGCTTGATGGTGCGCAGGGTTTGGCGTGAGAGTTTGACCGCCCGCACCACGCCGCGCAAGTCGCCGGACATCAGCGTGACCGGCGCGGCGGCAATGGCGACATCCGTTCCCGTGCCGATGGCAATGCCGACATCCGCTTGCGCCAACGCTGGGGCATCGTTCACCCCATCACCGACCATTGCGACGATGTTGAAACGTTGGGGGGTATCCATCTGCAAACGTTTGACGGCCTCGGCTTTGCCTTCCGGCAGCACCTCCGCCAGCACTGCATCAAGGCCCACTTGTCCGGCAATGGCTTCAGCCGTCTCGCGATTGTCGCCGGTAATCATGACAACATGCAGCCCCATGCGCCGCAAGTCCGCAACGGCTTCGACCGAGCCGTCTTTGAGCGTATCGGCCACGGCAATCACCCCACGTACCGCGCCATCCACGGCGACGAGCATCGCCGTCTTCGCTTCCGCCTGCAGGCGTTCGACTTCGGATTGCAAGCCATTGAGCGGATAACCGCGCGCTTCCATCATGCGCAGATTGCCTACGGCTACCGCATGCCCGTCCACTTCGGCGGAAACGCCAAGCCCGGCCTCGGCTTGAAAGCCTATCGGTTCGGATAAGGACAGCCCGCGCGTGGTTGCTTCTGCCCAGATTGCCTCGCCTAGCGGATGCTCGCTGCCTTTTTCGACGGAAGCGGCGAGGCGTAATAATTCGTAATCGGTGATTAGGGATTGGGGATTGGGGATTAGGGATTGCTGATTCGCTGATTCGCTGATTCGCTGATTCGCCGATTCTTGATTCGTCACAATGTCCGTCACCGCCGGTTGCCCCTTCGTGATTGTGCCAGTCTTGTCCAGGACGACGGTGGTGATGCGCCCGGCGCGTTCCAGAGCTTCGCCGCTTTTGAACAGGATGCCCAATTCGGCGCCTCTGCCGGTGCCCACCATCACGGCAGTCGGCGTCGCCAGCCCCATTGCGCATGGGCAGGCAATCACCAGCACGGCGACCATGTTGATCAAGGCGCGGGTGAAGACATTGACGTCGGCGTTGACCGGCAAGGGCGGGCCGAAAAAGTACCATCCCAGGAAGGTGAGCACGGCAATCGCGATGACGATGGGGACAAACACTGCCGAAATTTTATCGGCCAGTTGCTGAATGGGTGCTTTGCTGCCCTGCGCCTCTTCCACCAGGCGGATGATCTGTGCGAGCGCAGTTTCCTTGCCTACCTTTGTGGCCTCAAATTTGAGCAGCCCCAGTTTGTTGAGTGTCGCGCCGATGACCGGGTCGCCCGGCCCTTTCGCCACCGGCAGCGATTCGCCGGTGAGCATGGATTCATCCACCGCCGAACGCCCTTCGACCACCACGCCATCTACGGGGATTTTCTCGCCGGGGCGCACCAGCACCACATCGCCCACGCGAACCTCATCCACAGGGACTGCCATCTCAATACCGTCACGCACGACGTGCGCCGTCTTTGCCTGCAACCCTAGCAATTTCTTGATGGCTTCCGAGGCGCCGCCCTTGGCACGCGCCTCCAGGAGTTTACCTAGCCGTACCAGGGTAATGATGACGGCGGATGTTTCCAGGTAAACGTGCCCAGCCAGCCAGCCGAAAACGATGGGCAGCGAGTAGACGTAGGCCGCCGTTGTTCCGAGCGCAATCAGCACCTCCATATTAGGTGCGCCGTTACGCAGTGCCTTATACGCACCCACATAATACTGCGCGCCGACATAGAATTGTACCGGCGTAGCGAAGGCGAGCATCAGCCAGTGCACCCAACCGGCATGCGCCCACATCCCAAACAGCCCAAAGTCGCGCGCCATCGAAAACAGGAACAACGGCACAGCGAAGAGCAGGCCGATGATGAGCATCCGCCTTTGATGGGCGATTTCGGCGGCGCGCGCTCTGGCTTCCGCGTCGTCGGCCTCGCCGCCCAATTCCAGCGCCTCGAACCCGGCCCGGGTGACGGCCTTGCGGATTTCCGCCTGGCTGACGATGGTGGGCACATAACACACCCGCGCCTTCTCGGTTGCCAATGCAACGTGCGCTTCGAGCACGCCTTCAAGGCTCAATAGGGCTTTCTCAAGCCGTCGGGCGTCGTTGTCATCGGCCAGCCGCTTGATGATGAGATCGGCTTCGCCCGTCGCCACGCCGTAGCCCGCGCGCTCCACCCGTCCAATGAGATCGGGCAGGAAAACCAGCGTGGGATCGAATTCCACCGTCGCGCGCTCTGAAGAGAGATTGACGACGGCGTTGCTCACGCCGTTGACGCGCTTCAAGCTCCGTTCGACCGTCGCCACGCAGTTAGCGCAGGTCATGCCGGTGATGGGCAAAGTAACAGTATCGGTCATAAACTTTTTCCTTTGTTAGTCTTATAGTCGGGTAGTCGCGTAGTCATAACTACCCGACTACCCGACTACCTGACTACTTGACTATCAGACTACTCTCCTACCGGATAATTGATCTCGGCCAGCAGGGATTGAATCGCTTCTTCAGATGCCGGAGCCTCGAAAGAAATAGTGACCTGCTTGGTCTGTACGTCGCCCTCGACGTTCCATACACCGCGCATGTCGCCCACCTCTCGTTTGATGGTGCGTACACAATGTTGACATGAAATGTTGGGAATTGTATAGGTTACAGTTTGCATACTAATCTCCATACTTGTTCTATTGTAAAATCGGCCAGGCGTGAGTCTTTTTGGCCCACCAATGCCCCAGGCCGAGGGTATCCCCGGCTTTCAATAGCGGGAACAGCGCCAAAAGCAACGCATAGATGATGTGGTTGTCCATAAAGGGATTGGTCGCCGGAGGGAGTTGCGCCAGCCACATCAATACCATCAGCAGCGGGCCTGTGACGCTGGCGACTTTTAACCCGATGCCCAGGAGCAACGCCAGCCCTAACCCCAGGAGACCGACCATAAAGAGCACATCCACGACGGGATTGCCTGTCAGGCTTTTGAACCATGCGACCAATGGGCCGCGCGCAACAGCGCTGAGAAATCCGGCTGTGGGTGAACCGCCGGCCAACCACGCTTTCTCCGGCGCAGTTGAGCGTCCCAGGCCGAATAGTTTATCGAGAAAGGCCCAGAGGAAAATCCACCCTAAACTGATACGCAATGCAGCCACCAAATAACGCGCTTTCCTGTCCATTTGCTCACCTCCGTTGATGTTAATATGTTGAACCTTTTCCAAGAGCCACCGGATTTGACAAACCCTACACTTTCGTCGCTGCCTCGAAGACAGCGGCGATTTCTTTCAGCACACGCTCGCGTTCCTCTGGATCATCGCCGCGCACGGCGGTGATGACGCACGAGTTAAGGTGTTCTTCCAGGATTTGAACGCTGACCTTGTTCAAGGCTGCCTGCACCGCCTGAATTTGCCTTAAGATGTCAATACAATAAGCATCTTCCTCCAGCATGCGTTGGATGCCGCGCAGGTGTCCCTCGATAGTCTTGAGCCGTTTGAGGGCATCTTCATGGTGTACGCCATGGCGCATAGCGGCTGTATGCTCGTGATATTCGTATTCGTGCATGATTCCCCCAATTTGTCTTGACCAAAATCCGCAAGTTGTGATTTACATCCCCTCCCCCCTGGGGGGGGTATAATTAAAGTATACAACGATTTACAATACTGTCAAGGGGAGATTTACAAAATTCCCAGACCCATCAAAAAGCCCATAACCACAAAAGCCGCCGCGGAGATTTTGAGCAGCAGCTTCTCGGGGATCCAGCGGGTCAACTGCTGCCCGCCGATGACGCCGAGCGCCGTTACCACGGTCAAGGCCAGCGCACCGCCGGCGAAGACCGGCAACGCCGCCTGTTTGCTTGAAAGGCCCAGAACGGCCAACTGTGTCTTATCGCCCAACTCGGCAAAGAAGAGCAAGGTGAACGTCGTCCCAAACGCCTGCCAGTTCAACTTCGCGGCGCGCCCGGTATCATCCACACATTCGACGTCCGTCACACATTCTGCATCCTGGGACTTTGCCGCTTCACGCCAGATTAACACTCCCATCCCTACAAAGGCCGCCGCGGCAACCAGACGGATGACCTCGGCCGGGATCAATTCGCCCAGCACGCGCCCGCCAAGCGCGCCCAAGGCCGTCACTGCCGTCAAGGCCAGGCTGCCGCCTAAAAAGACCGGCCACGGGCGGCGGAATTTACACGTCTGCGTCATCACCGCCAATTGTGTCTTGTCACCCAGTTCAGCGATGAAGACGAGACCAAAAGTTGATAACAATGCGCTCCAGTTCATATACTCCTCATACAAGCCAACGGATACTCAGAACATCCGGTCAAACCATAATTATACCACCAGTTTTAGCCGGCGACATCCCTTTTTAGGGCTATCGCATTTGGAAAACTTTGTCCCGTCGTGCTGTCTGTTGTGCCGCTAAAGCGGCGTTTTTAGGGGGGATTTTTGTGGCGGGGCTTCGCCCCGCCACAAAAATCCCCCTTTCCCCGGCCTTTAGGCCATATTCAGTTGCCGGAAGCGGCCAAATGCGATAGCCCTACGCTTGACATTTTGTGTACTTGGCGTATAGTTATACATAGTTGAGCACGCCAACAGCGTCGAACCGGAAAAGTAGCGTCGGCACGCGCGCCAGAGATGTGGATACACAGGTGAGAGTCCACTCGCACACGACCAACGTGAATGGGCCGGGGAGCTGCTAACTCGAAAGCGCAAGGGGGATTGACTAGCCCTCGTTCAAGTAGAGTTAGCCGGAATCGCCACCGTTATCAGGGCTGAGGGTATCGTCCATACCAGGACCGTACCCGCAAGGAGTGGAGCTGGCTTACATAACAATCGCGTCACTTGGCGCGATTGTTTGTTTTCAGGATATGGACACCGGCTCAACCAGGGTGGCACCACGGGAAGCCTGACGCCTCTCGTCCCTGCTTAGGGGATGAGGGGCGTTTTTGTTTTTAGTAATTGGGGATTAGTAACTGGGGACTGGGGATTAGTAACCAGGGATTAGGAACCGGCTTTGGGCACTCATCACCAATTACCGATTACCAGTTACCGATTACACTCCACAGAAAGGAGGCGCATGAACACACTCACACGCGAGCAATTTTATAGTGTCGCACAACAGGGCAGGCTGGTGCCGGTATATCGAGAACTGGCAGCGGATTTGGAGACACCGGTGTCGGTCTATCTCAAGCTGCGCGGGACGGGGCCGGGATTCCTGCTGGAAAGCGTGGAACGCGCCGAGCAGTTGGGGCGTTACTCGTTCCTCGGCTTTAACCCGCGCCGCCAGATCATCGCCCGCGGACGCGAGGTGACGGTACGCGACAACGGCCACAGTCAGACGCACCCTCTGGCTCCCAGCGAAGACCCACTGCACGTCGTCAAGGCGGAACTCGCGGCTTATCAGCCTGTCGCGCCGGTCCACAAACTCACGCAGGGATTGCCGCGCTTCTTCGGCGGCGCCGTAGGCTATCTGGGCTACGACATGGTGCGCCACTTCGAGACCCGACCGGCTAACCGCCCATGGGCCGCGCTACCGGATGACCGCGATCTGCCCGATATGCACCTGCTCATCACCGACACGCTTGTCGTCTTCGATCATGTCCAGCATCGCCTGTTGCTCTTCGCCAACGCGCCCACGCCGCCCGGCTGCAACCTGGATGCCGCTTACGACGACGCCATTGCCCGCCTGGACGCCCTCGCCGCACAGATACAGACGCCGTTGACCTGCACCCCTGTCGCCCCCGGTCGCGCCGACGTTCCCCTCACTTCTACGATGACGCAGGCCCAATACGAGGAAGCCGTGCGGCGCGCCCAAGAGTACATTGCGGCGGGCGATATTTTCCAGGTGGTCCTCTCGCAACGGCTGGCGCGTCCTACACAGGCCGAGCCGTTCAGTATTTACCGTGCGCTGCGGCGCATCAACCCCTCGCCGTATATGTTCTTCCTTGAACTGGATGGCGTCTATCTGGTGGGATCGTCGCCGGAAGTGCTGGTGCGGCTGACAGACCGCACCGCCGCCGTGCGCCCTATCGCCGGGACGCGCCCGCGCGGCGCGACGCCCGCCGAGGATCAGTCCCTCGAAGCGGAACTGCGCGCCGATCCCAAAGAGCGCGCCGAACATGTGATGCTGGTTGATCTGGGGCGCAACGATCTGGGGCGGGTGTGTGACTTCAACACCGTGCACGTCCCCGAACTGCTGGTCACGGAATATTATTCGCATGTCATCCACCTGGTCAGCCACGTGGAAGGCCGCCTGCGCGATGGGTTGGACGCCTACGACCTGCTGCGCGCTACGTTCCCGGCAGGGACGCTCAGCGGCGCGCCCAAAATCCGCGCGATGGAGATCATTGACGAACTCGAGGGCGTCAAGCGCGGCCCCTATGGCGGCGCGGTGGGCTACTTCGGCTTCAACGGCAACATGGACACCTGCATTACCATCCGTACCATCATCCTCAAAGACGGCGTGGCTTACTTGCAGGCCGGCGCGGGCATCGTCGCCGACAGCGACCCCACGACCGAATATCACGAAACGCTTCATAAGGCCGGCGCATTGAGCAAGGCAATTGTGATGGCGGAGGAAGGGATTTAGGATTGCAAATTGCAGATTGTAGATTGCAGATTTTAGGAGGAACAGGAGGGACGCAATGATTCTGGTCATAGATAATTACGACTCGTTTACGTACAATCTGGTGCAGTATTTGGGGGAGTTGGGGACCGAGGTGGCGGTGCGGCGTAATGATGTGGTGACACTGGACGAAGTCCGTGCGCTGCGGCCCTCGCACATCGTCATCTCGCCGGGGCCGGGGACGCCGGAAGATGGCGGGGTGTCGCTGGATATTATCCGCACATTCTACACCACGACACCCATTCTCGGCGTATGCCTCGGGCATCAGTGCATCGGCGCGGCCTTCGGGGGGACGGTGGGACGCGCAGCGCGGTTGATGCACGGCAAGACCAGCCGCGTCTACCACTACGGGACGGATGTGTTCGAGGGCGTCCCCAGTCCATTCAACGCGATGCGCTACCACAGCCTGCTCGTCCACGAACCGCTGCCGGAGTGCCTCAAAGTGACCGCGTTCACCACTGAAGGCGAGATCATGGCACTCCGCCACACAACCGCGCCGCTCATCGGCGTCCAGTTTCACCCGGAGAGCATCCTGACCGAACATGGGAAGACAATTTTGAAGAATTTTTTGGAAATGCGGGAGTAGGGATTAGGGAGCAGGAAGTAGGGGGTTCCAATCCCCAATCCCTAATCCCTAATCCCTAATCCCTAATCACAGGAGGAATGCGATGATTACAGCAGCTTTGAATCAACTGTTAGCGGGACAATCGTTGTCTATGGAGCAGGCCGAGGGGGTCATGGCGCAGGTGATGGCCGGGGAAGCGACGCCAGCGCAGATTGCCGGGTTCCTCATCGCCTTGCGCGCCAAAGGGGAGACAGTAGAGGAGATCACCGGTTGCGCGCGGGCGATGCGGCAGGCCGCCGTCAGGGTGACGCCGCGCCATAGCAACCTGGTGGATACCTGCGGTACCGGCGGCGACCGCGCCGGCACCTTCAACATCTCCACGACGGCGGCATTCGTGGCGGCAGGCGCGGGACTGCACGTTGCCAAACACGGCAACCGCAGCGTCAGCAGTCAATCGGGCAGCGCGGATGTGCTCGCCGCCCTGGGCGTCAGCCTCGATTTGACACCGGAGCAGGTTGCGCAGTGCATTGATGAGGTGGGCATCGGCTTTCTCTTCGCGCCCAAACTGCACCCGGCGATGAAATACGCCATCGGCCCACGCCGCGAGTTGGGCGTGCGCACCATCTTCAACATCCTGGGGCCGTTGACCAACCCGGCGGGCGCGCAGGCGCAGGTGCTCGGCGTCTACGATCCAGCGCTCACCGAGGCACTGGCGAACGTGCTACGGGCGCTCGGTTCACGCGCCGCCTACGTCGTCCACGGCGCCGGTGGCCTGGACGAGTTGACAACAACCGGCCCGAACCGCATCAGCGTCTTCGGCGTCGCGCCGGGGAACGGGGCTGTGGTGACGCAAATGCTCGATCCGCGCGACCTGGGCTTCGAGCGCGCTGCGCCCGCCGATCTACGCGGCGGCGATCCGGCGACGAATGCCGCCATCACCCGCGCCATTCTGGATGGGACGGAGCGTGGCCCCAAACGCGACGTGACGTTGCTCAACGCGGCGGCGGCCCTGCACGTCGGTGGGCTGGCGACGGACCTGGCGGATGGCGTCCGCAAAGCAACCGAGAGCCTGGATAGCGGAGCGGCGTTAGGAAAACTGGAGGCGTTGATCGCATACAGCCAGGGGTTGGCAGGCTAAAGCTCATATCCGTGAACGAGCTGCTGTACCAAATGACTTATTCACGGGTATTGGAGGCTAAACCACTATGTCAAACATCATCATCGTACCGGCGACAGAAGCCGATTTAGAAGTCATTCTGGCCTTGCAGAAGCTGGCCTATCAGAGCGAGGCGCAGCGGTATAACGATTTTGATCTGCCGCCGCTGCGCCAAACTCTGGAAGAAATCCAGGCGGACTTTGCGCGTATGGCGTTTTTCAAAGCCATGGTCGGAGAGCGCATTGTTGGTTCGGTGCGCGGCTATGTGAAAGACGACACCTGTTACATCGGACGGCTAATCGTCCACCCAGACCTGCAAAACCGGGGCATCGGGACGCAGCTTATGCGGGCCGTAGAGCATCACTTTTCCACAGCACGGCGCTTTGAGCTGTTCACCGGTCACAAGAGCGAGCCGGCGTTGCACCTTTACCACAAACTGGGGTATCGTGAGTTCAAACGCCAGGATATGCCGACGCATACGATTGTGTTTTTGGAGAAGGTGTGAGACAAAATACATTCCTGATCAATCTGGAGGGATGGTTCAATTTGCGGCGGAAATAGGTTTACAATTTCAATTCGACACGAAAATTCTATTTATCAAAATTTCGTGAAATCGGCGAAAATCTCTCTGATTTGAGCGTTAAAATAGCCTCAAACTGCGATTTGGACGATACCCGTCTTTCCAAATACAGCTTTTCAGGAGAGCCTAATTTCTGAAAGTGTCAACCTATTCTGAACCATCCCAATCTGGATTTGTATTACTGACAATGTACAAGTATAATATAAGTACAATTGTACCATAGCGAGGTGTCACATGGATCTTGTCGTAGATGCTTCAGTCATCATCGCCGTTATCGCAAACGAACCAACAAAGAGTCAACTTATCACATTGACACGCAAAACAAATCTGATCGCACCAACTTCGATTCATTGGGAGATCGGCAATGCGTTTTCGGCAATGCTGAAGCAGAATCGAATCACGTTGTTTCAAGCACGCCAAGCGCTTCAGGCTTACCGCCATATCCCGCTGCGATTTGTCGAAGTAGAACTGGATGAATCGCTGAAAATCGCGGCGGAACTGAACATCTATGCTTACGATGCCTATTTGATCCGCTGCGCGTTGCGATACAATGCACCATTGATTTCGCTCGACAAAAGCCTAAGGCATCTGGCGGAGAGTAAGAATATCCGAATTATTGAGGTGAACGCATGAACGTATACACATATACTGAAGCACGTCAAAAACTGGCCACGTTGCTAAATCGAGCCTTGCAGGAAGGCGAAGTGCTGATCAAGCGTAGAGACGGGCAGGTATTTGTGCTCAAACCGCAATCACGCGTTGACTCCCCTTTGGATGTCGCTGGCGTTAATCTCAACATCACGGCTACTGAAATCGTGAATTTCATCCACGAAGGCCGCCGCACTTACGACATATCGCCAGAGACACCATGAAAAACACCTTGACGCCAGCAGAACAAACGAATCAAGCTCATTGGGATGAAGTCACGCCCATCCACGTCGAAGCATACGAGGAAGTGACGCTGCTCAAGGCCGGCGGCAGCGCGCTGGACGAGATCGAGCTGCGCGAGGTCGGCGATGTGACCGGTAAGACGTTGCTGCACCTGCAATGTCATATCGGGACGGACACACTCTCGTGGGCCAGGCGCGGCGCAATTGTCACGGGTGTGGATTTCTCGGCGGCTTCCATTGCAGCAGCGCGGCAATTGGCACAAGAGATCGGACTGGCCACAACGTTTATCGAAGCGGGAATCTATGACTTGCCCAACGTCCTGGAAGGGCAGTTCGACATCGTCTACACCTCGCGCGGTGTACTGTGCTGGCTGCGCGATCTCGACGCATGGGCGCGTATCATCGCGCACTTCCTCAAGCCGGGCGGGCTGTTCTATATCATGGAATCGCATCCTATGTGGAACGCCTTCGAGGAGACCGAAACCGGGGAACTGAAGCCGCTATACTCGTACTTTCACACCGCCGAACCAAGGTACTGGGAAGCCAGCGACGACTATGCTGACGACACCTACAGGCACGCAACCGCCTCCTACGAATGGACGTGGGGCATCAGCGATATCCTCAACGCACTACTCAAAGCCGGGCTGCGCCTGGAATCGTTCAACGAGTACGACCGCCTGTTTTTCAAGCTATTCCCCGGCATGGCACCTTGTACTGAGCGCTGGTACCACTATCCGCAGTATGCCGGAAAGCTGCCGTGGATTTTCACCCTGACGGCGCGGAAAGAACGAAAAATCAGCTTCGGCGTCATAGAGTAAGCCTATGCAAACCGACACTATTTTGGATGTAATCATCGCGCACAAGCACAAAGAAATCGCCTCGCAGAAGCAAACCAGGCCGCTAAACATCTGGCGCAACGAAGCCGAAGCAGCCCCGCCGCCCCGCGACTTTCTGGCGGCCTTGCGCGCGCCCGGTGTGAGCCTGATCGCCGAGGTGAAAAAAGCCTCGCCGAGCAAGGGCCTGCTCTGCCCGAATTTTGATCCGGTGAAACTGGCGCAGACCTACGCCGCCAACGGCGCGGCGGCGATCAGTGTGCTGACCGATGTACGCTTCTTCCAGGGCAGCCTGGACGACCTGCGCGCCGTGCGGCAGGCCGTGGATATCCCTGTGCTGCGCAAGGACTTCATCGTGGATGCGTATCAGGTCTATGAAGCGCGCGCTGTTGGGGCGGACGCCGTGCTGCTCATCGTTGCCGCGCTGGACGATGCATCGCTGTATAATCTCTACGCGCTGATCCGCCAACTGGGTATGGCGGCGCTGATCGAAGTCCACAATGCGGTGGAATTGGAACGCGCGCTATCGCTGCGCCCGCGCCTCATCGGCGTGAACAACCGCGATCTGCGCACATTCCACGTCACGCTCGACACGACCGCCGCATTACGCCCGCGCGTGCCCGCCGATGTGGTTCTGGTTGCCGAGAGCGGTATCCACACGCCGGAGGATGTAGTGCGCCTGGCGGCAATGAACGTGGATGCGATGCTGGTGGGCGAAGCGCTGGTCACAGCGCGCGATGTGGGGGAGACAGTGCGCCAATTCACAACGCTAACTGCGGATCATGCGAATTTGCGCTAATTTTTTCAGCAGACATCATGAGCTATGCGCTCCACCCAGGATGAAAATGTGCAGGTAGCTTATTCACCACAGAGCATACAGAGAGCACGGAGAATTTTTAGATTTTCTCTGTGTCCTCTGTGTTCTCTGTGGTATTTTCGGAATAGATTGAGCAGATTGAGCAGATTTCTGTCTTCTCTCGCTTCGAGGGGATCGCCAGATCCCCGGTGAATAGCGCAAAACCTTTGGGACGCGGATTTTACTAACCGCTTTCAGTAAGGCTGTCGGCTGAAGATAACTATGGTCTACGTGAAAATTTGTGGGATTACGAATCTTGAGGACGCGCGCTGCGCAGCCGAGGCCGGGGCGAATTTTTTGGGCTTTATCTTCTATCCGCCGAGTCCGCGCTACATTGTGCCGGAACGCGCGGGAGAGATCATCCGGGCAATCCGGGAAGAATTTGGGGAAGCGGCGCCGCGCTGCGTGGGCGTGTTCGTGGATGAACCGGTAGCCACCGTGCGCGCTATCATCGAAATCGCCGGCCTGGACCTCGCGCAACTGCACGGTGCGGAAACGCCTGCCGCAGTCGCGGCCCTGGCTCCGCATGCCTTCAAAGCCCTGCGCCCCCAAACGCTCGCCGAGGCGCAAGCAGCGCTGGAGGACTACCTGGCTGCCATCCCCTCCTCCCCCCCGTCTACTGTCTACCGTCTACCGTCTACTCCTGATCTGCTTCTCGACGCCTATCACCCCCAACAAAAGGGGGGCACAGGACTGACGGCAGATGCGACCATCGCGCGCTGGCTGGCGGAACGCTGTCGTCTGCTACTGGCGGGCGGCCTCACACCGGAAAACGTGGCGGACGCCATCGCGCAGGTGCAGCCGTGGGGTGTAGACGTATCGAGCGGGGTAGAAGCGACGAAAGGGAGGAAAGATCACGCGAAAGTACGCGCGTTTGTCAGCGCCATCAAGAACAACTAATTTTGAGGAAAAAATGAACCATTCAGACCTATCCCTTTCCAACGGTCCTTACTACGGCCCTTACGGCGGTGCATTCATCCCCGAAGTCCTCACGCCGGCCGTGCGCGAACTGGAAGCCGCCTACACCGCCGCCATCGCCGATCCGGCGTTCGTCCGGGAGTTTGAACGGCTGCTGCACGAGTATGCCGGACGGCCTACGCCGCTCTCATTTGCCGGGCGGCTGACGGAGACGCTCGGTGGGGCGCGAATCTATCTCAAACGCGAGGACCTGGCGCACACCGGCGCGCACAAGATCAACAATGCGCTCGGTCAGGCGCTGCTCGCCAAACGTATGGGCAAGCGGCGCATCGTCGCGGAGACCGGGGCCGGGCAACACGGCGTCGCCACGGCCACCGTCTGCGCGCTCTTGGGGCTGGAATGTGTGGTCTATATGGGGACGGTGGACATCGAACGGCAAAAGCTCAACGTCCTGCGGATGAACTTGCTCGGCGCGGAGGTGCGCGGCGTGGACGCCGGCAGTCGCACGCTCAAAGACGCCATCAACGAAGCCATCCGCGACTGGGTGACGAACGTGCGCGACACCCACTACCTGCTCGGCTCGGCATTGGGGCCGCACCCCTATCCACGCATCGTGCGTGACTTCCAATCGGTCATCGGGAGGGAAGCGCGCGCACAAATCCTTGCCGCCGCGGGACGTTTGCCCGATGCGCTGGTGGCCTGCGTCGGCGGCGGCTCGAACGCCATCGGCCTGTTTCATCCGTTCCTGCGCGATGCAGGCGTCGCGTTCATCGGCGTGGAAGCCGGCGGTGAGGGGATTGCCGGTGGACGGCATGCGGCGCGTTTTGCCGACCCGGCGCTGGGACGGCTCGGCGTGCTCCACGGGACGCGGACCTATGTGCTGCAAGATGCCGATGGGCAGATCGCACTCACGCACAGCATTTCGGCGGGGCTGGATTATGCCGCCGTCGGGCCGGAACATGCCTGGCTGCGCGATCTGGGCCGCGCCGAATATGTCTATGCCACCGACGTCGAGGCGTTAGATGCCTTGCAGATGCTCAGCCGCCTGGAAGGCATCATCCCTGCGCTGGAGAGCGCGCATGCCGTCGCCGAAGCCATCAAACGCGCGCCGACCCTATCGCCCGAACAGATCATGATCGTCAACATCAGCGGGCGCGGCGATAAGGATATGCACACTATCGCGGGAGCGTTGGGAGGAGTGTAGCAGATAAAAAGATGAGCTTCCGGGAAGCGGTGTCTTGCCTCCCGGAAGCCAGGGGATGATCTTTAGCGCACGAACGCCTTGCGGCCGGCGTAATGGGCAGCCTCGCCCAATTCTTCCTCGATGCGCAGCAGTTGATTGTATTTCTCCACCCGCTCCCCGCGGCAGGGCGCGCCGGTTTTGAGGTGCCCGGTGCCGAGCGCCACCGTGAAGTCGGCGATGAAGCTGTCCACCGTCTCACCGCTGCGATGCGATACCATCGCACCCCAACCGGCCTGCTTCGCCATCTCGATGGCCGCGATCGTCTCGGTGAGTGTGCCGATCTGGTTCAGCTTGATGAGCACGGCGTTGGCGACGTTTTCCTCGATGCCGCGCGCGATACGCTTGACGTTGGTGACGAACAGGTCGTCGCCCACCAGCTCGATTTTGTCGCCCAGGGTCTGATTCAAGAGCTTCCAGCCGTCCCAATCGTCCTCGGCCAGACCATCTTCCAGGACGACGATGGGGTATTTCTGCACCCAGTCGGCGTACATCGCCACCATCTCGGCGGAGGTGACTTTGCGGCCTTCGGTACGCAGGTGATACAGGCCGTCTTCGTAGAAGCCGCTGGACGCTGGATCGAGTGCAATGGCGATCTGCTCGCCGGGCCGATAGCCGGCCTTTTCGATGGCCTGCAAGATCAGTTCGACAGCGTCAGCATTGGTCTTGAGCGCGGGCGCGAAACCGCCCTCGTCGCCGACGCCGGTGGTGTAGCCCTTGCTCTTGAGCACAGACTTGAGCGCATGGTAGGTCTCCGCACCCCAGCGCAGCGCCTCACGGAACGAGTCCGCACCCACCGGCGCGATCATGAATTCCTGCAAGTCGGTGCCCTGCCAGTTGGCGTGGACGCCGCCGTTGAGAATGTTGAACATCGGCACGGGCAAGAGCCGCGCTGTGACGCCACCCAAATAGCGATACAGCGGCAGATTGACCGAATCGGCGGCGGCGCGAGCGACTGCCAGGCTGACGCCCAGAATGGCGTTCGCGCCGTACTTGCTCTTGTTGGGCGTGCCGTCCAACTCCAGCATCAGCGCGTCAACGCCGGCCTGATCCAGCGCATCCAGCCCCACCAGCTCCAGGGCCAGATCATCGTTGATATGTTCGACGGCCTTCAATACGCCTTTGCCGTTGTAACGCGCTTCGCCGTCGCGCAATTCCAGCGCCTCGTGAACGCCGGTCGAAGCGCCCGAAGGCACCGCCGCGCGGCCATGCGCGCCATCTTCCAGCCAGACCTCCACCTCAACGGTGGGGTTGCCGCGCGAATCCAGAATTTCGCGCGCCCAGATATTATCAATCGCTGTTGTCATTTTTAACCTCCTAAAAGTATAAACTGAACGGCCATTTACCATGCCTGCTTCATTGACAGTAAGGACCTTGTTTGAAGATACCCTTATGTTACATCAGCGCCGCAATCGCCAACGCCAGTTGCGCCAATTGCTCGACCGGTTCATCCAGCACGGCGCTCAGGGCGGGATGCACCTCGCCATAGCGCCGCAGTTTCTTCGAGCGAATGTCGCACAGATTGGCCCAACTCTCGCTCAGCCCCGCACGGATATGACCGCCGGCGTCATCATACGAGGCTTCCAGGTCCAACCTGGAAGCCAGGTCATCAATCACCTGCAGCGCCTCGGCGATCCGTTGGCGCGCCTGCTCCCGCTGCTCCGGCGGCAACGTAAGCGTGCGGTGATACAGCCGCCCGTGTTCCTCTTCACCTTGCAACCAGGCATCCGCCTGGCGCAGGCGCTCTTCCAAGGTGCGTAGCGTGATGAAGACTGAAAATTTTTGCGAACCGTTGAGTAATGCGTTCATACAACAAAAAAGCCCCTACCACGTGTTGACGGGTAGAGGCTATCATCCGGTGACCGGCAGTTGGGTTTCCCAAGCGAGCCTCATCGCTTGCGCAGGAGAAAGTGTACCACCGATTGCGCCAAAGGCAAACCGATGGGCGTTTCCGCCAGACCTGACAGGTTTTCTGAAACCTGTCAGGTCTCAATACTATGATAAGGCATAAACATACAGATAGAGGCCGAGTAACGATGCAACGATGATCACAATCCTGAAAACCTTCCAATCTCTGGATCTTCGCTCTATCCTGAAGGCGCTTTCGATGAGTAGCGATAGATCGGCCAACTCGTGGATCAGGATCTTCGCCAGCCGGCGCGCGATAGGCGAACTGTCGTTGACATACGATATCCCGACATCCGCCGCCCGCAGCGCGATGCCGTCGTTGGGGCCGTCCCCGATCATAGCGACGCGGTGCCCGTCGCGTTGCAGGAAGCGGATCAGGAAGCCCTTTTGCGAGGGCATCAGTTGGGCGAAAACAGCGCAATAGTCCGACTGCCGCGCGATCTCCACTGCGCCCATCCGCTCCAGCACCCGCCCGGTCAGGCAAGCCTGCGATCCCGCCGTGATCCCGCACGCGGCGCTGATCTTGATAGCGGTGGCAGCCCGGTCGCCGGTGAGCATCATACTGCGAATCCCCCGCGCAGCGAGCGCGCTCACGATGTCGCGGGCGTCGGGTTGTAAAGGATTCTCCAATTGGAACAGGCACAGGAACGTGTAGCCGGTGGGCGGGAGATCCGGCGACTCGGTCCGGTAAGCCAGTGCAATGGCGGTGTCGCGCTGCTGGCTGACGGCGTCCAGGTATCCATCCTGTAAACGTCGAAATTCCCAATCCAGCGGGTGCTGCGCGCCGTCCGTGGTGACGTAGGAACGGCATTTGCGCAGCACCACATCCGGATCACCTTTGAGAAAGTAAAGTGCCTGTCCATCCCGCGCAAAGCCGGACGCCATAAAACGCTTTTCGGAGTCAAAGGGTTCATCGTAGATGCGCTGGTAGCGCGCCAGCGTGGCTTGCACGTCCACGCCATTGTGCGTTGCATACGCCAGGAGCGCCTTGTCTACCGGCGTGGCCAGATCCAGCTTTTCGTAGAAAAGGACATCGTTGCCCAACGCGCAGCCCAGCTTGACGAGCGCAGCGATGTCGGCGTTTGCCTTGTCGGCCAGCGGGTCGTCGCCCTGTGCCACCCTGTCCGCAAAGTAGAGCGTTTTGACAGCCATGCGCCGTGTGGTCAAAACGCCGGTTTTGTCGAAGCACATCAGATCAACGTCACGCAGCTTTGCCAATGCGCTTATGCTGCGGATACGGATGCCGCGCCGTTGCAGGGTTTTCAATTCGGCATTGGTCAGATAGGAACGGAAAAGCGCGTCATTTTGCAGCACGATCAGCGCAAGCGCTGCCAATCCATACAGTCCCACCGCTCCCACAACCTGGTGGGTGCGCACAATGGCAATGAGCACAGCGGGCAAGAGCGCGAGGATCAGGCCCAGATAGCGTGTCTTGAAGAGAGGAAATTTGGCCGGTTTCTCGTCTTCCCAATCCTCCCGCAACACCTTGCCGTATTCGGTGTGCTCGCCGACAGCGACGACCGTCCCTTTGGCCGCGCCACGCACGACGCGGCTGCCCATGTACAGAACGGCATCCGCCGCGCCGACCTTTTTGAGCACCGGCATGATTTCGCCGGTGATCTCGAACTCATCCACCTCCAGCCCGCGCGCCTCGACCAGTTGGAGGTCGGCAGGCACGACATCGCCGGCCTGCGCGACGACCACATCACCCAGACGGAGTTGCGACACCTCGGTGTTGACGAGCTTGCCCTCCTGGACAATCGTGACGGCGTTGGCTGACATTGTCCGGCGCTTACGCCTCCTGGTGGTCGGTTTTTCGGGGCAGGAACCACAATCCGACGAAGGCGATGAAAGCCATCAGCGCGCCGAAGGCGAAAGGCGCCGCCGAAGAGACGCGGTTCCACAAAACGCCGGCGATCAAACTGGCCGGCAAGGCCATGACGCCAATGGAGGCATTGTACAGTCCAAAGGCCGCGCCGCGATTGGTCTCAGGCACCAATTCCGCCACCATGGCCTTGCCCACACCCTCGGTGAACGCATAATACAACCCGTAGAGGATGTAAAATCCCCAGGCCAGCCAGGCGACTTTCATCAACGCGAATCCCAGGTAAGTGATCACGTAGATCGCCCAGCCAATCGTGATGGCTTTGCGACGCCCGATGCGATCGGAGAGCTTTCCTGCCGGAATCGCCGCCAGCGCCGAGACCAGGTTGAAAGCGGCGACGATCAGGGGGATCGTCTCGGAAGCAACACCGACGTCGTTGGCGCGCAAAATCAGGAAGGCGTCCGAAGAATTGCCCAGCGTAAAAACGAGCATCACGACCAGGAATCCGACGAAGGGGCCGCGCAGAACTTTCAAGGAAATGGCCTGTTTGTTGACCGGCTGCTTGCGTTCTTTCACCCACAGGCCGATGATCAACAGCGGTAGCGCAGCGACGACGCCCGCCACCAGGAAAACCTCGCGGTATTTGTTGGTGTGTTCGACCCACAGGCGCAGCAAGCCATAGCTGATCAACGGCCCGACCGCGGATCCCAGCGTATCCAGGGTGCGCTGGATGCCAAAAGCAAAGCCCAGCTTGCGCTTGCCCGCCGACCCGGCGACCAGCGCATCGCGCGGAGCGTCCTTGAGACCCTTCCCGACGCCATCGGTGGAGCGCAGTCCCAGCACAGCGGCCCCGCTGCCGGCAAAGCCCATCAGAAAACGTGCCACAGCCGAGCACGCATAACCGACGAACACAATGGCTTTCCGCACGCCGAGCGCGTCCGAGAGGTAACCGGCGCCGATTTTCATCAGGCTCACAATCGTCGTCAGCAAGCCCTCGATCAGCCCGATGAACTCTTTGCTCAATCCCAAAACCGAAGTGTAAAACACCGGCAGAATGGGTTGGATCATATCCTGCGCCAACCCGCCAAAGAACGCCACCCAGCCCAAAGCCACCACGTTGCGCTCCAGGCTTTTTTCTTCCGCAGACGATGTATTCACAGCCGTTTTCTCAAGCGATTCAGTGTCCATATTTCCTCCCTTCCATAAAAAACAGCTTCTAACGACAATATCCTGTTGTCATTAGAAGCTGTCAGCCATTTCCAGGCAGTGCGGCTAACGCCGAGCGAGCTTCATCGCCCAGGTGAGAATTATAAACCCCGGATATGACGTGTCAAGTGAACGTCCACGCATATCTTGCCTTTTCTCCAAGATTGTATTACACTAAAAGCAGTTTATAGAACCATCTTGAATACCCAAAAGGGAGTGCGTCATGACAACCTTAGCGATGACTTTACCGAAGAAAACCTCCCAGTTGCTCACCACGTTGACCGGAGCAACACGGGCGGATGCTGCGCTGGCGTTGATTATGCGCGACTATGCGCGTTACAAGTTAGCCGAAATCGCGGCGGCGGAACAAGCATATAAGGAAAAATACGGCATGACTTTTGCCGATTACCGTCAACGCTGGGAGACACAAGAAACAGACGCCGACTATACCTATGAAGCCGAACAAGACTACCTGGAATGGGAGGGGCTAGTCACACGCCGCGCGCGTCTGGAAGAGAGCCTGGCATGGCTTCCCTAAACGCAACGCCATTACAACGCTTAGCCGAAGTCCAACAGGCTTGCTACACTTCTTCAATCGTCCTCTACGTGGAAGAAGTGTTGGTGGACGCAGACATCCTTAGAGTGCGGATATACCTGGCGTCAGAGGAAATAGAGGCGCCATTCATTGACATTTTTTACAACGCCGTGACGAACAAAACCTCTTTCGCTTTAATCAGCGCCGGGCGACGGGTGTACGGAGCCGATAATGCAAAAATGGGGTGGCATAAGCATCCTTTCGATGCCGCCGACCAGCATCATGCTTGCTCACCGATGACTTTTGCCGAGTTTCTGGCCGACGTAGAGCGCTATTTTCAAACGTAATAAAATGAGGATGTTCTAACGCGTTTCTGGCGTTTTTGTGGACATCTATCTTTTTATCCCGCACCGGTCGTTGCCAGCGGAGGCGCTATACACGCAGTTCAGAGCGATACCATTGCCCGCTCCACCGCCGCATAGACCCCGTCAATCTCCTCCTGAATCGTCAGCGTGATCCCCAGCGCGGTGACGATGCGGCAGTATGTGCGGATGTCGTCCAGTGTCAGCCGCCGCTCCTGGCGATCTTTGAGCCACTTCTCGCAGACCTGATACCCGCCCACCTGGTACGCCCACACGTCTGGTGGGACGGGGCCAAAGTATTGCGTCGCGTTGATGTAGACCCGCTCTGTTGCCGCGTCGTAGCGCAGGCCGGTTTTGCCGCGTTCCACGGTTGGGGATTGGGGAGTAGGGATTGAGGATTGGGGAGCAGAGAGCGGGGCGGCGGCGTTCTCGAAGCGGCACGCGGGCGGGTCGAGTTCCGGGGAGCGCAGCAGGTGCAAGTCCACCAGCCGTCGGCCAAGTGCGCTCAACGCAGCGAAGACTTCCGCTTCCGCCGTGAAGGGCACGCGCGGGAAGTCCATGCGCAGGAAGGCGGCGTACCGCGCGCGGTAGGTGGGCGCGTAGAGGACGGCGTAGATGTAATAGAATACCTCCTCTGGCGATGGTTCCCGCCCGTAGGCCGCCGCGAGCGCGGGCAGAAGTTTGGGGTGCAGGTTGGGCCGCCGCTCCGCCGGTTCGAGCGCGGCGAAGAGGTTTTTCTGCGCGGCGTCGGGGTCGGGGTAGAGGTAAAGGGGGAAAACATAGGCAGAGGCATGAGCAGTTTCAAGAATGTGAAGATCTACAGGTTGCTGGGAGACCCATGTATGTCTAAAGCTTTCAACCATCACTTGGCGATTTGTAATCAATGCCAGATTTTCTCCAACCAACATGTGGTACATAACATCGCGTCGGCTACGTTCGATAAACGTAGGATGATAAAAGAGCTTACGTGAATCAAATAGCCTATAGAGACAATTCACAAACTTTTCTTCCCATACTGCATCCTGACGCAGAATCGCGCGCACTGCGTTAATTGTCCAGTTTTTCTTGTCCTCTAACTGAAAAGTCTGGCTGACCAGTTCATCTGACACAGTTGTATCACGCAACATCCTTATCCGACGTTTCAGTGCTTCCAAATCAAAATCATAAACTAATCTATCCCGCGAGGTAAAAAGTCCAACACAGTTGACCGGAAACACGTCAGGAACAGACGGATACCGGCGGTACTCGGCCTCCGACGCGGCGTCGTGCGGCGTGAACAGGTAGAACGGCGTCTGCGGCGTCAGGGCGGCCCACGGCGTATCGGCGCGGGTGTGCGCGTCGAGCCAGGCGTACTTTTCCTGGCGCAGGCCGTAGCAATCGGCGTGGTAGACCGCCCCGAACAAGTTCGGGACTCCGGCCGCTTTACCGGAGTCCTCAACTTGTTGAGGACCGCGTTTGACGAAGAACGCAATCGCCACGCCCTGGCGGATGTCGAAGACGTTCTCGTCTTTGCCGCCGTCGGGCGTCGTCTCGCGCTTGAGTGCGTTGCCGTGCAAATCCAGCACATAGATCGCGTCGAACGTCCGCAACAGGCTCTGGCGCATCCCGCGAAAGGTGGGGTTATCGAGGTAGCCGTGGTTGGTGATCATCCCCACCACGCCGCGCCCGGCCTGCTCGATCTTCCACTGGGCGAAGCGCAGGAACTTGACGTAATCATCTTGCAGCCATTTGGGGTTCTTTTCACCCAACGGCGCGCCGTCCACCTGCTTGTAATCGTCAATCAGCCCGGTGATCCACGTACCGGTGTTGCTGGAATGACCGGAATACGGCGGGTTGCCCAGGATGACGAGGATCGGCGTGCGCTTCTTCACCGCGCCGGCCAGGCGGGATTCCTCCGCCAGCGCCGAGAGGCCCGGCAACTTGCTCTGTTCCAGCTCGGCGTCGTCGAGCGTGTTGGTGAGGTAGAAAGGCATGCGCTCGTTATCCTGCAAGCGATAGCCCAGTTCTTCCAGGAAGAAGGCCATTTTCAGGTGGCCGACGGCGTAGGGGGCCATCATCAGCTCGAAGGCGTAGAAGTGGCGCAGGATGTGCGTTTGGATGAACTCGCCGCGCGCGCCCGCGCCGTAGCGGGCGGTGAACTCGCGTACCGCCTCCTGCGCCGCGCGCGCCACGAACGTCATCGTCCCGGCGGCGGGGTCGAGCAGCGTCACCTCGGGCGCGGCCAGGCCGTCGGGCTTGCCGAATTCGGTCTGCAACAGGCCGTGCAGCGAGCGCACGATGTAGCCCACCACCGGTTCGGGCGTGTAATAGACGCCGCGCCGCTCGCGCTCGGCGGGGTCGTATTGCGCCAGGAACGTCTCGTAGAAATGGACAATCGGGTCGCTGCCCTTGCCCTCGCGGTAGTAGCGGTCGAGGATGCCAGGCGCGTCGGCCACCGCCAGCACCTCGGCGATGTCGTCCACGCACCAGGCCAGTTGATCGGGCAAATCGCCCAACGAGATATAACGGAACACATCACGCAACACACCAATCGTGTGCGGGATGCTGTCGAAGGCGGTGTGGCGGGAGAAATTGCCGTTGGCGCGCACGCGAGCGGCAAACAGCCCGTAGGTAATCGTTTGGGCATAGAGATCGCTGAAATCCTCCGGCGTGAGGCTGCCAATGAGGTAGTGCTGGAACGCCTCGTAGAAGCCGGTGAGCACGCCGGGGTGGGTCTGCTCGGCAACGATCTGCTGCGCCGTCACGTCGCACAAAAAGCGCGTGCGCTTCGCCAGCTCCACCGCCAGCGATTCCGCCGTGAAAACCGGGGGAAGCGAAAAAGCAAGGAACTGCTCCAGCAGCGCCGCGAGTGCCTCCGGCTTTTCGACCGGTGGCGCAGTGCGCAGGCGGTTCAGCACTACGGGACGCCCGAGCAGCGCCGACGCCACCAACTCGCCGTGGCGATACAGGCGGAATTCCAGGAAATTGGTCAAGATGAGATTAGGGAAGGTGGCGCGGTAGCGACGCAGTTGCTCCGACTCCTCCACGCGATCCAGCAGCTCCTCGGTGGGCTTCTTGGCCTCGATGTAGCCGATGATGCGATCCGTGCCATTCCACAGACGGAAGTCAGGGTTGCCGGCGTCGGTGGCTTTGGGCAACACGGTAACAGCAATGTGGCGCAAACGGTTAGCTTGCGCTTGCGCTACGTTCAGCAGCATATCGCGCAGCGCGGGGTAGAAGCTCTCCTCACGGGCATCACCACGCTGGTTTGTCTCGGCCAACGCTTTGAGATAGGCAGTGAACAAGGCTTTTGCTTGCATACGCGCGCCTCCACCAGGATGCATGGATGATAGCTATATTATACGCATCTAGCGCAAAGCGTCACGTAGGACAAGTTGAAAATCATATTGACTTTTGCCTGCAATTAAAATACTATTGGAGTAAACCAAACCGACGAAAAACGTCACACCTTTCTCGTCAAGCATCACTCACGACTATCCGACTCACGACTACCTGACTATAAACACAAGGAGGCGCAGCTATGGCCGTGATCACAGTTTCCAGAAAACTAGGCAGCCGCGGCGACGAAATTGCCGCCCAGGCAGCGCAGGCGCTGGGATACCATTATGTGGACAAAGAGTTCATCGGCGAAATCCTCAGTCAATACGGCTTCATCGAATTCGGCGCCAAATATGACCGCCTCCCCAGTTTTTGGGAGCGCTTCGACGCCCAAAAGGAAGAGCGCCGCGAAATCATGGTGGATATGCTGAACCGTGTCATGCGCGCCGTTGCCCACCACGGGAATGTAGTTATCCTGGGACGCAGTGGTTTTTCTCTGTTCCAGGATTACGCCGATGTCCTGAATGTGCGCATCCAGGCGCCGCTGAGTTTCAGAATCGAACAAATGATGGCGAAAGAGAAGTTAACGCGCGAAGCCGCGACGGCGTTGGTGAAGCAAAACGATGAAGTGCGAGCAAACTTCATCAAGTCGTTTTACAACATCCAATGGGATGCCTCCAACGCCTTCGATTTGCTCATTGATACAAGCAAAATATCTCCCGACATGGCGGTCAAATGGCTCATTGAAGCCACGCGCGAACTGGAGAGCAGCGAAAAAGCAGGCAAACTCACAACTGCGTCCATCGAGGTTGACCCTATCCTGGCTGCCGCCGTCGCCAAGGCGTTGAAGTGCGATGCCGTTCACAGATAACCGGCTGTGGCGCGGTCAGAGACTGGCCACCGCAAGTTGTTGCTCCGCTCAGGCCGGTCTCCAGACCATGCCTGTGCAAGATACGAGGAATTTTCAGATCAACATTTCCCTTTTTCAATCATTCGATACACCCGCAACGTCTGCGCCGCGAAATCTGCCATACTCAGCCGCAGCGCGTCGGGTTCCAGCACCTCCACCGCGCCGCCGAGGGGCAACAGGCGCGCGCGGGCCGTCTCCAAAGCGTCAAAAGTGAGATCGAGCGTGAACCATCCCTCCGCATCCGGCGGGCCGGCGTGCGCCAGCGCCTCGCGGGCGCGGCTGCCCAGGTAATACGCCAGCCACTCCCGCGCTCCCGGCGCGATGCGCACACGCACGTGAAACTGCTGCTGCCGCTCGGCGCGTTCGGCGCACCATGCTTTCCAGAACGCTTCCAATGAGAAATCGGCCGGGCGGGTGAAGGATTCCCCGGTCAGTCGCACGTCCATAAATTCGCTCACCCGTCGCGCGCGGACACGCTCGCGGTGGGCAAAGACCAGATACCATTCCCCGGCTTTCACCACCAGCCCGTAAGGATCTACAGTCTGCTCGATTTCGGCGGAGAAGATGGGTCGGTATCTCAGCACCAGGCGGCGATCCTGCCACACGGCCTGATGAATAACGCGCAGATGGGGCGTCGGGCCGCCGTCGTGCTCCCAGCCCACCGCGTCCAGATAGAAGCGGTCGCGCACGTGCGCTTCGTCGCCGCGCCGGGCGGCAGGCAGTGCCGCCGTGAGCTTGAGGAGGGCCGCCTTCAACGTCTGCGCCACGCCCAATTCGACCAGCGGCGTGGGAATGCTGAGCATGAACAGCGCGCGCACCTCGCCCTCCGATAACCCCGTGAGGCTGGTACGATAGCGATCCACCAGGGCGTAACCGCCGTCGCGTCCCGGCTCGGCATAGATGGGGACGCCCGCCATCTCCAGCGCCTCGATGTCGCGATAGATCGTGCGTTCGGTCACTTCCAGTTCCGCCGCCAGTTCGCGGGCCGACATCTTGCCGCGCGTCTGCAATAGCATCAACAAGGATAACAAACGATCGGCGCGCATAAGCACCTCCACAATCAAAAACCGCTACATCCCTTCCCCAATACCACTGTAGAGCAAACTGCTAGTTTGCTCTTGCCGCAAGCTGACAGCTTGCGCTACATCCCTTCCCCAATACCCCTGTAGAGCAAACTGTTAGTTTGCTCTTGCCGCAAGCTGACAGCTTGCGCTACATCCCTTCCCCAATACCCCTGTAGAGCAAACTGTTAGTTTGCTCTTGCCGCAAGCTGACAGCTTGCGCTACATCCCTTCCCCAATACCCCTGTAGAGCAAACTGTTAGTTTGCTCTTGCCGCAAGCTGACAGCTTGCGCTACATC
>JAIOAX010000001.1 GCA_019873645.1 Chloroflexota bacterium | reverse complement strand
GACCGCGTCACATCTGTGCCTAGGGGCGTGACCACCTCCTCCGTCGGCGCCACTTTGCGTGGACCGGCAGCACGAGCACGATGGTTCGCCGCGCCGGAACAGGCCTGGGCAGCACCTCCATCACCACCAGCAGCAGTGGCAAAGTGGCGGACCCGCCCTGGGACGTTTCATCCAGGCGGATACGCTGGTGCCCAGTCCAGAGAATCCGCAGAGTCTCAACCGGTATAGCTACGTGCTGAATTCGCCGCTCAGGTATACGGATCCGACGGGGCATTTCACAGACGATGAACTTGCGTCTTTACTGGGAGATAACTGGCAAGAACTTATGCAACTGTGGCAAGAATATGATCCATATTGGTACTATATTCTTCGCAATGTCCTTGAAGGCGGGTATACCATGACTGCCAGCGAAGCTTATTTGCCAGGTTTGTATACTGGGCGTCCTGGTGGGACCGGTACTGAACGCTGGTATATAACCTTTAGTGGTTCAGGTAAAGATATCCAGGCATTTGAATACGTTATGAATGAAAAAACTGGATACATTGGGCCGCAGTCCCCAGCCAAATTGGTAAACTGGCAAGGTCAAGGGGCATATATGATATATGGCCCGGGAGACGTCGGGGACATAGGAAGCGCCGCGCTCTTCAAGAAGTTCATAGAATATAATCCTATTGCCACCGGAGTAGTTCAGCCCGAGTTTGATTATGGCAGTGACCCTCCAACTCTTAAGAGATACAACCTTATTCAGCCAAGATTTGGACGCTTTGAGTATAAAGGATGGGGTGGAGAGTTCGTCAAATCGTTAGATGGAAAGCCGGGATGGAGCGAAGGTGCCGAATTTCTTGTGGATCTTGCTTTGTTGATCCCCCCATTTACAGAATTGGGGGTTGCCAAATTCGCTGCGGACACTTTCACATCAATAATTGCAATGACCCATGATACTACTGCCTACAGGACAATAGAATATCCTTTTCCCAGATAGCTTTCTATAAGCGATGCCTATAGCAAGTTAGCACAAATCGTTTTGAAAATTGGGAAAATGTCAATTATTGCGATTTCAAGGCAAAGTTAGATCTAGATAGCTAGGTGGGATCAAACAGCACATGATTTGAGGAGATGCAAAAATGATTTGGCATTCTTTACGTAAGTGGATAGTCCCAACAAGCTTGACAATCTTGGGGATGTTATTAGTCGTTGCAGGAGCTACTGCGCCTAAAGAACGGATAGTTCTAAGAATTTTTCTAATTGTTCTTGGCATGGTAATCAATATGTCTGCGTCTCGATTCTGGGGATGGCGATGGAAGCATAAATTTAGGATTGTGGGGCCGATAGTGATGTTAACTTGCGCTGGTAGTGTTGTAATACTCGAAACAGCAGGATATCTACAGAGTTGGGGAATTTGGAGTATGTTGTTGGTTGCTCTCCTCGTTTCGAAAATTGGGTGGCAACGATATATGGAACAGGCATCAGGAAAAACGCAAGACGGTGCGGTGGGATGATGCACTCTACTTGATATCTTGCGACTAAACTCAGGACAGGCACGGCCAGCGCAACGATATGGAACGAGACTGTCTACGACGCCGAAAACCGCCTGACCACCGTGAGCGGCGCCACCAGCGCCAGCTTCGTCTGCGATGGCGACGGCAACCGCGTCAAATCCGTGCTGAACGGCGTGACCACCTACTACGTCGGCAACCACTTCGAGTGGACCGGCAGTAATTCGGTAGCAGGCGCGCCCCGCCGGAGCAAAGGGAGACGTGCTGCCGGGTGCTCATCCACCGGCAGCCGCACCCAGCGGCAGTGGTAAAATCGTGGTGCTGTGCTATCCTTCAGCACAACGCTTGACCGGCACTTTTACACCACAGCCTTAGGATTGACGCAGCCACGGTTATCTTTCACCGCAGAGGGCGCCGAGGGCGCGGAGAAACCGGCGTTGCTGGCAATGAGCAAATGCTCGGCGTTCTCGGCGGTAAAAAACAGGTAATTGGGCAGCGCCTCCTTGAGCACCAACGCCAGCGGCGGCAAACTGACCGACATGCGCTACTACCCGTATGGCGAGACGCGCAGCGGCACGCTCGCCACCGACCGCCGGTACACGGGTCAGCGGCAAGAGATCGGGCTGGGATTGTATGACTACAACGCTCGCTACTACGACCCTTATCTTAGCCGCTTCATCAGTCCCGATTTGATTGTGCCCGAGCCACAAAAACCTAGAGATTTGAACCGATACGCTTATGCGGCTAACAATCCACTGAGTTTCATAGACCCAAATGGCCATCAAATAAAACCCCCTACTACTTGCGATGGTATCTGTTACACAGGTACTACCGGTCCATACAATGTTGAGTATGCTTCACCAGCTGCGCAGCCCCTGACTGTCGGGACAACTCAATCGTCTAATGACTACTACTGGACGATGCCTTCGAAACTCCCAAACGATGCCGGAGTCATTATGCGTTATCAAACCCATTTTGAGGCTGTGCCCAAGATTGCCGTTGTTTATGCTCCTTGTGTCCAAGGGCCTGAGCTGCAAACCGTATGGCGCTATGAGTCCGGGCAGTGGACACGTTCACAAGAAATTCACTTTGCCGTGGGTGTCGATGCCGGAGGTGTTTCAATCGGGGTTGACAGTTATAACGGCAAAACAAGCCCCGAATTGGGCATAGGTCCTGTTACCTGGAGTGGCAATGAAGTTGTATTTGAAGGAAAAATCCCGCTTAATAGTGGGGTCGAGGCTGGTATTGAATATGGCGGCGCGGGTGATTTCTTTGTGATAACCACCGGCGAAAAGCTCAATGAAATGGGAGTCAATGGTATCCAGCAACGTTATGTTCAACGTGACTCATTACTCTTGGGCTACGAAGTGTATGAGAATTATAGTAAGGCCTGGAGTGCATTTTGGCCTCGGAATCTTGCGCAGCAAAGATGGACGGGCTTCCCCTATACTTGGCGATCAACGGAGATGGAATGAACCTGATGAACTTTGTTCGCAAGTTTGGCGATCCTATGAAACGCAGTGCGTGGAAAACTTTAGGATTTGTCTTGATGTTACCGGCAGTGCTGCTCGGAATTCTCTGGATAACGTTGACTACTAAACCCACCCCGGCGTTGATGCCGGATGAAGCGATCTTGGAAGCTGTGCTGCTTGAGGTTGACGATCTCCCATGGGGACCAGAAGCGGTTGATATAGAGCATCCCTTGGTGCCAAATGGAATCGGTAAGGATATATGGTATAGGCTATTTCGTGATCGTCCCTGGATAAATATCAGTGAGGGAGTGTATGTCTATCAAACTGAAACTGCGGCAAAGCAAGGTTACGAGTCTTTGCTCAATGAATATGCTGGTTTTAAGTTGCAGGGGTGGGAAGCGATGCCTCAGATTGTATTCTTGCATCACGCGGACGAAATGCGCCCTTTCTGTGCTGAAGGTTATTTTGATGGACAACATCATTTCGCCTGCGAGATTGTTGGCCGTTACGGACGTGTTGTCATTGCTGTAGGTGGGAACATTTATGACAAACGTTGGTTAACTGCGGAACAATTTCGAGAAGTCCTCACCAGGGCTGATCAGAAAGCCAACCAATCACGTAAGGATCAATGATTTGTTGGTCTAGCTTGCACAAACGAAATCTGGACTCGTGATAGCAAAGTGGCAGAATCGCGTATCATCCGTGAGAGGGACGGCCATACATACGATGCCGCGCCGGCGACGGCAACCGCGTGAAATCCGTGTTGAACGGCGTGACCACCGACTCCATCGGCAACCACTTCGAGTGGACCGGCAGCACGAGTTCGATGATCAAATACTACTACGCCGGCAGTCAGCGGAGCCTGTCCTGAGGTCTGCCGAAGGATGGCGATGCGCGTAGGCAGTAACGCGCCTTCCTATTTGCTCGGCGACCACCTGGGATCCACATCGATCACCGCGAACAGCAGCAGTGGCAAGGTGGCGGAATTGCGGTATCATCCCTGGGGTGGGACGCGCTGCAGCGCCGGCGTCACGCCCACGAGCTTCCGGTTCACCGGTCAGCGTCCTGCGTATCTTCAAAGAGGGTATTGAGGTCATCAATCGGTGAGCGATAACGCGCTTGGGCAATCATAGTGTGCAAGAGGACATTGGCTTCGTCAACGGTCACGACCCCTTTACTAATTACAAAGCCCAGGAGTCCCAGCATTCCCGAATAAGATAGGTTCAATTGATCGGCGTAGGCGCGCGCAGCGCGGTCGTCGCTCAGAAATCGCCATCCCCGGATACAGGCGATTGCCAGCGACATCGCTTCCCCGTGTTGGAGTTTGACGGGCATGGCGCGATAGCGCTGCCATTCAGCTTCGTTTTCGAGGGTGGTCAATAGCAATTGTCCCGAATCCAAAGCCTGGTCAACGCGCGCCAGAAATGCGTACCCTTCGGCCAAGCCACGCTGGATTTCATCGTAAACGGCGGAAGCCAGATAGCAGGTGTCTGACAGGAGCGTAAGCCAATCTAGCCGGTCCACTACGGCCAGATTGGAGAGCACAGTCGTATCAACCAGGATCGGCATCGTGCCAGCCCTTGAGCGTAGCCATCTCGGCGCGGGCTTCGGCCAGCGTAGCCGGGCCTAAGCGCAAAGGGACATTGTGGCGTTCCAGGATTTCCTTCATTCGTTCCAGACTAACGCCGGCCAACGCAGCAGCTTTGGCCAGGGAAAGTTCTGGATCGCTTTGATAGCGACGGACGGCAGCGAGAATACGCAAATCGGAGCGTTCCAACAGGAAGTAATGCAGGGCATCTTGCACAACCTGTTCTTCATTTTCATAGATTTGCGTTTCGACCAAATCCTGGACTTGAATGGACTGTAAAGTCATCTCACATCCTCACTGACTCTTGCCTCAATGACATTTCATTGACTATAGTATATCATAGTTGACAGGGTATGACAATTTCTGAAAAGACAATTTCTGCCCGGCGAGCATGGTTTTCACAGACGAAGGCTTTCATAGACGAAAACCCGGGCTCCACGTCTGTGATCGCCAACAGCAGCGGCAGCAAAGTAGCGGAATTGCGCTATCATCCCTGGGGTGGGACGCGCTGCAGCGCCGGCGTCACGCCCACGGCACGGCGCTTCACCGGGCAAATCGAAGACGCGGCCATCGGGTTGTACTTTTACACCGCCCGCTACTACGACCCCGCCCTGGGCCGCTTCATCCAGGCGGATACGCTTGTCCCCAGCCCGGCCAATCCGCAGAGTCTCAACCGGTATGCGTATGTGCTAAATTCGCCGCTCAGGTATACGGATCCGACGGGTCATGCATACTTACAAGGAGACGGGGGCGGAGGAGGAGGGATTAGACCAAAAGACTTACCTAATCCGGCAGCACAACTGATGAAGGCGCAAAGAGAAAATGGTCAATTTATCTTACAATTGATCAAGGAAAAACGTTGGAGTGAACTTTCTGAGTTTACATCCTTTATGCAAAGTGTCCACCCCGGAAGCATTGGCATAATGAAATGGTCGGGCTATATTCCCGGACCTGGCGACGTAGGACACGCTGTACTAGGAGCAGGCGAGGGCGTATTCGTTGGTACCGCCAATGCTGGTAGTGACTATGGGGTGTATTTGTCTTCAGCCGCGGAAGAGTACCAGAAATATCGAGGGACGCACCAGTTGAGTATCTATGAAGTACAAGGCATAACTCAACAACAACGTCAAGTTGCGGCGGAGTTTGCTTTAGACAAATATGGTGCTGGTTATTCTTACGAAGGAGTCGTTACAGGACACCGTGATGCTGGAGAAGGCAAAGAATGGTATTGCAGTGAACTGACAGTAGCCGCCCTGGAGCAAGCAGGCGTTACATTTTATTCAGGCAATGGCGTCTTGTACAAGGCTGTGGATCGTCCTACGTTCCCTACTTTCATCTCCGGATACCGGACGCGAACAGACAGCGAAGCTCCTACGGTGGTTACAATATGGGCATCGGATCCATTGGTACAGACTTGGTCACGCTAAGATCGTGTTCGGAGGAAATGCCAATATGAAGAAACCGATAACCTTCGTCGTATTGCTCAGTTTGTTCATCACAGGTTGTATCTCACAATCGAATATCGTTACAATTCAAGGCACAGATTACGAGATGGATTGTCATATGCCAGCGCGTTGGGAAAACCGATTAGATTCGTGGAATGAGTGGTTATTGCCGCCTGAAGGCAAGCGCTTTATATGGGTCTACTGCGTAATAAAATCTATCGTGGCAGAACCTGTCGAACTATATCGGGATGATTTTCAACTGAGCTACGTGCTGGAAGGGACAGAACGATATACAACAACCTTAGCGGCGCGTGGAAACAATGATATCTATATGTGGGCACCCGAGCGCGATATTATTCATGGTGGACCTAGAAATTATGGCGGTGTCACCGACGCCAAAGGCTTTGGTGACCGCTATGTCTTTGCCGTGCCAAAGAATGCGCGAGACTTCGTGTTAGAGATAAAGTCCATGCCGTCGCTGTCCTTATCAGTACGATAGTAAGTAGGGACGGCACCCGCGTCAAATCCGTAATGGGCGGCGTGACCACCTACGACGTCGACACCCACTTCGAGTGGACTGGTTTATGCTCAATAGCACGGCACCGAGTGGGGAACTGAGAACGCCGTGGATGATAGCATCCACGGCGTTTCACATCCCTGTAACGGCTTCGCGCTACCCGCGTTGCCACTCGCTGAATCCGCGCCACCGCACAGCCGCTTTTCCACAACGCCACGAGCCGGTAATAGGCACGCCTCGCCGGCGCACCGTCCTGCACGCGAACGGGTGGTCATCCACCGGCAGTCCGGCCTGCCAGCAACGGGTGTGCCCTTGAATGGGCCGAGTGCATTTCAACTTCGGGACAGATCGCTGCGCAGGCTCGGTCTGGAGACCGGCCTGAGCATACAACAACGCTCGCGCTGTGGCCAGTCTCTGACCGCGCCACAGCAAGTTGCCCCCGTCCTGCAATGCTCCCGTGACCGGCTGCGTTTTGACAAATCCGACAACCGGCATATCATTAAAAGTATAGCGTTGTTCCATTCACCATCATATATTTTCAGGAGGAATTGACGATGAAGACCACAGATGATCTATGGGCCGCCTTTGCCGGTGAGTCGCAAGCCAACCGCAAATATCTGGCGTTCGCCAAAAAAGCCGAAAGGGAAGGCTACCATCAGGTAGCTAAACTGTTCCGCGCCGTCGCCGCCGCCGAGACCGTCCACGCCCACAACCACTTCCGCACGCTCGGCGAGATCAAATCCACAGCCGAAAACCTCCAGGCGGCCATCGGCGGGGAAAACTACGAAGTCAATGTGATGTACCCCGAATTCATCGCCGACGCGCAGGCTGAAGGGAACAAAGCCGCCGAACGTACCTTTGACTGGGCTATGCAAGTGGAGAAAATTCACGAGAAGATGTACCAGGACGCGCTGGCGAACCTGGGCAAAGAGGGTGGAGAAGAGGTGGAGTATTGGGTTTGCCAGACCTGTGGACATACCCATGTCGGTCCCAAGCCACCCGATGAATGCCCCATCTGCGGTGCGAAGGCGTCGGGATATCTGCGCATCGAGTAGTAGCAGCTATCATCTACAGGTGAATGAACCAATAAAGTAGGGTGAGTATCAACTCACCCTACTTTCTTTGTTTCCCCGAACCGTCTCAGGAGTTACGCAACACCAGCGGCAGGAAGATCTCCTTGATGGGGCTGGCAATCGTGAACTCGCCGGTCAGCGGGCCGTAGGCGGTGTCGGCATCGCGCACGATGCGCGCTTGCGCCACGTAGACGCCGCCTACGCTCGTCGGTACCTCCCAGACGAACGTGAAAGTGTGATTCGCGCCGCCCACCACCACGGTTGTCTGCGGCGGCAACGTCGCTACCAGGCCGCTTTCGCTATCGAAGAGCTGCAAGTGCGCCGTTGCCGTGACGGCCCCGGTGCGGTAGTTGGCGAAGGTCACACGGAAGGTCGCCGTGTCACTCACCGTTAAGGTTGCCGTCGGGACTTCCAGCGCCGTAAGCGCGCCGCCCACAACGTTGACGTTGGATGTCGCCATACCCATGAGCACGCCGTCCTTCCAGAACGTCAGCAGCAGGCCGTACATGCCTTCGGAGAGCAAGCCGTCCCAACCGACCTCAACCGCTTGCTGTCCGTCCGCAGGCACCGAGAACGGCCCGCCATTCTGCCAGCCGACCTCGTGGCCTTGAGCATCCAGCAGCGTCAACGTGGAGGTGACGGTGAGCAATTCATCCGTCACGTTCTCCAGCAGTGCCGTGACGCTGATGGGCGCGCCGGGCCGCAGCAGCGCCGCCAACGGCGTCACATGCGAGACCGCCAGCGCGACCGGCGCATCGTAGACCACCTCGATCACCATCTGCGAACAGAAGCGCGTCGCATTGCTCGTGGGGTTGTGCTGGATGGGGAAGAGCGTGAACAGCATCCGCCCATCTTGCATCTGCCCGACGACGCGATTGGCATCTGCCGGATAGAAGGTGTTGATGGTTGTGGTGGTGGTGAAGGTCGTGCCGCCTTCAGACCACGGCTGCGCGACGATGATGGGGATTTCGTAAGGTCCGACGTCGCTGCACGTCGCCGTTACCAGAGAGACGCTTTGCACGGTGGCGCTGACGGGCAAGGTGAGCGTGTAGCCCTTCACGTAAGGCAGCATCGGCAAGTTCGGCGCGACGGCCATCTCGCCGCCGGCAATCGAGAGCACATCGTAGGTCACGCTGCCGGTGATGACCTGCCCTGCCTGATAGGCGGCAATGTCTATCGTCACCGTGCGGGTGTAGCGGTAGGTATCCGCCTGCGCGATGTTCTCCCCATTCACCCGCACCGCCGACGGTCGCCCCACGCTCGCCGATTCGCTGATTCGCTGATTCATTGTCCCTCCCGGATAATCCAGCCGCTGCCAGGGAACGCCGTAGAGGTTGAACTCCGTCACCGTCTTGCGATCCAGCGCGTCGCCGTCGGTCGCACTGGTGCCAGGATTGTACTGGCCGAAGGGGTAAACGTCCTTGGCGCGGCGCAGCGCATCGCCGATGGTACGGCTCTCGGTTCCGGCTTTGAGGAACTCGTCAAAGAAGTGCTGGAGCAGTTTCTCGCCCCAGGTGGCGTGGCACAGACTGCCCGGCGATCCGTAGCTGTAGCCGGTCGCGCCGACATAGGCCCGCCCGCCCTCGTGGATCACGTCATACACCATGTTGTCGTTGATGCCGCCGCGTCCACCGATGTTGGGTACGGGCAAGCCGCCGTGACAGCCCACGATAAAGGTCAACGGATGGTCATCATCGAAGTGGTTATAGCGACAGCCTGAGCTGGAGCAGGTATCGTCGGGCGTAAAACTGTTTCCCGGAATCCCCGCAGAATTGTAACTGTTGTGCCCGCCGATGAAGAAGATGTCCATACCGGCGTTCGCCGCGTTACTGAACCCGTTGATCCAGTTCGCATCGAACGGCTCCATCACATCCACCGTGTGCGGTGTCTCTGTATCGTTGAGCACCTGGAAGCCGCGCGCTCCCAGCCGCGCCGGAACGTTTAACACGTCGGCGACCGCGCCGGCGCCGCAACTGGGGTTGTTATAACCCAGTTCCCAACCGTCCACACTCGCCATCACCGCGCGCCAGGTGCCGCCGTCGGTCGCCAGGCTGTTGTTGAGTAAATAAAGCATATCGTCGGCCGTTGCGCCCACCAGTCGCCCTACTGCCAGGTCCAGGTCACCCAATTGCCAACCCGTACCGCCCCAGCGGTAAGCATAAGGCGCATCGGTGAGGATGTAGTCGTTGTCTGTGGCGCGAATCTGCGGATTGGTCGCCGATGTCACTGTCCAGCCGGATTCGTCATTGTAGGGGTCGTTATAGCGATAGAATGGCAACACATCATCGTCGCCAACAAGAAGCAGATAGTAGGGATAAATGTCGGTGCTGACGGTGGTTGAGAAGAAGTAGTGATAGGACCAGGTCCACGTCCCATCCTCCACCCAGTCGTTGATCAGCTCGTCCAACTCGTTGGCGACGGCGTTGGCCGTGGCCTCATTGGTGTAGTTGACTGCGGCGTTGTTCCAGTTGCGTACATCTGTGTCATAGAGGTCGGCGTTGTAGACGACGCCCAGCGGCTGGTCATTGTACGGCGCGCCCTGGGCTACATCGTAGAGTCGCGCCAACAGACTGGTGACCTCGTAGTCGGTGTAATTGTCGTACAGTTGCGCGCGGTTGGTGACGATGAGCGCTCCGGCGGTGCTTACCAGGCGCAACCGGGCATGGGAGAAGCTATTGAAGACCCAGTAACCGGGCCGATACACCCGGCTCATCAAACTGAGCGTCTGTGGCGTGAGCGTGTTGGGGATGCGGAAACGCCACACCACATACTTGCGGTAGGGACAGAACCACCAGAAGCAGCCTCTGGTCAAAGTGGTTGTCACGCCGTATCGCCCGCCGCCGAGCGCTACTGACGTCACAGACGTCGGAGTCCCGCCATAACTATCGCGCACCCAGGTATTGACCGGCGCGCCAAGGGCGTCGTCGGGCACGGTAAGGACAACCTGGACATCCGAGGCGGCATCGGCGGATTGTGTGGACACGTAGGCCACCACATCTACATAGTTGTTGAAAGTTTTGCCGGTGTCGTCGCCGATGAGTTTGTTGACCACCACGCCCTCTGCGGCTTCCTCCAAACGCAATGAGGAATTGATCGTTACTATCGGGGGCGGAGGGAGAATGACCGCCATCGGCGTAGTAAACGTGAAGGCATGGGCCGTCATCCCAACCCAATGCGTTCCGGTATAAGCGTCAATCTGCCAGGTGTAGCCGGTATTCAAGTCCAACGGGGCAAGCACGCGATGCGCCGTCCCCACAATGTTGTTTGTGTGTTCTACCAGTGTCCAATCCGCCGTCTTGTTCAACTGGAAGGTGTAGCGGCCGGCCTCCGGCAAGGCCTGCCAGGTCATCGTGGGCGTCCGGGTGTCAATCAATTCGCCGTTTCCAGGGCTAAGCAGCGTCATCTTCTTGGGCAGGTCGAGGTTCTTGATCACATTGCTGCTGCCCATCGTCAGGCTATCGGCAACCCAGTCTGCGTATTCCGCAGAAGGGCCATACCGTTTGAGCATGTAATCGCCCGGCTCCAGGTTGCAGAAACGGTAATAGCCGTCAGCATTGGTCGTGGTGCTCTGCAAGACCCGACCACTCGAACCGGCGAGCAGTTCGACCTGGACTCCGGCCAGCGGTGTTATGGCATAGGTGATCCGACCCTCCACACACGGCAACCGGGGTGTTGGCACAACGACAGCGACGTTATGGGTGGCCGTAAAGACGCCACCACAGTTGCTCGCCCTGACTTGCACGGGGTAAGTACCCGGCTTTTGCCAGTAATAGATGGCTTGAGGCGTTCCCTGTCCTTGGGCAGGCGTTGGTATCCATACAAAGGTCAGCGGCAGTGAAGCGTTGGTCGGCGTCACCTTCGCTGTAAGCTGCACCGGTACGCCGGTGCGCGTCTCGGTGGGTCCGGTGATGGTTACACCTTGCAATGGCACCGGGCATGCCAGCACCAATCCGGCGGACTGGATATCCCAGTTAACGCGGCGGAAGTCGCTCCACACGGCGTAGGCACTGTTCCCGGCGACGACGGCCGGCTGCTGTTGCGGGTACACCGTAGCATCGTCGTTGACGCGCCCGGGCACGCTCCAGGATGCGCCATCGTCCAGCGAGGTGGTGTAGAAGATGTCGGTATTGCCCTCCAGCCCATTCTGCCAGAGGACATAGACGACACCGTCGCCGTCCACAGCTATCGTCGGCTCAATCGCCGGGCCTGCTACAACCCCGGCTGGCGTCCCCCACGTTGCGCCCTGATCCGCTGAGACGTTATGGAAAACGGTTCGCGTACCGGTACGGTCATCATCCCAAACCAGATGAACATAGCCGTTGACCGGATTCACCGCAATATCGGGATTGGCGCGCGAGGTGCGAGGGGTACCGCCGTCCACGTACTGGCGGTCAGCCCAGGTTGAACCGTCATCTGTCGAGTGCGCGTAGGCGATGCGCTGCTCATTCGTCTGCATCGGCATTTCCACCCAGGCCAGATGCAGCCGGCCTGTGGCATCCACGGCGATGGCGGGGGATTCGATGCTGCCGGTAGCGGTGAGAATGATGGTCGGCGAGATCCAGGTGCTGCCGCCGTCCAGCGAAGAGACGAACCACAGGCCGTCATAGCGCGCCCAAACGACGAAGATTTTTTGGGTCCCGTATGTAGCCAGGTCGGGGGGACCGCCGACACCATAGCCTCCCGCAGGATTCAACAATCGGTCAACACCCCAGGTTTGTCCGCCGTTGGCGGAACGGTCATAGTACACGGCGCCGGTATCGTACTGCATACTGCTCCAGACGACGTGGACTGTCAACGGCCCCGTTGTGCCGATGGCCGGGGCGCCCTGGAGCGGGTGGTTGTCATCCACGCGCACATCCGTCCCCCAGGTCGCGCCGCCGTCAAGCGAGGTATCTGCATACAAGACATACCCGTAAGCGTTCGTGCGTTTATCGCCCCAAGCCGCATACAGCTGGCCCGTGCTGCCGATAGCAATGGCCGGATTGGCCTGCCAGGCATCGCCGTCATCGTTGATTTGCACCGGGCCGGTCCATTCACTGCCATCCCAAATCGCCAGGAGCACATCGGCATCTGTCTCGAAGTAATGCTCCCAGGCTACATACACCTGCTTGGCTCCGGCAGCGATGGCCGGCAATAGCAGGTATTCTTTGGAATCATAAACCAGCATGTCCGCAGACCAGCCATTGGGGCCATAGGCGTCAGCGTACACCGGATATGTGGTCGTAGGAACGCGCCACGTCGCCCAGGCTGTTCCCTGTCCGTCAAAGGCCACATCTGGCTCCATAGCGTTACCTGACTCACTGACCGGCTGATCTTTACCCCATGTAGCGCCGCCATCGGTGGAAATGTCGCCGAGGATGTATGCCGACCCGCTGCCATAGTCCACCCATACGACCTGGACGGTGTTACCGTTGGCAGCAATGGCCGGGTACTGTTGCATCCCGGCGGTTGCATCGTTCAGGCACACATTCGCGCTTCCCGCAGGTGAAAGGTAGGTGTAGTAGATGTCCCAGGTGCCGCCGCGGTTATCGTACCAGACGATGTGCACGCGGCCATCGGCTCCCAACGCGACGTCAGGCAGATAGTGGGTGAACGCCCCCTCATCATTGTTGACGCGGGTATCGGTCCCCCAGGTCGAGCCGCCGTCGGTCGAACAGTCGGCATAGATATTGCGTGCATAGGCCACGCGCCCGTCTTCCCAAACAATGCAAACCTTGTTGCCCAGGGCCGCAATGGCCGGGGTTTGCTGTACGCCGGTGAACACGTCATTGACGCGCACCTCATTGCTCCAGGTTGTGCCGTTATCTGTCGAACGGCTGTAGTAGATGTCCATCGTCCCCGCGCGGCTATCCGCCCAGACGGCGTGCAAGATTCCCGATCCGCCGAGCGCAATGTCAGGCGCGGATTGCGTCAAGCCTGGGACATCGTGGTTGACGCGGATGCTTGCTTTCCAGGTCTGCCCGCCATCAGGGGAATGGGCGAAATAGATATCGCCATCATCGTTGCGCGAGTCCTGCCAGAGGGCAAAAACATCGTCGCTTGTCTTGGAAGCAGCCAGGGCCGGCGCATGTTGATTGGCGAGGCCAGGGGTGTCGTCGTTGACCTGGACATTGGGGTTCCAGGGGGCGTCTAGCAGTGGCGCGGCGCGTGTCGCCGTGACAAACACCAGCATCCCTAGCAAAGCCAGGGTCAATGCCAGGGCGGGCCATAAAAATTGCCCGCGCATGCTCCTGCCAAACCGCAATCTGGCGCGGAAGCCCTCTACCAATGGAAAATATTGTGTGTGTTCCATACAGTTTACCCTCCCTTAAAAACTGTCTGAATGTTTGGAACATTAACACATTGAAACATTTATGGTAACACAAGCTGCACGTGAAGAACGCGGAAGAGAGCATGGAGTAGAGAGTAGGGAGTAGGGAGTATGAAGAACTGAGTATATTTATTGTAGTATCGTTTTTCACCAACGTCAAGAGGTTGTATTTTATGTTGAATTTTGGTTAGAAAGCTGCCGGTGATAAACAATCGCGGCGCAGATCAAACTGCGCCGCGATGTTCTTAACAAAAGATTACAGGGATTAGCGCGCCGTGAAGATCAAATGGTCGCCCTGCACATCCACAGAGACGGTTTGTCCTTCCTTGAACCGCCCCTCCAATACGGCCAGCGCCAGCGGGTCTTGCAAATGCCGCTGGATGGCGCGCTTGAGCGGACGCGCGCCGTAGACGGGGTCGTACCCCGCCTCGGCCAGGAATTCCTCGGCCGCCGGCGTCAAAACGATGTCCAGACCGCGTTCGCGCAACAGTTTCTGTAAAGTGCGCACCTGGATAGCGACAATAGCGCGCAAATCCTCGCGCGTCAGGCTGCGGAAGAGGATCGTGTCATCAATGCGGTTCAGGAACTCCGGGCGGAAGGTGCGATCCAGCTCCGCCATCACGTGCTCACGCGCGGCCTCCGGCCCCAACTCCTTGATCCAGCGGCTACCGATGTTGCTGGTCATGATGATGAGCGTGTTGGTGAAGTCCACCGTGCGCCCATGGCCATCGGTCAGGCGGCCTTCGTCGAGCAGTTGCAGCAACACGTTGAAGACTTCGGTGTGCGCCTTCTCGATTTCATCCAGCAGGAGCACGCTGTAGGGCCGCCGTCGCACAGCTTCGGTCAGTTGCCCGCCCTCATCGTAGCCAATGTAGCCCGGCGGCGCGCCAATGAGCCGCGAGACGGTGTGCTTCTCCTGATACTCGCTCATGTCAATGCGCACCATCGCCTCTTCGGTGTCAAAAAGGAATTCGGCCAGTGCACGCGCCAGTTCCGTCTTCCCCACGCCGGTCGGGCCCAGGAACAGGAAGGTGCCGATGGGCCGGTTCGGTGGTTGCAGGCCCGCCCGCGCCCGGCGGACGGCATTGGAGACGGCACGCACGGCTTCATCCTGCCCGACGATGCGCTTATGCAGTTCATCCTCCATGCGCATCAACTTCTCACGCTCGCCCTCCATCAACCGCGAGACGGGAATACCCGTCCAGTTGGAAACCACGCGCGCGATTTCTTCCGGCCCGACTTCCTGGTGCAGCAACGGATGATCGCCCTGCACCTTTGCTAACTGGGCTTCGGCGGCTTCAAGTTGGCGCTCCAGCTCCTGCGACTTGCCGTAGCGCAAACGTGCCGCGCCGGCATAGTCGTTGTTGCGCTCGGCCTGCTCGATCTCCACTTTGAGCGACTCCATCTGCTTCTGGATGTCCTGCACCTGCTGGATGAGCGACTTTTCCTGCTCCCAACGCGCCCGCAGCGCGTTGCTTTGCTCTTTGTAGTTGGCTAATTCTTGCTCCAGCTTCTGCAAACGTTCCTTGCTGGCCTTGTCCTTCTCTTGCTTGAGCGCCTCGCGCTCGATTTCCAGTTGCATGACTTTGCGGTCAATTTCGTCCAGCTCGGCGGGCTTGGAATCAATCTCCAGCCGTAGCCGCGCCGCGGCTTCATCCACCAGGTCAATGGCCTTGTCGGGCAACTGACGGTCGGCGATGTAGCGGTCGCTCAGCGTCGCCGCCGCAATCAGCGCCGCGTCCTGAATACGCACGCCGTGATGGGTATCGTAACGTTCCTTGAGGCCGCGCAGGATGCTGATGGTATCTTCTACGTCCGGCTCATCCACGTAGACCGGCTGGAAACGGCGTTCCAGGGCGGCGTCTTTCTCAATATACTTGCGGTATTCGTCCAACGTCGTCGCGCCGATGGTGTGCAGTTCGCCGCGCGCCAGCATCGGCTTGAGCAGGTTGCCGGCATCCATCGCGCCTTCGGCCTTGCCGGCACCGACGACCGTGTGGATTTCGTCAATGAACATGATGATCCGTCCATCAGAACGCGCAATTTCGTCCAGGACGGCCTTCAGACGTTCCTCGAACTCGCCACGATACTTGGCCCCGGCAATCAACGCGCCCATGTCGAGCTGGAAGATTTCCTTGTCCTTCAACCCTTCCGGGACGTCGCCGCGCACAATGCGCTGCGCCAGTCCCTCGACGATAGCGGTCTTCCCTACGCCGGCATCGCCGACGAGCACCGGGTTGTTCTTGGTGCGCCGTGAGAGAATCTGCATGACGCGCCGGATTTCTTCATCGCGCCCGATCACCGGATCGAGTTTGCCCTGATGGGCGAGCTGGGTCAGGTTGCGTCCATATTTTTCCAGGGCGTTGTAGGTTCCCTCTGGATTTTGGGATGTGACGCGCTGTCCGCCGCGAATGGTGGTGAGCGCGCGTAACACCGATTCGCGGTTCACGCCATACGTCGCCAGGAAACGCGCGATGTCGCCGGCGCTGGAGTCGGCCATGGCCAGCAGGATGTGTTCCACACTGACGTACTCATCGCGCAGCGCGCTGGCTTCACGCTCCGCCGCCTGGAGAATCCGCGCCAGGGCCGGCGAGAGGCTCAATTGCGCCGCCGCCCCCCGCGCCTGTGGCTTGCGCCGGATGACTTGTTCCAGGTCCACGCGCATGCGTTGGGGATCGGCGCTTAGCCGCAACACGACCTGTGGCACGATCCCGTCGCGCTGTTCCAGCAACGCCAGCAACAGATGCTCAGGTTCGATCTGCGGATTGCCATGCTCGGTCGCCAGACCTTGTGCACGCAATAGTGCCTCTTGTGATTTTTCTGTGTAACGATTTGGATCCATATTTCACCTCTTCTCTAATCAGCAGATTAAGCAGATTGAGCAGATTGAGTGCTGTACCTGCCAAAATCGGCTTAATCGGCTCAATCTGCTGACCCAAAATAGCTTTTGATAGCAGGCAGCACAAATACACTTTGCAACCATACTCATATTACAGAAGGGAGATTAGAAAACGATTAGCCTAAAGTTAGAACCAGATTAGCCCTGGATAAGATTTGCATTAGTGTCGGCGTTGACCCCTGACCAAGACAGGTTATAATAGCAGTTGTTTTTTTCAGAGATTCAGCATCAACCAGAAAGGCAAACTGCCTGAGTACAAAATTTTATCAGAGAATCAGGCTCCCCAATCCCTAATCCCCAATCCCTAATCACCATTTATTTTTTAAGGAGGACTTATATGTCGGGCAAATTGGTCATTCAACCTGCCGAAACGGCCGCCGAACGCAAGGCGTTCATTCACTTTATGTGGAAGGTTTACAAGAACGATCCCTACTGGGTGCCCCCGCTGATCTCGGAGCGGGTGGCATTTCTGGATCCGCAAAAGCACCCTTTCCACCAGCATGCAAAGGTGCGGTATTTCACGGCGCAACGGGATGGGCAAATTGTCGGTACTATTGCCGGCATCATCAACTACAATCATAATCAATACTGGGGTGATAAAGTCGGTTTCTTCGGGCTGTTCGAGGTGCTGCCCGATGAGGAGGCCGCCAGAGCTTTGCTGGCAACTGCAGAGGACTATGTGCGTGGCGAAGGGATGGACACGCTGCGCGGACCGATGAACTTCTCCACCAACGAAGAATGTGGCTTGCTGGTAGATGGCTGGAACGGGCCGCCCGTTGCCTTGCTCACCTACAATCCCCCTTACTACGCTGAATTCATCGAGCGTGCGGGCTTCGTGAAAGCCCATGATCTCTACGCTTACCTGACCGATATTTCGCAGGTTCGCCCGGATGGGACGGGATTCAATCCCAAAGTGCTGCGCGTGGCGGAAAAAGTGCGCCAGCGGCTCGAGGGGATCACGATCCGCCCCATCAACATGCGCAATTTCGATCACGACGCCCGGATCTTCAAAGAAATCTACAACCAGGCCTGGTCGAAGAACTGGGGGTTCGTGCCGCTGACCGACGCCGAGCTGGAGCACGAGGTGATGGCGCTCAAGCCCATCATTGATCCGCCGACGGTGCTCTTCGTCGAGAAAGACGGACAGGCCATCGGCGCCGTCCTGCCCCTGCCGGATGTCAATCAGGCGCTCATTCGCGCCTATCCGCGCCCTGGCGTGCCGGATTGGTGGTCAATGGTGAAGATGTTGTACTGGTGGAAAGTGCGCAAGTGCGTGACCACGCTGCGTGCGTTCGCCGGCGGCCTGCTCGAAGCGCATCGTGGAAGTGGCCTCATCGCCGTGCTGGCCATGGAGGACCTCAGGGTAGCGCTCAAACGTGGCTACACGCACGCCGAGTTTTCATGGGTGCTGGAAAGCAATCTCCCCATGCGCCAGACGGCAGCCAATTTTATGGGGAAGCACTATCGCACGTATCGGATTTATGATAAGACGGTAGACGGCAGACAGGGGGAAAATGGTAGTCGGGCAGCCAAATAGTCGGGGCAAGCAGGGAATCCGCTTGATCTGCTTAATCCGCTGACCCAAAAGGGGGCCGCATCATCGCGGCCCCCGCTCATTTCACCGTAGAATGGCCTAATACTTTTTCACAATCGAGCGGTATGACGCAGGCTGGCGCGCCAGCATAATCTGCGTTTCTTCGCGGCGACGGCGGATTTCATCCAGGTCGAGCCGCACGACGACGTAGCCCTCTTCGGGTTCTTCGAGGGCCGCCAGCACCTCGCCGGAGGGCGCAAGAATCGCGCTCTGCCCGGCAAAAACATAGGACGGTTCCTCGCCGATGCGGTTGGCCGCCGCCACAAAAACGTCGTTCTCGTAAGCGCGGGCCACCAACAGCGTGCGCCACATATCGGCGTCCTTCGCCTGCCAGGCCGCCGGCAGCAACAACACCTCGGCGCCATCCAGCACCAGGCTACGCGCTACTTCGGGGAAGGCCAGGTCCCAGCCACACATCAGGCCCAGCACACCCACCTCGGTTTCAACGGGCATAATGCGATAGCCGGGGCGGAAAACCAACCGCTCTTCGGCCGGCAGGTGCACCTTGCGGTACTCGCCCGCCACCTCGCCATCCGGGCCGATGAGCACCACGCTGTTATAGAGCACCGTCTCCACTTTCTCCTTGACCGCCATCCCCAAAAGCACATATACCCCGAATTCGGTGGCATGCTGGCCGAGGATGTTCGTCACCGCGCCGGGGACGCGCTGCGCCATCTGCGCAAAACGTTGTCCGCCCTCGTAACCTGTCACAGCCAGCTCCGGGAAGACGATAAGCCCCACCGGTTGCTCCGTCGCAATCCGCGCGATGAAGTCCGCCATTTTGCCGACATTGGCTTCCATTTTCCCCAGCTCGGGTTTCATCTGTACGACAGCAATGTTCAACTCACGCATGTTGATCGCCTCCGAGAATTAGTCCAAAATCTGAGCGGCAGATTTAGCGGATGAGGTACTGTAAACCAATCAAAATCTGCTCAATCTGCTAAATCCGCTGACAAAAAACAAGCATCTTGACCTATCGCCCCTTAGCCCGCGAGAGGTAGCGCAAGACAGCGCGCAGCTCCGGCGGCAACGGCGATTCCACCCGCACCGACGCGCCGGTATGCGGGTGCGGGAAAGTGATCACGCTCACGTGCTGAAAGATACGCTCGGACAGCAGCGGCTGATAGCGCGAACCGTAAACGCGGTCGCCGACCAGGGGGAAACCGTACCATGCCAAATGCACGCGGATCTGGTGCAGCCGTCCGGTGCGCGGGCGCACCTCCAACAGAGAATACTCGCGGCCCTGGTCTTTGTAGCACCGCTGCCCCCGATAGTACGTCTGCGCCGGACGGCCTTCCCGTGCGACGGTGAGACGTTGCCGGGTCTGTTTGACGTTGCCGATGGGCTGATCAATCACCTCTTCGCCGGTTAGCCGGCCTTCCACCAGCACCGAGTAAACACATTCCACACGGTTGTGCTTGACATGCCGCTGCAATGCTGCATAGGTTGCCTCGTCTTTGGCAACCAGAACGGCGCCGGAGATTTCCGGTTCGACCCGCATCACCACGCCGGCCCGTTCTACTCCGCCGATGTGGATGATGTGCGGATAGCGTTCGACCAACTGCTGCAGCAACGTTCCCTGGGGATGTTGGCGCGTTGGGTGCAGGGGAACGTTTGCCGGCTTGTCCACAACCAGCACGGCTTCATCCTCGTACAACACCGCCAACGGCAACACCGGCAAAGTCAACGATGTCGGCTGGGATTCCGCCTCCTGCACTTCCGCGACAACCTCATCACCGACCATAAGGCGCAGACCGGGCTTCAAAGCCGGTTGCGCGTTGACCAACACCGCGCCCGACGCAATCAGCCGCCGTACCCCCTGTCGGTCCAAATCCGGCCAACGTTGCACCAGGAATTGATCCAGCCGCACCGGGGACTCTACAACCGCCGTCTCACGCTCTGGCATCCGGCACCGCCGTCTTTTGACTGAACAGGAAAGAATCCAGCAACAGAATCGCTACACCCACGACAATGGCAGAATCGGCGAGGTTGAAGACCGGCCATTCGTGCAAAGGCCAGAAGTTCACATCCAGGAAATCCACCACATAGCCGCGCGTGAGACGATCCAGCAGGTTGCCCAGCGCGCCGCCTGTCACCAGCCCCAATGCGCCGTTCACCCACAAGCCCATCCCGGCAACGGTGCGCCGTGAGAGCAAAATCCCCGCGATCACCAGCGTTGAAAACACGGTAAACACGCCGCCCAACTTCGGGAAAAGCCCAAAAGCCACGCCGGTGTTCTTGACAAACGTGAACGAGAAGAGCGGCGTCAACTGCGGGATGAGGTCAACGGGGGTATACGCAGGCAAATTTTGCACTATCCACAGCTTGGATAGTTGATCGAGGAGCAAAACCAACACCCCACCTCCGTAAAACAGGAGGTGACTGCGCACCGCCGACTTCATCGCGTCCCTTCACGGCGGGACTGGCACTCCATGCAATACTGCGCCGAGGGCAAGGCTTCCAGACGGGCCAGTTCAATAATCGCGCCGCATAGCTCACAAATGCCGTAGGTGCCGTCATCAAATTTGCGCAGCGCGTGCTCCACACTTTCTAACGAACGTTTTAACTGGCGGGACAGCGAGACATCGCGGGCCTGCTCGAAGACCTCTGTGCCCACATCGGCCATGTGATTGCTGTAGCCCACGCCGTCTTCGCGGACGGTGTGCGCAATCGTATTTAACTGCGATAGCAGATGTTGTCGCTGCTCCAAAAGTACCTGATGTAACTCGTTATAGTTAGCCGGCATCGCTGATCTCCATACTGGTACGTAGGTGCATTTTACCCGGCTTTCAGGAAAAGACAAGGGTATGTTTACGCTATATCGTGCAAGTGGAACGGTACATTGACAACGATCACTTCTTTACGGAAAAGAAAGGCCATCTGGATCAGGAGGGCCGTCTGGTTGTGTAAAAGTTGTTGCCAGGGCCTGGCCGTGACGAATTGGGGTAGTACGATAGTTACAACCAGGTCGCGTCGGGTTGGATCGTTGACCCGATCCACATACTCTACCAATGGAGCAATGATAGAGCGATAAGGGGAGGGAAGGATTTCCAGGGGGATGCCCTTACCCCATTTCTCCCACTTCTGCAAAATACGCGGCGTGCGTGTGGGATCGGTTTCTACATAGACGGCGGTCACATCGTCAGATAACGCCCGCGCATAATGCAAGGCGGCGAGTACCGCGCGATGTACGTCGCCAATAGGCACAATGACACGGTTGTGATGTATAGGCGATGGATCACCATACGTTTCCAGGGATAATTGCTTAGCCACCGAGACATAATGACGGTGTACGGCCAGAAAGAACGAGATAAAGATGGGAATCCAGACAATAACGATCCACGCGCCGTCCACGAACTTGGTCAGAGCAAAAATAATCAGGACGATGCCGGTCACGCAGGCGCCCACGCCGTTGACCAGCGCTTTAAGTTGCCAGCGCGGGCCTTTGACGCGGCGCCAGCGCGCCACCATTCCCAATTGCGAAAGGGTAAACGAAAGGAAAACCCCTAACGCATACAGCGGAATCAGTCGGGTTGTGGTTCCCCCAAAAAGCACGATCAGCAACGAAGAAGCCAGGGCCAACACGATGATGCCATTGGAGAAAGCCAGCCGGTCGCCCAGGTGTGAAAACTGATGTGGCATGTAGCGGTCGCGCGCCAGAATGGCCGAGAGACGCGGAAAGTCGGCGAAGCTGGTATTGGCGGCCAACACCAGGATCAGCGCCGTGGCGAACTGCAATGCATAATAGGGCAGCGTGTTGCTACCGAAAACAACCCGTCCAAGTTGCGAGACCAGCGTCTCGTGGGTGACTTCGTCAGGCACCACCCCAAACTGATGCGCCAGAAACGTCACCCCCAGGAACAAGGTGATGAGCAAAACCGCCATTGCCGTCAGCGTCGTCGCCGCATTTTTGGACTCCGGTGGTTTGAAAGCCGGCACCCCGTTGCTGATCGCTTCCACGCCGGTCAATGCGGCACAACCGCTCGAAAAAGCACGCAGAATCAGGAAAAGCGTCAAGGTATGAGCAACCGGGTAGTGTCGTTGCGGAGGCAAAGGGGCAGGCATCCCGGCAGCAATCCATTTAACCATGCCGGTCGCCAGCAGCCCAAACATGATGATCAGGAAAATGTAAGTGGGAATCGAGAAAATCGTGCCGGACTCACGGACGCCACGCAGGTTGAGGATCATCATCACGAGAATGAAAACCAGTGCGATTCCAACCCGGTAGGGATAAAGCGGCGGCGCCATCGAGGTCAACGCAGCGACGCCCGCTGAGATGCTCACCGAAACCGTCAAGACATAATCGGTCAGCAAGGAGGCCGCCGCAACCAATCCCGGCACTTGCCCCAGGTTATCGTGGCTGACGATGTACGAACCGCCACCGTTCGGATAAGCGTGGATGGTCTGGTGATATGAGGAGGCCACAATCACCAACAGCCCGGCAATCGCCAGCGCCAGAGGCCAAGCCAGGTGTGCCGCGCCGCTGCCGGCCAGGACGAGGATCAGCATCATTTCCTCGGTGGCATACGCCGTCGAGGAAAGCGCATCAGAAGCAAAAACGGCCAACGCTTTGACCTTCGTTAGCCGCTCGTGAATCAATTGTGATGTAGAAAGGGGATCGCCAAACAGCAGACGCCGCAGGCTCATCCCCTTGCGCTCAAAAGTTTGCGTCATGGTTAAAACATCCAGGGATCGAAATGTGTTTCAAAAAATATTAGCAATAAACTGCTTCACCCTGAACAATATACTACGGACTCCATTTGTGTCAATCGTACTCAGACGATACTTTTAGTCAACGGCAAAGAAAAGCGAACGCAACAGCACATAAACGATATATAGCGCAATCAGATAGAAGCCGGCCCATCTTCCGAGCTTGCCTTTGTTGAACCAGATAATCGCCCACAGAATCAACCCGGTGATGGTCTCCCAGGGCAAATCCCACAGCACCAGAGGGCCGGGCACCCAGTAGGTAGACACGAGCGAACCCAGGCCGATGGCTACGAGTGGATTGGTGATGTTGCTGCCCACCAGCGTACCGAGGGGAATGCCATGATCGCCGTTGCGAATGCCGGAGACAGCGGTGATCAGCTCTGGCAACGCCGAGGCCACACCGAGCGTCGTCACCCCGATCAACGAACCGCCGATACCGGTGCGTTGTACAATGACCTCGGCAATCTGCAACGCGGTCATGGCGCTGCCAATGGTAAAAACCATGGCTACCAACGCAATTAAGCTATCCCGTAAGGCTTCCCATCGGGTAACAGGCACTCCCTTGGGTGGCTCGCCGGTTTCGGAGAAACCGTTTTTGTGCGGTTCATAATGCTTGCGCTCATCCAGGTACAGGTAGTAAATATAGGCAATAAACGTACCGAACAGGATGGCGCCGTCAAGGCGCGAATAGTGGCGATCCCACCCCAGAACGAGACACATAATGGTCGTTCCGATCATGGGCCCCATCACCTTCCAAAGAAAGTAGCGTTTGAAGCGCAGTACGCCGGCGATAAAGACAACCAGGCTCATAATTAGAGTCTGTTGCACAACATCCGAGCCGATATTTGACCCCAACACCACAGCCGAACTGATTTGATAATCCAATGTGCGCCGCAGAATGCCGACCGAAGCCGTCAGATGAGCCGAAATTTCCGGGATGCTGGTAGCCAGTGAAAGCACGGTAGCCCCCATAAAAGTTGTCGAGAGTTTGAAATAGGCAGACAGGCCAGTGAATTTCTTCACGGCCACATCGGAGCTGACAACCAGGACCCCGATGATAAAAAGACCACTTAATGCCAGCATCCAGGTGTTCCCTTGAATCATTGTGAACATATTTTTACACCTCCTTATGAGAATTGTTTGAACGTTGGAATATTGCCGCGTTGGAATGTTTATGACAACAAAAAAAACCGAGGATGCAACTCACGCTGCACCCTCGGTTAGAAACCGCATTTTGGGCAGGCAAAAAGAATCACGTCACCGTGCAGCGTGACCTCCACAGGTAAACGCTACCCAGCACGTGTTCAGGATCGTCCTTGATCGCGGAATGGGTCTTGTAATATGTATCCATAAGGGAACTCGTCTACACAAAGAGTCCAAAACCGAATTTATACTAATTATACTACAAAATGCTAACAAATCAATGCTGCGATTTCGGTAGGGTGCATTTCAGGACCGGGGCGATTTATCGGATACGGCGACCGGGCGCTACTCAGGCCGGTCGCCAGACCGCGCCTGCGCAGCGGCTGATCCCGCAGTGGCGCGGTCAGAGACCGGCCACAGCAAGATTCGCCCCGAAGTTGAAATGCACACATTTCGGGGGTGCATTTCAGGACGGGGGCAGTTCTTTTGCGTTTTCCCCTCTCACCCCCTGCCCCCGCTCTCCCCGCACGCGGGGAGAGCGGGGGATTTCTCAAAGGGGGATTTTGCGCGGCGAAGCCGCGCAAAATCCCCCGCTATTTACCTCCTCGCTCCCTTTGGGGCGAGGCCGGGAGCGGGGGCGCAAAAGTGCAATATCATCAATCTTTCCAAATTTGCGTTAGGTGTTATAATAGCTCCGCTATGGGTATGCGCAAAAAATTCTGGATTCTGCTCGTTATGGGTGTTGCGCTCGCGGCACTGGTTTTGCTGGCCGCTACGCTCTCGGAAGTGGAACTGCTCCCCGGCAAACCTTTTCCCTGGGGATTGCTCTCCGGCAGACCTGAGATTACCCCCCTTCCTCCTCTAGGGGGTGGCTCGGCGTTGATCGCCATCCTTAGAGTAGTGATGGTGATGCTGTTTTTTATCAGCCTCATCTATGCCATTTTCACCAAAGAGGGCCGGCGCCGCTTCGTCCGCCTTATTATTCAAATCGCATTGTTCATGCTGTTGATGTCCTATATGCTGGAGCGCCAGGCCGCCTTTGTCGAAACGCCTGCCGAGACGACCACCGCTTTTTCCCCTCTTGAGGAAGTCGCGCTTGAGCCGCCACCGGAATTCATCCCCGGCGACATGCGCGACCTGACGAATACGTTGAGCGTGGTGATGGCGGTGGTCCTGACCGGCATTATCCTGGTTACGCTGTATGCGTTGTGGCGGCGCAATCGTGTGACGAAAGACGATGCCCTGGAGAAGCTGGCGCGCGAGGCCCAGGACGCGCTTGATACCATCCAGGCTGGCGGCAACCTCAAAAATGCCGTCATCCGCTGTTATGTCGAGATGAGCCGCGTCATCAGCGAGAAGCGCAACATCCAGCGTGGCGTGACGATGACGACCCGCGAGTTCGAGGAACATCTGTTCCGCGCCGGTTTGCCTCAAGCGCCGATTCAGCAACTCACCCGCCTCTTCGAGGACGCGCGCTACGGCGACCGCGACCCCGGCCCGGCGGAGGAACAGCGCGCGGTGGCGTGTCTCTCGGCCATCGTCAGCGCCGCCGCGGAGGTCTCACGGTGAACGAACAACCCTCGGAATTCACATTCAAAGGGCTCCTCAAACGCTTTTGGTGGGTGCTGCCGGTTGGCGCGCCGCTGATGGTGCTGCTGACGTTTGCCGTGCGTGACTTTATCCGCGACACGCTGGCATTGCCGCTCTCATATACGCTGTGGCTTTTGGAGCTCGTCATCCAAAGCATTCCCCAGACCTGGTTTTGGGCGGCAGGGTTGATCGTGGTGTTCTATATTGCCATGCATAGCCTGGACCGTGAACGGCGTCCGGCCCCCCCGGCGCCCCCGCCGCCCGAACGTGTGTCGCACGGACGACTTGCCGTTTGGAGCGAGCGCATCAGTATGTTGTTGTGCGGCAAATATTCCCGGCAACGCTTCGGCTATTTTATCGGCAAGCTGATCCTGGACGTGGTATCCCACGAGGAGCGTTTGAGCCTCCGTGATGTGGAACGGCGTCTCGAACAAGGGGAATTGCAGTTGCCGCCGACGGTGCGGGAGTATCTGTTTACACGGCTGAAGCCCGGCCTGAGCAGTACCCAAACGCCTTTCTTCACGCGCTTGAAGCGTTTCCTGGGATGGGAAAAACCACTGGAGGCGCAATTGAGCGCCGAACTTGAAAGTGTTGTCAAATTCTTGGAAGAACAAATGGAGGTTTAAGAATCATGACCCTCAGCATCGCACAAGTCGCCGAGCTATCAAACCGTGTCCTCAAGGAAGTCGAGCGGGCCATTGTGGGCAAACGGGAAGTCCTGGAACAAATCATGGCCGCCATTCTTACCTCAGGTGGGCATGTATTGCTGGAAGATTATCCCGGCCTGGCGAAGACGCTTATCGCCAACAGTTTTGCGACCGCCCTGGGGCTGTCCTTCAAGCGCATCCAGTTCACGCCCGATCTGCTCCCCGGCGATATCACCGGCGGCTACATCTACGACCGCACGCAGAATCAGTTCTCGCTGCGCAAAGGGCCGTTGTTTGCCAACATCATTCTGTCGGACGAAATCAACCGCGCTTCGCCCAAGACCCAATCGGCGCTGCTTGAAGCGATGCAGGAATACCAGGTGACGCTGGAAGGCGAGACGATGCCGCTGCCGTCGCCCTTCATCGTCATCGCTACTCAGAATCCTATTGAGTATGAAGGTACGTTCCCGCTGCCCGAAGCACAGCTTGACCGTTTTATTATGAAGCTGGCGATCGGTTATCCCGACCAAAAGGATGAGCAAGAAATCCTGCGCCGCCGCCGTGAGCGCCGGCAGGATAACTTTTCACTGGAGCCGGTGATCAATGCTGAGATATTGCTGGCGATGCGCGAGGCCATTGAGGATGTGCACGTGGACGCCGACGTGGAGCAGTACATTGTGGATTTGACGCGGGCGACGCGCACCCATCGGTTTGTCGCCGTCGGCGCCAGCCCGCGCGGGGCACTGGCCCTGCTCAAACTCTCGCGCACCTGGGCGGCCATGCAGGGGCGCGGCTACGTGCTCCCCGACGATGTGAAGCTGTTCGCGTTGCCCGCGCTGAGCCATCGCCTCATCCTGGAACCCGATCTGTGGACCGAACGGCATGCCGCCTCCGAGGTGGTCACCGAGGTGCTGCGCATGACGCCGGTGCCGGTGATTCAGAGTTTCATGCCCCGCTGAGCCGCGGGTGATAAATGAATGGGCGAATAAGCGAATGAGCGAATGAGTGAATGGGCGAATGGGCGAATAAGCGAATGAGTGAATGGGCGAATGGGCGAATAAGCGAATGGGCGAATGGACGGGAATGAGCAGGGATTAGGAGGATGCGTAAATGCGTAGGTTATTGTTTCTGAGCCTGCTGCTTTACGGCATACTTCTCGCCGGGCTGATGTCACTGTATGGTCAGGTGGTGGCGCTCGCCATTCCCCTGGCCGTGTATCTGCTTGCGGCGTTTGTCTACAGCCCGGAGAAACCCCGGCTGGTCATTACCCGCACATTGAGCGCGAATACGGTCAACCATGATGCGCCGTCGGTCGTCACCTTGACGGTGGTGAATCAGGGCACAACATTGGAAGAGGTGCTGATCGAGGACAATGTACCATCAGGATTGACCATCACCGACGGCGAGCCGTGGCTTCAGATGGCGTTGCCGGCCGGCGCATCTGCGACCTTCAGCTATACCGTGACAGGAAAAAGGGGCAATTATCCCTTCCGCTACCTCCACGTGGTGGTCAATGAACAATTAGGGCTGTTTCAGCATCGCGGTTGGATGGAAGTGCCCGGCAACCTGATGGTTTTCCCCGAACCACTAAAGTTGGAACACCTTGACATCCGCCCGCTGCGCACGCGCGGTTATGCCGGGCCTATTCCCTCACGGCAGGCCGGTTCCGGTACGGATTTCTTCGGTGTGCGCGAGTATCAGTTGGGCGACCCGCTGCGTTGGATCAACTGGCGGGCGAGCGCCCGACATCAGCACACGTTGTTCACCAACGAGTTCGAGATGGAGCGCATCGCCGATGTGGGCTTGATTCTGGATGCGCGCCAGCACAACAACATTGTCGTGGATCACGATTCGCTCTTTGAGCATGCCATCGAAGCTACGGCGGGATTGGCGGAGACGTTTTTGAACGACGGCGACCGTGTCGGGCTGCTGGTCTACGGGCGCGGGCTGGAGATCACCTATCCCGGCTATGGCAAAGTGCAACGTGAACGCATTCTGCGCGCGCTGGCGCATGCCCGCACCGGCGACAGTCTGGTCTTTGAGAGCCTGGATTACCTGCCGGTGCGCTTTTTCCCCGCGAAGTCACAGATCGTCCTGATCAGCCCGCTGCGTGAGGATGATCTGCCGGTGCTGACACGCTTGCGTGCGCGCGGCTATCAAATCCTGGTGGTCAGCCCTGACCCGGTGGCCTTCGAGGCCCAAAACCGTACCCAGGATACGGCGACCGATTTTGCGCTGCGCATCATTCGTGTAGAGCGTGAGTTGATGTTGCGACGGCTGCGCCGGGTGGGGATCCAGGTGGTGGATTGGCAAGTGGATCGGCCTTTCGATAAGGTGATGCGCCTGTCGCTTGTCCGTCCGATGGCGCAAACTCGCATTGTGAGGATTGAACGGTGAAACTCTCACCTTACGTTTTGACCTTCAGCACGCTCATCGCTGCCGGCGCCTTGGCGTTGGGCTACGGGTTGAACGCCCGGTTTCTCGGCGCGTTGTTCTTCGTGGCGTTGGGGCTGTTGTGGCTGGTTGCACAACGCTACCGCTGGTTGCCGGTAGCCTCGTTGGGGCTACTAGGGTTGACAATCGGTGCAGTTCTCGGCGCGTTGTATGGCGTTAAAGGAGGTTGGTTGCTGGTGGGGATCACGACGGCACTGGTGGCCTGGGACCTGCATCACTTTGTCCAGCACGTGCAAGCGTCTGAAAACCTCGAAAACCTGCGCGCATTGGAACGCGCGCACCTGTGGCGACTCGGCGGCGTTGTCGGCGTTGGATTGTTACTGAGCACGCTGGCCCTGACGATTCGGCTCACCTTGCGGTTCAGCGTGATTCTGATTCTGGTGTTGGTGGCGTTCTTCGGATTGAGCCGGCTCGTCCGTTATTTGCGTCGGGAGAGCGATTAACCGCGCCGTTAGAGATGATGTACGCGCTTGACTTCGGCGACGATTTCTTCAACTTTGTGGCGGACGCGCTGACGGGTAAAGTCGTCTATGCCGGGTTCCTCGTGGTCACGCAACCATTGTCCGCCGTAGCGGGTGCGATAGCTTTCCGGCAGTTCGTCGGGGAACGTCTGCCCTGACATCACACCGAACGCCAGCGTCCAGGAACGCGGTACCACATCGAGGTTATATCCCCCGCCACCCAAGGCCAGCCAACGCGGAGCCAACGCATCGAAAGCCTCAAAGAGCGCCGTCTGCCCGGCGGTTGTCAGCGCCATGTGTGCCAGCGGGTCTTGGTAGTGCGTATCCACCCCTAACTGCGAGACTACCACATCCGGCGCAAAACGTTCCAACAGTGGCGGCACGACCTCACGGAACGCCCACAGATAGGCGTCGTTGTCCGTATAGGGCGGCAACGGCACGTTGACGGCGTATCCTTCACCGGCGCCGGAGCCGATGTCGTGGATGAAGCCGGTCCCTGGAAACAGCGTGCGTCCATCCTGGTGCAGGGAAATCGTCAACACGCGATCGGTGTCATAGAAGGCCGCCTCCACGCCGTCGCCATGATGCACATCCACGTCCACGTAGGCGACGCGCAATCCCTGGTCCACCATCCATTGAATGGCAATCGCCGGGTCGTTGAACACACAGAAACCGGAGGCGTAGCTTGCCATGGCGTGATGAAGTCCACCGGCATAGCTGAAGGCCACATCGCAGTCACCGCTCACCAGCAAACGCGCTCCCAGCAATGAGCTGCCGGCCTTCAGGCTTTCCGTTTCGTACATTTCCGGGAAGATGGGATTGTCGCCGGAGCCGAAGCCGTAGCGCATGGGGTTGATGTACTCGCGGGTCTCGGTCCACGCGCCTCCCTCGCTCAGGATGCGCACGACCTCGATATAGGTGCGGGAGTGGAACAGCGCCAGCTCGTCTTCGGTCGCCGGCTGCGGTGCGATGACCCGCACATTGGGGGCCGCCAATGCGCCGTAGGCTTCGAGCAATTCACAGGTGCGCCGCAGCCGTTCCGGCTTGAGGGGATGGTTTTTGCCGTGTCCATGCTCCCACAAGGCCGGTGTGGTGAGGAAAACGGCGCGTCGTGGTGTCGTGGATGACTCAAAATTCACAACAGGCTCCTTTCGACTTGATACCCCGGAGAGGACTCGAACCTCTAACCTTGTGCTTAGAAGGCACTTGCTCTATCCGCTTGAGCCACCGGGGCAAAGAAAATTACGAACAACTTGCTTACCCCGCCATCTCGTCGGATATGTCCAGAGCCACCCGAAGCGCTATGTCAAGCGCGCGCATTTTCTGTGGCGATAACCTCCCGACGAAGTTTGTCAGGACAGACTTGGGAAGGCTCACCAACTCATCACATGTGGATGCTGCTCTCGTGCTTCAGCCCTTCGTCTTCTCCCACCAATACTTGCGTGGACAGCCCTGCGTGTGCTGAGTAGACCGGCGCACAGATCACCGTTGAGAAGCGCGAGTCAATGAGCACCTGGCGGCTCACGATCACAAACACTCGAGATCGTTTGGGGTCTTGCGCCGAAGGGTGAGCGACGCGGTACAGCTCTCCGCGCCTCATAGGGGCACCTGATAGGCGAGAACGTCTGTGGCTTCCTCGTTCAATACATCGGCGCGCTGATTGAGGATCTCGAGGTCGCGAGCGTTCCGCTCATCGCGGAGCATCTGGGCAAGGAAAGCACGCAGAGCATCCTCGATGAATTCAGAGCGGTTGCGGTTGTATTCGCGCGACTGCTGGTCAACAACCTCGAGCAGGTCTTCGGACAGGGTGATGGAAGTCTTAATCTTCATACCACCAGTATACTTCTTCCCGCATACCCTGTCAAGAGAAAGACGCCCCACTAATCCATCACCGGACGCAACCCCTTGCGCACCGTCGTCCCTGAAAGCACGCGCAGCACGTGCTCCGGCGGATAGCCCACCAGCGGGGCCAACGCGCGCGGCGATAGTGGTTGATTGCCGTTGCTGAGAAACACCCGGAAAATCGCCTCCAGCAGGGTCGGCGCCTGGGCGATGTATCCGGGGTCCTTACTGCACCGCGTCGTGATCAGGTATTGCAATCCTTCCACCTGCCGCACCTCGCCGGTCTCCCAATCAATCAGGTCAATCTTCTCATCAATACGTCGCCCGGCATACGCTTCACGCAGCTCTGGGGACAGGTGCTGTAGTAATTGTACGTTAAAGTCAAGCCCTTGTTCTTCCCACCAACGGTAATCAATGTGGAAAGGCGTATCCAAAGTCGGCTTGACAAAGCGCGCTAAAGCAGGAATCGGCGGTAGTGTCGGCATTAGCTCTCTCCTCGATAGGCCCAATAGTTATCCCCCAACGCCACGTACCGCGACGCTGTCGCCAGTACGGCAAAGATCGGCGCCGGAGGTACACGCCGCAACAGATTCAAAACGCTGTATAGCGTCATGGCATGGACGGCGCGTTGGAGACTGAGGCCGGCCAGACCGCTGAAGATCTGCTCCAGTAGAGATTCCAGCGGTGTGCGTTGTAATTGTTGCGCCAGCGCATCCACGGCGTTAGGATCTGTCACCGCCACCGTTGCTAATTCGTCAAATTCGCATGCCACAGGCACGCGCGTCACCTCCAGCACGAGTTGCCCACTGTCGGTTGTCGCCGTCCGTAGCCACTCGCGACGTTTTGAGCGAATGGGGCGTACATTCACCTGAATCACGCCGGGTTCGCCGCCGCGCTCTAAGTCCACATACACGCCGACACCGACGTTGTTCTTCTTATACCATTCGCTCAACCCGTGGACGTAGCGTCCGCTGCGCACTACCCAACCGGGGAAGGTCTCGCCGGTACGTCCATCCATAAACGTAAAACAGATACGGTCGGCCACCCGCGCGGTCGGGAATAATTGCGCCACCCGCGGCGACAAGGGGAGCGTCCCACTGCGCCAGTGCGGGTAGTTGAGGACCACCGTCACGCTATCGGTAGCCGGCGGCGCAGGCTCGGTCACGTCGGCCCACTCGTCGTCTATTTGGCGTTCCAGTGCCAGCATCGTGTCGTCCAGCAGCGCCCGGCTGTAGGGGATAGGGACGTAACGCAACCGCAGTGGCACTTCCAAAACGCCTTGCGGTTCCATTTGGCGCAGGTGCCATAGCGCAATCCCCGCCGGCCCCACTTCGTCGAAACGCCGGTCATGCAATAGCGCGTATTCCAATGAGAAGAGCTGCAAGGGCCGCGAGACCTCGCCGGGCATTTCGAGTTCGTCGAGCAATTTCGCCGTGGGCAGCGGTCCGCCGCCGGCCATATCCAGGAGCGCTTCGGCGATGTTCAACTGTCCGGCAGGAACCTCCACCAGCAAGTCGCGGAGGAACCACTGTTCACCTACGCTGACAAACTGGGCATTTTTTTCCAGGGCGGCCCGCAACGCCGTTTTGATCTTTTCGCCGTAATGGGCGTAAATATCCTGGATATCCAGGTTTTTAGAAGGCACATAAGTCGCCGTGTTCAACGGATGCTCGCGGCGCAACTCGGCGACAAATTCACGCACTGCGCCGTTGGCCGTTTTCACCGTGATCACGGAAAATGCTTCGTATTCCGGGTTGTTGCCAGGACGCACGGCGATCACTTCCCCCAACAGATTGTTCAGGTGTGGAAAAATGAGCCTTTCGCCAACCTGGTAACTTTCCCCAGGTCGGTAAATGCGTCCTTGCGACAACGTGTTTTCAATCAACGCGACCATCTGCCGGTGCCGCGCCTGGATTAACTCCTGGGCTAACTGGTCAAGCATTTGGGGGCGTTCCGTCTCCACCAGGTAATTGATGATGTGTTCAAGATCGCCCGGTAAGACGGAAAACTGCTCCCAGTATTGATCATTCTGTACAGTACTGCTCATACGCCTCTCGCTATCAACGCTGTGTTCTCTCCATAAAAACATTTAGATTATACCAGGAATATAAGGGATTGACAAATACGTTATTTGGGCGCAAACTATGGATAGCAGTGCAGTCTTAAGGAGGTATGATAACGTGGCGCAAGAAAAGAAGCCTACCGGGCTGGTGACCGTCTATGTGGCGCAGGGGATGTTGCGGGCCATGGTGATCCGCGGCGCGCTTGAAACTGCCGGTATCCCGGTGATGCTCAGCTATGAATCGGTCGGGCCGGTGCTGGGGCTGACCGTCAACGGGATCGGCAAAGTTGAGGTGCGGGTGCCGGTGGAGTGGGAAGCCGAAGCGCGGGAGCTCCTTAACGCGCCACCTCGCAGCGGCGAGGTCTATGTTTCACCGGACGTCAACACGGCAAAATGAGCGGCTCGGTCACGATAGCCGGCGGCGGGCTGGCCGGCAGCGAGGCAGCCTGGCAGATTGCCCAACGTGGTATCCCGGTGCGTCTCTATGAAATGCGCCCGCGTTTGATGACGCCGGCCCATACCGGCGACCGACTGGCCGAACTGGTCTGCTCCAATTCGCTCGGCTCTGATCTCCTTAACCGCGCGCCGGGATTGCTCAAGGCGGAATTGCGCCAACTTGGATCGTTGCTCATCGCCGTCGCCGATGCGCACCGCGTCCCCGCCGGCAGCGCACTTGCCGTAGACCGAGAGAGCTTCGCCGCCGAAGTGACGCAGCGCATCGCCGCTCATCCCCATATCACCCTCATCCGCGAAGAAGTCGCCGAAATTCCAGCAGGCCCCACGATCATTGCCAGCGGGCCGCTCACCTCTGACCGGCTCGCCCAATCCATCCGCGCCTGCACCGGCCGCGACGCGCTGGCGTTCTACGACGCCAGCGCGCCAATCGTGGAAGTGGATTCCATCAATTTCGATATCGCCTTCCGCGCCTCGCGCTACCACAAGGGAGAATCTGATGCCGGTGACTATATCAATTGCCCTATGAATGAGGAGGAATACCGGCGTTTCGTCGCCGCGTTGCTCAGCGCCGAGCGCATCCCCTTGCGCGACTTCGAGCAATCCGATCCGCAGTTTTTCGAGGCCTGTCTGCCTATCGAAGTGTTAGCCGCGCGCGGCGAACAAGCACTGGCTTTCGGCCCCTTGCGTCCGGTGGGCCTGCGCGATCCACGCACCGGCCGCCGTCCCTTTGCCGTCGTTCAACTGCGGCAAGATGACGCCGCTGCGACGCTCTACAATCTGGTGGGTTTTCAAACCAATCTCAAGTACGGGGAACAGGACCGCGTCCTGCGCTTGATTCCGGGGCTGGAAAACGCACGCTTCGTCCGCTATGGTTCGATGCACCGCAACACCTATATCAACGCCCCGTCATTGTTGCTGCCAACGTTGCAAAGCCGTGTGCGCCCCGATCTCTTCTTCGCCGGGCAGATCGCCGGCCTGGAAGGCTACGCCGGGAACATCGCCAGTGGCTGGCTGGCAGGGGTGAACATGGCGCGTCTGTTGTCAGGATTGCCGCTGCTTGTCCCGCCGCCGGAAACGTTGATCGGCGCGCTGATGCAGTACATCACGCGCGCCGATCCGGCGACATTTCAACCGATGAAGGCGAATTTCGGCCTGCTCCCGCCGCTCGATACCTCTACGCGGGGCAAACGCGCCCGCGGCGAAGCCTACGCTGCTCGCGCCCTGGCGCGTCTGGCACAGTGGTTAGACGAAGACTGTGCGCGGAACTGGCGTGGGGAACTGGTGCGGGGAAGAACTGGCGTTCCCCTTTGAGCGATGGGAGAGCAATTTAACTGCGAGATTATGCGCGCCGCCGTGTCCTAGGATTGCGGGCGCTCCCCTAGCGTCACCGAGAAGGTCTTCTCCTGACCATCGCGCAACACAGTGACCTGGACAGTGTCGCCGGGACGGGTGTGCGTTTCCAAATAGGCGATCAGGTTGCTGGGATTGGTAATGGGATTGCCATCAATCGCCACAATGACATCACCACCTACGCGCACATCGCCGTAGGGCGTCTGCACGGTGCGGTCGCCACCGCGCAACCCGGCGCGCGCTGCCCCGGAGCTGGCGTCCACGCTGATAATCAAGATGCCATGATCGGGGACCTCGACGCCCAGTTTGGCGAAGGATTCCGCCACCGATTTGCTGAGAGCCACCGGAAAGAAGCGGACACCCATCCAGGCATGGCGGTAGCGTCCTTCGGCGATCAGGTCGGGAACCACGCGCTTGACGGCGTTGACCGGAATGGCGAACCCGATGCCGGCGTTGGCCTGGCTGGGGCTGACGATTTGCGCGTTCACGCCGATGACCCGCCCTTCGAGATCGAGCAGTGGCCCGCCGGAGTTGCCGGGGTTGATCGCTGCGTCGGTCTGAATCGCCTCGCCAATATAGCGTCCGTCCGGGCTTTCGATGATGCGCCCCAGGCTGCTGATGACGCCGAATGTGACCGTCTGATCCAGGCCGAAGGGGTTGCCGATCGCCACCACGAACTGTCCGACGCGGATCGCCTCGGAATCGCCGAGGGGAATGGGACGGAAGGTGCGCTCGGCGCGCGCCTCTTTGGGCAGGGCAATGACCGCCAGGTCGTAAGTCGAATCCGCGCCGATGACCTCGCCGGTATAGGTCGCGCCGTCGGCAAAGATGACCCGGATGTCTTTGGCGTTCTGAATGACATGGTAATTGGTGACGATGTGGCCTTCTTCATCGTAAACGAAGCCGGAACCGCTGCCTTCCTGCGGCACGGCGTTAAAGAAGAAGTCGTAGCCTACGGCGGTGACGGAAATGTGCACCACCGAATCGCCGACGGCTGCGTACACCGCTTCGACTTGTGACTGCAATTGCGTCACGCCCACATCTACAGGGACAACGTTGACCGGCGTTGCCGTCGGTGCAACTGTCTTCGGCGCCAGTGTCGGCGTGGGAGCAACGGTCGGCGGAACGACCGTTTGCAGGGCAATGCACCCCAACGATGTTGCCAGCAACACCAACGCACTGAGCAATCCGTAGAGTTTGCGATTCATAAATCCCCTCCTTGATTGATTAAGGATTGATTAAGGTACCAGCAAAACCGGGCAGTTAGCCCGCCGCAAGACCTCGGTGCTCACGTCTCCCAGCAAAATGTCGGTCATATTGGATGGCCCGCGGGTCCCCAGGACGATCAGCGAGATTTTCTCATCCTGGGCCGTTTCCAGGATGGTACGGGCCGGAACGCCGGCATGGATGATGCCCAACGCGGCGATGCCGGCCTTCTGCAGATGCTCAACCGCGTCGTTGACCACTTCCTGTGCCACAGCTTCCAGTTGCCGAAGCAGCGCCTCGTACCCCTGCGTTGCCAGGTAACGCTCCGGCGGTTCGTAGACGTGCAGGACAACGACCTCGGCGTTCTCCAGGCGCGCCAGGTGCTCCAGGTACAACAACGCGCGTTCGGCTGCCGGTGTGGCGTTGTGTGCGAAAAGGATGCGTTTGAACATAGCGTCAGTGACCTCCTTGAAAATCGTTGGAACGTTGGAACGTTTGAACGTTCCAACGTTTGCAGTTCACTATTTCGCGCGCAGACGGCGCAGCGATTCAAAAAGCTCACGTTCTTTTGTCGTTAAGTGCGTCGGCAGTTTGATCTCGGCCACGGCGTAGAGATCGCCGCGCTCGTTGGGATGGCCCAGGACGGGCATACCTTGTCCGCGCAGCCGGAATTTGGTGCCATTCTGTGTCTCCGGCGGGATGCGCAGCATGCGCGTCTGCCCGCCGGGTGTCGGAACGGCGACTTCGCCGCCCAGGATGGCCGTATACAGGTCTACCGGCACGACGGTTTCGATGTTTTCCCCTTGCCGTTTGAATTGGGGATGCGGCAACACTTCGATATTCAGATACAGGTCGCCGGCTGGCCCGCCGGCCACGCCGGGCGCACCCTTTCCGGCCACCCGCACGCGGGTACCGGTATCCGCTCCGGCCGGGATGTTGACCTCGAGACGTTGATTGCCGATCTGCAGGATTCTGGAGGTGCCGCGATACGCCTCCTCCAGGGTAATTTCTACCGGCTGTTCATAATCCTGCCCGCGTCGCGGCCGCGCGCGCCGACTCGTCCCGCCGCCGAAAATGTCCTCATAACCGCCGTAAGCGCCGCCGAAGAGCTGCTGGAAGAAGTCGGAGAACGGGCTGCTTTCCCCAAACAGGTCGCGGAATTCCTCGGGGGAGACGCGCCGATAGCCGCCGGGCTGCCCGCCGCTCCAGTGCTGCCAGAAGTCTTCGGCCTGTCCGCCGCGCTGCTGCCACGTAGACCATTCACTGCCGAACTGATCGTACAGTTTGCGCTTTTCGGGATCCGAAAGCACTTCGTAGGCTTCGTTGATTTCTTTAAATTTTTCCTCGGCGGATTTGTCGCCGGGATTCATATCCGGGTGATATTTGCGGGCCAGCTTGCGATAGGCATTTTTGATGTCCTTTTCGCTTGCGCCCTTCGGAACACCCAGAATGCCGTAATAGTCCTTGTATTCCATATCTCGTACCTCCGCCGCGTCAGCGTTTCGCTACCACTACCCGCGCCGGACGCAAGACTTGCTCTCCAAGACGGTATCCTTTCTGTTCTTCTTCGACGATCAGCATGCTCTCTGTTTGATTTTCACGCGGTGGCACGACCGCCACAGCGTCGTGCACAGACGGATCGAAAGGCGCGTTCAATGCTGCAATCGGTTCAACGCCCTCGAACCGCAACAGTTTCAGCATATCATCATAAGTCGCCTTGATGCTCTGATGGTGCGGATCGGCAGGATCAAGATGGCGGATAATGCGCTCCAGATTGTCCACCACCTGCAAGAACCCCAGCAACAGGCGCTTCTTTTCCGCCATGATTTGTTCTTCGGCCAGACGTTGCTGCCGTCGGCGGTAGTTATCCATATCGGCGCGCAACCGCAGGGCCATGTCACGCCAATCCACCGCTTCCTCAGACGCGGTCACATTCGCGGACGCACCTGTCGGTGTTTCCGTCGGCTTCGCGTCTTCCGCTGGCTCATTTTCATCGGCGCAATGTACCGGAATACGGTTGTGTTTCTTTGTTTCGTCTGTCATGGTCACTTCACCCCACATTATACAGGAGGGGGTGACCGAAGGCCACCCCCTCACCATGTCGTACTTCACAGTCGTACCCTCCAGGGTAAACGACGTGGTTATACTTCGCGGAACTCGCCATCCACCACACCCGGGCCTTGCGGACCGCTCCCCGGCGCGTGACCGTAGCCGGGGCCGACGTTCGGGCCGGGCGTCGGGCCAGGGCCGGCTTGATCACCGTAGACCTGCTGCCCCAGTTTCATAGCGGCCTTCTGCAATTCATCCATCTTGCGACGGATGGCAGCAGCGTCTTCGCTGGTGTCCTTCAGTCGCCGCAAGTCATTAATCAGACCTTCCAACTCGCCGCGCAGTGTACCGGGCACTTTCTCGCCCAGGTCGTTCAACGTTTTCTCGATTTGATAGCACATGCCATCGGCCTGGTTGCGCGTGTCCACCAGCTCCTGACGCTTGCGGTCTTCCTCGGCATGCAACTTGGCTTCCTCCACCAACCGCTGTACTTCGTCGGGATTCAGGTTGGTGCTGGCGGTGATGGTAATGTGCTGTTGACGCGCCGTGGCCTTGTCCTTCGCCGTCACGTTCAGGATGCCGTTCGCGTCAATATCGAACGTCACTTCGATCTGCGGGATGCCACGCGGCGCCGGCGGGATGCCATCCAGCCGGAACTGGCCGAGCAGCATGTTGTTGGCCGCCATCGGGCGCTCACCCTGATAGACTTTGATGTCTACAGCGGTCTGCCCATCCTCGGCGGTCGTGTAGATTTCGCTCTTGCGCACCGGCACCGTGGTGTTGCGGGGGATCATGACCGTCATCCGCCCGCCCAACGTCTCCACACCTAGCGAGAGCGGGGTCACGTCGAGCAACAGGATGTCGGTCACGTCGCCGCCCAACACACCGCCCTGGATGGCCGCGCCTACGGCAACCACCTCATCGGGATTGACGCCCTTGTGCGGCTCCTTACCACCGGTCAACTGACGCACCAGGTCCTGCACCATCGGCATACGGGTCGCGCCGCCGACGAGCACCACCTCATCAAGGTCCTTCGCCGTCAGCTTGGCGTCGGCCAGAGCGCGCTCGAAGGGCAGACGGCAGCGCTCCACGAGGTCGCGCGTGAGCTGCTCGAAGGTAGCGCGCGTCAGGCGCATTTGCAGGTGCTTCGGGCCGCTGGCGTCGGCGGTGATGTAGGGCAGGTTGATCTCTGTCTCCATCATCGTCGAAAGCTCGATCTTGGCCTTTTCCGCCGCCTCGCGCAGCCGCTGCATGGCCTGGCGATCTTGCGACAGATCAATGCCCTGTTGTTTCTTGAATTCGCTCAACATCCAGCGCACAATGCGCTCATCCCAGTCATCGCCGCCCAAGTGCGTATCGCCGTTAGTGGCTTTGACCTCGATCAACCCTTCGCTCACTTCCAGGATCGAGACATCAAATGTACCGCCGCCCAGGTCGAAAACCAGGATAGTTTCATCCTTCTTCTTATCCAGACCGTAAGCCAGCGCGGAGGCCGTCGGCTCGTTGATGATGCGCTTCACCTCAAGGCCGGCGATCTGACCGGCGTCTTTGGTGGCCTGACGCTGGCTGTCGTTGAAATAGGCCGGCACAGTAATCACAGCCTGAGTCACCGGTTCGCCCAGGTAAGCTTCGGCGTCCTTCTTCAACTTCTGCAAAATCATCGCCGAGATTTCCTGTGGCGTGTACTCTTTGTTCATGACCGGAATATATACCCGCGCGTCGTTCTGGGGACCGGAGACGATGGAATAGGGCACCATTTCACGGGTGATTTGCACCTCCCTATCATCAGAACGGCGCCCCATCAACCGCTTGACCGAGTAGATGGTGTTCTCCGAGTTGACCACAGCCTGCCGTTTTGCCGGCACGCCGACCAAACGCTCATTGTTCTTGGTAAATGCAACTACAGAAGGACACAAGCGTCCACCCTCTGCTGTGGGGATGACCGTCACCTGTCCGCCTTCCATAACGGCGACCGCCGAGTTCGTTGTCCCTAGATCAATGCCTACAATTTTTCCCATTTTTCACCTCCGCAATCTGAATCATTCCGACTATGAGTATAACCGTGAATTATTGGAAAATCATCAGAGCGGTATAAGAATTTGGTATATTTTTCGGAAGCGAATGAGCGAATCAGTGAATCAGCGAATCGGCGAATGAGCGAATAGGACATTCGTTTATGTCGTTGGCCGGCGATAGATCAACACTTGCGCGTCCAAAGGCGCGATGGACAATGTCAAGGTGTTGCCACTCGCGGGGTGCGGAGTCGCCGTCCATGCTTCTGTGAAAACGGCGTCTGGCGGCACGATGGAGGCCAGGTTGATGGGGATGTTCACCGGCGTCGCGCCGACGTTAAAAGCAACGAGGATGACTTCTTCACCGCCGGTACGCGCAAAGGCATAGGCCAGTTCCTTCGCGTACAGCGTGACGAAGTCGCCGTTGCGCAGGACGGGGTGTGCTTTGCGCAAAGCGCTGAAGCGTTTGAAATCCTCGCGCAGCACGCGATCCCAACGATTCTCGTCCCAGGGGAACGCGCGCCGACAATCGGGATCATGGCCGCCTTCCATGCCGATCTCGTCGCCGTAATAGATGCTCGGCGCGCCGACAAACGTCATCTGGAACAGCGTCGCCAGGCGCAAACGGCGTTTGTCGCCGCCGACCATCGTTAAGAAGCGCGGTTCATCGTGGCTGCTGAGGAGATTGTACTGGATTAGCGTCACCGGCCAGGCATAGAGGTTTAACAGGTGGTCAATCTGCCGGGCGAAGTGCGGCGCATCGAGACGCTTGAGTTTAAATCCGCCCGGACGTTGGGTGGTATCCAGCGCTTCCTGGCCGAAAAATCCGTAGCAGGCGCGGTTGAAGCCGTAATTCATGACCGCGTCAAAATGCTCCCCTTGCAGCCAGGGTTTGGCCTCGTCCCAGATTTCGGCGAGGATGTAAGCTTCGGGATTGACGGCTTTCACGCGGCGGCGAAATTCCTCCCAGAACCCCGGCGTTTTGATCTCCAGGGGCACATCCAGTCGCCACCCGTCAATACCCTGGCGCAACCAGTGCTCGGCCACGTTGTAAATGAAAGCGCGCACCTGGTCATGGTCGGTGTTGAGCTTGGGCAACTCGCGGTTGTTCCACCAGCAGGCGTAATTGGGCTTGTGCCGGTCGTCGAAGGCATAGAGGGGAAATTTCTTGACGATGAACCAGTCAATGTAAGGGGACTGCGGCCCATTCTCCATGATGTGGTTGAACTGCAAGAAGCCGCGACTGGCATGGTTGAAGACCCCATCCAGGATCACGCGGATGCCGCGCCGATGTGCCTCTTCCAGGAATTGCGCGAACACACGATTGCCGCCCAGGATTGGATCCACGGTGTAATAATCGTGGGTGTGATAGCGGTGGTTGGCGGCCGATTGGAAGATCGGGTTGAAGTAAATCGCGTTGATGCCCAAATCTTCCAGGTAGTCCAGGTGTTCCATGACCCCCAACAGATCGCCGCCTTTGAAACCGCGCACCGTCGGCGGCGATTCCCAGGATTCCAGGTTTGCCGGTTTGGTCAGCCGCTCACTGCGCGCGAACCGCTCCGGGAAAATCTGATAGAAAACTGCGTCCTTCACCCAGGTAGGAAATGGCTCGGTCATCGTTACCTCCGTCAAAGAATGAGCGAATGAAAGAATGAGCGAATGAAAGAATGAGCGAATGAAAGAATGAGCGAATGAAAGAATGAGCGAATGAAAGAATGAGCGAATGAAAGAATGAGCGAATGAAAGAATCAGCGAATGAAAGAATCAGCGAATGAAAGAATCAGCGAATGAGAGAATCGGCGAATGAGCGAATGAAAGGATCGGCAAATGAGCGAATCAACATTCTCGATTCATGATTCGTGATTCATGATTCTTTTCTGCACCGCGCGGCCCAGAAGTGCCAAGCCAAAGGCCATGCAGGCCACCGCTACGGCAATCAGCATGCCGGCGTCTGACCAGAATTGCAGCGGGAACAGGCGAATCAGAGTGTCGGAATAGTCAAAGAGCCAGCTGCCGTCTGCAAAGAAAACGCCGTGGAAGGCGGTGAAGAAGCCCTCGAAGCCGACCGCCATCCAGACGCCAAGTCCCAACAGCAGGCAGAGCGTGATCAGTCCCCCGTCCGACAGTGCGCCCCAGACTGTTGCCGTGTGCCCCTTGCGGACCAACCACCATATCGCTATGGCGGCAATGATACATGCAAGCGCCGCGGTCGTCGTCAGCCGGTCGTAGACCCGTTTGACGTCGTCCATGTGGCCGATCTCACGGGCATTGAAGGCCGGCGTCCCATCGGCAAAGCGCAGCTCGGCCAGATTTGCCGCGCCACGTGGGCGGTTGAGGAAGGCAATGCACGCGCGCGCCAGACGCAGACGCTCCACCGGCGCCATCGCCAATGGGTCTTCGGGGAAGTCAGGCTTGCTGTACTCCCACGCCGGATACCAGGGCAGGGTCAACAAGCGTACCGTCCCCATGACCAAAACGAGAGGCACAGCTATGACAATCAGCAGACGCAGCACCACGCGCATAGGTTTCTCCTGAAATAGTTGGATAGTCGTTAGTCGTGTAATCGTTAGTCGGATAGTCAAGTAGTTTAGTTATACAGCAGAATTGGAAAACCGGTAGCGGCTATTGGGTACAACGTTGCTGACTAACGACAATAGGATCAGGCAGGCTAACAGCTTCATGTCTCGTTCCCAGGTGAAGATGCGATTTGCTGATAGTATGCCAGAAATTATCTCGGTTGTAAGGGGACACTACCGTCATTTTATATTGACTTGATTTTGGAGGGGTTTTCGGTTATAATATAGATAGTTTTCTATAAAAATGGCTTGAACATTAATTCAGTAAACTATTCAGATATTGGTGTGGGGTGGTCAAATGAGAAAAAAGAGTGTTTTGGGACGAATAGGTGTCAATTTGTGGTTATGGTTGCTCGTGGTGAGCACCGTTATGGCGACATTGACCGCGGCGCAACCCGGGGCAGCGTCGCCGGCCGCTTTACCGGCTGCTGATTTCTTCGTAGAAAATGCCTCTGTAGAGAATTCTTCTTTTCCTCCCGAACCTGTCGTTGGTTTGCGTACACTTGCCTCCGATGCTCGCAGTGTGATGCTTGAACTCGTCACGCCGGATTTCAAGACCGCTACGGCCCAGGATAACCTCGGCGCGTGTACCCAGCTCGTCGTTGACGGCTATAGTAGCACTGCTGACTCCGGCAAACCGGCATTGCCCGTCAAGGGGACGCTGGTGGGCATTCCGGCGGGTGTTGAGGTAACTTTGACGGTGCTGGAAGCCGATTTCGTCGAGCAGCCCGGCAAGTACACGATTTGTCCTGTGGCGCGTCCCATTGTCGAGCCGGGGCCGGAGGATACCTGGACTTATCAAGGCCAGGCTCTGATCCGCGATGCGACGGTTTATGCAGCGGCGGAATTTGCGCCTGCAGAATCGGCGGTCTTGCTTGGAACCGGCTTTGTGCGCAGTCAGCGGGTTGCGGAAGTGCAGTTCCGTCCGTTTCAGTATAATCCTGTCACCGGTCAACTGCGGTTTGCACGCCGGATGCGCGTGCAGTTGAACTTTGCCACGCCTCCCCGGATGTTAGCGGGTCAACCAACGATGGGGGATGTGGATGAAGGCGCGTTTGAGGAGGTGTTGCGCAATACAGTTGTCAACTACGCCGACGCGCGCGCCTGGCGCGTCGCGGCATCACGTTCTTCCTCGATGCCGGCAGTGCAAGCGCCGCTCAGCACGTCTGCTTACAAAATCCTCGTGGATGCGGACGGTATTTATCAGCTTACCTATAGTGATCTGCTCGCGGCGGGCGTTCCCGTTGGCAGCCTGGACCCGCGCACATTGCAATTGCGCAACCGGGGCAATCAGGTTGCCATTTACGTTGCCGGTGAAGCGGATGGTGTGTTCAACCCTGATGATTATGTCCTCTTCTACGGGCAAAAGACGACGACGCGCTACACGGATGTCAATGTGTACTGGCTGACCTGGGGTGGAGCAAATGGCCTGCGGATGACCACGGCAAACGGCGCCCCGGGCGGCGCGACCGTCCCGCCATATTACCAGACGACGCAGCGCATTGAACTAAATCGTCTGTACCAGTCTTCGCGTCCCAGTGGCCCGGATGATGACCGCTGGTACTGGACTGCTCTGCTGGCGACTAAACCGACGACCTCAACGCTGAGTTTCACCTTGTCCTCTCCGGTGACGACCTCTACAAGCGTGACTTTTTCGGGCCTCATCCACAGTTATGACGCCATCCCGTATCATCATACACGCATTTACCTTAACGGTGTGTTGCTGAATGACACAATTTGGCCGGTTAACAGTGTCCTTGATTTTACCGCTACCTTACCTCAATCGGCGCTCATTAGCGGCACGAATACCATCCACGTCGTTGCGCCGATGGACAGTGGAATTACACGCGACTATTCGTTTATCAATTGGTTTGAAATCACCTACAACCGTTATTATACGGCGGTAGGCGATACACTGACCTTCAGCGGCGACGCAGCCGGAACGTGGGAGTATCGGGTGGATGGCTTCACCGCCAACGCAGTTGACGTGTTCGATGTGAGCACGCCGACGACGCCGGTGCTGATTCAGAACACCAACGTCGTCCCCGCAGGCAGCACCTACCGGCTGGTCTTCCAGCAGACGATTCCCGCGGCGCGGCGTTACTTCGCCTTGACCCCGGCACAGCGCAAGACGCCCAAGGCGATTGTAGCAGACGTACCTTCTGATCTGCGCGCGACGACCAACGGCGCCGATTACATTTTCATCACGCATCCTGATTTTGTGACCGCGATTCAGCCGCTTGCGGATTATCACGCCGGCCGGGGATTGCGCACGTTCGTTGTGGATGTGACGGAAATCTACGACGCCTTCAATTACGGTATCTTTGATCCAGAAGCCATCCGCAGTTTTCTGGCCTATGCCTACACCTCCTGGGCGCGCCCGGCGCCGATGTATGTTCTACTTGTGGGCGACGGCACTTACGACTTCAAAAACTATACCGGGCGGGGGGAAACCGTATACATGCCGCCCTATCTGGCGAACGTGGACCCCTGGATGGGCGAAACTGCTGCGGACAACCGTTATGTAGCGGTGAGCGGCGGGGACATCCTGCCGGATATGCACCTGGGGCGTTTCCCGGCCAAGACTGCCGCCGAGGTGACGGCGATGGTCAACAAGACGCTGGACTATATGCAGAACCCGCCGACGACCGAGTGGAATCGCCAAATCCTTTTCCTGGCCGATAACCCTGACGCCGCCGGCGACTTCTACGCCTATTCGGATGTGGTGGCGGATAACTACGTGCCGTTCCTCTACAGCGCGCAAAAGGTGTACTATCTGCGGACACACAGCTCGACGAGCGCGGTGCGCACCGCGTTGTTCAACGCCATCAACGAAGGGCGGCTGATGATTAACTATGTGGGCCATGGCGCTTCCTCCTACTGGGCCGGCGAGAAATTCTTGCAAGTTGGCGATATGTCTCTCATCAATAATCCAGGCAAACTGGCGTTCTTTGTACCGATGACCTGTTGGGAGGGATATTACATCTATCCGAGTGGGCCGGGACAGAATTTCTCTTCGGTCGCCGAGACGCTCGTGCGTGCGGCCAACAAGGGTTCGATCGCCGGTTGGTCGCCGACGGGCCTGGGGCTGGCGAGCGGGCATGATATTCTAAACCGCCGCCTCTATCAGGCGATCCTATATGAGAACGTTATCACCATCGGCCCGGCGACGACGTTGGGCAAGCTGGCGATGGTGGGACAGGGGCACGACGAACTCATTGACACCTACACGCTTTTTGGCGACCCGGCGCTGCCGCTCAATGTGCTCAAAGCCGACCTGCGCATTGCCAAGACGGTGCAAACGTTGCCCCAGAACGCCCTCATTCCGACGGTGGTCACCTACACGCTCACATATTCCAACGCCGGCCCGAGCACGGCTTACAGTGTCGTCATCACCGATATTCTGCCGGCGGGATTGGAGAATCCGGTTGTCGTCTCATCTGGCGCGGCGATCACACAGCATCCGGGGACGATGTATGTCTGGGAGGTTGCCAACCTTCCCAACGGCGGGGGCGGCGTGATCACCATCACCGCAACGGTTTCGCCGACCTTTAGGGGGACGCTCGAAAACCGCGCCACCATTGCCTCGCGGGTGCTTGATTTGCAGCCGGGCAACAACACCTCAGCCACGCGGACCGACGTGGGGCTTGGCCCGACGGCGACGGTCAGCCGCTCCGGCAATGACCTCGTGCTGGCCTGGAACGCCGTGCCGGGCGCGGCGCAGTATCGCGTGCATCGCAGCACGTATGCCTACTTTACGCCGGTGCATGCTACGGCGCTGGTCACGCAGACGGCGCTGACGTATACCGACGTGGGAGCCATCGGCAACCCGGCGGTGAACTATTTCTACGCCGTGACCGCGCTCGATGCGCAGGGGCAGGAAACCAGCGTGGCGAACCGCGTGGGAGAGTTCGACTATGCGTTGCTGCCGGGGGTGGCCGGCGCGCCGTGGGGGCGCTACAACATCATCGCCCTGCCGCTGGATGTGACGGCGCAATTGCCCAACGCGAAGGCCCTCGCCAACTACCTGGGGCCGGGCGTGCAACAGGTGCTCTCGTGGAACCCGGACACGCAGACTTATCGGGCGTGGTTGCCCAAAATCAACCGCGGAAGCAATTTTGTATTGAAGCCGGGCGGCGTCTATTGGCTACAGTTGGAAAGTACGGCGACGACGTTGGTCAGCTTTGTCGGCACCGTTCCGGCGCGGGGAACGTTGCAGTGGACCTTTGTGGGTGCGACACCCAATTGTCGTCTCTATGATATCTCTTTGCCGCTGGACCAAACCGGCATTACCAAAGCGGCGCAATTGGCGACGGCCATCGGTCCAAACCTGGCGCAAGTATTGGAATGGAATCCAAACACACAGACGTTTAGAGCATGGCTGCCGCAAATCGGTCGGGGTAGTAATTTTACAATAAAGGCAGGGTATCCTTATCATGTATGTTTCTTGCCCGGCGCTCCTATCGTATGGCCTTGATTGTTGAGTGTTCCTGGTGAGAGGTGTAACATGAAATTCTTGAAGCTGATAGTTCTGTTAACGCTTTTGTTGGCGCTTGTGAACATACACAGCGCGTGGGCATTGGCCTCCGGTCTGCCGGGGCATGACGCCTATGTCTATGATGACTCCCCTGATGAGAATTTTGATGAAAAAGATCTTGAAGTCGGAGCCAGTGGCAATGGTACGAGCTGTTCCCCGACTTCAGTGACATATATGCGTTGGAACCTGGCCGATATTTCCAATTCAGCTACCATTGCGTCTGCCACACTTACGCTTACAGTTCAGACTGATAGCTATAACACGAGTAATGTATCACTCACATTATACAAAGTTGCCGATGATAGTTGGACCGAGGGGACTATCACCTGGAATAACGCACCATGGGCATCGGTCGGCGCACCGATTGTGACACAGACGCTTCCAACGGCCCCTATGCAAGCAGGGCAAATTGTGATCTTCAGCGGCGAGGCGTTGCGAGCCTATATCGCTGAGCAAGCTGCTGGCGACGATAACGCCAGTTTTGCCTTGCGTTTTAGTAAAGACTGTCCGGTGGGGACTACTTTTATGGTCTTTGAAGACAGCGAGAGTGCTGCGGGTGGACCTTACCTTCTCATTCAGGGTCCCAACGCCGTCACACACGCCGGCTTGCGCATCGCCGGCCTGGACGTGCAATGGCCGATTGCGGGCGCGCTTATCCTGGGAGGGCTGGCAAGTCTGGCGGGACGCCGGCGCACTTCCAGGAAGGCGCGTTGACGCAGCCGTCCGCGTCTTCACAGAAAATTTAATGCAAAAGACGCCAATACGCAAATAAAAAACGTTCTAACGTTCCAACATTATTCTCGAAAGGGGGGCAATGAAACAGGTAATCGGCTTAACACTGGCGCTGGCCTGGATTGTGGGGAGCGTCGCGGCGGCGTGGGCATCTCCGGCTGCGCCGCCAAACCACGATACGTATGTAGACGTCAACAGTCCCGAGGACAACTTCAACAACAATTTGCTGGAAATCTCGGCCAGCACCGCGAATTGTGAGCCGACCAGCATCACGTTCCTGCAATGGGATCTTTCGCACCTCTCCGCCTATGCGGAAGTGCCGACGGCTACACTCACCCTGGTTGTGACGGATACTATGAATGTTGTAGGAACGCGGGTGGCTTTGTACGCGACGGGCGATACCTGGACCGAGGATTCGTTGACCTTCGCCAACGCCCCGGCGCTGGGAGTCAAACTCGACAGCCAACCTTTGCCGTCGGAAGGCGAGACGTTGATTTTTGCGAGTGACGCCCTGCGATTTTATCTGGAAGCACAACTCGCTGAAAATCGGATTGCCAGCTTTGCGCTGCTTCTCGAAGGGACATGTAGTTCAGGGTTGACCATGGTGTTGTTCAACGACCGCGAGCAGGGGGTAACTTTCCCCGACCTGTACCTGGAAACGGCAGCGCGTCCGGCAGACCTGGCGCTTGCCAAAACCGGACCGACCGTCGCTTCTCCGGGACAATGGATAACCTATACACTGACCTATAGCAATGTGGGCGATATACCGGTCGGTACGGCCCGTGTCACCGATACCTTACCGGCGCAGTTGCAAGTCCACGACTACACTCAGCCGGCGACTCTGTCGTTGCTGGACCACACCATCATCTGGAAATTGACCGACCTCGCGCCCGGCGCCAGCGGCATGCTCACGGTTACGGGCACCGTCACTCCCACGTTTACCGGGGTGTTGACCAATACGGCGCGCATCTCAACGCCCACTTTTGAAGAGAATCTGACGAACAACGTCGCGTTGCCCGTCGTCACCACAGTGCGTGCGCCGGACCTGACAATTCACAAGACCGGGCCGGCCACGGCTGCCCCTGGGGACATCATCACCTATACGCTGGTCTATACCAACATCGGGGATGCGCCCGCGCCCTACGTCGCCATCACCGACCTGCTGCCGCAGAATGTACGACTGTACGACCATAGCGGAACGGTGATTTTGCCTTCTTCGGCGGTCTCGCTGACGTGGGAAGTGTTCAACCTTGCACCGAACGCCGGTGGGACGCTCACCGTCTCGGTCGTCATCAGTCCGACGTTCACCGGCTGGCTGACCAACACCGCGACGATAGCGACGACCGCGCCAGAAGTGATGGTCGCCAATAACATGAGTACGGCATACACCCTGGTCGAAGCGCCGCCACCTGCCTGGTATCATCTCTACCTCCCGCTGGTGATGCGATCCGCACCCTGATGGGTCAGCAGATTGAGTAGATTAAGCAGATTTTCAGGCAACCTAACGCGCTTGGTCTGCTAAATCTGCTTAATCTGCTGATTGGCATGCATTTAGAATGTGCTTGCGTGTGCATCCTGTATGCTATAATCATTACCAGCAGATGCCCTTGGAGAACAACGTGCCTTCCGATGTGAATGTCCATCTCAAATCCCGGCCCTCGTGGGCGATGCTCGTCAGCCTGGCCCTGGGGATTTTGGTATTCGTTGCCCTGGGGAGTTTTGTTCTGCATCGGATGCGCCAACATGCCGCAGCGACTGCCGCATCAGCTCCCGCGCCGGCTTCTGTGACTTCTTCTTCTTCAACCTCCAATCCTCAACCCATACCCCCCAACCCTTCAACCTCAACTCCCAACCCTCAACCCACAACCGAGCCTTTGCCTCCTGACGGCGCAGAGCCTCCCGTTTCGATTCCCTTGTCCCCTATCCGCCGCAATTTGAGCCGTACCACGATCCTGTTGCTCGGGAGCGACGTCCGCCCGCAGGAGAACGGCCCCTGGCAAACGGACACCATCATGCTGTTGACGCTCGATCCCTCAAGTGGACAGGCCGGCGCGCTTTCGATTCCCCGCGATCTGTGGGTAGCCATCCCCGAACACGACAACGGACGCATCAACACGGCCTACTACCTGGGGGATGTGAGCCATTATCCCGGCGGCGGCCCGGCATTAGCGATGGAAACCGTGCGGCGGAACTTCGGGGTGGCGGTCCAACATTATGTGCGTGTGGATTTCCAAAGTTTTGTGAAACTGATAGACCTCATCGGCGGCATTGATGTCAACGTGGAGCGCACGATTGACGATCCCAACTATCCCTTCTGGGGGCCGGATGGCGAGGAAGTTTTCGGGCGGCTTTATATTGAAGCCGGACTGCATCATTTTGACGGGGATATGGCGTTGAAGTACGCCCGCACGCGCTACAACGGCGGCGATCTCGAACGTGCGCGCCGGCAGCAACAGATTGTGCGCGCCGTCCTCAAGCGTATTACCGACTTGCAGCTCCTGCCGGAACTGGTAGACAACGCCCCGGAAATTTACGCGACGCTGCAAGCCTCTGTGCAGACCGATATGCCGCTGGATGTGATCGTCAGTCTAGGAGTCCAGGTGTTTCAAGTGGAACGGGCAAACATTCGCTTCCGGGTGATTGACGGTGCCTGTGTGCGTCCCTGGACGACGCCCAACGGCGGTCAAGTGCTGCTGCCCCTGTGGGACGAAATCCGCCCTTTGCGCGATGAGATTTTCGGCGTCTCCACGTCTCCTGACTCGTCAGGGATTCCGGTGACCTTACCCCCTAATCCGTAGCTGCCTCTCTTCAACAATCCATAAGAGGTGTTCAAGTGGTTCGCTAGAAAGCAGGGGGATCAGGTGTTTCATGACCTCGACAACGTGGGGTTTGTCCTGTCTTTGTAAACGCAGGACTATCAAGCCGGGGAATTGCACCGGCGGATAAGCACGGATGTCAGCAAAATCTGTATCCAGGGTAATCAAGACGCGCTCTTCCTCCTGGCATACAGCAGCAATATCGAATCGGGCCAGCCTTCCAGATGTTGTTCAACGACAGTAATGGCATCGTAGCCAATCTGGCGTAGCAAATTGGCTACCTCGACCGGCAAATTCTCATCAACCTTGAATTTCATCGCAGCGTCTATGCCGGAATAGCTACGATACGTTCTCGAGTCAATTCGGCAGCGTATGTAATAGCAGCCTGCACCGCCTCCCGATTCAGGGACGGGTAACTGCGCAGAACTTCGTCAGTAGAGAGGCCCGCAGCAAGGTTGTCAAGTATAACTGAAACCATAATGCGCGTGCCTTTAATGCAGGCTTTTCCGTGACAGATGGTGGGATCAACAACAATGTAATCTTGCCAACTCATAAGCAACCTCTTGAAGTGCTGTTGCTTCAATTATACCGCGTTTCTTAGTCTTTGGGGACAGGCGACAAGGTCTCTTACTCTCAGTATCCTGGTTTGTCTAGCGGCTTTTGTGATGTTATAATCTTGAAATCCTTATAGACTGCCCGACTAACGACTATCCGACTGACGACTAACAACTCCCCAACTTTTGGAGGCCATGATGGAATTCGCCGAACGTGTTCGACATTTGGAGCCGGAAGGGGCTTATTATATGCTGGGGCGTGCGCAGGCCCTTGAAGCGCAGGGGCGCGACATCATTCACCTGGAGCTAGGGCAGCCGGACTTCCCCACGTTCGACAATATCACCCGCGCGGGGATTGCCGCCATCGAGGCCGGGCATACGCGCTACACCGTCCCGGCCGGGATTTTACCGTTGCGCGAAGCCATCGCAGCGGATGCCGGGCGACGGCGCGGCATCGAAATTCGCCCATCCCAGGTGCTCGTTGGCCCGGGCACGAAGCCGCTCATGTTTTTCCCAACGTTGGCCCTCGTCCATCCCGGCGATGAAGTGCTTTACCCCGATCCCGGCTTTCCCACCTACGCTGCAATGGTCGGCGTAGCGGGCGGCGTGCCGGTTCCGGTGCCGCTGCGCGAGGAGAACGACTTCGCCTTCGACCTGGATGCCTTCGACCGACTGGTGAGTCCCCGCACCCGCATGGTGATCCTCAACTCGCCGAGCAATCCGACAGGCGGGGTGCTCTCGTGGCCGGTGTTGGAGCACATCGCAGTGGCGGCGCAGAAGTACGATTTCTGGGTGCTCTCCGATGAGATTTACGCGCGTCTGGCGTTCGATGGCATCCCGGTGCCGAGCATTGCGGCGTTGCCGGGGATGCTGGAACGCACGATCATCTGCGATGGTTTCTCCAAGACGTATGCGATGACCGGTTGGCGGTTGGGGTTCGGGATTATGCCGGAGGCACTGGCTGAGCGGGTGAACCTGTTGTTGACCCATTCCATCGGCTGTACGGCTGCTTTTACGCAGTATGCGGGCATCGAAGCGTTGACCGGCCCGCAGGAGCCGGTGGACGTAGTGGTGGCCGAATATCAGCGACGGCGCAATGTCCTCGTCGCCGGTCTGAACGCGATCCCCGGCATACGCTGCCAGATGCCGCGCGGTGCGTTCTACACCTTCCCCAACATCACGGCGTTGGGGCGCAGTGCCGATTGGCTCGCCGATTATCTTCTCGATGAGGCCGGCGTTGCGGTGTTGCCGGGGACGGCCTTCGGTGCGTATGGCGAGGGGTATCTGCGGCTGTGTTATGCTAATTCGCTGGAGAATATTCAGCGGGCGCTGGTACGCATTGCCGACGCGCTTGCCAGACTCCGCTAAACCATTTTCCCCAACCGGTCTATCAGCTCCATACACGCCCGGCTGTTGTGATACGGGCACTTCCAGAAGCTGACTTTGGGGGCGGATAGATCCACCACGTAGTCCTTGCTCACGTGGCGGAACCATTCCCCATACTGCCGGTCAATAAAGTGGCGCTCGATGAAATCCCAACTGCGCAGCGCAGCTTCCAGGAAGTGTGATTGCCCGGAAATCTGGTAGGCGTTGAGGAAGCCGACGGCGGCTTCGGCCTGCGGCCACCACTCGAAATCTGCGTCAATGACGCCGCGTGGATCGCCGTCGTTGACCAGGCCGCCTTCGGCGTCCAACCCTTCAGTGTAGACTGCCTGCGCCATCTGCACCGCGATGGTCTTGGCCTCCGCAAGGCGTTGCTCATCCCCCAAGACCTCGGCGGATTCCACGAGTAGCCAGTTTGTTTCGATGTCGTGGCCGTAGGAGATGCGGTCGCTGCGCGGGGTCCAGGCTTCGTCGAAGAACAGGAGCGTGTGGAATGTCTTTGGGCTGATGATGCGGTGCATCATAATGTCCACATTTTCTGCTTGACGCAGACGCAGGGCTTCATTATCCCAGACGCGCAGCAGGTTCGTGTACGCTTCCATCACGTGCAGATGCGTGTTCATGGACTTTTTCTCGTTCATATCCACAGCGCTGAGGCGCAGGTCGGATTCGAGACGCCAATCGCGCGTGTAAGCCTCGAAGTAGCCACCGTATTGCGGGTCGTGGCTGTGTTCTTCCAGCAGGCGGAAGAGAGTGATGGCTTTGTCAAGCGCGTTCTGTTCGCCTGTGGCGCTGTAATACTCGGCGAGCGCGTAGATGCCGAACGCCTGCCCGTAGATTTGCTTGCGGGGACGCAGCGGTTCTCCGTTTGCCGCGATCATCCAGTACAGGCCGCCGTAGGTGGCGTCCCAGAAATGCGTCAGCAAATCGTCGTAGGCCCACCGGGCCATTTCCAGGTACTCCGGGGCGTGGTAGCGTTTGTAAGCGGCGCTGTATGTCCACAGGATGCGCGAAGTGAGCAGCGCGCCGCGCGGCGCGTCCTTGTCCACGTCCAGCGTGTTGGAGATTTCCCCATAGAACCCGCCGCGCTCTTGATCAACGGTGTACTTCATCCAAAAGGGAAGGATGTTCTCCCGCAGTTCGGTTTCGGCTTTGTGGATGTAGGTTTGGCGTGTGGTTTCGTCCATGGGTGTCTCCTTGTATGAAATATGCAATCTACCAACAACGCTATTTTAGTGTATCACTTTTGAGACCCAAACAGGTTTCAAAGGGATCGAAATCACGGTCGTTGTGCAACAGCCACATTTCGTTGGTGATGGCAAATGTGGCGATGAGACAATCTATCGTCTTGCGCACCGTGACGCCCCGTCGGCGCAAAGTACGGTAGTATTCGGCGCTTTGCAATGCCAGCTCAACGCCACCTAGAGGGTAGATCGGAAATGCAAGGAGGGCGGTTTGGGCTGCTTCAAATTCACTTTGGCGTTGAAAGCCTTGCAATACCTCGCAGAGAATGAGGTCAACCAAGCAGATGGCTTCATGTCCCAGAGCCGCATCCAGACGATCGGTTTGCGGCATGGCGATGCCATTGAAATAGGCAATCCATACCGAAGTATCAACCAACCACATGGTCAACTCTGTTCAGTCGGAGTGTATCGAGGTCGCCTTCCCAGTGTAATTGCCCACGCAAGGCGCGGATACGTTCCTGCCGTTTGAGGCGCGTAAGAGTACGTAACGCTTCCTCGATAACCGCTTTTTTGGTTTTGAGACCGGTGAGCGCCAAAGCTTCGGCAATTAACGTTTGATCCAACATGACATTAGTGCGGACAGTCTCACCCATCGCTTTACCTTGTATGTGTATGACAGTAGTTACGCGGTTCATTTCTTTGGACAGGATTTACAAGATTGACAGGATGAAAAAGCTCTCATAAAGCCTTTTTCAATCCTGAAAATCCTGTCAGAAAATGACCAGGTGCGTAACTCCTGTATATTATACTGCCTTCGCCGGTATAACACAAGATCAGTGGGTGCATTTCAGGACGGGGGCAGTTTTGTTGAGTTTTCCCCTCTCACCCCCTGCCCCCGCTCTCCCCGCACGCGGGGAGAGCGGGGGATTTCTCAAAGGGGAGATTTTGGGCGGCTTCGCTGCCCAAAATCCCCCCTATTCACCTCCCTGCCCTCTTTGAGGCGGGGCCGTGGGTGTAGAGGATCAATCAGCCCCGGCGATATTTCCTATGCTTTCCATTGCACGGTAACATTTTAAGAGTACAATCACGCCCAAATGTGCCAATGTGTCAACGTTCAAACTCTACAAAAGGAGGTGAATGATGGCGGAGAATCAGTATGAAATCATTGCGCGGGAATTATTATCGTTGGCCGGCATTGAAGTCAACGGCCCCAATGTCTGGGATATCCAGGTACACGACACACGCTTTTACGAGCGCGTGTTGCGCGAGGCTTCATTGGGTCTCGGCGAGTCCTATATGGACGGCTGGTGGGATTGCGAGGCGCTCGATGAATTCATCACCAGAGTGTTGCGGGCTGACCTGCAAGCCAAAGTCAAAGGCAATTGGAAAATCGCTTTTCACGCCCTGCGCTCCAGGCTCTTCAACTTGCAATCGAAAGCCAGGGCTTTCCAGATCGGCGAACACCATTACGACCTGGGCAACGACCTGTATCAGGCGATGTTGGATTCGCGTCTCAACTATACCTGCGGCTACTGGAAGAACGCTACCACGTTGGACGAGGCTCAGGAAGCCAAACTGGAGCTGGTCTGCAAGAAAATTGGCCTGAAACCCGGAATGTATGTGCTGGAACTGGGCTGCGGTTGGGGCAGTTTCGCCAAATACGCCGCCGAGAAGTACGGCGCGCACGTCGTGGGTGTCACCGTCTCCAAAGAGCAAGTCAAGTTAGGTACGGAATTGTGCCGGGGGCTGCCGGTGGAACTGCGGCTCCAGGATTACCGGGATGTCACCGGTACGTATGATGCCGTGATTTCTATCGGTGTGATGGAACACGTGGGTTACAAGAATTACCGCACCTACATGGAAGTCACCGACCGTTGTTTGAAAGAGGGTGGGATTGCCTTCTTCCACACCATCGGCGGTAACGTCAGCGTGACCGGCGGCGATCCCTGGTCGGAGAAGTACATCTTCCCCAACGGGATGTTGCCCTCGATTGCGCAGCTTGGCAAAGCCATGGAAGGGCTGTTTGTGATGGAGGACTGGCACAACATCGGCCCGCATTACGACAAGACGCTCATGGCCTGGTACGCCAATTTCGAGCGTGCCTGGCCTGAACTCAAGGCCAAATATGGCGAACGCTTCTACCGGATGTGGCGTTACTATCTGCTCAGCAGCGCGGGCGGTTTCCGCGCCCGCACCACGCAGTTGTGGCAGGTGGTCATGACCCGCCCCGGCACGCCGCAACCTGATTGCCGGTTCAGTTAGAGAAGAATATGATCAAGACGGACGTGCTTATTGTCGGCGGCGGGCCGGCCGGGGCCGCGTGCGCGTGGTATCTGCAACGGCATAACGTGGAGTGCCTGGTGCTGGACCGCGAACCGTTCCCACGGGTGAAGCTCTGCGCTGGCTGGATTCCCCCGGACGTGCTTGCCGATCTGGAGATCCAGCCTGACGCCTACCCCCACAGTCTCACCGTTTTCACATCCTTGCGGATCGCGGTGCGCGGCCTGCACTTTTCACTTCCCGGTCGGCAGTACGCCATCCGGCGTGTTGAATTCGACCACTGGCTGCTGCAAAGGTCAGGCGTGCCCCTCGTCACCCATCACGTGCGGGCGATTGAGCGCGTGGAGGGCGGCTACGTCGTGGATGGTGCGTTTTTCGCCCGTTACCTGGTGGGCGCAGGCGGGACGCATTGCCCGGTTTACCGGACGTTTTTTCAGGACGTGCATCCCCGCGCGTCGGACACGCTCATCGTCACACAGGAAGAAGAATTTCCCTACGCTTACAGTGACCCGCACTGTTACCTCTGGTTTATGGAGCACCGGCTCCCCGGCTATGCCTGGTATGTGCCCAAGTCCGGGGGCTACGTCAACGTCGGCGTTGGTGGAATGGCGGAGACGCTCAAAGCCAACGGCGACACCATCAAACGTCACTGGGAGGCGCTGGTGGAAAAACTGGCACGGCGTGGTCTCGTGCGCGATTACTCCTTTACCCCCAAAGGCCATAGCTACTACCTGCGTCAGGATTCCAACGCGCTGCGTGTGGATAACGCCTTCGTTGTGGGTGACGCTGCAGGTCTGGCGACGCGCGACATGGGCGAAGGCATCGGGCCGGCGGTCAAGAGTGGCCTGCTGGCGGCGCAGGCGATTGTCCACGGGACGCCTTATTGTGTGGACACGATCCGCCGGTGTTCATTGTTGCCGGCATGGCTGTTCAAAGTCCATCCCCGGCGACCGAAAGTCAAAAATTCTTGATAGTCCATTGATAAAATGCGCCATAATTATCAAAACTTCCATGCTTTCCCGCTCAAAAACTGGCCCGTGCTGCTCCTGCTCTGCGCGCAACTGCTGGCAGGCATCATCATCTCGCCGATGCGTTCCTTTTTCCCCATCTACGCCACCGAACAATTAGCCTATACTGCTGCCGCGGCTTCGGCCATCGTTGCAATAGGGCAGCTTGTGGGGATGGTTACCTCCCTTGTCGGCGGCACGCTGTCGGATAGCCTGGGGCACAAATGGACGCTGGCCTTGGGACTGGCGGCATCCGCCGGGGGCAGCTTGCTTTACCTCACCCATGCCTCCTGGCTGGTCGTGGGGTTGTGGATCCTCGGCGTGATCGGACTAACATTCATCACCCTGGGCGGGCAGAGTTACCTCAATGCTGCCGTGGGCAAGGCGAACCTCGGCGCACTCTCGGCGCTTTACAACTGGGGTTTCACACTTGGCGGCGCACTGAGCAGCCCGGGGGCGGGGTGGCTGCTTGATCGTTACGGTTTCGGAGCGTTGGGCTGGGCACTGGTGGTTGTTTCACTGATGGGCACGGCAATCGCGGGAGCGTTGCCTTCCCAGGAACACACCGACGCGGACGCACAGGCTACTGGCCGACGCCTGTTTGCCGGTTATGGTGCAATCGTGCGTCGTCCCGTTATCCTTGTCCTGGGGATGCTGCGTTTTCTCCCCACGTGCTATTACGGCATGGCCATGGTGTTGTTGCCCTTGCTTATCAAAGCGCGCGCCGGCAGTAATACTGTTGTGGCGCTGTACACCACCATCAGCCTGATCGTTGCCTCACTGACGCAAATCGTCGCCGGGCGCGCCGCCGACCGTTGGGGGCGTCGCCGGCCGACGTTGATCACTTACGGTGTACTTGTCGCAGCGACCATCGGCGCGGCTTTCGCGGCGGAGACATTGTGGAGCATCTACGTTTTTGGCATCCTGGGCGTGAGCGCGGCCTGGGCGCTCTCCACATTGATGCCCACGCTTGTCGCCGAGGCCGCGCCGGTAGAGGAGCATGGACGTATCTTTGGTGTGCTGCATCTGCTGTGGAACGCCGGGATGATTGTCGGTTCGCTGATCGGTGGCGCGCTGGTCGGAATCGCCGCCGGGTTGCCGTTTGCGGTCACCACAATCTCCAACATTGGGGCGTTCATCCTGGCACTGCTCTTTTTTCGTCTGGTTGCCCGTCAGAATTTGCCATAGGCGTAACTGTTTGGCTAGAGCTTAAAAGTCGCTCTGTCCTGAAATGCGCCCCGGCGGGGGCGTTTTTGCGCTATGCGCTTCTCAGTATATAATGACATTGTGAGTGGTATAGCCCGGTTTGTGTTGGAGGCATGAAAGTAACGGAATGGATAAAGTCAAAGGTGTTTTGCGCAGCGTTGGACGCTTTATCGGCCTGATCCTGCTCATTGACCTGGGTATCTTTATCGTGGTCACCATCTCCTGTCAGTTTGGGACGCGGTGTACGGGTACGGCGTGGAGTGAGCGCATGTTCTGGGCCGGCATCATTGCTATCATCACTGCAATGCCCGCTGTTCTGGCAGGACTGAATACCAGTCGTGGTTACTTCGAGAACCCGCTGACCGCCGGAATGGATTTGCAAGTCGCCGGGACGATTATTCAGGATGGGCGAAAAGGGTTGGACAAACGCACGGCTTATGCCCTCAAGGCCGGTGCAGTCGGCGCCGGTGCGATTGCCGTCAGTGCATTGATTGACCTCTTGACCCGGTAGTCCGAATGTGGAGAAGTCCCACACCTGTAAACATCACCCGGAGCGCTTTGATCACTGGTTGAGTATCGTCCGTGAAGTGCGCAGCGAGTTTGGATATGTCTGAAAAGCAAACTGCGTGGTCCTGGTTCAAACGTTGCCTGAGCGCCCCGGCTTTTGAGGACGAGGAGCAGAGCCGCGCCGCCCGCGTGCTCAATGCACTGCAATTGGCGTTGATTCTGGTGACGCTATTGGCCGCATTGGCGACGGCGTTTGTTTTCGCTGAAAAACGCGGCAGTTCCGCTGTGGTTCTGGGGATGACGGCGGTCTTGGCAACCTCGCGGACATTGATGTATCGAGGACGCCTGCGAAGCGCCAGTGTTGTGATTTTGACAGGTTTATGGGTCGCGATGACCGGGCTGGTGACATTTGCCGGGGGCATGAATAGCATTGATGCCGTGTATTACATTTCCCTGACCATCATCGGTGGATTGCTCCTGGGTACGCCGGCCATGATCATCATCGCCGGCGCCAGCAGTCTGGCCGGCCTGGCTATGGCGCTCTGCAAAACGTGGGGATGTCCGCTGCGGCAACTATTCCCCGTGCCGCCGCTTGCCGGTTGGGTCAACTTCAGCTTCAGCCTGTTTCTGGCCATTGTCACCCTGGATATTGCCCTGCGCAGCCTCTATGATGCTTTGAGGTTAGCGCGTCAACGCCTGGAGGAACGCCGCAAGGCCGAGCAAGAGCTTGAACAATTGCTGATGCGTTTCCAGGAACAGGCGCGGCAGGTGCAGCAGGTGATGGACACCGTGCCAGAAGGGGTGTTGTTGCTCAATGAGGAAGGGCGGGTGCTTTCGGCGAATCGTTTGGGACAGGGCGACCTGCGCACGTTGGCCGGCCTCAATGTCGGCGACGTTATCACCCACATAGGCGGGCGGCCGTTGACAGAAGTGCTGGCCTCGCCACCCAAGGGCTTGTGGCACGAGTTAGAGGCCGGGAAACGTAGTTTTCAGATGCTTGCCAAACCCATTAGCAGCCCGGAGCGCTCCGAAGGGTGGGTGCTCGTCATCCGCGACGTGACGCATCAACGCGAGATCGAGCAGCGCAGCCAACAGCAGGAACGGCTGGCCGCTGTAGGCCAATTGGCGGCCGGGATCGCGCATGATTTCAACAACATTATGGCGACCATCGTGCTCTACGCGCAGATGTCCCGACGTGACAAGGGCGTGCTGCTCAAAGTGCAAGAACGGTTGGACATTATCTACCAGCAGTCTATGCACGCCACACAGCTCATCCAGCAAATCCTTGATTTTAGCCGCCGCACCGTTCTGGAGCGTCATCCCTTCGACCTGTTGCCGTTCTTGAAAGAGCAAATCAAGCTCTTACAACGCACGTTGCCGGAGAACATTGCCATCAGGCTGGATTACAACGTCAACAGTTGTCTCATTTACGGGTCGCCTGCGGCGCTGCAACAGGTGATCATGAATCTGGCCGTCAATGCCCGTGATGCCATGCCCCATGGCGGCGAGTTGTGTTTTGGATTGACACGCCTCTATTTTCCTGAAGGCTGTACAGCCCCGGTCAATGGTGTGGGCGCCGGCGAATGGATTCAGCTTACCGTCACCGACACCGGAGTAGGCATTGCCGAAGATGTGTTACCGCACATTTTCGATCCCTTCTTCACCACCAAAGCACCGGGGGCCGGCACGGGCCTGGGGCTGGCACAAGTCCACGGCATCGTCGGTATGCACGAAGGCCATATTCACGTCACCACCCACGTCGGTGAAGGCACCACATTCACCCTCTATCTGCCGGCCTATCTGGAAGCGCCGCCGCCGCCATCCAAAGTCGTGGCCTCTACACCGTCTATGGGGAGCGGCGAAACTATCCTCGTCATTGAGGATAACCCTATCACGCGCCTGGCGCTGGCAGAAAGCCTGGAGATGCTCAATTACCACGTCCAGACCGCCGAGAATGGGCGCAAGGCATTGGCAATCCTGGAAAGTCGCCCCAATGACATTGTGTTGATCATCAGCGATGTGCTGATGCCGGAGATGGGCGGGATCGAACTGCTTCGCGAAATGAAGAGATGCGGAATGACGACCCGCCTGGTCCTAATCACCGGTCATCCCCTCAAGCAGGAATTGGAAAACCTCAAAGCCGACGGTGCAAGTGCTCTGGTAGCCGATTGGCTGATGAAGCCGGTGGATTTTGAGACATTGGCCCGCGCTGTGGCGCGGGCGCTGCAACCGGAGCCTGTTTAGACCAACGCACCGGCGTCTTGCAGGGTCTGGCGCAGCGCCGCCACCTCCACATCGCGTGGATTGACGCCGTCACGCACGGCCAATGCCGCTGCCGTTCCCGCCGCCTCGCCGATCGCCATGCACGTCCCCATCACGCGCGCACCGGCCATGCCGTCGTGCGTTGCAGAGATGCAGCGCCCGGAGACGAGCAGGTTGTCAATCTTCTGCGGCGTCAGGCAGCGGTAGGGGATGTCGTACCAGTCGCCATCGGGTGGATGCAGAGCATTGAGCGAGTGCATCGTCCGGTCGTGCTCGGCGACCCAGTAGGGGCAGGCTTCCCCGCGCGGGCATTCGATGATGCACATGTGGACGGGATACGTGTGTCCCAGCGGGCAGTGGATGTCGATGTACCACGAGCCGCGCGCCACCGCATCGGGAAATTTGACGGCGTTGAGGATGTCGGCGCCGGTGAGCGTGTAATCGCCGATGACCTGGCGGCTCTCGCGCGGCCCCACCTGCGGCGACGTGGCCTGGATGTAACAGTTCTCAAAGCCGGGCTGGGTCCTCAGGAATTCCCACAGCTTCCACACCTGCTCGCGGATGCCCACCTCGGCCTCGGTCAGCACGCGAGCGTTCGTGGGGTCGCCGGGCCAGCGCGTCATGTTCGGCGAGAAGTGGGTGAGGTGCATGTCGTTGGTGCCGGTGAAGCCGTTGGTGTAGAAGCGGAAGCGCCCCTGCGCCATCGCGGCGAGCAAGTTCTCGCGCGCGGCAGCCTTCTGCGCCTCGGTGACGTGCTCCACGCCGCCGATGTGGATGAACGACCCCATCGACTCGCCCTGCCCGTCGAAGTCGCGCCCCTGCACGGTCGGTGCTCCGGCGCGGAAAGCCACGTCCGCGTCGCCGGTCGCGTCAATGAAGACCTTGCCCACCACCGCCTGCCGCCCAGACTTGCTCTCGACGATCACCGCCTGGATCGCGCCGTCTTCCACGACGACGTCCACAGCAAAGGTGTGCAGCAGCAGTTCGACATTGGCCTCGCGCACCATCCGGTCGGCGACCACCTTGAACGCCTCGGCGTCGAAGCGCACGCCCCACTCCTGGCAGGCTTCGTCCCACGTGGGCGCGCCGCCAAGCGCGTGCATCCGCTCCGTCATCTCCTTGAGCAGGCCCTCGACAATCGGCGTGTGGCTGTTCGATGCGGTATGGCCCAGGATCGGCGCGACCAGCCCGGCCGTCGCCAGCCCGCCGAGGAAACCGTAGCGTTCGATGAGCAGCACGCACATGCCGCGCCGCGCCGCCGCAATCGCCGCCGGCAACCCGCCCGGCCCGCCGCCCACCACGACCACGTCGGCTGCGGCGACAATGGGAAGTTCACGTTGGGGTTCGATGATTGTTTTCTGCATGTCTATCCTCCCTGAATATAAACCGCGAATCTCGCTGATCTACGCGAATCTTGCTTCTAGAAATTGGTGAAGATTTGGCGAAGGTAAACATGACTCTCCTGAAAAAAAGTCTAATTCACCACAGAGACGCAAAGAACGCTAAGAAAAATTCAAGTTTATATCAATAAAATTAGTAATGAAACGCGAAAGACTTAATCGTATTGAATCCGACATAAAAATCTTTGCACCCTCCGCGCGACTCTCTGCGGTGAGATTTTTAGTTTTTTCAGTAGACGCATACCATGCTAACATGCATCTGCGCTTTTTCCAGTTGACATTTTTAAGCTACTTTATATAATCAACATGCTTAATATCTAAGATGACTTAACTAAAAGGGGCCCTTTATGCCAGAGACGACCGATGCCTTGACACAAACGTTGCAAGAGTGGGTCGAGCTGTTTATGCATCACTCGATGTATCGTTTTTTCCTTTTCATTAAGGAGAACGACCTTTCCATGTCGCAGATGGGTGCGCTGATGAGCATCCATCGTTCAGGCGTGTGCAGCGTCTCCGACATCGGCGATGAGTTGGGCATTACCAGCGCGGCAGCCAGCCAGATGGTAGAGCGACTGGTGCGGCAGGGGTTGATCGAGCGCACGGAAAACCCCGGCGACCGCCGCGTCAAACAGATTATGCTGACCGACAAGGGGCACCAGGTGGTCCAGGGAAGTTTTCAGGCCTGCCATGCATGGCTCGGTGAACTCGTCGCCAGCTTCACCCCTGCCGAACGCGAGCAAGCTCACGCCGCCCTGCGCCTGTTACTCAAAAAGACGATGGAGCTTGGGGGAGAGGTAGACGGTAGACAGTAGACGGTAGACAGTAGACGGGGAAGGGAGAAGGGAGAAGGGGGGAGAGGGAGGCAGGGAGAGAGGGGGTGGGGGATTCGCTGATTCTTTTATTCGCTGATTCTTTTATTCGCTGATGCTCTCTTCGCTGATTCTCCCATTCGCCGATTCTTGATTCATGATTCTGTACAAGGAGCAACTTTTTCTATGATCCGACTGGCAAAATACCTGAAACCTTACTGGCTGATGATTCTGCTCACCGTGGCGCTGCTGTTCGTGCAGGCCAACGCCGAGCTGGCGTTGCCGGATTATCTCTCACGCATTGTCAACATCGGCCTCCAGCAGGGCGGCGTGGAAAATGTTCTGCCGACAGCCATCCGCCAGAGCGAAATGCAGCGGCTGACGCTTTTTCTGGACGACACGGAAAAAACATTACTGCTGGCGCAGTACATCCCGGTGGATCGCACGTCGCCTGACTATGACAGGTGGGTAAAGGAATATCCCGCCCTGGCCCAGGAACCGATCTATGTGGCCGGTAAGTTGGACAAAGCCACCCTTGACACCTTAACGCCGCCACTGAGCCGGGCCTGGCTGGCTGTCGCCGCCATCGAGCAAATCATGGCCGACCCGTCGAAGGCGGCCTCGATGGGTGGGGGCTTGAGTGGCTTCGACATCTCAAAGCTGCCGGCCGGTACGGATTTGTTTGCCTTGCTGAAAAAACTTCCGGTGGCGCAGTTGACGCAAATGAAGACCCGCATGAGTGAGCAGTTCGCCGCGCTTGGCGAAAGCATGATCACGCAGGCAGCTCTCCGGGCCGTCAAGGCGGAATATGGTGCGCTCGGCATGAACATCGAAAAACTACAAACGACCTACATCCTGCGCGTCGGCGGATTGATGTTGTTGCTGACCCTGCTCTCGGTGGTGTGTACGATTGCTGTTGGCTTCCTGGCGGCGCGCACCTCTGCCGGATTGGCCCGCGACCTGCGCCGGGCCGTCTTTGAAAGGGTCGAGAACTTCTCCAACGCCGAGTTCGATAAATTCTCCACGGCATCCCTTATCACCCGTACCACCAATGACGTAATGCAGGTGCAGATGGTGACGATGATGATGTTGCGCATGGTCATCTACGCGCCGATTATGGGCGTGGGGGGCATCGTCCGCGCACTGAACAAAGGCTCGTCGCTGGCCTGGCTCATAGCCGTGGCCGTTGTCGTGCTCATCGGCCTGATTGTGACCGTCTTTTCCATTGCGCTGCCGCGCTTCAAACGCATCCAGCAGTTGGTGGATCGTCTCAACCTGGTGGCGCGCGAACATCTTTCGGGCATGATGGTCATCCGCGCCTTCAACCGACAGACGTTTGAAGAGGCGCGTTTCGATAAGGCCAACGTTGATTTGACCGCCAACAGTCTGTTCATCAACCGCGTGATGGTGATCATGATGCCGCTGATTATGTTCATCATGAATGTGCTCTCGCTGGCGATCATCTGGGCCGGGGCGCACCAGATTGCGCAGGCCACGATGCAGGTTGGCGACATGATGGCCTTCATGCAGTACGCGATGCAGATCGTGATGTCGTTCCTGATGCTCTCGATGATGTTTATCATGCTGCCGCGTGCGGCTGTCTCCGGCGACCGTATCGCCGAAGTCTTGGAGACCGAACCGGCCATCCGCGACCCTGAACAGCCGCAGACGTTCCCCACGCCGTTCAAGGGTGTGGTGGAATTCCGCGATGTGGGCTTCCGCTATCCCGGTGCGGATGAAAACGTGCTGTGCGGCATCTCCTTCACCGCCCAGCCCGGACAGACGACGGCGATCATCGGCTCGACCGGGTCAGGCAAATCCACCGTCGTCAACCTCATCCCGCGCTTCTACGACGTGACCGAGGGCGCGATTTTGATTGATGGTGTGGACATCCGCACGGTGCGCCAGAGCGAGCTGCGTGACAAAATCGGTTACATTCCACAACGCGGCGTGCTCTTTTCCGGCACCATCGAGAGCAATCTGCGCTATGCCGATGATGCTGCTGCGCCGGAAACCCTGCAATGGGCGGCGGACGTGGCGCAGGCATCCGAGTTCATCAACGCCAAACCGGAGGGCCTGGCATCCGAGATCGCCCAAGGCGGCGCGAACGTCTCCGGCGGACAGAAACAACGCCTGGCGATTGCCCGCGCGCTCGTCAAGAGACCGCCCATCTACATCTTCGACGATAGTTTCTCCGCGCTGGACTTCAGGACCGACGCCGCGTTGCGTCGCGCGCTCAAACAACATGCCGGCGACAGTACCTTGCTGATCGTCACGCAGCGCGTCGCGACCGTCAAAAACGCCGAGCAGATCATCGTCCTGGAAGAGGGGCGCATGGTCGGCAAGGGCACACACCAGGAGTTGATGCAAACCTGTGAAACGTATCGCGAAATCGCACTCTCGCAACTGAGCATGGAGGAACTGGCATGACGCACCAAACGACATCTCCACGCAGCACTCCCCTCCCTCCCGCCAGACGCGGCCCGTTCGGCCCAGGCGGCCCCGGACGCGGCGGCCCGATGGCGATGATGAAGGGCGAAAAGGCCCGTGATTTTAAGGGAACGATGCGCAAACTGCTTGCTTATCTGGACAAATATAAACTCGCACTCGTGAGCGTTGCTCTGATGGCCGTGGCTTCAACCGTTGCCCACATCGTCGGCCCCAAAATCCTCGGCAAAGCTACTACCAAACTGTTTGAGGGCGTGATGGCGCAAATCGCCGGCACCGGCGGGATTGACTTCGACGCCATCGGGCGCATCCTGCTGACCGTGCTTGCGCTGTATCTGGCCTCCGCGCTGTTCAGCTATGTGCAGGGCTGGATTATGGCGAATATCTCCACCAACATCGCCTACCGTTTCCGCAAGGAGATCGCCGAGAAGATCAACCGTATGCCGCTCAAGTATTTTGACGGCGTCACCCACGGCGAAGTGCTTTCGCGTATTACCAATGATGTGGACACGGTCAACCAAACCCTCAGCCAGAGTCTCACGCAGATTATCACCTCGACCGTCACCGTCGTCGGCGTGCTGGTGATGATGCTCTCTATCAGTTGGCTGATGACGCTGGTGTCGCTGTTGATGATCCCCCTGTCGCTGGCAGTTGTGGGATTGGTCGTCGGACGTTCGCAGAAGTATTTCCAACGCCAGCAGGAGTATCTGGGCCACGTCAACGGCCACGTTGAAGAGATGTACGGCGGCCATATTGTGATGAAGGCGTTCAACGGCGAAGCGAAGAGCATTGCCAGGTTCGATGCATCCAACACCGCGCTCTACGAGGCGGGCTGGAAGTCGCAGTTTCTCTCGGGGCTGATGATGCCGTTGATGATGTTCATCGGCAATCTGGGATACGTGGCCGTGGCGGTGCTCGGCGGCTGGTTGATCGTGCGCAATGTCATTGCCATCGGCGATGTGCAGGCGTTCATCCAGTACGTGCGTTCGTTCACGCAGCCGATCACGCAACTCGCCAACATCTCCAACGTGTTGCAACAGACCGCCGCCGCAGCGGAGCGCGTCTTCGAGTTCCTGGCGGAAGCCGAGGAGACCCCCGATACCGCCACGCCGGTCAAACTGGAACAGGTGCAGGGGCACGTCGAATTCCGCAATGTCCGCTTCGGCTATCACCCCGATAAAATCGTCATCCACAACTTCTCTGCGCAGGCCCGGCCAGGACAGAAGATCGCCATCGTCGGCCCAACGGGCGCGGGCAAGACCACCATGGTCAAGTTGTTGATGCGCTTCTACGACGTGAACGACGGCGCGATCCTGATTGACGGCCACGACATCCGCACATTCACCCGCCGCGACCTCCGTGCGATGCTGGCGATGGTCTTGCAAGATACGTGGCTCTATAACGGTTCAATTATGGAGAACATCCGCTATGGTCGTCTGGATGCCACCGATGAGGAAGTTATCGCTGCTGCCAAAACCGCGCATGTGGATCACTTCATCCACACACTGCCGGAAGGCTACAATATGGTGTTGAATGAGGAGGCCAGCAACATCTCCCAGGGGCAGAAGCAGTTGTTGACGATTGCCCGCGCGGTGCTGGCCGATCCCAAAATCCTTATCCTGGACGAAGCGACCAGCTCTGTAGATACGCGCACTGAAGTCCTCATCCAGCAAGCGATGGATCGCTTGATGCAGGGGCGCACCAGCTTCATCATTGCTCACCGCCTCTCCACCATCCGCAACGCCGACCTGATCCTGGTGATGAACGAGGGTGACATCGTCGAGCAGGGCACGCACGCCGAGCTACTGGCGCGCAACGGCTTCTATGCGGAGCTGTACAACAGCCAGTTCGAGGGGACGATCATCTAGGGGCTTGTCGGGCAAGTCGCTAACGCGCCTGACGTATCTTTGACGAGATTCGGGCACATTCTAACTTCGGGGCAGATCTCGCGGTGGTCGGTCTCTGACCGCGCCACGGCAGACCAAACGCTACGCAGGCGCGGTCTGGAGACCGGCCTGCGCAGCGCCCCGTCGCCGTGTCTGATAAATCGCCCTCATCCTGAAATGCCCCCACAGGGTTCAATAAAGTTGCTAGGGCTATCGCATTTGGAAAACTTTGTCCCGTCGTGCTGTCTGTTGTGCCGCTAAAGCGGCGTTTTTCCCCGGCCTTTAGGCCGTATTCAGTTGCCAGAAGCGGCCAAATGCGATAGCCTTATAAAGTTGCAGTTGTGGCTCTATGTGTTACAATTATGGATAAACCCTGTGCAGGCAGAAAGGGCTATGGGATGAATTTAGTAACCCCTTGTACCTGATCAGTCCTCTCATTCAGAGAGTATCAGCCATAGATCACTTAAGGAAAGGAGGAACCATGTTGACATTCAAACGTATGCTGCGCTTCATGTTTACTTTCGTTCTGCTGGCCTCGACGCTTTTTGTTATCCCTCGAACGCTGGCACGCCCGGAGGCTCTTGGAGCGAGTGAGGAGAGTCTCTATGTACCCGGCGAGGTCATCGTGAAGTTTAAGGCCGGGGTCAGTGTGAACGCCCATGCGATCGCTCAATCTATGGGGGGGAAAGTAGACCGTGAAGAGAAAGAATTGAAGGTCTTCGTGTTGAAAGTCCCCGATGCCGCCGTAGACCAGGTCATCGCCGCGCTCAGTCGCAACCCGAATGTCGAGTACGCCGAGCGCAACGGCATGGCTACCATTTTCACGGATCCCAACGATCCGTATGATAACACGCAATGCTATCAATCTTCCGGTTCCGGCTGCGTGATGCAATGGGGATGGGCCAAGATTCAGGCTTATGCGGCCTGGGATCTAGTTACCGGCGCCAGCACGGTAAAAATCGCGGTCGTGGATACCGGTATTGACAACTCTCACCCTGACCTGCCGGCCGTTGTGTTGCAAAAGGACTTCATCAACAACGATAACAATGCCGAAGATGACAACGGCCATGGCACACACGTCGCCGGCACAATCGGCGCGTTGACCAATAACGGCGCCGGCGTGGCCGGGACCAACTGGAGTGTCAGCCTTATGGCGGCCAAAGTCCTGGATGCTTCAGGCTCTGGCTCTTACACCTCGATTGCCAACGGCATCAAATGGGCAGCCGACAACGGGGCCAAGGTGATCAACATGAGCCTGGGCGGCTCGGTCGGTTCCAAGACGTTGCAAAGCGCCGTGGATTACGCCTGGGGTAAGGGAGTTGTGCTGGCCTGTGCTGCGGGGAACAACGGCACCAAGAACAAATCCTATCCGGCGGCTTACACGAACTGCATCGCTGTGGCCGCGACCGACCAAAACGATGCCAAGGCTTCATTCTCTCAGTACGGAGCGTCCTGGGTGGATGTGGCTGCGCCGGGTGTCGCTATCCTCTCTACATTGCCGAATACGCCCGTCTATTTGAACACCCAGTACGGTTACTACACCACGTATGATGCGTTGAACGGCACCTCTATGGCAACGCCCCATGTGGCCGGGCTGGCCGGCTTGATCTGGGCCGGCGGGCAGTGCTCCACAGCTTCGTGTGTGCGCAGCCGCATCGAGCAAAATGCCGATGCCATTGCCGGAACCGGCACATACTGGTATTGGGGACGCATCAACGCCTATCGGGCAGTCTCGGCGCCGTAAGCATCATTTTTCTCAGGAGAGGACTGGTTAAAAACCGGCCTCCGACACTTTAAGTCGGAGGCCGGCTTTGTTGGGTTGCTGCTGTTCTGGCGCATCCCCTGCCGCGGCGCTGCGGGGACTGCGTCGCCATCCACTGACTGTCCGCGTAGTCGTATGCGACTTGTCCAGGGGCCATCCCTTCATAAACTTGAGCCAATGTAGCGAGCGCTTGTTCCGGCGTAGGTTCTGCGCAGGGAATGTGCTGATTTGGTGAAACGTCTGCCGGGCGGTAATGCCAAAACCGATAGTTATCAAATCCAGCATCAAACTGCAGACCCGGAGAATTGTCTATACCGACGGCTCATTGGGTGCATTTCAGGATGGGGGCAATTTATCAGCTATGGCTACTGGACGCTGCGCAGGCCGGTCTCCAGACCGCGCCTGCGCAGCCATCTGCCCCGAAGTTGAAAAACACGCCGACCTGACAGGTCTGCTGAGACCTGTCAGGTCTGTACAAGCTCTCCTGCGGTGGTGCGGTCAAAGACCGGCCACGGCGAGAACGCAGCGAGAGCGGCCCCGAAGTTGAAATGCACCTTGTGACCGGGGGTGTATTTCAACTTCGGGGCAGGTTTTTTGAGCGCGGTGAATCTAGCCCTCAATGCGCCTGCGCCGCCGGAGATAAACCCCGACCGGTATGCAGACAATCAACAACCATCCCCAAGGTACACGCCCGGACACCTGTGTACCGGTTGCCGGCAACAAAATCGGCACCGGCGTTGGGGGGGGGAGCGGTGTGGCTGCGGGCGTGGGCGGCTGCGGCGTTGCGGCAGGTGGCGGCTGAGGCGTGGGCGTCGGCGTGGCGGTGGGCGTGGGCGTCGGCGGCAGCGCATAAACGACCCGCAGGTAGGGCATGGTCGCCGGATCGTTGGCGCTCAGACGCCGGGCGGCGGCCCAGTTGCTGATCGTGGAACCCAGATCGGCGGCCGCTACCATCAGCCCGTAATTCGGCGCGCCGGCTACCCAGCTCTGCACCTGCGCCGTTACATCCCAGACAAACCAGCCGCCGGCCGAAGAAACCTCCAGCGTCGCTATGGCCCCGCCCGGCGTCGGCCAGGTGTCCACATCGTACCAGTCCACCCCATTTGGCGTCCAGGCTGACGCCACCGGGTAGACTGACATCGGCGCGCTGCCCGGCGCCGGCCAGTAATCGTCCACAAAGACATGAAGGTCGGCCGATTGTACGATTGCAACGGCAGGAATGGCTTCCAGCGCAAAGTGCAGGTAGGTACGACAGAAGACGGCATTGCCGGAGACCGTCCCTACATAATTCCCGAAGGGCAAGACAACACTGCTCCAGCGCTGCCCGGAGGCGGGATCCTCGGATAGCACCCCCACGCTCAGATCGGGGGGTACCTGGACAATCCCCATCGGCGTTTCGGATGTGGCAGGCACTGGAGTCTGGGCGCGAACGGGGAACGCCAGCAGACCCAGGCACAGGCTTGTCATCACCAGCAGCAATGAAATGGGTTTCATAGGCTTCCTACCTTATCGTCGGCCACCAGGGTTGCGTGTAGTCGCGCAGCACGACCGGCAACCAGAGGCGGTAGATGGGCGCGTAATGCCCGACCTCCAACGCCTCCGCCAGACGCTCCACAACTACCACCTGGCGCCGCGCGATGGCCGCGAAGGGGAACTCGTGAATGTAACGCCCGTCGCTGTAAGCAATGAGATGGTACGTATCCGGCGGGGCCAGCGATGTGCGTGTCCAGGGCCCCGCAGCCTGCGGTGTGAGTTCCAGCAGCAGACGGATGTCTGTCTGCGTCCCCAACGCCAGATCGGGAATCGCCATGGCAATCCAATCTGCCCCTTGCGCGCTGGTCGGCGTATCGCTTGCCAGCAACTTCACGCCGGAGGGGAAGGTGACGGTGATGGTGTTGTGTTTGGCGATGTAGTCGCCCTGGTTGAAGACCTTGAGCGTCAGCGCCACACGGTTGCGCACGCCGCGCGCCACACCGGGCATCACCTCGCCGGTGACGGTGTTGGTGATGGCTTCGATGGTGTAGGTCGCCGCCAGCTCGGCGCCGTGCGCCTCCACCGTCTGCCGGTTGCCGACATAGGTGTAACGCTGCTCGAACGGATCGGTATAGGTGATGGCCGGCCCGTCATTGACGAGCGCCGTGCCGCGTTTCTCGATCTGTACATGGGATTTGAAGATGACGTACATCTCGCCGGAACGTACCCCGTTCTCCAGCCACGGCATCTGCGTGGCGTCGTAAGTGTCGGAGACGGGCAGCGTAAAGGCAACCTGCGTGCCTCCGCTTACCGGCGTAGTGCTAAAGGCCATCGGGCGCAGGTTCTCAAAGAGCAGCGTCGCCGAGACCAGGTCGCCCAGGGCCAACGCGCCCTTCAACGCGGCCGCTTCGTTTGCGTTGGCCAGCCGCGCGGCTTGTAGCGTCACCCACGCCGGCAGACGATCCTTCAATTGCAGGTCGGTCGCCTGTCCCCATAGCGTCTGGATACATTCATCAGGGGCGCCCACGCCGATTTCCGCCGCCGGAATCTGGAAATCTGCCGGCAAGCCATCGGCCTGCGCCGCGAATTCGATCCGCTGCACCTTGCCGGTAGCGGTAAAGGTCGGGCTGACCTCCACATCGTAGTACCACACACTGCGCCCGCCGTCGGGGATGGTCGTTTCGTGCAGGAAGGGGAAGTCGAAGAAGAGCGGTTCGCTGGCCTGCGTCTCGCTGACGCTGCGCGGGGTGACGGTGATGCCCGCCGGAGCGGTCGGCGTGAGGATGAGGTTGGTCATGGTGATGCCGTTTTGGTTGTTGCGGATTTCCAAACGGATTTGGGTCTTTTCGCCGGGGGCCACGCGCGGCCACAGCAACTCCGGGCCGTGCCGTCCGCCCACGTAGACCGTCGCCGCCAGATCACCGAAGCCATAGGACTTGATGAACGGTTCCCAGCCCACGCAGCGCGGGTCCCACGGGTCTTCGATGCGCAGCAAATGGTACATCTGATCATCGAACGTCGCCACCAGCGTCGGCGCAACGGCTTTGTGCACCTGCGCATCCGCCGAGAGACCGAACACGGCCTGTACGTGCGCGTCGTAGACTTCGTAGCGGTTGGGGCCGACGGCCTTCTGGTGATAGACGAAGCGCGCTCCGTCGTCAATCTTCATCACGCCTTCGCGGTGGAGATTGGGGTACGTGCTGAGGGTCGCGCTGATGTAGATGCCCTCGCGTTTCTGGCTTTCCAGGTATTGCTGGAAGTAGAGATAGTCGTAGGCCGGCACGCTGACAATGTCGGTGAGCACCGTCGCGCCGGCTACGCCTTGCAGTTCCGGCGAACGCCACGAATCCCACCAGGAGTTTTGCTTCGGTTCAAGCGCGAAACCCAATCCCCGGAACATCCCCTGGGCGATGAGCGTTTCATCCTGGCGCAGCGGCGGCATCAGCGGATCGAAGTTGGACCAGGACTTGAGATACAGCGTCAGATCGGCGCCCTCGCGGGCGGGGAACTCCAGGACGCGCGTATCTCCCAGGCCGTCGCCGTCGCGGTCGGCGCGCAGCTCGAAGGTGGTGTTGACGACGGCGTGGTATTCCGGTGGCGGGAAGGGCACGATGTCGTAGAAAACGGTGCGCAATTCCATGACCTGCTCACGTTCCCAGATGTCCCGATAGGTCACGCGCGGCAGCTCCGGCGCCACAGGGATATGGACGACGCCGCTGGACAGGTACTCGTGATAGGGGATGGGATGTCCGCCCAGGTTGGTGTAGACGGAACCGCCGCCGCCCTTCATCACCAAACTAGGGTTGACCGGATCGCTGGCAAAGGAGACCGTGCGGCTGAACAGCTCATGGCTGAAGATGCCGTAGCGCGCCGCCGGCTCCTGATAATCGTAGGCGGGCAGCGCGCCGAAATCCCACACCATGCGCAGCGCCGGCAAAACGATGTCGCCCTCGGCCGTGACGGTGATGTAGGCCGCGTATTCCGGCGGGATGGTGACGGAGTTAGACAGCCCCGGCGTCGTGGTGAAGTTGCCGGTGTAGGTGTAGACCAGGCGCGGGCCGTTTTCCCATGTTGGAAGCGTGTAGAAGACGCCGGTGGTTACGGTGGGCACGCCGTCCATCGCCACCGGCAGCGGATAAACGGGAACGGGCGTCTCATAGAAGAAAATCTCGTTCAGCGCGAACAGCGTCTGCGAGAGCGAATCGGTCGTGCTGAGACCCCAGGAATCGGCGATGACATGGGGGACAAGCCGCTGATCGTCCACATCCACAATGGGGGAGAGCAGCGCCACCACATCGGTGATGACGACATTCTGCGCGCCGGTTTCCTCTTTGTTTTCCAGCGTCAGCGCGATGTCGAAGTAGTAACCCTCGGCGGGGAGCGGGTAGAGGCCATCCAGTTCGATATCGCGGTCGCCCACCAGCCGCGCGCCCATCAGCGATTTGACCTGCAAGGCGTTGCGCGTCAGCGCGCGGGGGAGACCGGCCGGATGGTTCTGAGTGAGATGGAAAGGATCGGTGTAAGTGGCTTTGGCCGTGCTGACCAACGCCGTCCCGACCGTGCCGGAAGGCGCGGTGGTATAGGCGAGGTAAGTGAAGTGCGTGGCGCCGGGCGACGCTTGCGGCAACGTCCACACGATGGTGGTGACACCGGCGTCGGTCATCAAGGCGGTGGGCGCCGGGGTGATGGAATCCAGGGTCGTCGTGAAGCCGCGCTGTAGCGTCTCGGTGATGACGATATCGGTCAGCGGCCCATCCCAGGTGTTTTTGAAAGTGGTCGTGATGGCGATGGGCACACCGGCTTCGTAGGCGGGGATGGTGTCGCAGCCGATGGCAAGAGGCGCAGCCGCGGGGCATCCCCACAGCGTCCCATAGAGACCGGCGCGTTCGCCCATGGCCCACAGGAGCGCATCCAGCACCTGCGGATGGTAGGCCACGTCATCGGACGGATGGCCGTTGAACAACACCACCCGTCCATCGCCGACCTGAGCAACGCCGATGGCGACGGAGCCGGGGCGCGAGGTATCGGCAAAGCGGGCGACGACGCTCAAGGCGGTGCCGGCGAAGATCGCGGGTTCGTTGAGGACGTAGGTGGCGTTGGCAAGCCAGGAGAAAGCCAGCGGATGATCGGGCAGCAGAACGTTTAACTGTCCGACATTATCGGGATCGGTCACGCGGGCGCCAAGATTGACGGTACCTTCGGGGAGCAGGCCGGCCGCCTCGGCGATGTAAGCGGCGTCCGCCTGGGCATAGAGAAAACCGCCGCCGCGCACAAAGTCGGCGATGGCACTCAGTCCCTCACTTCCCAATGCGGCGACGACTTCATCAACATAGCCCACGCGGATGGCGGGCAGAATGAGCACGTCGTAATCACTCAAATTGGAGATCATGTGCGTCTCGGTGAGCGTGTCGAAGTAAGGGCATCCACCTCCGCCTGATCCCGCCACCGCGGGGGGAAGCTCGCACCCCAGGTAAACGCGGAACAGTTGCTCGAAGTTGAGCCTCTCCCAGACGACAAGCTGGTCGTATTCATCGCGCACGCTGCCGGCGTAGAGCGCCACCCGGCGCGGATGGAGCGCGAGGGCGCGTGCTGTGCTGAAGGGGCCGCTGGCGTTCAGCCGGTTAAAATTGCCCCGCAGCTCGCCGATGACGGCGCCGGGGGCGTAATCCTGGCCGTTCACGGTTGTGGTGATCACCGTCCAGGCCAGGTCGGCAGTATTGTGCCCGTACAGGGCTTCCCACAACGCCTTGTAGGCATTGCGGCGGGTGAGATCGGTGGATTGGCCGGCGCCCAACGGCGTCAGTTGGGTGCCGGGGGTGAAATCGTAGCGGGATGGCGCTGCCTGTAATGAGGGGGTAAGCGTAATCAACAACAAGGCTAACGTGCCCACACCTAGAGCAATAACGAGGAACAAGCGTGGTAAGGGCTTCACCATAAGTGAACTCCTTTCTTACATTAACTCAGTGAAATTTAATGAATTTGATTTGCAGACAGTAATTTATTGCAAAGTCGAAAGGCATTTTGAGGAATTGGGACATGTCTGCTGCTAAGATAGTCAGCGGTGCCGGGCTTGAATGGTCAGGTTATCATTATAATAGCACAAAATGCAGGTTATGGCAAAAAGTTTAACAAGGACTTAACAATCCCCACAGACGACAACCAGAAACCGGCTGAGGCCGGTATACACAACGTACATTTTGGCCTCAGCCGGTTTCCATAAAATGCTTCTATGACTTTATGGAATTTCTCGCACCATGAGATTGCCGACGCCCAGTCCAACACGGATGTCTATGCGCGCCTCGGCCTTATCGTACCCCGGTGAGGTGTAACGGTTATTGACTTTCGTGTAACCCTGCGGCATGTCCGACGCAACGATGGCGGTATCGCTTTGGATACGTACGGCCAGTCCGGCCGGCACTTCGATAACTACCATACCAACACCGCCGTCAATGCTGATGTTACAATCGCCATTTGGGGGGAGCTTAAGCAGTAAATCGCCGACTCCAAAGTTGATGTTGACGGCATCAAGCATCAGCTCACTCAGGTCGAGGTTCATATCGCCGACGCCGGCGTCAATGTTGAGATCCAGGGCTACCTCGGGGTGGAAGGCCAGGTCCCAGGTGTAATGGCGGCTGGGGCCGATCCTTTTGCCACTTGCCCCGCCGGTTGTTTTGAGGATCAAACGGGCCGGCGTCCCGCCGCTAAAGTCCTGGATCACTTTCTCGTTGTCCCGCTGCTCTACCATGCCCTCGACAAAGTTGCCGGAATCGTTCAACGCTTTGATATTGAGTTGCGCCACGTCCGGGGCGAGCGTCACCTGCGCCGACTTGGTGCCGTCACGCGGCTCGCTGATGGTGATGGATTGAGCGGAGGTACGCACACCGTCGGCCACCCCGATGAGCCACACACCGCCGATGAGCAGCCCCAACACGATCAACGCTGCGATGAATGAACCGATTGCCGATCGCTTGCCTATCAATATTTCCAATCCGGCCGCAATCAGCAGGATCGGCCAGAGACTGAGTATGTCCCAAAAGCTCCAATTCAGATACCCCAGGTTGTTTAACAACAAGATAATGCCGATGCCGATCAGGATTGTCGGCCCTACCAGCTTAAATTGCCGTCCCTCTTTTTCCATACCTTTTCTCCCTCAGACTACAAATTTGTACCACGAATTGACCGAATCTAAACCACGAATTGACACGAATCCTCACGAATGGAAATCCAAATTCGTGTAGATTCGTGAAGATTCGTGGTTTCACTCTTCACGGCGTCGCAAGAGCAGATAGACGCCAAAGGCAATGATGGCGAGTGGCACAAGCACCCGGCTCAACCACGTCGCGCCGATCAAGACGAAGAGGCCGACGCCGCCAACGATCACTGCCGGATAGGCTGCCCAACGCATGCGTCCGGTCGGCGTGGGCAACAGGTACACCAGCGCAAAAGTTGCCGCGATGCTGAGCAGGAATAGCGCCGCAAAGACGCCACCCGGCATATACGGCTCAAAACCGATGAGCATGGCAAGCGCTCCAAGCACGCCTGCCGGGATGATCGCCCACCACTGTTGGGCCGCCGTGCGCACATAAACGGCCAGGAAGCTTAAGCTGAGACTCGCCATAAAGATGGCTGCGCCCCAGTTGTCATGCGCTTTGGGGAAGAGCCGCTCGAACGCGATGAGCGCGCTCAAGCCCAACAATGTCAGTCCCGGAATGGCTGCCCACCAGTTATGACGTTCAGTTAAGAAATAATACAGGAACACCAACCCCGCCACGCCGAAGACCAGCGGCCAGAGATTGTCAAGTATCGGCAACCCCAGGTTTTGCAGAAGGAACAAAACTCCTGCGGCGATAAGAACGATGCCCCAAAAGATTCTGGATTCGAGATGCTTCATAGCTCACCTCCCTGTAATAACGTGAGAACGTTTGAACGTTGGAACGTTCAAACGTTCTCACGCCCCGACTACTGAATACTAAACGTCCCGACGCCCCCTTCGAGCCGGATATCCACTGTGTTGGCGGCCGTTTCATAATCTGGAGAGCGATATTCCCCGCCGATGTTTGGAAAACGTCCCTGGTCTACGGTGACGCTGGATAGCGCGCTGCTGACATGGATACGCGCGGCGACGCCCTCTGGAATCTCAATGTTGATGGAAGCCGCACCGCTTGATCCACGTATCTCGGTGTAGCCGGCGTGCGCAGGCGCGATGATATGGGTGGAGCTTGCGCCGGTCTCGACGTTAAGCCGCGAGACGCGCAGGTCACGCAGGTCAAGCCGGGTATCGCACGCGCCGGTTTTGACCCCCAGGGACAACCGCACATTGGGATTGAGCGCCACTGTCCAACGGCGATGGGACGCGACGCCGAAATTCCAGTGGGGAAAGTTCAACATCGGGGAGGTCAGATGCACGCGCTGGACGCCATCTGTGCTGGCAACGCGATATTCGACGCCGTCGAAACTGCCGCTGAGTAGCGTTGCGGCAGGCGCGCCTCCGGCCACGATCAATTCGCCGGCCCCGAAGTCAATGTTTACCTGTGCCTCATCGGCTTCAAGAGGGATGCTCACTTCCTCGGTGGCGAAGGTGACCTGCCCATGGGTTGAGACCCACAGGATCCATGCGCCAAAGCCAATGAGAGCTAACGGGAAGAGCAACTGCTTGAAGCTGATACGCAGCGGCGCGAGCACGCCCAAATTATCCAGCAGCAGCAAGATACCGATGACGACTAAAATCACACCCCAAAACAAACGCTTGTTGTACATGGTGATCTCCTATCTTTCGACGCGCTTCACAGGACGCACCAGTTCCCGAATGAACAAGAACACGCCCAGGGCAATGAGTGCAAAAGGCAGATACACTTTGAAGGGGAAGTATCCCAGGAGGTTGCCAAACAGCGATCCAAAAATGGTGAAGAGCACAACGCTGACAAGGATGCTTTCCAGCCCGTCGCCGATCTGCTTACGTTTCCAGTTAATCAGACCGGCGATTAGGGTGCCTACGCCGGAAAAGCCGGGGAGCAACGTCCACAGATAAGCCCAACTCTGCCACGTCAGGCGGCCGGCATTTTGGAAATAGAGGATTCCCCCGATCCCTCCAATGACGCAGGCGGGAATTGCCATATCCGGTGAGCCGCTCAGCAGCCCGATGACCAGCATCCCCAAGGCGATGAAAATGATGATCATCGGCCAGGTAAACGTGAAATTGAACCAGGCGCTCAGGCCGGGAAACACCTGTAAAGCCAGCAGTACGCCGCCGATAAGAATCAACACCAGCCCCGAGGTGATGCTTGATCTTTTGGAATGTGTCATTGGGTTGCCTCCTTGAAAATAAACCGCTAATCACGCCGATTTACGCGAATCTTTTAAAAATGTATCTGTGTCAAGGTAGTTGCTAAAACATTAGCGAAAATTCGCGCAAGTCGTAGTTGAAATTCTCATCTTACTTGAGCCGTTACTTACAAACTATGCACTTCAATACCATACGTCTCAATTACGAAGAAAGTTGCGAACGCTGCGCCAAGGTGCATTTCAGAACGGGGGCAACTTATCGGACACGACAACCGGGTAATGCTCAGGCCGGTCTCCAGACCGCGCCTGCGCAGCGACTGATCCCACAGTGGCGCGGTCAAAGACCGGCCACAGCAAGATTTGTCGAAGTTGAAATGCGCCCATGCGACAAGGCTATTGAGGGGGAAAAGGGGTGATACTCAATGTTTCCAGGGGCATAAGGTCGTGGGGATAGCGCCCTTCCGGTCCGTTGGCCGGGAGGCGAATACCATCGGTTGCGCGATACCATCCAACCCACAGCGGATACTCGCCCGGCGGCAGATCGGCGGGGATGGCGAGAGGGTGCGCGTCGGGTATCCGGTCGCCGGCCTGCCATACGGTCGTCGGATACCAGCCCGCGCGCGGCGAGCTGTCGTGCTGAGCCAACGGTGCGGAATCTCCCGGACGCCAGAGATGCACAAAGACGGTGAAGTCGCCATCGGGCGCGCGCAGGGCTTCCCAGTGCAGGGTGAGCGTGATGGTTTCACCGGGCGCGGCGACGGCCGGCCCATCGTAGCCTCGCAGCGCGATGTGTTCGCCGAACGTGGCATTGATGGCGTGAGCCGGTGCAGCGTCGGGCGTCACGGCGGGGACAATGCTGACCGCGCCGACAACCGGCGGCTCGAATGGATGGCCGTCGGCCAGCGTCGCGGGCAGGCGCGCGCCAGTTTCGGCGTCGAAAAGCCCCACTTCCAGCCGGTAAAGTAGAGGCGCGTCGGCCCAGGAGGCGATGGGCACGCGGTAATGGTCACAAAAGGCACGTCCTACCGGCCACAGCGACGTGGGGAAGCGTCCCAGACCGGGGTAGGTATGGCGTTCGGCAACGCGGCTGTTTTCCGGCCCGATGAGGTGGATGAAGACGGTGTAATCCCGTTGTATGGGCGTGAGCGCTTCCCAGCAGGCTTTGACCGTGAACGCAGCGCCGGGGGTGGCGCGTTCCGTATCTACGGTTACGCCGATGAGACGCGCTTGTCTCGCGTAGTCAATCTCTGTTGGACGCACCTTGTTCATCACCTGAGCAGGCGCATATAAACGCGGCGGCGCAAATGTCGCCAGAATCCGTGCGCCGGGCGCCAATGCCGTGAGGGTGAAAAGCGCGAGCGTGAAGAGGGAGAGTCCCTGCCCCCTGCTCCTTGCCCCTTGCCCCCTGAACCCGTTCGCCACAAGCAGCGCCCATGCGCCGAGGGCCGGGAAGAGCAGCCGCCCGTGAGGCGCTTCGACTTGCCGCATCCACTGGAGTAGCGCCGCACCGATGCCCCCGCACCAGAGCAGAGAAAGCATAAGAATCATCAGGTAAGTTTGCGCCTCGCGCCGGTTGTTCATTGCCTGGCTTGCCTTTGTTGTGCGCGCCATAAGCCACAGGCTGCGGATGAATACGGCAAGGGTGCCCAAAGTGAGTCCCCAATAAACCCATGCCGGCCACGTCACATGCCCCCAGCCGTAGGCCGCCCAGAAAGAATACACCAGACGCGGCATCTCCGGCCACAGTTCCAGCAGGGATACGGGTGCCGGGCGTCCCCAAGGCGTGTTGGTGTGGTTGGAGATGCCGAGCAGGTCACCGTAGAGCACGCCGTTGCGCCCATACCACCATCCGCCGACAAGGACTGCCGCCACGATGAATGCCGCACCGCACGCCAGGATGGGCCTTCTCCCTGCCGAACGACGCACCCCTGTCCACAGCAACGCTAATCCCGCTATGGGCAACAGCAACAGCGCGCTGGTCTTGGTCAGCGCTGCCAGGCCGACCAGCAGGCCACAGGCAACAGCGCGTCGCAGGCTCAGGCCGCGTCGCGCCAGGCGGGCGACCGCCCACAGCGCCGCCGTCGAGAGCGCGGCCGCCGCGCTGTCGTTACTGATGACGCTGCACATGAAGACGAACTGCGGATGGAAAGCGACCAGCATGGCGGCAACCCGCGCGCCGCGCCGATCGCCGAAGGTCTCGTAGCCCAATCCCCATGTCGCCGTCACCGTCAGCAGGCCGAAGAGCAGTGAAGCTAGGCGTGTCACGTGGATGCTCAACGCTGCGCCGCGCCACGGCCAGGCTTCCTGGGACGTGTGGATGAGCCAGTTTTTGTTGTCGGGGACCGTGCCCGACGCCTGATAGCTGAATCCCGGATTGCCCCAAATGAGGGTATTCGGGTCGGCGTGCTTGAAGGGCGCGTTGAATAGCGCCGCGACGGCGTAATACAGCGGCGGCTGCGCGACCTCCTGATTGGCACCGCTCGCGTCGTTGTCCATCGCCGGCAGGCCGTTCCCCTGCGCCAGCCAGCGCACGTAGGCGTGATGCCAGACCTCGTCCGGCGCCTCAAAGACGGGCGTGCTGGCATTGTGCAGACACACCAGCAGGGCAAAGGCGAGCAGCAGGATGAACAGCGGTTTGGGTTTCACGGTCGCGCTTCCCAGATAATTGCGGCGTTATCCGGCAGGGGATTGCCGTTGACGGTCGCCGGGACTCTTGTGTTGGTCACAGGCGAGTATAGTCCAACGGCGATGCGCGCCAGCGTGACGCCTTCCGGCAAAGATAGGAGGTGGACATCGAGGATACGGTCATCGGCTTCCCATAGCCCGGTAGGAAAGTGACCGTTTTGCGGCGGCCCGTCGCCGGTCGCCAGCAGCTCTCCGTCCGCGGCGTAGGCGTGCACAAAAACGGTGTAGTCTTCGGGGGCAGACGCACGACAATGCCAGTAGAGCGAGACGCGTCGGAAACTCCCCGCCCCTTCAACATAGGCATCTGCGAGTTGTACGATTTCGCCGAATTCCACGGGCGTTGCCAGGGTGCGCTCCCATTGCGGTACGGCCTGGGGATCGGGGATGCGCAGCAGCGTCAACCGCGCCGCGTCGCCTGTCGGCGCGCCGTTGGTGTACGTCTGACGGCGGATGCCAGTTTGATCGTCTACCAGGATCACTTGCAACGCCCACGCCTGAACGGGGGTATCGGCCGGGGCGAGTGGCAGGCGATAGTGATCGCGGATGATCATCCCAACCGGCCACGCGCTTGTGGGAAAGTTGCCCCGTCCGGGCCAGTGATGGTAGTTCAAACGCAGGTCGGTTTCGCCGGGCACCGGCGACGCCAGTTGCAGCGCCAGCGTCAGATTTTCGGAGATCGGCTGTGTGGCCTGCCAGTAAAGGGTGATGTCCAGTAAAGGGGCGCAGTCAGCCGGTGATTTCAAGGCGCAGGCAATCCCGGCTTTTTGTGCCCGGACTGCGTAGCCGCGCAGGGCAATATCATCGCCGAAGGTCACATCCAACGGTTGAGGCGCCTGTGCATCGGCGGGCAGAAGCCTGGGCAGAGCAAAGAGCATCGCGGGGCCGGCAACCAGCGTCACCACGGCCCAAATCGGGAGCAGCGCGGCCCAGAGTTTGGCAAGACGCCGGGAGAGCGTGACCCATCCGCCCGCCAGGATAAGCGCCAACGCCGCAATCGCCGGAAAGAGCAGACGTCCGCCGGTCGCCGGAGTGATGCTGTTCCAGCGCAGCCATGCCAGCACGATCACCATAAACCAGATGGCGGCCAGGGTGAGCGCCTGTTTTTGTCGCCGGCTAAACCGCCACCAACCTGTGATGACGCCGATGAGGCCGCCGGCCATCAAAATGAAGTAAGGCCAATACACCGCACGCGGGTAGAATGAGCACGGCATCTGTCCCCAATACGAAAGCACCATCGGCCTGATCTCGCTAAACGCAATGGGATACGTGCGCCGCCCGACTTCTGCAAGCATCGGCGCCAGCGCGGTGAGGTCGCCGTAGAGCCGCAGATTGCGCGCCATCCACGGCGCAACGAGAACGAGAACCGGCAGCACCATCAGGCAACCCAGGCCGATGATCCGTCGCAGCGGCGTCTTGTGTTGCCAACTGTGCAGCAACAGCGCCAGTCCGCCAAGTCCCACAACACCCAGTCCGCTCAACTTGCTCAGTCCCGCCAGCCCGCCGAGGACGCCGAGCAGCACGACCCGGCGGTACGTCGGGCCTTTATCCCAGACATCGTAAGCCAGGACCAGCCCCCACGTAGCCAGCGGCGTGATGGCGTTGTCGTTGTTGACGCCGGAAGCGACGAGAAGGAATTGTGGATTGAACGCAACCAGTCCCGCCGCCAGCCACGGCGCCGGCCCGTGCGGAAAAACCCGGTGCGCCAGCATCCACACGCCGATCACCGTCGCCGTTTGCAGCAGAGTGGAGAACAAGCGTAACCAGTGAAGGGTCAAGCGGCTGCCACGCCACTCCTGATCCGGTTCGCGGACCCAGGTGGCCTTGTTGTAGAACGTGCTGCTCGGCCCACATTCGACGACGTTGCCGGGAATCAGCTGCGGCCGGTGTGGAGCGTCGGGCAGACGCCACAGGCGCATCCATCCTGCCGCCAGGATGTGGTAGAGCGGCGGTTGTGAGGCTTCCTGCCGGACTTGATACCCGGCGGCCTGCGCCGCGCCGTGAACCGGCAATCGTCCCGTCGCGGCGATGTGGCGGACGACCTCGGCGTGCTCGATTTCATCCAGGTTCTCGTAGGACGGCACAAGGACGTTCCAGGCCGTCGCGATGATGACAAACACAATGATGAGGAAGAGCAGATCCTTGCGCATCTCAGGCACCGTCTCCATCGCCGCGCAGCCAGGCCAGCGTTTGGGCGAAGACCACTTCCCGGTCGTAGTCCAGGACGACGGTATGTCCGCCATGTTCAACCCAGAGGATGCGTGCCGGGCCGCCGAGTCGCGCCGCGATGCGCCGGGGGGTTCCGGGCGGGACGACGAGATCATGCCGCGCCTGCACCAACAGGGTGGGGGCGGTGATGCGCGGCAACTGAGCATCGAGCGCGCGCATCACCCCGACAATCTGCGGAACGCTGCACAACGGAATCCGCGTGTACGTGAAATGGCGACGGCGTGCTTGCGGCTCACGCACGTCCGAGCCGATTTTGGGGATGAAGGGCAGCACGCGCGCGACGGGGTGCGCCAGCCGCAACAGGGGATGGCGGGCGAGGCTACCATCCGGCGCGGAAAAAGCGACGACGCAGGCGACCGGATGACGCGCCGCCGCGTGGAGCGCCAGCGCCCCACCGAGCGACAGTCCGGCGACGCAGACCTGCGCGCAATGTCGCCGTAGCTCATCCAGCCCGGCCTCTACGTCGGCCAGCCAGTCCTGCCAGGAGACGCGCGCCAGGTCTTCCGGCCGGGTACCGTGCCCGCGCAGGCGAATTCCGCTGACCGTCAGCCCGGCAGCATGCAGGTATTCGCCCAGCGGGCGCATCTCCCCCGGTGCGGTAAGAAAGCCGTGAATCAACAGCACACCCGGTTCCCCGCCGGCCAGGAAGAACGGTTCGGTGATGGCTGCCGTGTCAATCTGTATGTTCATCGGCGTAGAGTATAGCACAATACGGGGGATTGGGGACTTGGGGGGTAATCAGTAACGAGTAATCAGTTTATATTGTCATAGCGAGGATTTTCGACACGAATTAACACGAATTTTTCCCCTCTCCTCATTCCCTTTCTTCCTCACCCTCTCTTCCCACCACTCCTTCCACTATCTTCACAAACTGCGCCCCGATACGCTCCCAATCGTATTGTGTCTCTACCAATGTGCGGGCATTGTGGATCAAGTCTGCGCGCGGGCCAGGCTCACGCAGCGCACGCAATACGGCGGCAGCAAAGGTCTGCGGATCATCGGCCAACAGCAGATGTTCGCCATCCACCACCTCCAGCCCCTCTGCGCCTTTGGTGGTGGCAACGACGGGCACGCCGAGCGCCATCGCTTCGAGGACTTTGAGCCGCGTGCCGCCGCCCTGCCGCAAGGGGACGACGCAGGCGGCGCTCTGCGCCACCGGCAGGCGGATATCGTCCACATAACCGGTGAAGTGGACGCTTTCATCCAGGCGCAAGTCGCTCAGGTCAACCCCACGTGTGGAGCCGGTAATGGTGAGGGTGACATCCGGCGCTTGTCGCTTGATCAGCGGGTAGATTTCGGCCAGGAAATACTGCATGGCGTCGTAGTTGGCGCTATAGGTGAGCGCGCCGTTGTAGATGAGGGTATTGGGCCGGGTTTCCGCCAGGCCGGGGCGGTGGTGGGCGCAGTCCACGCCGTTGGGGACGACGGCGACCGGGGTGTGATGACCTGGCAATTGCTCACACGTCCGGCGGTCTTCTTCCGAGACCATCACAATCTGGTCGAGTTTGCGAAACAACGCCGCCTCGTAGCGCCGCGTCTTCTGCCAACTGATCCAATGGTTGAGGCGCTGCATAGGATGGGTTGCAGCGCGGTAACGATCTCCCATCATTCGGGTGAAGGAGTTGTGCTCTTCCAGGATTTTAACGGTGGTGGGAGGTGCCTGTAGCGCATAGGTTGCCATCACCTCGGTAGAAGCAATGACCGCGTCGAAAGTTATGTGCGTCAACACATCCCCAACAAGGCGCTGCATCTCAGGAATAGGACGGGTAACGACAGGCGCAAGGGAAAGATAGCGCGTGGCCTGCGCAAACGCGCTGCGCGCGAAGGGATCGCGGGGCAGCGTATGCACGGCGCGGCAGAAGGGCAATCCGGCGGCAGCTTGTTCCGGCGTAGCGGTATCCCAGGCGAAAGAGACGAGGGTGACGGCGTGTCGCTGGCTCAATGCCTGTAGGAGATGGTAGACGCGGATTTTGGAGCCGTTATCGGGCGGGAAGGGGAACCAGGTGGAAAGGAAAAGTAATCTCATATTCGTTTATTGAGCGATTCCATACAATTGAATACCTTTCTGGAAACCAACGCGGCGATAGCCTAACGCTAAACGCCAGAAAAGAATACTGGTAAGGCGGGGACACTTTTCCCATCTTTCAAAGCAAGACAAGCTGGCGTATAGTAATCCACGAGACCATACAGAACTGAATGCAATAGCTCGCAACCGTCGCCACACTAAACGTAAAGAAGGAGGTTTGTGCATTAAGGGCAATAGTTCGTCTACCCCCGGAAAACATTCCCATAGTTCAGGGTGACGATTGAGCATCCATACCAGTTGAGAGGCATACGTCTGCGTTTTCTGAAAACACTGTTGTAAAGAAAGGGTGTGATTATGATACGCTAATGCTGTAGATTGATACCATAAATCATGCCCATGTTGCATAGCGCGATATGCAAGGTCTGTATCCTCAAAAGCGGTGAATGTTTCATCAAAGCCATCTAACGATAAAAAGCATCTACGGCTTATTGACAAATTACAACTATAGGCCAGATAAAAGGGAACTTTTCTGGATAACTCCCCATAATCTTTGCCGACAGACTCCGGATCAATAACACGTTCATGCCAAAACTGTCTAGACGGAGGCCAGGAACGAACACGACCTATAACCAGGGTCCCTGGCGCATGATCTATCAATCCGCGGATATGCTGTTCCAAAAAACCAGGTGTTGTCACCATATCCGCATCCAGGAATACCAACCATTCGCCATACGCTTTTTGCGCTCCCAGGTTGCGCGCAGCGGCAGCGCCTTTGTTTTGCTGTTGCAAATAGGAACACGTAAAAGGCCACGCCACGCCAGTGACAATTTCGGGCGTTTTATCAGTTGATCCATCATCAACGACGATGACTTCAAACTGATCAAGGGGTAATGTTTGCTGCGCCATGTGTTTGAGGGTTAATCCTATGGCGTCAGCACGGTTATAAGTAGGCATGATCACACTAATAAACGGATTAGACGGCATCGGTTCCCCTCAATGTGAGCCTCTTGATGTAATTTACAGGAACTTGTATAGCAGTTTTAATCACTGGCGATAAGACCCGGCGTTGCATAGCCAGAGCAGGATAGTACCTAATGGCGCGTCCAAAATGTGCAACGGCGGTAACTAAGTCGCCAGAAAAACGCGCCGCCCAAGCGCGCATAAGGTAGATCTCCGCATTTAGTTGTTGTTGCCAGCGCATTGGATTGATGGAGATATGTCGCTGTTCAAGATTGATCGCCAACTCATTGATGAAGGGTGTCACAATTGTTTCAACTTTGTCTTGATAAGCCAGATGTAGCGCCAGAATATCGGGGGCCGGTAAGCTATCCAAGTTCTCATTATGTTGAGCAAACTCCGCAATATATTGCTGGGCGGCCGGAGCGTTACCTTCGCTGTAATGTAAAAGCGCCAATTCCAATAAGCCTACCAACCAGGCCTGGTTGAGAAGGTCTTGCTTTTCTGGCGTTGTGCTGTATGGGGAGGAGGTGGATAGAGACGCTAAAACAGAGACGCGCTCCAGCGCAAAGGGAATGCCGCCAGACAAGCCATATCTCCCTCCTAACGCCGTTTTGGATTGTCCCCAAATTCTGAAGTATCCTATTGGATATGCTAGGTGGTAAAACCGGGCACCGTTAAGCCATAGTCTTAGCCAAAGGTCCCAATCCATAACATACCGCAAATGAGTAGTTAGTCCTCCAACAGCCTCAATAGCTACCCGGCGACAAAAAATACTCTGCTGGGGCAGAGTATTGCCCATGATTTGTTTTTCTCCCCAAATCCCGCCAGGGATTTGCCTGATAAAGCGGCCATTTTCGTCAACAGCAATGCAGTCTCCCACAACAACATCTACTTCAGGGTGCTGACGGAACACCTCTACCACGCGGGTAACGGCATCGGGCGCATAATAGTCATCTGAATTGATCCAGGCTAGGATATCCCCGCGTGAGCATGACCAACCACGTTGGATGGCATCCGCTTGTCCTCTGTCCGGTTCGCTGACCCAATAAGCAATGCGGTCCTCATATTCGCGAATTAGTTCAACACTGCCGTCTGTGGAACCACCATCCATCACAATGTATTCCAACGGTTGATAATCCTGTTGTATTACGGTCTCCAGGGTCTGCTTTAGGAAGCGCGCTTGATTGTAGGAGGGGGTTACGATTGAAACCAACGGTTGGGACATATTTCACCGCCCTCTACGTGCAGAAATCCATATAGTTATAATAACGATTAAGAAGCTTAGACTGACCACAATGGCTAACAATATGGGTCTTGATGTCATTGTATCAACATTCTGTTCCTCGGTTGGCAAAATTGGGGCTGTATAATTGGGAGTCGCTGTGACCTTAGGCAAAGGTGTGGAAGTAGGCAATTTATCTTGTATTGTAGTGACGACTGGTGCGCTGATCTTTTGTGGGAGAATGGCTGGTGCATCGGTTTGGCGGGTATTATAAACCAAGATACCTGAACCAGCGGCTGCCGCATGCACAAAATGTAATTGATTGCCTAATCCGATAGCTAAAGCCGAGTCCAGATCATTTTGTGTTTCGGCAAAAAAGTACATCGGCGACCATTGTATTCCATTCCAATACATATATTTGGGTGTACCATCTCCCGTTTTGGAGATGAGGTGTAATATTCCGGCAGAATCAACCACCATCCAGGGCCAATGCGTTTGACCGCTTTCGTTGGGCGGGAAAAAAGATACCGGCGCGATCCAGGTTTTGCCATTGTCACTCGACCAAGTATGAAATCTCCCTTCCAGGCTTCCGATTCCCCTATTCCAGGCCAAGTGAACCTCGTGTCCGTCTCTGACAACGACGTTGATCCACGCAGCAGTGGATTGCTCGGTGGTGCTTCTGTACATCTCATGAACATCCCACGTTATTCCCTGATTTTCAGAACGGGCATAGTATAAAGCCTCGCCTTGCCAATTGCGTTGTGGAACGTACTCAGACCAAACCACGTGAAGAAATTCCAGTTCATCAACCGCAATACGTGGGTTCGTGAAACTCGCGTATTGAGGATTAGATACGGCGGCAATGGCTATGGGAGTAGACCAATTTGCGCCGTAATCCTTTGACGCCAGAAACATAATCGTCTGGTTATCAGCAGCATAGACTGCGTAAAATTTGCCATCTTTGCCTGTTACTAAGCAGGGCGCAATTGTAGCCATTTGCGGCACATCCAATAACTTGGTGTCCCAATATTGCGGCATGTCGGCAAGCGACGTGTGTGCGCGGCTGTAATACAATGATCGAGTGCGGCCCAGATCAACCCATAACACGTTCAGGTAATCTTGATCATCTATTGCGACTGAACTAAGTGAAAGCGCGCCATTCTCTGGCGTCACCAGAATATCATTTGTCGCTGTCCATGCGTTATTTTCCAGGCGGCGGTAGTAAATGGTATTCAGAGCTTCAGGAAAAGGCAAATCTTCTTGCGCTCCAACCCAAGAAGCCCAAAAGACGTGAACACGTCCTTGCCGGTCTGCAACGATTTGTGGCGTGTGGCCTTCTGGCTCGCCAACCTCGATTAAAGGTAGACTAGGGCTCCAGCCAATACTTTCAACAGTTCCTCCACTTTGGGCGCACACATGCGCGCCTAAAGAACTTAAAAACAGGGGCAAGATGAGAAAGACGATTAGTTTATAGTATTTCATGCTTTGTCTTATTCCAAGTCAGTAAGACTTCCGTATACCATTGTAAGTATGATGATACCTGTGTATCTAAACTGAAATTTTGCCGGGCGACTTGCGCTGCCTGCACCCCGATACGTTCCCGTAAAGTGCGGGTGGTCAACAAACGGTGAACATGTTCGGCGCACACGCTGGCATCTCTTGTCGGCATCAAGAAGCCGGTTTCACCGTCTATAACCTGCTCGGGAATTCCCCCCACGGCCGACGCGACGACCGGCAATCCACAAGCCATGGCTTCCATAATAACGTAAGGATAATTTTCTGCTTTTGCTGCATGCACGTAAATGTCCGCCGCTTGATAATATGCCGCCACTTTGGTTTCATCGGTTTCATAGGCCCGAAATTGAATGGTCGCTTGTCCAAACGTTTCTGAGGAGCCCGTTTGATGCAGGCAAATGAGTATGACGGGTTTACCCATAGATGGCAGTTGCACAAGTGCCTGGCGCAACGTCGCAAAATCCTTGAAAGAATCTGCTACATCTATGGAGCCGACATACAACAAGATCCAGGCATCGAGCGGCAGATTTAGCTGTTCGCGCGCTTTTTTCTGATCGCCGGGTTGGAATATGCGTAGATCAATGCCATTGGGAATCACCCGCGTCTGTTCGGGATGTAGCATTGAGGCCTGAACTTTATTCATGAGCCAGTGTGAGGGTGTAACCACATAGAGTTGCGATTTTTGATAGATCGCCCTTTTGCGTTGCCAATTCCGCGCTGAGCCGTCGCGCAAGAGGCCAGGATAGAGGCTCAAGTCGGGACAGCGCCCGCATCCCGTCTGCCAGCGTTCACAATCCAACGAATGAGCGCAATGACCGCTTAACAGCCAGGCATCGTGCAAAGTCACGATAACCGGCCTTTGCCGGCTGAGTGTGATCAAATAGCGCAGATCAAAATAGCCGCCGTGTATATTGTGCAGATGCACAATATCTGGGATCTCGGGGAGCAAATTCAGCAAACGGTGGCTGCCTGGATAGTTAAAATTCTCTTGTCCTTCGATGCGCGCCCATAAAGATTCCCCACCGGCGCATGTCCATAGTAGATCGCGTACTAACCGCACCCCCGGCGCACGTTTTTCCCAAGGTTGCAATCGTCCATAAATCTGCCATAGGGGTTTAGCATAAAACGGTGCGTGTCGCGCGCCAGGAATTTGTAAAATCGCCGGTGCATCCGATTGCTTAAAACCCACCGCCAACCAGGCATCATGGCCATGCTCTTGATACGCCTTGTGTAGTGAATAAGCGGCTTTCGCCGCGCCCCCCCCCATATCGGTGGTGTTTACTTGAAGGATATTCATAGTCGGGTATTAAGCGGCAAACCACGCCGCAAGATGTTCCATAAACTCGTCACCGTTCCAATCTCGCACCAGATAGCGGGGATATTGAAATTGGTCGCTGCGCCATGTCACCCATCCTTCTTGATTAGCGCAAGCGCGTAAAAAACCGGCGGCTTGCACTGCCCGGATTGTATCTGCATTGTAATGTAAGCTGGGAAATCCAAAAGGATAGGCAAAACTGGTAATAGGTCTATTGAGCCAAGTTTGCAATTGTTGCCGTCCAAGCTGAATCTCCGCAGATTGCACCGTCCTGGATTGGTGGGCCAGGTTGAGGTGTTTTTGCGTGTGAGCGCCAATGTCAATGAGTGCACTTTGAGCAAGGGATTGTAGTTCGCTTAACGCAAGGGGGCGGCCCCAGCCATCCTGCCAATGGTGTAGCGCGGCCCACTGGCGCAAGTCGAAAACGAATTGCTCGATCTCAGATGCGTTTAGGTAATGTGCTTTTTCAAGTAACTTACGATAGACCTGAAGCCGTTCGCCTTCTGAACTTGTTTCATAATGATATGTTTGTCCTTGTAGCATAATTGTCAATTGCGCAGGCACTATGGGTGCGGCAAGCAAAGTGGCTGCCAGTACATCCCACCAGAAGGAGGTGTCTGTTTCAACATAATGGCTGCTGACAAAGATCGTTGCGGGTATGTCATATTCTTCCAAAACAGGCAAAGCATGGTACAGATTGTCGCTGTAGCCATCGTCAAAGGTGACCACAATCCCTGAATTTGTATCCCAACGGTGCAAATTGTGCAAACGGCGCACATTGAAGTGTTTGCGCAGACAAGCCATCTGTTCAGCAAAATGCTGAGGGGTGACGCAGAGTTGTTCAGAGTCAAGGCGACACTCTGCTACGCGATGATAGAGCAAAATCACTGTTTTGGGGTACAGGCGGCGTATGTGTTGGCGCACAATCTGGCTCACATTCATTCCGGTTTTATTGCACGAATCCCGATTGTGACTTGATAATTTGGATCGTTAAAATCTAGCTCACGTCTTGTCAACTCATGGGCTGCAAGCCCCTGTAAAAAAGCGCACGCCGCCAGCACATTGCCATATAGCTCTACTGTTACATTCTCTGCCCCAAACACGTCGCCAAATAGCCGACGCGCCGCAGCGTCGGTGAAGCGCCAATAGTCGCCCCAGCGTTCCCTATCATAGCGGCTGATTTGGCTGATCCCTGGCACAGTTGCCAGCAAGACGCCGCCGGGCTTAAGAGCACGATAACTGTGTCGCACAGCCTCATGAACATTGTAAATCACCAAAAAGACCTGTGTCAGCACCAAACAATCAAATACAGATTCAGGGATGTTCACGCCAGTCGACAGGTCGCCGATCAGTGTAGCTTCTGGATTGCCCGGAACGGCATGTAAGACATCGCTCCAGGTCACTTTCGCTCCCCCGAACCTTCGCGTATATTCGGCGTCGCCGACTTCCAACACCCGGCCTTGGATATCGCCGCTATGCGCGCGCAAGAAAGACTCTATGTAATAGCGGTCAATCGGCTGTCCACGGTCGAAGCCAAAGACCGCGCTGATAGGCGTTACCCTCCGGAAGCTACCCCAGCGCACACCACGCAAACGTCGCGCCGCCAACGCGTAAAATGAGTGCGGTAACAGTCGCTTAAGCATTGACTTGAGCATATAAATCCTCGCGGCAGGCATAGATCAAACAATACCAGGTTGTATCAGGACGGATACGAAAAGGCGGCTTACTCGCGGGACCGGTCTCAGGGTCAAAATCGTGGACCAGATAGCGATACCCCTCGCCTTCCAATAGCATAAGAATCGCCCCCAGGTTTTGTTCTCCATGGGGCCAACCGTGATACTCCACTACCATTTCCCGCACTTGCCGCAATCGCCCACTGGCGGCAGCTTCCTCTAATACGGGCCATTCGTATCCTTCAATGTTGAGTTTGAGAAAGTCAACCGGCTCTGTCAAATAGTCCGACAGCTTTACCGTGGTAACCACGATGCCTTCTTTGCCCGTAGGGAGAGCAATGCGTCCGCCATCTATGCCATCTGGCACAAAAACATCGGCGCCGGCGCGTCCCGACAAACCGGCTTGAACCAACAACACATCCTGCAAAGCATTGACTTCGATGTTGTGTTTTAAGGTCGCGAACACATGTGGATCCGGTTCAAAGACCACCAGTCGCGCCTGCGGATAGACGGACTTGAAGTACAACACGGACAATCCAATGCATCCTCCCCCGTCTATAATATAAGGGCTGGTTTCTGTTGTTTCAAAATGGTAGATCCGATGAGCGAAAATATCCTTATACTCGATGTAAAGTGACAACAAATCCAGGTATTGGATGGTATATCCAGCAATTTTAATCTGCCCGCCCTGATAACGCGGCGCGTGGTAGGCACGATAAGCTAACCGCTTCAAAAATGGCCTGAACGGCAAAGCATTGCGCATGGCCCACAGCCTACGCACATGTGTTTTCAGCCAGCTAATCACTGGGGCCAAAATCAAACTCTCTTTCCCCCGCGACGGCAGCGACAAATTCTTGCCAGTATCCCGTTGCGCCAGGAAGCAGTCGGGCAAACCAGGAATCAGGAATAAAACGCGTGGCCTTGCCAATGCATCCCAGACGCACGAGATGCCGGAATACATAGAGGTACATATATCGGCGCGCCCAGGCCTGTTGCTCGGCGGTAAGCGTCGGCGCAGTCAACATTTGTTCGCGCAAGTGCTCGGCGTTGAGAATGTCTATCGTGAATCCCTTGTTGCGGTAATGCACATCGCCGCACACCAGCGAGGCATACCCATCCACGGCAAGCTCCAGCCCCAGGGTGCCGGTATAGAGCACGCGATGTTGGGCCATTTGGCCTAGCGCGTAGCTATTCAGCGTAACGTCTGGCGGGATAAGAATGATGTTATCCGGTAGAGCGCCGAATTGCGACAGCAATGCCAGGGTGGGGGTGGAAGTGGCGAAGTGCTTGGGCAAAGTGGCCTCATGCGGGTGTGCGCGAAAGACAAAAGTGCGGTCGGGCAGCGCCTTTGCCAGTTCTACCAGCGCGCGCAACCAGTCCACTAACGAGGTGAACCCCACATCTCGGCCTACTACCGCCGTATCCCAGGCCATGTTGGGATAGATCGCTACCAGCGGGCGCGCGTCGTCCCATCCCCGCGCGCATAAAAACTCGCGCACTGCCGCCGCCGCGCCGTGCATGATCGGCGTCAAACCTTCCACACCCTTTTGGCGGCGTTGAATAAAGGCATCCAAACGCTCGTCTTCCGCCGGCGAAAGCGGCATGTCGCGCCACCGTGGCCAGACGGATTCCAGGTGAATTTCATTGGCGAAGCAATCGTGATTGAAGATCAGACTATCTTCAAAAACGACCGACTCATCCCACGTCACGGTACGGATTCGGTACAGGTGCGCCTGATGAAAAAACGGATAATAGACGAGATTTTTGCCGTTGGAAAGGATCAAGATATCCGGCGACTCATTCGCCAGAATCCGGCGCGCCGCAATAAAGTATAGGATGCTGCTTTCCAGACAACGGCGCGCGTTTTCAATGTGGCCGGTGTCATAATCCTGTTCGTAGGTAGCCGCGTGGTAATAGTTGTGCAGATACCGGGCCACGTTAAAGCCTACCGGCAGCCCCTCGCAGTGAACATCCGCAAGATCGCGTCCATTCCACGCAGAAGCAACCTTGCTAGCGCGCGCTGCATCGTCTTCGCGGATAAAACTGCGCACCGTCTTAGGGACAAATCCGAATGGCGACTGTTGGCTGATTGCCATAGCCACGCACTGAGCACAGGGCAGGCGCAGGGTGTTGGCATTTTCCATCTCGCAGGCTGAAAAATCGCCGCCGCAAATGTAGGTAACGACATCATACCCACGCGCTTTCAGCGCCAGCCCCAGGCCCATCTCCACGCGCCCCAGTTCCCAGGGAACGGGGCTGTAAATCAAGACTTTTTTACCCTTAGGCGTAGCAACAGGTGCATCCTTGAACAGTTTTTCTACGCTGCCCAGACGGAATTGCTTGGGCAACAGTGGTTTTATCTTTTTCCCCAAGTAGGAACGTATTCCCCGGTAAAGTATTGACATCATTGCGTGATCTTATATGAGTTTAACGATTTCGGCATGAAAGCTGGCTAGGTCTCTAGCCAATTGTTCGCATATTTGACTATAACGCGCAGATATTTGGTCCTTTTCTTTCATAGTCTGTGTCATCAGGGCGTAAATTTTCTCTGAGAGTTGCGTGTCTCTAACACTGAGAACTCTCTCCTTCAATTGTAACTCTTTATAGAGATTTTCGATTTTAGTAAATGCACTGGTCAAGCCAATTGTTGGCACACCTAGCCCTATACCGCAAACATTGGCATGAAAACGCATCCCGATGATAAACATGCACTTACTATACAAATCAAAAATATAGTTTTGCGCCTCTTCGCCAAAGACATAAGGGGCCACTGTGATACGGCTTCGTGAATACGGCGGGCCTATGGTCTCGACGAATTTGCAAATAATGTCCAGATCTTCAGGAATGTGTGGAATAAGAATTAGATGTGTATCCGGGTATTCATTCAGAAATCGTTTTGCTGCTGTTGTGATATGTTGAAGGGAAGTCGTGAGTTCGCTGGACACTGGCCTGCGGAGGATTCTATGTACAATTCTCGTCGCTAATACCGCTACACATTGTTTTTTCTTTTCTTCAAAACGCAAAGGCAAATTGTCGCCGGCAAGGTTGAGAGCGATGGGTATCTTCCCTTCGGGAATCTCGATGTGTTGTTGGGCTATCGTTCTTGTGAAGAAACCGCCATCTGGCACCTTATGGATGTGATCGGCATAAGATGCTCCCAAAAGTTGGTTAATTTTCTCTAATGATCCATCATTTCTGACTGAGACTAAAATGTGCTCAGAAGAATATGCATAATCCAAGAATCGTCTGAATTTCTGCAGACGATTTTCATTGACACCAAACCCGGTTTCAAATCCTAGTGCATAGAATACTATAGGAATATGGATGCTATCGAGAATTTGCCTGCTGATTTTGAGTGGCGTACCTGTGGGACTATCGTCTTGCGAGAGTTCAAAAAAACCGCCACCGCCAATGATTAGCAGGTCATGTTGATTAACCAGTGCTACAAACTCGTGATCAAATCTTTTCCCTCCCCAACGGGGGTCTGGTTCGTACTCAAGATATTCCAGGTCGGTGAACTCCAACGCATAATTTGCGAGATTACGTCGGAGCATGCGTCTGGTTCCAACAATATTGGCGCTGTCGCCAATATTACCTCTATAAGATGCCAGTTGGACAATTCTGAGTTGCTTTTTGTCGAGCATAGCAGAAGCCTTATTCTGCCAATCGACGGAGTTTTTTCAATATAGGTTTTTCACTGTCATATACTTGTTTAATGCCATCTCCAAGCGCTAATTCAATCACCCGTATATCGCGCACTAGACGCATAAAACCCCAGGGTTCGATTGAAGCTGCCTGGTCACTGCCCCACATCGCGCGGTCAAGTGTGATATGCCGTTCCACAAAACAAGCGCCTAATACTACGGCAGCATACGTAGTCTGCAAGCCGACCTCGTGACCCGAATAACCAACCGGACAGACAAACTCTTGTTGGAGAACGGGAATCATGCGCAGGTTAAGCTCCTCCGGCTTGCACGGATAGCTACTAGTGCTATGAGCTATCAGCAGACGCTCAGTATCCAGTAAAGAAACCGCGTGCCGAATTTCGGCCATGGTGGACATGCCGGTAGAAAGTATGATAGGGCGGCCAGTTGCATTGATATAACGCAATAGATGATCATCAGTCAGAGAGGCTGAAGCAATTTTATAACACACAGGGGCGAACTGCTCGATAAAATCTACGGCAGCTTCATCCCAACAAGAAGCGAACCAAGCCAATCCTTTTTGACGGCAATAGCGATCAATTTCTACATACTCTGTTTGACCAAATTCAACCCGCCGGCGGTAGTCCATATAGGTCATTGCACCCCACGGCGTCTCACGCATGACATCGCGTTGTTCGGGGGGGACGCACAACTCTGGAGTGCGTTTCTGAAACTTGACTGCATCGCACCCGGCTACCGCAGCCGCGTCTATCAATTTTTTCGCAATGTCAAGATCTCCATTATGATTGATCCCAATCTCCGCAATAATATAGGTGGGATAACCATAGCCTACTTTCCGTTCCCCAATCTTAACACTGTTTGCCATAATCGTTCTCTTTTAACCTTTGATGGATCAGCTCAGTCACTTCACGAATCGCACCCTGACCGCCAAGGGAAGCCAAAATAATCTTGGCGGCGGCGCGTACATCGGGATAAGCATCATGCACAACTATGCCACAGCCTACAGCTTGCAAGCAGGCTAAATCATTCATGTCATTGCCTACATAAACCACTTCGGACAAAGGTACTTTTATTTCAGATAACCACCCTTGGAGCGAAACCAGCTTGTCCTGTACTCCATGGTAACAAGTTAAATTGAGTTTATCACATCGGGCCTGAACCACTGGGTTTTTCTCTGAAGACAACACCAGGATAGGCAATCCAAGGCGTGTTAGCATAGCCAATCCAAGCCCGTCGCTGCGGTCACAACGGACAGCCTCGCGTCCATCTTCCAATACCCATACCTTATTATCTGTAAAGACGCCATCAAAATCTAATACCAATGCGCTAATACGCTGCGGCAATAATGCCGCATGACGCTGTTGTTGTAGTTGACGCATCCGGTGTTCGGCAATTTCAAAATCCACCGGTTCATCAATTTCCAGACAGCGTTCTGCTGGCATAATATACATAACCGTTTTCCCGAAGAAACGGTGCTTAGCTTCTAAAAAACCCTGCGTTCGCATAACATACACCGCGCCGGTTTCCAAATACTGGGGTGTGCGTTGTTGGCGCAAAGGACGTACTCGCTTGTCATGATTTATCCCGATAGCTTCTCCGGACGCCGTTGATTGCCACAAAAAATAGTGAAAGGGAACGACGGCCAAGGCTGAATCTGCATTGGATTCTAATAACGTCTGGATAGACGCATCAATATCTTCAGCCAAAGTTAATGGTGATGTACATTGCAGAAAGACCAGTATATCAGGCAGGTAATTTTCTTGTTCGCGGAGAAAGTTTAACGTGTAGAGCAATGCTGCTTCAGAAGTGGCCGTATCACCGCTTATTTCCGCTGGTCGCCAGATAACTTCGGCGCCATACTGTTGAGAGATCGCAGCAATCTCCACATCGTCTGTGGAAACAACCACACGATTGACCAACTTGGCCTGGTGAGCTTGTTCAATGGTGTGAGCGATGAGTGGTTTACCGGCCAAAAAACGGACATTTTTACGCGGAATGCTTTTAGACCCGCCACGTGCGGGGATAATAGCAAGTGTTTGCATGTTAGAGTCTTGTCACATTTTTTGAAAGTTAACCCTAATAGGTAATGTTACCAATCCTGGGTCGCGTCCTACACTAAACTCTAGTGAATCGACATTCTGAGGATAAACCATTGTAAATTCAGTTCCTACCCCATCCCAAACATCAAATGGCATATCCATGTTAGTCCCCACGATGCGCAAATAGAAATAATATTTTCTGGCTCGCAAAACCCCCGCCGGAATTTGAACACAAAACGTACCTTTGTCACCCTCTTTGAGGTTTTGAGAAAATTGATACCCAATCCAATGTGTTAAAAAGACTTTATGAACATAATCAACAATCCCAAAACTGAACATAACATTATCTATATTAGAATAAGCCATGTAATCAGCTTCCATTCTGAGGGCTTCATCAAGGCTAAATACACTCTTGTGTTGCCCATACTCATCAAGCAGCCGGAATGCGGTAAATTGAGCTTCGCCGGTTCCGCGCCGATGACCAAAGTTTTGGTATTCCCCAATTTTACGGTCTTCAATTGTTTGATTGACGGAATTAGCATATTGCGCGACTACTTGTCTTGACTCACCACTCTGTACAATCGTGCCAGCATTGATCCAAAATACTTGCTTACACAAATTCTCAATTGTAGGCATCGAGTGGCTGACAAACATCACCGTCCGCCCTTCCTGCGTTACTTCTCCCATCTTACCCAGGGCTTTCTTCTGAAACGCCGCGTCCCCCACCGCGAGCACCTCATCCACCAGCAGAATTTCCGGTTCCAGGTGCGCGGCCACCGCAAACGCCAGCCGCACGTACATCCCGCTGGAGTAATGCTTCACCGGCATATCCAGGAAACGCTCGATCTCCGCGAAGGCCACAATCTCATCGAACTTGCGATCAATCTCGGTGCGTTTCATCCCCAGGATGGCGCCGTTCAGGTAAATGTTCTCCCGCCCGGTCAGTTCGGGGTGGAAGCCGGTGCCCACTTCGAGCAGGCTGCCCACTCGTCCGTGGATTTCCGCGCGCCCAGAGGTCGGCTCGGTGATGCGCGAGAGAATCTTGAGTAACGTAGATTTCCCTGCGCCGTTGCGCCCGATCACACCGACGACTTCGCCGCGCTGGACCTCGAAGGAGACATCGCGCAAGGCCCAAAGGATTTCCGATTTTGGATTTGGGATTGGGGATTTTGGATTGCGCTTGCCAAAATCCAAAATCGGCCATCGAAAATCGGCAATCACATCCCGCAGGGTATCGTGCCGTCGGCGGGCGCGGCCGATGTGATACAGTTTGGAGAGGTTTTCGACGCGAATGGCGATGTCGGTCATAGGGTAACCCTTTTTGCTACGAATTTTTTCGTGATCATTCGTGAGTCTACTGAAAAAACTAAAGATCTCACCGCAGAGGTACTCTAAATATACAAGTCGCGGAGGGCGCAAAGATTTTTATGTCGGATTCAATAAAATTAAGTCTTTCGCGTTTCATTACTAATTTTATTGATATAAACTTGAATTTTTCTCGGCGCCCTTTGCGTCTCTGCGGTGAATTAGACTTTTTTCAGGGGAGTCATTCGTGGCTAAAGATTAGCCCCCTTTTCCGCGGCCTGTGTAAGCGCGAATTCTATGACGCGTGTGCTTAGCCTGATGCCATGCGCCTGCATACGCTCAATGGCTGAGTGCATCGAGAATGTATAACCCTCACGCAAAGCACGTAAAAGGATACCCACCGAACCGGTTAGCGTCAAACCGTGGAGCCGAGCCGCACGCCGGCCCGCAGGTTCGTCAATACATACCGTTGCAATAGCTTTATCCAAAGCCAGCTGAATTACAGCAGCTTCACCCTTATCTAGCGTATTAAGAAGCACTGGCGCAATACGTAAGGGTTGCGGATGTTTTTGTAACCAGTGTGCGGCTTCAAACTCTGCCAAGGCAAAACGCGCTTTGCCACCAACAGCAATTTCCTGGCAGACTTCAAGGGGTACCCAGACCCGCCGGTAAATTTGCAGGACACGTAAATCACCCAGGGCAGCCACAAGGGCAATAATGGGGCCGGTGTTGATGGCAATTTCCTGTGTGTCATGCATTTTCTAGATCCGCCAAAAGTTCATCTTCCTCAAGGTCAATCATAGCGACCCCGTATTGGTGGAGGCTGAGTAAAAATGTAACCCTGTCCATTCCGGCTAATTTCGCTGCGATACCGGAGGAGAGACGTTTCATTTCAAACAGTTTCACTGCCATAGCCATCCTGGCTTCCTGCTCAAATTCTCTGCGCGTTCGTTGGAGAGCGTCAGGCAATAACCTCGGATAGTCTATAACTAATTGGCTCGCCTGATCCATCATACAGCCCCTTTCCTCACAGAGTTAAAATGTCGTCAAATTTGTAAGCACTCTTGGAAAACTCTATGCCAAGTATAACACTATTCAGGTAAATGCGCTTTGCATCCTGCCCGGTCAATTCAGGGTGGAAGCCGGTGCCCGCTTCCAGCAAGGCCCCACCCGCCCGTGGATTTCCCCGCGTCCAGAGGATTTTGGATTACGCTTGCCAAAATCCAAAATCGGCCATCGAAAATCGGCAATCGCGTCCCGCAGCGTATCGTGCCGTCGGCGGGCGCGGCCGATGTGATAGAGCTTGGAGAGGTTTTCAACGCGGATGGCGATGTCCGACATTTTTGAGCTGGCTACCTTTACAATTCCATAAGGAGCGTTTGTACTTGGGATTCGAGATTTTCTGCCGTGTCGGACTCTATGACTGGGATAATCCCACGATCAGCCAGGAGTGCACTGAACTCCCAGCGCGTCAATCCGGCGATCTCAGCCGCACGCCCCAACGTGACTTCGCCTTCTCGGAAAAGTTAAATGGCTGCTTCTATTTTGAGTTGTGGTCGAGTCACAAAAAGTGTACGGAATGCCTCCTTAACAGCTTCACTCCGGCTACGAAATGTGCCGGCTTTGAGTAACGCTGAGTTGTAATTCCTGAACCCCCATAATATGCCCCTTTTCAATCATGCCGGAATGATCTCGACTACTTTATGTCAAGTACACCACGACACAAATCAGTGTTCCGCGCAGTTCGGGGGAGAAGCCGACGCTTGCTCTTAGTTCCTTTGGCCTATTTTAAGTATATCGCTTTTGTTTGATTTGACAACCCTGCAACACTAGATAACATCTGCGAATGTCCGCTCTGTGTGGCGGAAGAAGATGGCGCCGGAGACGAGGATCAGCAGGGTGATGGCGATGGAGACAGGGAATAGCGCGCCCGGTGGTTGGGCGTCGGCCAGATGGTTGCCCAACAAGGCCCAGCGGAAACCTTCCACCACGCCGGTCATCGGATTCAGCGCCAGCAGGAAGCGGAAACGCTCCGGGATCAGCGAGCTGCCGTAGATGACCGGCGTCAGGTACATTCCTACCTGCACCAGATAGGGGATCAGATAGTTGATGTCGCGGTAGCGCACGTTGAGCGCCGAAAGCCACAACCCAAAGCCGAGCGCGGTCGCCATTGCCAGCAGGATGAACGCCGGCAGCCATACGACGGCCGGCGTTGGGGCAATGCCGTAGAACGCCATCATCCCGATCAGCACGACAAAGGCCACGGCGAAGTCCACCAGGCCCGAAAGCACGCCGCTGATGGGGATGACCAGACGCGGGAAATAGACTTTGGTGATCAGGTGCGCGCTGCCCACCAGGCTGGTGGATGAGCGGTTGAACGATGCGGCGAAATAGTTCCACGGCAGCAGTGCGGCATAGGCAAAGATGGGGTAGGGGACGCCGCCTGAGGGCACCTTAAGCAATCCGCCGAATAGCAAACTGAAGACCACCATGCTCAAAACCGGCTGTAACACCACCCACAGCACACCGAGCAGCGTCTGGCGGTAACGCACCTTCAGGTCACGCCACACCAGGAAGAACAACAACTCGCGGTATTCCCATAGGTCCCGCAGTCCCAGCGCCGCCCAACCCCGTGAAGGTTCGATCACCACCACCGGCGCGCTCATTTCCCCCTCAGTCATGGTACCTCCGTTTGAACGTTCAAACGTTTGAACGTTTAACCTGCTCCTCAATCCACGGATACGTCCTGGCAATCCCATCTTTCAGGTAATATTTCGCCCGCCAGCCCAGGGAGTAGATGCGTTCGTTGCTGAAGTTGCGCGATTGTACACCAACCGGCCCGGGGACGTGCTTGATGTGAATCTTCTTGCCGGCGACCTCGGCGACGGTGTGCACTAGCTCGTCCACCGTCACATATTGTGGACAACCGATGTTTACCGCGCCTTCCAGGTTTGATTGCATAAGCAGATAGATACCTTCCACCATATCGTCTACGTAGGTGTAGGAGCGAATCGCCGTGCCGTCGCCCCAGACCTCGATGGTGCCGCCGTCTTCGGCCTCGGCGACCTTGCGGCAGATGGCGGCCGGAGCCTTCTCGCGTCCGCCGCGCCATGTGCCTTCCGGACCATAGCAATTCTGGAAGCGAGCAATGCGCACTTGCATGGGATAGTGACGACTGTAAGCTTGCGCCACCCGCTCAGAATAGAGCTTTTCCCAGCCGTACTCATTGTCGGGATTGGCGGGGATGGCTTCGGCCTCGGTCATTTCCGGTTCGCCGGGTTTCATATCGCGGTAGACGCATACCGATGAGGAGAAGAAGTAGCGTGGCACCCCCATCACGGCTGCTGTCCGCGTCATGTGGACGTTGATGAGCACGCTGTTGTGCATGATCTCGGTTTCCGCCGTGTGGATGAAGCCCATGCCGCCCATATCCGCTGCCAACTGGTAGACTTCATCGAAAGTCCCGCCGGGCACAGTGAGCGCTTCCCAGCAACTCTCCGGCAGGCGCAAATCGAGTTTCAGGAATTCATCTGCTTGTGTGGGGGCGAATTCATGCTCCTTGATGTCTACGCCGCGCACCCAATAGCCTTCACGCTTGAGTTTCTTCACCAAATGTCCGCCGATGAATCCCCCGGCTCCACAAACCAATGCTCGTTTCATAATATTCAATCTCCTTAACTTGATTTTTTTCTAAAACGTAAAACGTGAAACGCAAAACGTGAAACGTAATTTTGCAGTTTACGTTTTGCGCCTTACGTTTTACGTTTTGCGCCTTACGTTTTACGCTTTACGCCTTACGTTTTACGCTTGCTCTATCGCCGTCGTCGCACCATGAGCAGGATGGCGAGGATGACGAGAATGGCTGCTCCCAGTATGCCACCGATGGCGTAAACCGGCAAGGTGACCGGCCCAACCACTACGGTTTGCTGCCCGGCAGGCGGCGGTGCGACATTGACCGTCGGACGTAGGGTAGGAGTGGGCAACGGGGTGGGTGTGGGCGTGGGGGTGGCCGTGGGCGGCGGAGTGAAGGCCGGCGTGGGCAGTGCGGTCACGGCGGCAATTTCCCGCTGCGTGGCATAGATGTCCGTCTGCATAACGCCCTGTGCGTTGGTCAGGCTGCCGCGGAAAACCACACTGAGCTGTCCTAAAAGTGGTTGTATGGCGACGCCCACGCCTGCTTCACCGGCAAAACCCGGCGCCATGCGCAACATCTCTACATCGCTCCAGCGCTGTGCATGCCAGACGCTGTACAGGAGCGCTGGTTGTTGAGCGTCATCATAGCCGAGCGCCACCAAATGCACATCCCCTATACCGTCCACCACGGCGCGTATCGGCCCGGCGACGCCCTCGAAGCTGCGCAGGCGGGCGCGCATGGCCCAATCGGTGCCGTTGTTCGCAGACCAGCGATGGTACCATTCTCGCGCGCCGGTGACTTCCTGCCACAGGATGTGCACCTCGCCGGTGTACGTGGTAACCAGTTGCGGCCAATCGGCAGCGCCGGTCGCGAGGGCGAACGGCTCTGACCAGCTTTTACCCTCGTCGCCGGAGCGGATGTAGAGGATTTCCGCCGGTAGTCCGGCACCGGGCAAGGTCTGACGCATGCAGGCGACGTGCAGGGTGCGCTGGGCATCTACGGCCAGCGCAGGATGGTCAACCTGCGCCCAACCCTGCGCAGCGGCGTCGAGGATCCGTTGCGGTGGCGACCAGGTCTCACCGGCGTCGTCGGAGCGCGTGTAGTAGAGGCCGCGCCCTTCGTTCAACGGCACAGCGTAGACGACGTGCAAAGCCCCGCCCAGATCGGCGACGATGCGCGGCCAACTGCCTGTGGCGTTGCCGGTGGAAAGCGGAACAGGCGTGCTCCATCCGCCGGAGACATAGGCATCGCGGACGTAGGCGCGGCTGTAGAAGATGCCGCCATTCGCGCCGCCGCTCCAAACCGCATGCAGCCGCTCACCCACGGCGACAATGTCGGGTTGATGGGCGATGGTTGCCGAACTGAGCACGCGCGCGGGCCGCGTCCAGCGTGTAGGATCGGTCTGCCCTTCGTTGCGGGCATAGTAGAGCGCCGTGCCGGGGATTTCTTGCTCTTCGGCCCATAAAACGTGCATACGCCCGGCGTTATCCACCGTCAGGGCCGGCAGAGCGGGCGTCACTTCGCCTTGCGAGACGTTCATGAGATTCGACCACGGTAGCGGCGGGGCGAAGGCCCACGTCATGGCGCTCACCTGCGCCTGTTGGAACCAGACCTCGCCATCCTGCCCAAAGCCGCTTACCGCCAGGGTGTCGTTCACCAGGATGGCGCGCAGTTTATCGAGCGTCACACGACGTTTGACGACCGGGTCGTCGAAGCTGAAGCTCAGCGTCTGCGGCTCGGACCAGCGCGTTCCATCCCAGGCGGCCAGCACGAGCTGGCTGCTGCCCACACCGCCCACCAGGAGCACTTGTCCCTCAGTCGTGCGCAAGGTATCTATTTGTTGCGGACAAGTGCGCAATCCCTCAAGGATGCGCGTGCGCTCACTCCACGTCACACCGCCGTCCAATGAAATTTGCTGATACAGGGCGCACGTAGCGCGGCTATCTTCCCAAATCAACAAAGTCTGCGCTCCCGGTCCATCGAGGATATGTGGACGCCGCGCTGTGCCTTCAATATCATCGCCGATGATCCGCGCTTCACCCCAGGTTTTGCCTTTGTCCGACGAGGTGATATACAGCGACTTTTGCAAGCGGGGGTCATCCCACGCAAAGTAGATGACGCCCTGATCGTCCATCAGTAAGTGCATGTGGATGTCTTCTGGCTTCACACCCCTGAAATAGCGCGTGGGATAGATGAGTTTGGCCGTGCTGCTTCCGCTGACGTAGTTGAAATAAATGCCAGCGGGCAGTTGGGCGCTCTGTTCGTTGCGGATGTAGACGAGGATTAGTCCGTCGGCGGGGTCACGCACGGCAGTGTAGGCCAGCACTTCGCGCGCTTCGACCCTGGGCGTAGACCAGTTTGTCGTGCCGATGCGCAACTGGCTGTGAAGCAGGCGCCGGATGCCCGGGCGGTAGGGATCGGCGGTATCCGTCCAGAAAGCATGCACGAGGCCAGCGTTATCACTGACGATGAGCGGCTTTTGCTCCCAGACGATCCAGATGGCGTCGCCATCTTCAGTAAAGGTGATGATCGGCGCGATGACAGGCTCAGACCAGGTCGTACCGTTAAAGATGGATGTCGTCAGCCCATCGAAGGCATCCCACCAGATGGCCTGGAGCATACCGCGCGGCCCGTCCACGACCACCGGATCCGATGCCGCCCCCGACTTTGAGAGGTTGATCGGCTCGCTCCACGCCTCGCCGCCTGTTGTCTGCGCCCGCGCCGTCCAGACCGGCCCACCCAACGTCAGTCCCACCAAAATCGCCGCAATCACCCAATCCCGTATTAATCTGCCCACACTGTCTCCTTGCACGTTAGAACGTTTGAACGTTCTAACGTTCTAACGTCCCAACGCTCCCCCCAAAAGTTTGACCACGTGCCGCGCATAGAGTGCTCTGCGGCGGTCGCCTTGTTGTTGATAGCGATAAAAAGCCTGCCCTTCCAAGCGTCCCTCGGCCCAGGTGAGGCCCTCTGCTAATGCCGCCGCCTGGGCGACTTTGCCGTTAGCGGCCAGCGCGTCGCTGAGCAGGAGTCGCGTCACCCGGTCACGGTGTCCAGAGTTCCAGGCCGTTTGGGCATGCGTCAGCGCAGCCGCGTAGTCGCCGCGCGCGAGCGCTATCTGCGCCAGGCGGGTGCGCGCCGTGACTTGGCCCGGATCGAAGGTCAGCGCCAGGTTGAAGTACGCCTCGGCGCGCACGAGGTTCTCGCGCTGGCGAATCTCGTCCAATGTCGGGTTGTCGAACTGTCGGTAATTGTACCACGATAATTCGGTGTGTGTTTGCGCCAGGGCGCCCAAGTTCGCGTACCACGCCGGGATGAGCATTTGCCGTACCATAAACAGGACAATGAACATCCCCGTACCCGCTGCCGCCGCCCCTGTTTGCGCCAGGCGATGTTGCCACAGCGGCGCAGGCGGAGCATCCCTTTGCGCCGCCGCGATGACGCCCACCGGCGCCCACAAGAAGATGCTCCAGGGACTGCTGTACAGAGGGTCATCCACCATCCCGTGAACAATAATGACCAGCAGCGCCAGCAGCCCGGCGCCGAGCCACGGCAGGCGTCTTGGGGAACGGGCCAGGGCGCCCATCCCTTGCTCGAACGCGATGACCCAGACGGTAAGCAGCGCCAGCGCGCCGGGGATGCCTTGTTCGACGGTCACGTCAAGCAACAGCGCATGGCTGTAGGGCAACGTGGGCACGTGGATCAACTGCGCGTAGGTGGAATCCACAAGCGCGAAATTGCCCAGGCCACTGCCGGTGAACGGATAATCGCGCACCAACAGCAATCCCCGCAAGAAAATCCACAGCCGGTTGGCGACGTCCGGGTTATGCGCCGCTGTATCCCATAAACCGGTGTGCATGATCCCCCATCCGCCCGCCAGCAAACCGCCGACCAGAATGACGGCGAACGCGCCGAGCCGCAGTCCCGCCGGCCGGCAGCGTCGTGCGAGCTGCCAGAGCACCGTCACGGTGAGCGCCGCGCCAAGCGCCAGCCACGCGCCGCGCGAGTCGGTCAGCATCAAGCTCACAAGCATCAGCGCGCCGGTTGCCACGCCCCAGGTAAACCACAGGCGGCGGCGCGATGAATTCTCTGAGCGCAATGTGAGCAACATTCCACCATCGAGCAACAACAGCGGCGCAAGCACACCCGCGAGGATGTTGGTGTTCGGGATCAGGCCGGCGACGAAACCGGTGATTGCCGGCGGCGCTATCCTCCAATGCGTGATGCTAAAGAGCCATGCCGCAGCAGCGCCGATGCCGGTAAGCAGCGCCACAGCCCACCGACGCGCCGTTGTGGTCGTCAGCGCAGCCAACGCGGCATACAAGAGTATCGCCAGTCCCAGCCCCCACAGTTTAGCCCAGCCCACCGGATACGCGGGGAAGATCGCCAGTGCACCGTTGCGGTCGTAACTCGCCCATACGCCGACGCCCGCCGTGAGTCCAAAGAGCGTCAGGGCCACGTTCAAACCTGTCAAACGGGGCATCCGGCGTTCCTTCAGCCATTGCAGACCCCACGGCAGCGCCGCAACCGCCACCACCGCCCCTCCCCACGCCGGCCAGAGCACCCATATCCCCCAGGCTGCCAGCATGCCCCCTACTCGCCGCCATTCTCCACTCCCCACTCCCTAATCCCCACTCCCCAATCCCTAATCCCTACTTTTTACTCATCCCCCATCCCAGACTTTCCAGCCCGATTTCCAATGCCGCCTGCCACAGGGAAGGGCTGGTTGCCAGCATTTTCAAATATGTCCACAGCGGGCCGGGGCGCAACGCCCACTCGCGGAAGGCGCGTTTGGCCCAGCGTTCCAGGTCTTCGGCTTTCAGGTTGGGGTAGTCGAGTACGGTGGAACGATCCATATCCACTTCCTCCCAGCGAGTGCCGGGGCGGAACCAGCCGTTTTCCACCACCTCGAAGAAAAAGGGCGTGCCAGGGTGCGGCGCTGCGATGTGAAAGAGGGCAATATCCAGCGGCAGTTTTTTGGCAAAGGCGATGGTCTTGCGGATGCTCGCTTCGGTTTCGCCCGGCAGGCCGATGATGAAATAGCCCCAGTTCATAATGCCGGCTTCTTTTGACCAGCGCAACGCGCGTTCCACAGCGGCGGGGGTGATGCCTTTGTTCATCCGTTCGAGCATGGCCGGATCGGCGGATTCGATGCCCCAGGAAATCATCCAACACCCGGAACGGGCCATCAGCTGCAGGAGTTCGGGGTCCACGAAATCCACACGGCTGTTGCAGGTCCAGCGGATCTTCAGCCCGCGATCGAGCAAACCCTGGCAGATCCCCAGCACGTGGTCGCGGTTGACCGTGAAAAGATCGGCGTACATGTGGATTTTGCGCACGCCTAACTTGACCAGTTGCGCGATCTCCGCCAGCACATTCTCCGGCGAGCGGAAGCGCACCGAAGGGCCGTAGGAGACGTGCTTGATGCAGAAACGGCATTGCGCCGGACAGCCGCGACTGGGGACAACAAAGGCGTAAGGTCCGCCGACCAGCGGTGCGCGGTAGTGTTGTAGCGGCAGCAAGTCGTGACGCGGCAGTGGCAAATCGTCCAGATTCTCGATAAACGGGCGCGGAGGATTGATGACGATGTCGTTACCGTTGCGCCAAACCAGTCCCAGGATGTCGTTCGAACGTTGGACCTTTGGAACTTTGGAACGTTCCAAAGTTTCCACAATCTCGCGCAATGTCAGCTCCGGCTCGCCGAGGAGGATGTAATCCAGGGCAGGATAGGCGCGCATCGTCTCGCGGGGGATCGGCGTGACGTGGGTACCGAAAGCCAGCGTCGTTGCGCCAAGCGATTTGGCGAGGAACACGCCGTACATATCGTTCTGCAATGTGGGCGCCGTCACCTGGGTCACGTAGTAACGCGGACGCTTTTCTTCCAGCAACGCCTCGAAGGCTTTCCAGGTCATCCGCAGCGGAATCGCATCCACGATGTCCACGCGCAGGTCAGGGAACAGCGCCGCCATTTGCGCCAGGTCTACCTGGGGCCAGATTTGCCCCTCACGGGAACGGCGGCCCACGCGATGTTGACTGCGAATCCAGATGCCCCGGTCAGGCGCGGGCGGATTGACGAAGAGGATGTCTATGGCGTCGGTCGGGCGCATGGTCATCTGTGCGCGGACCGCCTCATCGGCGTTGGGGAAGCGGGGGATGGGGAGCACCTGGCGGGTGGCGCGTCCTCGATTGACGTTCAGCGATGTTTCACTCACACCGTCTGCTCCATATCGCTCTGGATACGCGCCTCGCGCTGGCTCAGTTCTTCCAGCACGCGCATAATGATCCAGAAAATCATCAACTGTAAACCCACCAGAATGCCCATCGTGCCCGCCAGCAGGTACAGCCACAGCCGCTCAATGCTCCAGCCGTTCAACCCGAGCGCCAGGCTTACTGCCCCCAGAACCACGCCGCCCAGAACGCCTAGCGCGCCCATCCACCAGAAGTGACGATCCAGCGGCGGATCGAAAATCGGCTTGCCGAAGAGTCCCTGGCGCACTGGATGGCGATGGAAAAGCGACACAAGATAGTTGAAGGTTGCGCCGAGGGCAAAGAAGTCCACGCCCGCGATGCCTAACACGACGGCGACGAAGGCTCCCAGCACCCCCCACGGCCCCAGCGTCGTGATGCCGGAGAGGCGCATGCCCACGAAGAGCAACGCGATCACCAGGCTCACCGCGAGGGCCGCCACGCCCAGGCCGCCGAGGATGCGCACCGGGTTATAGTTCAACGACGTCCACAGGATGGTCTGCAAGAAGCGCAGCCCGTCGCGCACGACGCTGAGCTTGGAACGCCCCAGCCGTTCCTTGTAGGGGATGGCAACCTCGACCATCCGCAGATTCTCATAGACTGCGCGGCTGCTCATCACCGGCGTAAAGTTGAGGCCGTCGGGCAGGGGGTAGAGCTGCGTGAAGGCTGCGCGGCGGAAAACCCGCATGCCGCTGGCCGGATCGAGGACGCGCCGGTTGCCGAGCAGACTCACCAGGCTTGACCAGACGAAGTTGCCGACGCGGCGCACAAACGGCATATCGCTGGCCGCGCCGGAGCGCCGCGATCCGACGACCAGGTCCGCGCCGGCCAGCGCCTCACGGCACAGATCGGGGAAGTGTTCCGGCGGATAGGTGCCATCGGCGTCGAGGAAGCCCACCAGGTTGCCCCGCGCCGCGCAGAAGCCAGTTTTGAGCGCCGCGCCATAGCCCCGGTTGCGGGGATGGCGGACCAGGCGCACATCAGGATACCCGGCTACGATCTCGGCGGTGCGATCTGCCGAACCGTCGTCTACGACAATCAACTCCATATCCGCAACCCCGGCAGCCAATACCGCCGGACGCACGGCCAGCACCCGCTCCACAATCTCGGCGATGCCGTCCTCCTCGTTATACGCGGGGATAACAACGGAAAGCATGGAAACAACAGTTTCATTGGTGGGACATTCGGTCATGATTTCTCTCTTCTATGTCAACGGATTAAACGGATTTGAACGGATTAACTTTCAATTGGCGCATAAATCTGCTCAATCTGCTGACCTAAAAATACACTGCGCCGCGCGACTTCACGGTTGCGCCGTCAATCTCGCGGAGCACACGGGCCGGCACGCCGCCGACAAGGGTATGCGGCGCGACGTCCCGCGTAACCACGGCGCCCGCCGCGATGACGGCGCCCTGCCCCACACACACGCCGTCGGTGATGATCGCGCCAGCGCCGATCCATACATCGTCCGCGATGACGATGCCCTGCGCCGTGATGCCTTGTTCGGTAAAGGGCCGCGCCGGATCGTCAAAGACATGGTTCACCGCGACAATTTGGACCAGCGGAGAGGTGTAGACGCGGTCGCCGATGCGCACGCCGCCCTGCCCACGAATCACGTTGTATTCGCCGATCAGGCTATCGCGCCCGATGCTGATTCCTGCCTGGGGAAGGTTGCGGAAGTTGTAGACATGCAGGACGGCCCCGTGCATAATCAGCGTGTTCGCACCGATGCTTACACCGCCAGGGCAGGCATGGATGTAGACGCCTGCATCAAGATAGACACCGTTGCCCAGACGGATGTGGTTGGCGAAGCGCAAGCGCACACCCCCTTCAATCGCTGCAACACCGTCCATGGACAGCATGAGCCGATACAATAGCCCGCGTATGCCGATCCCGATGAGCGTCGGTATCCAGCCCGCCAGAACCTGGAGGGTTTGTTCCAGCACATAACGTCCCGGATTGTCAGCCTGGCGGCGGAGGTATAGACCTAACGTGGCAGCAGCGCGGTTCATCTCATCATCTCTAACTCAATCACAAGATTATAACTGTACTTGTCAAATTTACAATTTTAACGGATTGTCACTTTAGCAGGAACGTTACCTGATTTTACGCGACTTTGAATTATGTTATAATGTTTGTGTTATGGAAGAGATGGCGCTTACGATTAAAGGCACCCAACAGGGTATTCTTTTACGGCCTTTGTCGGCGTCCTGGACGGATGTGCTTCAGGCGTTGGACAATGCGTTACGCGACGCGGAGACTTTCTTTCGCGGTGGGCGCGTGATTCTGGATATGGGCGACCAGGAACTCACCCGCGAAAACCTGAGCATGTTGCGGGATGTCCTGGACCGCTACGAGATGGAGTTGTGGGCCGTGCTGGGTGAGCATGAAAACACCGTGCGCACGGCGCGCTCCTTTGGTCTGCGCACGCGCCTGCCGGGCGAGGCTGCGCCGAAAGAACAATCTACGCCGGCCCTGCCGGAGGCCAACGCTCTGCTTGTACAGCGTACCCTGCGCTCCGGGCAAAGCCTCAAATATCCGGGGCATGTGATTTTAATCGGCGACGTGAACCCGGGAGCGGAAATCATCGCCGGCGGACACATCATCGTGTGGGGGAGAATGCGCGGGCTGGCGCATGCCGGGGCGCTCGGTGACGAGCAAGCCATCATCTGCGCGCTGGAACTGACCCCGGCGCAACTGCGCATTGCCGGGCATTTCGGGCGTCCCCCCGAAGGCCGACGACGCAAGTTGCTGCCGGAAACGGCAAGAATTAGTGAAGGGAACATTGTTGTTGAACCCTGGTCCACAAGGGAGTAACATGGCCGGCAAAATCATCACCATTTCATCGGGAAAAGGGGGCGTCGGCAAGACGACGGCCACGGCGAATATCGGCCTGGGGCTGGCAATGCTGGGCGTCCGCGTCATCTGTATTGATGCCGACATCGGCTTGCGCAATCTGGACGTGATGCTGGGTCTGGAAAACCGCATCGTGTACGACATCGTCAACTACATCGAAGGTCGTTGTCGTTTCCGACAGGCGCTGGTGCGCGATAAACGCTTCCCGGAGCTGTTCCTGCTGCCTGCGGCGCAAACCCGCGCCAAAGAGGCTGTCACCATTGAGCAAATGAAGAGCGTCGCCCACGAAGCGGCGCAAATGGTAGATTTTGTGTTGATTGACTCGCCTGCCGGGATCGAACATGGTTTCCGCTGCGCCTCGGCCCCGGCCGAGATGGTGCTGGTGGTGACCAATCCAGAGATCGCCTCGGTGCGCGACGCTGACCGGGTTGTGGGTTTGCTGGAAGCCGAAGGCGGCCCGCCGGTGCGCCTGATCATCAACCGCATCAAACCCGAACTGGTGCGGCGCAAAGAGATGCTCGCGCCTGAAGACATCGTGGAGATGCTGGCGGTAGACCTCATCGGCCTGGTGCCCGAAGACCCGGAGATTCTGGCCGCCAGCAACCGGGGTCAACCGGTAGTGCTCGACAACGGCTCACCTGCCGGTCAGGCTTTTCTGGACATTGCGCGACGTTTGCAAGGGGAAGATGTGCCCTTCGCGCCTTTGAAGGCGCCGTCCATTTTGGCACGCATTTTTGGCTCGCATTGACCGAGGAAGCGCCATGAACCTATCCAACCTTTTCAAACCCCGCAGAAACTCCGGTAAGGACATCGCCGCGCAACGGCTGCGGCTGGTGTTGGCGCATGATCGCGCCAACATTTCACCGGGAATGTTGGCCTTGCTCAAGGATGAAATCATCGCCGTCATCTCCAAACACCTGGAGATTGATCCTACCAAGGTTGAGGTCAACTTTACCGAGGATGAACACGAAACGCGCCTGGTTGCCGATATTCCCCTCTACACGGCGCGGAAAAGACAGGGATAAAGGATGCGGGCTTCAGCGTGGGAACATTTCGACTGGGGGCTGCTGCTCATCGCCATATTCCTCACCATCATCGGGCTGCTGATGATCTACAGCGCCACCCGCGGCTCAGAAGACCTGGCCGATGCCTGGCGGCGGCAGGCCATTTATGCCGCCGTCGGCGTCGTTGTCATGTTCCTGGTGGCCTTCATCAACTATCGCTGGTTGGAAAGCCTGCAATGGCCGCTCTACTTTCTGACGCTTGGGCTGCTCATTTTCACGTTGTTCTTCGGAAGCAGTGAGATCGGCGCCGTGCGGCGCTTCATCTACATCGGCGGTACCTCGATCCAGCCGGCCTTCCCGGCGCTGGTGTTGCTCATCATCAGTCAGGCCAGCTTGCTGGCCCGCAATGCGCCGGCCGAGCCCGGCCTTCGAGAACTCATCGTATCCGCGATGCTGACTGGCCTGGCGGCGCTCCTGGTCTTCGAGCAGCCGAATCTGAGTACGGCTACCCTGTATGTCGCCACGTGGATAGCGATGGTCTTTGCATCCGGGGTCCCGTTGAGTTACCTGCAAGGTCTGGGCATTTTAGGGTTGATGGCTGCCCCCATTGTCTGGGCCAATATGGATAATTACATGCGCAACCGCATTTACACCTTTTTCGACCCCACCAACGATCCCGGCGCGTATTACAACATCCAGCAGGCCCTCATCAGCATCGGCTCAGGCGGGTTGATGGGCAAGGGCTTTGCCACCGGCACGCAGAGCCAGTTACACTTCCTGCGCGTCCGCCACACTGATTTCATTTTCTCGGTCATCTGTGAGGAACTGGGGTTTGTCGGGGCGGTGCTGATTCTGCTCATTTTCGCCTTGCTGTTGTGGCGATTGTTGCGCATCGCTGCGAACGCCGCCGACGCCACCGGCAGATTGATTGTAACGGGTGTCATCGCCTACATCTTCTACCAACTGCTTATCAACCTGGGGATGAATCTCAACGTCATTCCCGTCGCCGGGCTGCCTATGCCCTTCATCAGCAGTGGCGGCAGTGCGCTGGTCATCACGTTCGTGGGATTAGGGCTGGTTGAAAGCGTCGCCATGCGCCAGAAACGGGAGTTCTATTAGACGGTAGACAGCAGACGGTAGACGGGAGACGGTAGACGGGAGATAGGGAACAGAGGGTAGCGGGTGACTCATAATTCGCCATTCCCTATTCGCCTATTCGCTGATTCTTTCATTCGCCCATTCGCTGATTCTTTCATTCGCCGATTCTTTCATTCGCCGATTCGCTGATTCTTTCATTCGCCGATTCTTGATTTAAGGAGTTGATCATGACCGTTCGTGTTCGTTTTGCCCCCAGTCCGACGGGGCATCCGCATATTGGGAATATCCGTACTGTGGTTTTCAACTGGTTGTTTGCCCGGCAGCAGCACGGCAAATTTGTCTTGCGCATCGAAGATACCGACCGCACGCGCTACGTTGAGGACGCCATCCACGTCATCACCAGTGGCCTGCGCTGGCTGGGGCTGGATTGGGACGAAGGGCCGGAAGTCGGTGGGGATTACGGACCGTACATTCAGTCCCAAAGGCTGGAGCTGTACAAGCAAAAGGCCGAAGAGTTAGTCGCCATGGGCAAAGCCTATCGCTGCGACTGTTCGCCAGAACGTCTGGAGCAAGTCCGCGAGGCGCAACGCGCGCGCGGTGAGACGCCGATGTACGATGGGCACTGCCGCAATCGGCCTGCCGGTGAAGTGTCGCCTGACAAGCCCCACGTCATCCGCCTCAAAGTGCCCCGCGAAGGCGTCACCGTGATGCACGACTTGCTGCGCGGCGATATTGTCTTCGAGAACCGCCTGCTCGACGATCAGGTTTTGCTTAAGAGCGATGGCTTCCCCACCTACCATCTGGCCGTGGTTATTGACGATCACCTGATGGGCATCACCCACATCATGCGCGGCGACGACTGGATCTCCAGCGAACCCAAGCGTCTGCTGCTCTATGAGGCTTTCGGCTGGGAGCCGCCTGTCTACGCTCACGTTCCGCTGGTGCTCGGCCCGGACGGGAAGAAGCTCAGCAAACGTCACGGCGCGGTCTCGATTGATGAATTCCGACGGCAGGGCTATCTGCCGGAGGCATTGTTCAACTTTCTGGCGCTGCTGGGTTGGGCGCCCGGCGGCGGCGAAGAGCGTGAAATCTTTTCCCGCGAGGAGCTGATCGAGCGCTTCGACATCACCCACATCAATCTAGCGCCGGCCGTTTTTTCCTATGACAAGCTCAACTGGATGAACGGCTGCTATATCCGCGCGCTCTCCCGTGATGAGTTACTCGAACGGCTCATTCCTTTTTGGGTCGAAGCGGGTTTGATTCCGCCAGAAGTGCCGGTGGAGATTCTGCCAACACTCAAATTGCTGGTACCTCTGGTTCAGGAGCGATTGAAGACTTTGCGCGACGTGGTCGAGCTGACCGACTTTGTCTTTACCGACATCCCCGTCCCGCCGGTAGAAAAGTTGATCGGCGCGAAAATGACCGCCGCGCAGAGCCTGGAGGCTATCCGCCGCGTGCAGGCATTAATGGCGACAGTGCCACACTTTGAAGCGGAGGCGTTGGAAATGCCCATGCGCCAGCTCGCCGCCGACCTGGGACTCAAGGCCGGGCAACTGTTCGGTATCGTGCGCAACGCCGTCACCGGTAAGGAAGTTTCGCCGCCGTTGTTCGGCAGCATCGAAGCGTTGGGACGCACAACCACACTGAAGCGATTAGGGCGCGCCGAAGAAGTGCTGGAGCAATATATCTAATGCCTCGGCCACCCGCCCCCATTCCTCCAATGTGAGCGTTTCCGCACGGCGCGTGGCGTCCACACCGACGCTTCCCAGTGCCGCCGCCACATCCGCAACCGGCAAATTCAGCGTCGCTGCCAGCGTGTTGCGCAATTGCTTACGGCGCTGCGCAAAGCCCGCGCGCACCACACGGAAGAAGTGCGCCACATCAGCGACCGGGATGGGCGGCATGTCATACAGGTCAAGGCGCACGACGGCGGATTCCACATCCGGCGGCGGGAAGAAGGCACCGCGCTTCAGGCGCAATCCGAGGCGCGGTTTTCCATAGAACTGCACGCTGACCGCCAGCACGCTCATCTCGTCCGGGACGGCGGTCAGCCGCTCGGCGACCTCGCGCTGCACCGTCACGACCATGCGCGCAGGGCGTACCGCGGCTTCCAGCAGATGTCGCAACACCGCCGCCGTGATGTAGTAGGGCAGATTGGCAACAACGTGGTAATGGGGCAGGCGTGTTCCCCATAGCGGCATAAGCGGTGCGGGCGCGGCATTCAGCAAGGCCGCCGGATCAAGATCGAGGATGTCGCCGTGGACGATGACAACGTTATCAAATGTCGCCAATTCCTGATGCAGGATGGCAATCAGGTGCGGATCCGTCTCCACGGCAATAACGCGCCCGGCGCGTTCCGCCAGAGCCGCCGTCAACGTCCCCAGCCCGGCCCCCACCTCGATGACCGTATCATCGGCGGTCAACTCCGCCAGGGTGGCAATGCGGGCCGGCGCAGCGGGGTCAACGAGGAAATTTTGTCCCAGGGATTTGCGAGGCGTCAGGCCGTAACGACGCAGCAGCGCGCGCGGGTCGTTTGTCATGGGCCGAAATAGTTGATGGTGCCCGGCACCGGCGTGAGCAAGTAGACATCCACCCAGCGGTACCAGAGCTGCAGATTAGAATCGTCAAACCCCAGGTCAATGCGCCGCCCGCGGATAGCACCGCCGGTATCTCCCGCGTAGCCGATGCCGTAGCCGGGGACATAGACTTGCGTGTGTAAGGGAATCACGTTCGGGTCTACGGCGACGATGCCGTGACGCATTTGCATGCCGGTCGCCGTGCGCCCGTAGTAGGGCGACGAAGGGGAGACGCCCGCCGTTCCTGCGCTGTACGAGGTCGCCAGCATGCGGATCACGCGCCAGTACTCAATCACGCCGCTTTCCGTCGCCAGTTGACGCACGATGATCTTCGTGCCGTAGCCCATCACCCGGTTTGTGGGAGGCAACACCACACTCTCGCCTTCCACCCAGCGATCCACTACCTGCCCATCCTCATAACGCAGACGGATGCGGCGCTCCAGTACCCCCGGCGCGCCTTCCTGAAGCAGACGCTGCGTATCAATTTCGGAATCAGGATCAGCCTGCCACACGGAATCATAGGGGATTGGACTTTGTTCCACGACCACACTTTCGGTCACGCGATGGACATAGATTTCCCCCCCGTCCCCCAACGGAGCATCCAGAGCCGGCGTGGTGTAATCCTGCCCGTTGAGCGTCACCCCCAGGTCTGCCAGCACTTCCCCCACCTGGCGGCGATGGGTCCGCGTGCGCAGCACGTGCCCATCCATGTGAACGGCAACCGGAATCGAACGCTCGGTGCGGATGTGCATGCCGTTCTGCAAAGGCGTCGCCAGGTCGGGATAGACGCGGTCGGCGCGGTACAATTGAACGCCGGCCTGATACAAAGCTGCGCCTACTGTGGCCGCATTGGAGTACAGGGTTGTACGCACCCCGCCATCCTCCAACACAATCGGCACGGCACGTTCAACCACGATGCGGAACCGCGTATCCGGTGGATCTGTTACAGCAGCCGGGCGAATCTGGACGCTGTCGTGATGATCAAGAGTGACGCCGGCCAGTGCCAGCAAATCGGCGGCGCTCTCGTGATGCGCGTAGAGGGTGCGCTCACGCCCATCTACCACGATGACAACCGGCCTGGCCCGCGTGATCCGCACTTCCAGGCCGGAGCGCAAAGGGGTCTCCATTGAAGGGGACAGGCGGTCTTCGGGGCGCAGGCTGAGGCCAAGGTCGGCCAGCAACAACGCGACAGTCGGTTGATGGGTGCGCACCACACGGCTGGTATTGTCTACAGTTACGGTGACTGCCAGCGCCGTGGCTTGATAGCCAGCGGTTAGGGCCAGCAGAGCCAGACAGGCCAGCACAAAGGTCGCCAGCTTAGATAACCAGTTCACACTTTATCTCTTTAGTCAACGGATGGAACGGATTGAACGGATGCAACAGAAACTTAAAGGACGATGCCCGAAGGGGACCGGAGACCAGGCGCCCCTGCGGCACCCGGAAAGGCCTCCTTACCGTTGCTTCCTTCCGGACCTGGCGGGGTTCGAAGGTTTCCGCCGCGCAGGACCCAATCTTCGGCCCCCGTCGAGCATCGTCCTCACGCACAATGCTTGGTTACGTTAAACTTGCACAACCGCACTCTACAAATGTTATAGTAATGGAAAGCAGCAGTTTGTCAAGCTAGGGCTATCGCATTTGGCCGTTTCCGGCAACTGAATACGGCCTAAAGGCCGGGGAAAAACGCCGCTTTAGCGGCACAACAGACAGCACGACGGGACAAAGTTTTCCAAATGCGATAGCCCTACTTGCCAAGCGGCGCAAAAAGCATATAATTAAAGGCGTTATTGCAGGGGAGGTGAGTACTATGCCGTTGTATGAATATCAATGCCAGGAGTGCGGATTACGTTTTGAGCGTCGCCAGCACTTTACGGACCAGCCGGTCACTGTATGTCCAGAATGTGAGGGGCCGGTCGTGCGCTTAATCCATCCCGCCGGCATTATTTTTAAAGGGTCGGGATTCTATGTCACCGACAACCGCTCAAAGTCCTCGACGGCCGTCGCCGGGAGTCGCAAGGACGACAAGCCTGCGGAAGAGAAGAGCGCCGCTAAGACCGAAACCGGTGCCTCCGCTGCCAGCGATAGTAAAACGTAATTCCCAAAGTTTCCATTCCATAAGGGCTTAGCTCAAAGCTAAGCCCTTATTTTTTAGCTCTTTCTCTCAACTATTTAACTCTCAACTATTCAACTATGCACCAGATGGGCGACCGTCGCGCCGTCCCCACCCTCGTTTTCGGCAGCGGATTCATAAGCGCTGACCAGGGGATGGGTGGCGATGAATTCGCGGATTTCACGGCGCAACTTGCCGGTGCCCTTGCCGTGAACGATCCGCACCCAGGGCAGGCCGGCCATCGCGGCGTCATCCAGGTAGCGATCCAGGTGCTCCAGAGCCTCTTCGACCGTCTGTCCGCGCAGGTCAATTTGCAGCCCCGGCGACGGCCCGCGCGGCGGGATCTTGATCCTGTCGGAAACGACTGCCGTGGGTTGGGCACGCTGCAACAATTCGACGGCGTCGGCGCCGACGCGCGTGCGCAGCGGGCCGGCCTGCACAACGACTTCTTCGCCTTCCACCGCGACTACCTGTCCCTGAATTCCCAGTGAAAGCAGCTTCACCGTGTCTCCCTCGCGGATGGGACCGACAGGAGCAGCGGTTTCCGGCGCAGCCAGGGGTTCGGTTGTCGGCATGGAAAATTCCAGCTCATCGAGTTCGGCGGAGACTTCCTCCAACACCGGTGACACTTCACGCCACGGCGCCGCAAGAAGACGTTGGCGTAAGGCGCGAATTTCCTCACGCAGGGCTGTGAGTTCAGCGCGCGCTTCCTGTTCCGCCTGGCGCAGAATCTCGCGGCGTTCCTCTTCGATGTTACGCAGACGCTTGCGTAAGTCGCCGGCCAGCGCTTCGGACTCCTTGTGTGCCTGCCGCGCCTCGTCACGCGCGCGGGCGGTTTGCAGACGCAGGTTGTGCAGGTCTTCCAGCATGTCGTCGGCGCGCAGTTCCTCGCCGGAGACCATTTTGCGCGCTTCCATGACGATGCCTTCCGGCAATCCCAAACGGCGGGCAATCGCAAAGGCATTCGAGCGTCCCGGAAGGCCGACAATCAAACGGTAAGTGGGCGCCAGCGTTTCCACATCGAATTCCATCGAGGCGTTGCGCACGCCGGGCGTGCCATGCGCATACAGTTTGAGTTCCGGGTAGTGCGTCGCTACGAAGGCCGTACAACGCCGCCTGCGGAAAGCCTCCAGCAGCGCGCGTGCCAGCGCAGAGCCTTCGGCGGGATCGGTGCCGGCGCCCAACTCATCCAACAACACCAGCGCCCGATGATCCACCTGCTCCAGGAAGGAGATGATGTTGGTGAGGTGCGATGAGAACGTCGAAAGACTTTGTTCGATGGATTGTTCATCGCCGATATCGGCAACGACCGTCTCAAAACACGAGAGCCGCGCGCCGGGGTCGGTCGGCAAGTGCATACCGGCCTGCGCCATCAGGGTGAGCAACCCCACGGTTTTCAAGCAGACCGTCTTGCCGCCGGTGTTCGGGCCGGTAATGACCAGGACGTGGGTGTCATCGTCCAGCTCGACATTGACCGGCACCACAGTCGCCGGGTTGAGCAGCGGGTGGCGGGCGCCGGGCAGGTGTACCACCGTACCGGGATGTAGATTGCCGTCGCGGGGCGCGGGTGGTTGTTCGGGGATCGGTACCAGTTCCGGTTCGGTGGCGTCAATCTCGATGGCATAACGCGCTTTGGCGAAAGTGAGGTCAATCTCGGAGAGGGCGTCCAGTGTCGCCGTGATCGCGTCGGCCTCACGGCCAACATGGTCGGTCAACATCCGCAGCAGACGATAGATTTCCTCTTCTTCGGCCAAAGTGAGTTCGCGCAGGGTATTATTAAGTTCGACAATCGCCGTAGGTTCCATGAAGAGCGTCGCACCGCTCGCCGAACGGTCGTGCACGATCCCCTGGACGTGTCCTTTGAAGTCGGCCTGGACGGGGATGACGAAACGCCCCTCACGGCGGGTAATGATGGCTTCTTGAAGATAAGGAGCCACGTCCGCCGCAGAGATGATGCGTCGCAGCCGCTCCTGAATGCGTTCCTGGGCGACCCGCAAGTCGTGACGGATGCGCGCCAGTTCCGGCGAAGCGTTATCGCGGACCTCGCCGCGGTCATCGAATACACGCACAATCGCTTCAACCAGGTTGGGCAGCGGCTGAATGCGCCAGGCAATGTCGGCCAGGCCGGGAAACTGCGTTTCCAACTGCGTCAACGTGCGTTTTACACGCCCGGCGCCCGTCAACGTATCGCGCACCTGAAGAAAATCAGCGGGTTGCAGGGTCACGCCGTGACGGGCGCGTTCTGCAAAGGGACGGATGTCGTACACGCCACCTAGCGCAAAGTCGGGGCGCACGTCCAGGAGGGCGCGCGCTTCGCGCGTCAACGCCAGACGTTCGCGGGCTTCGCGGAAATCGGGGGTCGGCAGCAAAGAACGCGCCAGATCCGCGCCGCCAGAAAAGTCGGCATAGCGCGCCAGGCGTTTCAAGATTTCGGGATATTCAAGCGTGACCCAATGACGATTCATGAAAGCTCCCCTACATAGCCACAGAGGACACAGAGTTCACAGAGATTTTTCGCCATTTTCTGACAGGGATTGACAAGATTTCCAGGATTAAAGAAGGCTTTGCAGGAGCTTTTTCATCCTGTCAATCCTGTCCAAAGAAACGAACCGCGTGACGACTGTGGTGAAATCCTGTTCAGGTTAAGGTTGGCTATTGCGGGGTGAGGATCGGCGGCAAGGCGCGAAAGAAGGGCGCAAACAGCCAGCGATAGAAACTCAACAAACCTATCGAAAACGGACGTAATGGCGAGGCCAGGTAGTTGTTACGCCAGGTGCTCCAGCTGCGTGGGTCGGTCCAGCGTTCGCTCACCATCACGCCGAGGGCACTGTGGAACAAGGCCACCATCACCGCCGCCACGATGAGGCCCAACAACAGCCCCAGCAAGTAATCCAGGATGCCCAGTTTAGGCAATTTGGTCACCGGAAACGCCGAATGAATGGCGACATAACCAATCACGAAGAAGAGCACAAACAATGCAATGAACATGATCCCTTCAGTGAGAGAACGGTTGGGGCCGGCAATTGCCTTGATGCGATAGGCGGCCTCTTTATACAGCAGCAGACTAAACATCGTCGCCGCCCACAACACGGCCAGCGAAAACAACGCCTTGGCCATGCGGGCGTAGGTCAGGAAAAAGACGACGCCCGCCGCAACCAGAAGGATGAGCAAATCCACAGGTCCCATACACCCTCCCTTGAAAAGCGTTAGAACGTTGGAACGTTTCAACCATTCAAAGTGTGGCTACCATTATACCACGTCAGGCCAAGAAGAAATTGGGATGTCTTGTTATCCGGGGACGGCGCCGGGGAGTTGACGGAACCAGAATACGGACTATAATTATAGTTAATGCCGCGTCAACCTGTGTTCACTTTGATCTTCGCGCCCGAAGTCGTAGCACACTTTGGTTTCATCGAGCGCAGGTATCATCGTCTGATTCGAGATACTATCAACGAGCAGTTGAAGCATACGCCGGGACAGGCAACCCGTAACCGCAAACCGCTTGAACAACCCGCTTCTTTTGGTGCAACGTGGGAGTTGAGGTTCGGACCGGGCAACCGCTTTCGCGTCTTCTACGACATCAATAACCAAGAGCGCACTGTGCGGGTGTTGGCAATCGGAGTAAAGGTGAGAGAACGACTGATTATTGGAGGAGAGGAGTTTGAGTTATGAGGATTGCACCGTTGGCCGATGTAAAAGCGCGGTTGAGCGCGTATGTGGACGAGTGTGAGAGCAAAGGGCCGGTCGTGATCACACGAAACGGGAAAGCCGTGGCAGTCTTGTTGGCGCCGCAGGATGATGATGATCTGGAGAGGCTGATTCTGGCGCGATCGCCGCGTTTTCAGGCGTTGTTGGAAAAGTCACGGCAAAGTATAGCCGCCGGCGAAGGATTGACCGAGGAAGAATTCTGGCAAGCCGTTTCGGAACGTACAGAAGAGCCTTCAAAATACAACGCCGCGCATTGAGGTCGTCAAGCGCGGCGTTGTTGCTGATCCAGAGAGTCACTAACCTGCGACCGCCTCGGCTTGCGGTTGCGCCTCGACGCTTTCCAGGGCGAATTCCTTTTCACAGCGCAAACACTGGGCAGTGTCCTTGCGGGCAATGACCAGCAAGCCGCCGCAATCCGGGCACGGCGTCGGCAAAGGCCGTTTCCAAGAGGTGAACTCGCACGCCGGCCACCTGGAACAGCCGTAGAAAATGCGGCCTTTGCGGGTGCGCTTCTCGACGATGTCCCCTTCTGCACAAGTGGGACACTTGACCCCGATACGCTCCAGCCACGGTTCGGTATAACGGCAGGCGGGGAAATTCGCGCAGCCGATAAACTTCCCATAGCGTCCCCAGCGCACGATCAGCGGTTGCCCACATTCAGGACAGGCGCGGCCCACGTACTCGATATGCTCCACGACAGGAATCGTTTCCTCGGCCCGCGCCAGCGTCTGCCGGAAAGGCCCATAGAAATCGCGCACCAGTGTCACCCAGTCCTGCGCCCCTTCGGCAATGTCGTCCAGACCGGCCTCCATCTGCGCGGTAAAATCCACGTTGATCAGATCGGGGAAATTTTCCACCAGCATATCATTGACCAGGAAACCGGTCTCGGTGGGGAAGAAACGCCGCGCATCACGCCGCACATAACCCCGTTGCTCAATGGTGGAAAGGATAGTCGCATACGTCGAAGGCCGCCCGATACCGTATTCTTCCAGCGTTTTGATAAGCGAGGCGTCGCTGTAGCGCGGCGGCGGTTGGGTGAAATGTTGCTCCGGCCACAAACGGATCAGGTCCAGCAGTTCGTCCACACGCAACGGCGGAAGTTGTTGCGCTTTTTCCGGCTGCTCTTCGTTCTCGGCGGCGGCTTCCTCGTAAACCACCAGGAAACCCGGGAAACGCAATGTCGAGCCGGAGGCGCGGAACAGGTAGGGTTTATCGGTCTCCGTTCCGGCGAGAATTTCAACGCTAAGGGTATCGTACACGGCCGCTTCCATCTGGCTGGCGACAAAGCGCCGCCAGATCAGGTCGTAGAGACGGTACTGCTCGGAAGTCAAATGCGCTTTGATGCCATCGGGCGTGCGCAAGACACTGGTAGGGCGGATGGCTTCATGGGCTTCCTGAGCGCCTTTAGCGCGCGTCTTGTAGACCGGCGGCGCAGGCGGCAGAAATTCGGCGCCGTAGTTGTCGGTAATGAAACGCCGTGCCTCGTCTTGGGCCGACTGGGCGATGTTGGTACTGTCGGTGCGCATGTAGGTGATCAGGCCGACCAGCTCGCCGCCGCCAACATCAATGCCTTCGTAAAGTTGCTGGGCGATTTGCATGGTTCTACGCGCGGTAAAACCGAGTTTGCGCGAGCCTTCTTGTTGCAGAGTGCTGGTAGTATAAGGGGGAGAGGGCTTGCGGGTGCGCTGTCCCTCTTTAACCTTAGAAACAACGTAGCTGGCGCGCTCCAGCACTTCCAGCAAAGGTTTGACTTCTGCCTCATTGTGCAAAGCGACTTCTTCGCCGTTAATCCGCGCCAGGTGCGCCCTGAAGGTCGGACGCTTTTTGTGACCTGCGGACTGTTGTGTAGCCAGCTCGGCATCGAGGCTCCAATACTCCACCGGCACAAAGGCTTCGATCTCCCGCTCACGCTCCACGATCAGCCGCAGGGCCACCGATTGCACCCGTCCCGCCGAAAGCCGACTGCGCACTTTGCGCCAGAGCAGCGGGCTGAGGTTATACCCCACCAGCCGATCCAGGATGCGCCGCGCCTGCTGGGCGTTGACCAAATCCATGTTAATGTCGCGGGGATTGGCGAAGGCTTCATCCACGGCGTCTTTGGTGATCTCGTGGAAAACGACGCGATGCGTCTGCTGAGGACGCAGGTTCAGGACTTCGCTCAGATGCCAGGCGATGGCTTCGCCTTCCCGGTCGGGGTCGGTCGCCAGGTAGACGGCTTCCGCTCTCTGCACGATCTTGCCTAACTCTTTAACGACGGCGCGTTTCTCGTTGGGGATGCGATACTTAGGCGTGAAGTCATTCTCCACATCCACGGAGAGCTGCGAGCGCAACAGGTCGCGGATATGCCCTACCGACGCCTTGACGGTGTACCCCTTCCCCAGGAAACGCCCCACCGTGCGCGCTTTGGTCGGCGACTCCACGATCACGAGCTTCCCGGCCGACTTCAATTCGGCCTGGGTAGGCGGCGTCACGTTCTCATGCAGAGCTGTGCGGCCCATCATAAACATTTTCGTCCCGCACACCGGGCAGACGCCCTCCACGGCCGGCTGTCCTTTCACCGTAAAAACGGGATGAGGCTGCGCCATCTCCCGCTTCTCGCGGCACTTCATACAGTAGGCTTCGATTTTCAACGGTTCGGTCATATTTGTTCTGATAAATTAGAAATTTTTGTCAGCAGATTGAGCAGATTTAGCAGATAAATTTCAAAAGTTGCTCAACTCACACAGCGGCCTATGATATAAGGAAAGCCACTGCTGTCAAGTGCGACTACAGATAGTTGTGACGACCCGCAGCTTGTAGAGACTCGATCACTTCTTTGACACGCTCGGCCTGGTCCCGCCGCGTGATCAACACGGCGTCCGGCGTATCCACGACGATCAAGTCCTGCACGCCGATGGCGGCGACCAGACGTTCGCCCTGCGCGAAGATCAGCGTGTTAGTGTTGTCAATGCCGAGCACGTCGCCGAGCAGCACATTGCCGGCGGCATCGTGAGGATGGGCCTCTTTCACCGCCGGCCATGCGCCGATGTCAGACCATTCCAGATCTACCGGGATCACGGCCACTTGAGCGGCTTTCTCCATAATGCCGTAGTCAATGGTTTCTTTGCGCAAGGCCGGCCACAGATGCGCCAGGGTCGCGGCGTAAGCAGGCGTGTCCCAGGCGGCCGCCAAAGCGTCCAGGGTTGCACTCAAATCGGGCATCCAGCGTCGGATTTCTTCCAGGATGCGGTCGGCGCGCCAGATGAACATGCCGCTGTTCCAGGAATACACGCCTTCTTCAAGAAAAGCCGCTGCCTTTGCCGCATCGGGTTTTTCGGTGAAGCGTTCCACCTGATAATAATCAAAGCTATCTATTTGCCCCAGCCAGGTGCCCCGACGGATATAACCGTAGCCAGTCGCCGCGAACGTGGGTGTAATGCCCAGGGTAACGAGATACCCTTGTTCCGCCACCTGCTGCGCCGCCTGCAGGACAGCGCGGAACGTGTCCACACGGCGGATCAAGTGATCGGCTGTCACCACAGCCATCACGGCGTTGGGGTCGCGCTGGTGCAAGACCATGGCTGCCAGTCCAATACAGGAAGCGGTTCCCCGCCCCATGGGTTCGATGATGAAATTTGCGCGCGGCAGGTCGGGGTATTGGGCCGCCAGGGGATCCACCTGCTCCGCCGCCGTCACGACGCAGATGTGCGCCGGCGGCAACAAAGGCAACAGGCGATCTACGGAGAGCTGAAACATCGTGCGTTCGCCGAACAGCTTTAACATCTGTTTGGGATGTTCCCTGCGGCTCAGCGGCCATAAGCGCGTCCCCCCACCTCCGGCCATAATCACAGCATATAACGATTCGGTCATATTTGGGCCTCCCTGGAAAAGCGTTGGAACGTTGGGACGTTCTAACGTTTGAACGTTCAAACGTTAGAACGTTTGTTGTAAGGCAAGGTACTCTCAGGCGACCTGATCTATGATATACGAGTCAGAAATCCGTTGACAAATAACAATCCATTGACAAATAGCGATCCGTTGACAAAAACTTTGTCCAGCGTCAAGGCATGTCAGCCGCTGCGTCATTCCCGGCGGCGGCATCTACGGTATAGGGTTCCTCCGGTTCGCGGGCGATGACGTACTGCAAGGGGGCCACCTGCCGCGTCATGCCTTTCAATTCCATCATGACCAGCGTACTGCTGATGACCTCGACCGGCAGGGCGGTCTCCCGCGACAATTCGTCGAGGTGGCGCGGCTCGGCCGAGAGGTGGCTGATAATCGCAGCTTCGGTGGCGTTCTCCGGCAGGATTTCCCGCGCCATCTGTTTTTCGGCCAGGTGATCCAGGTGCAGCCCCTCCAAAATGTCGCCGACTTCGGTGACGAGGCTGGCGCCGTCGCGCAACAGCCGGTTGCAGCCCGCCGAGGCCGGAGAGAGAATACTGCCGGGTACGGCGAAGACCTCACGCCCCTGGTCAAGGGCAAAGTCCGCCGTGATCAGCGCGCCGCTTTTGAGATCCGCCTCCACAACCACGACGCCGAGGCTCAAACCGCTGATGATGCGGTTGCGCGCCGGGAAGTTCGCCGATTCCGGCTGCGTCCCCAACGGATAATCGCTGATCAAGGCGCCGTTTTGGGCGATGGCGTCCGCCAGTTGGCGATGTTCGGAAGGGTAGATGCAATCCACGCCCGATCCCAGGACGGCGATAGTCCGTCCACCGGCGTCCAGAGCCGCCTTGTGAGCAATGCTGTCAATGCCGCGCGCCAGGCCGCTGATCACGGTGACGCGGTTGCGGGCCAGGTCGGCGGCCAGCATACGGGCGACTTCGCGTCCGTACACGGTGGCTTTGCGGGTGCCCACCAGTGCCACAGCCCATTCGTCGGCCGGCGTGATTTCGCCGCGCACGAAGAGCACCGGCGGCGCATCGGAGATTTGACGCAGCAAGTCAGGGTAATCGGGGCTGTCCCAGGTCAACACGTGGACGCCCGCGCGTTCCACGTGGCGTAGCACTTCATCGAGGTCCACCTGTTGACGTACTTTCAGGAAATTCTCAAGCGAGCGCCGGTCAAGTTTCATTTCGCGCAGCACTTGCTCGGAGGCTTCCCAGGCCGAACGGACGTCGCCGAACATGTCCAGCAGCATACGCAGGCGCACCGGGCCAATGCCGCGCACCAGGTTAAAACCTAACCAGTACCGCAGATCGTCCATGTCAGTCGTTAGTCAAGTTGTCGTTAGTCAAGTCGTCGCGAGTCGGGTAGTCGCCAGGGGCAGGGTATAAAACAAATTATGAGAATAGCTCGGGCCGGTCTCCTGACCGCGCCCCCATCTTGGTTACTGTGGCGCGGTCAGAGACCGGCCACGGCCATACATCTTACACCCTACTGGTGTCGGCTACACTTCTTCAGCATCCAGCAGGCCGGGCAGCAGGTGAACGCGCACCCGACCGGCTGCCACATCCAGGTTCACAATGACGTCTTCGATGACCGGCAACAAAATCTCGCCCAGGGGGCCGTGCACGACAAAGACATCATTGGCGCCCGGGGCGGTGAAGACATCGGTAATCCGGCCTAGCACTTCCCCGGTATCAGTCTCGACCTGCATGCCAATGACCTGGAAGTGGTAATACTCACCTTCGTCCAGGGGGATTGCATCTGCCAGCGTCACCTCCACCAGATTCCCCCGCAAGGCCTCGGCCGCGTCGCGGGTGGTACATTCTTCCAGGGTAAGCAACATTGCTTCCTGGTGGAAGCGCACAGTTTTCAGGGTGTAAGGACGGTGCTCTGGGCCGATATACAGCGTGCGCAAAGCGGCGACGCGCTCCGGGTAATCGGTCAAAATTTCGACACGGAGTTCGCCGCGCACGCCATGGGGCCGCACAATGCGCCCGATAGCTAAATAACGAGGCTCAGGTTGCTTTTCAGACATCCCTGAGCCCCTTGACTGTGCAATAGATACAGGCCGCCTCGGCCATCGTTAGACAATCTCCAGTGTGACCTTCTTGCCCAGTTTCGCGCCGAGCACGCGCGCCAGAGAACGCATTGCGTTAATCGTCCGTCCTTCGCGGCCGATCATTCTCCCCATATCCTCTGGAGAGACCCGCAATTCCAGCATAATTGAGGTTTCACCCTCGATTTCGGAAATGTTCACGGCGCCGGGCTTATCGGCCAACGCCTTCGTGACGTATTCCACCAAATCCTTGACTGCAGACATCGTTACGCCTCCTTGAGTATGTGAAAGACATTTACGGATAGGATACAGCGAGAACGAGTGACCGAGGCGAAGTCTTGCAGCTTACGGCAGCGTTAATCGCTGTCCCCCTCAGTCACAGGTTCTTTCTCTTGAACTATGCGATTCGTTTTGGGGCTTACAGTCTGCTCAACCGCCCGGGCCTCTTCGGCCAAAGCGGCCACAGATTCACCGGCTTTCATACGTTCAAAGCGCTCAAGTGTTCCCACCTTCTTCAAGAGTCGCACAACCGAGTCGCTCGGCTGCGCGCCTACTGACAGCCAATGCAGGACGCGCTCTTCTTTGACCTGAATGGTCTCAGGTTGCGTGCGCGGGTTGTAAAACCCAACCGTCTCGACTGACTTCCCATCACGGGGAGCCGTCGCTTCGGAGACGACAACGCGGTAACTCGGCTGCTTTTTACCGCCAACACGACGTAATCTAATCCTAAGCATATTCCTCCTGTTCTCTTCCTTAACAAGAAAAAGTAATCATAACAAAGTTATATTTTTTTATCAGCAGATTGAGCAGATTAAGCGGATTGAACAGATTTGTGCGACAGTTGAAAGCTCATCCGTTGACTCTTCTGAAAAAAGTCTAATTCACCGCAGAGACGCAAAGAACGCCAAGAAAAATTCAAGTTTATATCAATAAAATTAGTAATGAAACGCAAAAGACTTAATTTTATTGAATCCGACATAAAAATCTTTGCGCCCTCCGCGACTCTGCGATGAGATTTTTAGCTCTTTCAGTAGACTCAATTTTTATATTAAAAGATCCGGGGTAAGCCGCGCATTTTGGTACCATCCCCGAAACGTTTGAGCATTTTTTGCATCTCCCGATGTTGATTCAGGAGCTGGTTGATCTGCTGAACGCTTGTACCACTGCCGGCCGCGATCCGCCGCTTGCGGCTGGCATTGAGAATGCGCGGGTTGTGGCGTTCCTCTGGCGTCATCGAAAGGATAATCGCCTCGACGTACTTGAGACTTTTCTCGGCTTCGAGTTTTTCGAGATCCACGCCCTTGAGGGCTTTGCCTAAGCCGGGAATCATCCCCAAAAGTTCGTTGAGCGGCCCCATCTTGCGCACCTGCCGCAACTGCTCCAGGAAGTCTTCCAGGTCGAATTCGCCCTTGCGCAGTTTCTTCTCCATCTCAGCGGCCTGGGCTTCGTCGAACGCCATCTCGGCGCGTTCGATCAACGAGAGCACGTCACCCATCCCCAGGATGCGACTGGCAAGCCGTTCCGGCTGGAATGGCTCCAGGGCGTTGGTTTTCTCACCGGTGCCCAGGAATTTGATAGGCACGCCGGTCACTTCGCGCATGCTGATGGCCGCACCGCCGCGGGCGTCGCCGTCCACTTTCGTGAGGATCAGGCCCGTCAGCCCCACCCGCTCGTGGAATCCCTGAGCGATGTTGACCGCCTCTTGACCGGTCATCGCGTCGGCCACCAGCAGAATCTCAATCGGATGGACGCGCTCCCGAATGGCGACCAGCTCGTTCATCATGTCCTCGTTAATCTGCAAGCGGCCGGCAGTGTCGAGCAAGATGACGTCGGCGCCACGATTGCGTGCCTCTTCCAGGCTGCGTGCGCAGATGTCCGGCGGTTTGGCGGCGCGGTCGCTGTAAACGGGGACGTTGATCTGTCGCCCCAACACTTCCAGTTGGGTGATGGCCGCAGGACGGTAAGTATCGGCCGCCACCATCAAGGGGAAGTGACCTTTGGAACGCAAATGCAAGGCCAGTTTGGCGACCATGGTCGTTTTGCCGGAACCTTGCAGGCCGACCAGCATGATGACGTAGGGGGCGCGGCCTTTAAACTCCAACCGCCCCGGTTCCCCAAGCGTCGCCACCAGCTCCTGGTGCACGATCTTGATGACTTGCTGCGCGGGATTGAGGGCGCGCGAGACTTCCTCACCGACTGCTTTTTCCCGCACACGGTCAATGAAATCCTTGACGACCTTGTAGTTGACATCCGCTTCTAAAAGTGCCAGCCGGATTTCTCGCAAGACCGCTTTGACATCTTCTTCGCGCAAAACGCCGCGCTTGCCCAAACGGTCAAAGATAGCCTGTAATTTCGCGCTTAAAGATTCAAACATAATCGTCCGGCCTCATAAAATCAGATACATTCTAACGGATATTGTAAATTCGTCAAGCATCCTGGCCGTCAGCAATCAGCGATCAGCAATCAGCCCTCAGCGGTCAGCAATCAGGCGTCGGCAACCTTGCCAAATGCCAAGAGCACGGCATAATATAGTATTATCGTACTGCTGTACCGATGAGACGACTAAAAGACTATTAGACTATTGGACAATATGAGGTCACTATGACGCAACAACGGACTCCCGTTCCTTTAATCCGTGCGCTGATTGTGAAGGACCGCGAGCGGCGCAGGCGCAAGAGCCGCACCGGTATGAACCTGGTGCTGCGGATTGTGGGGCTGCTGACCCTGATCGTAATGCTGTTCACCGGTGTCACCATCGGCATGGGCGTTGGCACGGCTGCGGCGGCTTATAACGCAATCACCGCGAATCTGCCCACCCCGGATGAAGTCGCCGCGGCCAGCGTGCAGACGTTCGAGACAACGAAGATCTACGATCGCACTGGTCAACATTTGCTTTACGAGGTCATTGATCCTAACGCCGGCGACCGCAACTGGGTGCCGCTCTCGGCGATGCCGGAATACGTGGTCTGTGGCACGGTCGCCGCGGAAGATAAAACCTTCTGGACCAACCCCGGCATCAACATCCGGGGGTTGTTGCGCGCGTTTTACTCCAATTTGCAGGGTGGCGATGTCCAGGGTGGTTCTTCGATCACCCAGCAGGTTGTGAAGAACTCCGTGATTCCGCTCGAAGAACGTTATGAGAAAAGTTATGCGCGCAAGATTAAGGAAATTCTCATCGCTCTGGAGCTGACACGCCGGTATAGCAAGGAAGAAATCCTGGAATGGTACATCAATACGAACCTGTATGCCAATCTGGCTTACGGGATTGATGCGGCGGCGCGGGTGTACTTCGGGAAATCCGTGGGGGAGCTGACCCTCTCGGAAGCTGCGACGCTGATTGCTATCCCTCAGTATCCGCTGCTCAACCCCTTCGACGCTCCCGAAGAAGCCTTTGAGCGTAAGAAGATCATCCTGCAACGCATGGTCGAGGAAGGGTGCATCACCAGCGCTGAAGCCAAAGCCGCCGAGGACGAGCCGTGGAAGCTGGCGCAGTCCAACAAACGGTTCGATATTCAGGCGCCGCATTTCTCCATGTATGTGCGCCGACAGTTGGAAAAGATGTTCCCGCCAGAACTGGTGGCCGGCGGTGGTCTGCGCGTCTACACGACGCTCGATCTGGGATTGAACAATCAAGCGCAATGCACCATACAGACGTATTTGCGCATCCTCAAGGGCGAAGATCCGGCGGTGGTCATCCCGGAGGCCGTCGCAGCAGGCTGCGAGGCGGCGCAATACATCCCGGATGTCCCGGCCAGCCGCATCGGCAAGGATTTCAACATCAAGAACTCCGCCGTCGTTATCATCCGCCCCACCACCGGCGAAATTCTGGCGATGGTGGGCAGCGCCGATTACTGGAATGATGAAATTGACGGGAAATTCAACGTAGCCGCAGACGGACTGCGCCAACCCGGTTCATCGTTCAAGCCGTTCACGTATGTCACCTTCCTGGCGCAGGGACACAACGCCGCTTACATGTTCCTCGATGTGCGTCAGGCGTTCGAGCAGGGGCCGGGGATGGCGCCCTATGTCCCTGAAAACTACACCCGTACCTACAACGGCCCGGTCAGCCTGCGCAGTGCGCTGGCGCGTTCGCTCAACATTCCTGCTGTGGAAGCGATGTCCATCGCCGGCATTGACAATGTGTTGCGCACCGCTCACAAGATGGGCATTACCACACTCGACAAGAGCTTACAGCATTACGGCCTGAGCTTAACGTTGGGCGGCGGTGAGGTCAAGCTCATTGACATGACGTATGCATTCACCGTCTTCGCCAACAACGGCGTGATGTACGGCGAACCGGTTCCTGAATCAGAACGGCGTCCCAATTTCCGCGAGTTGAATCCGGTCGCCATCCTGCGTGTCGAGGACCGCAACGGCAAAGTTCTCTACCAGTACGATCAGCCGCAATCGCGCCAGGTTCTGGAACCCCGCCTGGCTTACTTGATGACGCATATCCTTTCTGACCGTCAGGCGCGCATCCCCACCTTTGGCACGCCCAACGCGCTGGAGTTATCCAATAACCGTCCGGCGGCCGGCAAGACCGGCACGACCAACAACTTCACCGATAACTGGGCCGTGGGCTACACGCCCCAAATCGCTATCGGCGTGTGGCAGGGCAACAAAGACGCCGAAGATTATATGATCAATACCGACGGCATCCGCGGCGCGGCCTATATCTGGCACGCACTGATGGAATACGCGCTCAAGGACGAACCCATCGTCCCCTTCACGCGCCCGGACGGGCTGGTTGAAGTGACCGTGTGCGCCGTTTCGGGTCTCAAACCCAACGGGCACTGCCCCACCCGCACCGAGCTGATGATCCCCGGCACCGAGCCGACCGAAACCGATAACATTCACCAGGTCTTCCTGGTGAACCGCGAGACGGGCAAACTGGCGACCATTTACACGCCGCCGGAGTTGGTGGAAGAGCGCGTTTATATGGTCTTACCGCCGGAGGCGCAGGACTGGATCAACAGCCTGCCGGAAGAACGGAAAGCCGAACTTGTGCCGCCGACGGAGTACGATACCATTTACGGGCCCAATCAAACGCAGGCCGAGGTGGCGGTGATTTCCCCGACGGCCTATTCCTACGTCCGGGGCGTCGTGCCCATCACCGGCAACGCGCGCGGGGGGAACTTTGCCTTCTATCGCCTGGTCTACGGCAAAGGATTGAATCCGACCGAGTGGATGCAGATCGGTCCCGACCATTGGAACCAGGTGGACAACAATATCCTGGAATTCTTCGACACCACCGGCATTGCGGATGGGTTGTACACGCTGCAACTTCAGGCCGTGGGACAGGATCAAGGTGTGCGCCTGGCGACGTTGCAGTTCACCATTGACAACACGCCGCCCAAAGTGGACCTCACCTATCCCGTTGATGGCTCGGAGTACACTTACGGGGTGGATGAATGGGTGAATATCAACGCCGAGGTCAACGATAACTACGCAGTAGCGCGTGTAGACTTCTTCAAGGGCGATGAGACCGAGCCGTTCAAGGTCCGCAACATTGCGCCGTTCAACGTCAACTGGACGCTGAGTGGACCGGGGGAATACAAATTCCGGGTCGTCGCCTACGACGCCGCCGGGAACAAGACTGAAACCAAAACAGTGAGGATCCGCGTCGTGCCGAAGAATTGAGCCACAACACAGAAGGGGGGATTTTGGGCGGCGAAGCCGCCCAAAATCCCCCCTTTTATTTGCCTCCTCGCCCCCAGAAGAGAGGCAAGGCCGATTAAAGCTTACCCGCGCTTCTGGCGGTTGAAGACCCACTTCTGGATTTCAGCCGCAACGGAAGGCAGCAGGATAAGCGGGACCATCGGCACCCATTCGTTCAACGTGATGGGCGTCGTATTGAAGACCTGGCGGATAGCCGGTACGGGGATGTACACCACCAGGAACAGCAGGAACAGCGAGAACCCCACTGCGTACTGCATATACTTGTTGGTGAAAACACCCAGCTTGAACAACGGGTAGCGCTCCGAACGCGAGGTGTAGGCCCGCAGCAACTCCGAAGCTACCAGCGTCACAAAGGCCATCGTTTCCGCCGTCAAGAGCACAAATTCGTCGAAAGCGGCCGTACCTGCGGTATAGCCGCGATACAGTGCGTGTTCTGGACCGAAGACTTTCCAGCCCAACAAATAGGAGATGAGCACCGCAGCCGTGATGGCTACCGTCTGAACGGCAACGCCGATCCACATCTCGCGGTTGATGACCGGCTCCTCCGGCGGGCGCGGCGGGCGCTCCATAAGATCCGGGTCCCCCTTCTCCAGCCCCAATGCCAGCGCCGGCGCGCCATCGCTCAGCAGGTTAAGCCACAACAGTTGAATGGCCGTGAGGGGCGGCGCCCAACCCAGGGCTGTGGAGATGAAGAGGATAGAAATTTCGGCTACGTTACACGAGAGCAGGAAGTAGACGAACTTGCGGATGTTGGAGTAGATGATGCGCCCCTGCTCGATGGCGCTGACGATGGAGACGTAGTTGTCGTCGGTCAGCACCATGTCCGCCGTTTGCTTGGTGACGTCGGTGCCGGTGATGCCCATCGCTACGCCGATGTCGGCCTGCTTGAGCGCCGGCGCGTCGTTGACGCCATCGCCGGTCATGGCGACGATGTTGTTGCGCTTGCGCAGCGCCGAGACGATGCGCATCTTGTGGTGCGGCGCCACACGCGCGAAGACGTCCACTTTGTCAATGACCTCGGCCAACTGATCGTCGCTCATCGCTTCCAGTTCCGCACCGGAGACGACCGCGTGGCCTTCACGCAAAATGCCGATCTCGTCCGCAATCGCCGCTGCCGTGGCCGCGTAGTCGCCCGTGACCATGATCGTGCGCAGACCGGCGCCCTGGGCCTTTTGCACCGCCGGCAGCACCTCCGGGCGCGCCGGGTCAATCATGCCCTGCAACCCGATGAAGATCAGGTCTTTTTCGATGTCTTTGGGCTGCGGCTCGTCGGGCACCTCGGACAACGGACGGTACGCCACCCCCAGCACGCGCAACGCCTGCGAAGCCTGGGCCGCGTTGGCCTCCAGGATTTCCTGACGCTTCGCGTCGGTCAGCGGGACGACACCCTGAGCTGTCAAAATGGCCGTGCAGGAATCCAGGATCAAATCCGGCGCGCCTTTGACGATGGCGACATAGTTGTTCTTCCCGCCGCCGGGCAAGGGGCTGACGTTTTTGACGCCCGCCGGTTCAAGGTCGTGGATGGTTGTCATACGCTTGCGCTCGGAATCGAAGGGGATTTCGTTCACCCGGGGGAACATCGCTTCGAGCTTCTCGCGCCACAGGCCGGCCTTGGCTGCCGACACCACCAGTGCGCCTTCGGTAGGATCGCCGACCATGCGGTATTTGGTGTCGGTGTGTGGTTCCAGGATCGCATCATTGCACAGCGCCCCGCCCCACAGAACCGCCTGGAGCACCGGATGTTCATCCAGGGCAACTTCCTTGCCGTCCAGCATAAAGCTGCCTTCGGGCGTATACCCGCGTCCGGTGACTTCGTAAGTGCGCCCGTCAGCCCAGATGCGCGTCGCCGTCATCTGGTTTTGGGTCAGCGTGCCGGTTTTATCGGAGCAAATGACGGTCGCTGCGCCCAACGTCTCGACGGCCGGCAGGCGGCGGATCAGGGCGTGCCGTTTGACCATTTCCTGCATCCCCAGGGCCAGACAGATGGTGACGACGGCCGGCAGACCTTCGGGGACGGCGGCAATCGCCAGGCTGACCGCCAGCATAAAGAATTCTTTGCTGTGGTCAATCCACTGTTTGAGCTGCCAGCCTACCGTCTGACCGGTAATCACGGGGCGCAACATGCCGACCAGGAACACCAGCCCGCAGATCGCCAGGCTGGCGATGCCGAGCGTCTTGCCGACATCGTTGAGTTTGCGCTGCAAGGGTGTGTCTTCTTCCTCGACCGATTGAATCAGCTCGGCGATGTGCCCGATGACGGTCTTCATGCCGGTGGCAACAACCACGCCTTGCCCACGCCCGTAGGTGATGGTTGTGCTCATGAAGGCCATATTGTGCTGGTCGCCCAGGCCGGCGGCAGGGTCAAGGACGTGTTGCGCATTCTTGTTGACGGGCACCGATTCCCCGGTCAACGAAGCTTCCTCCGCCTTGAGGTTCATGCTCTGCACCAGGCGCAGGTCCGCCGGGACGATGCTACCGGCTTCCAGCAGCACCAGGTCGCCGGGCACCAGCTCGCGGGCCGGCACCATCACGCGCGAACCGTTGCGAATCACGTGCGCCTCGGGTGCGGCCATCTTTTTGAGCGCCGCCAGGGCCTGCTCGGCGCGGGTGTCTTGAATGATGCTGATGGTCGTATTGAGGATCACGATGGCGATAATCGCCGCGGACTCGATGTAGTCTCCCAGGAAGAATGAGATAATCGCGGAGACAATGAGGATCATCACGATGAATTCACTGAGTTGCTCCCACAGACGCTCCAGAAACGTGGGCGGTTTCTTTTCCGCCAGCTCATTATATCCGTAGGTTTCAAGCCGTTTCTTAACTTCTTCGGGGGTCAAACCATTGCGAATATCTGTGTCGAGTTTCCGGGCTACCGCATCAATGTCGAGAGCATGCCATTTTTCTTCTATTTCACTCATCCAACCTCCTCCATGCAAGTGATATATGACGCAAAACCGAATTTGATGATGTTGTGGGGATGTGCTGCTTATCCTCAAAAATCACCATTGAACAACCATTTTAGCACACTCTTGGGGATGAGCAAGAAGTGCAACCTGGTGGGGAGCATTTCAGGATAGGGGCGATTTATTAGCTACGGCAACTAGACGCTGCTCAGGCCGGTCTCCAGACCGCGCCTGCGCAGTGTCTGATCTCGCTGTGGCGCGGTCAGAGACCGGTCACAGCGAGATTTGCCCCCAAGTTGAAATGTACCTCTGAAATGCCCTCACTTAACTTAATACCACTGTGAGCTATAATTTTATGGTAGAACTCAGATGCAGGAGCTTGCTTATGAATACCTCTCCAGTGTTATTCGCTCAGGCATTGACCAAATCTTATGGCCGCGTCCAGGCGTTGCGCGGCGTAGACCTGGAAGTGCAGCGTGGCGAGGTCTTCGGCTTCTTGGGGCCGAACGGCGCCGGCAAGACGACCACTATTCGTATTCTGCTTGACCTGATCCGCCCCAACGGCGGGACGGTGCGCGTGTTAGGTCTCGATCCCCAGAAAGATTCTCTGGCGGTGCGCACTCGCTGCGGCTACCTGCCCGGTGAACTGCACCTGGAAGAGGGAGAAACGGTCGAGACCATCCTCAGGCAATTCAACGCGCTTCGCGGCGGCAAAGCCGACTGGAATTACATCCGTAGCCTGGCCGACCGGCTGGGGCTTGATTTGAAGGTGCAGGCCCGCAACCTCTCGAAAGGCAACAAGCAGAAAGTCGGCGTGGTGCAGGCACTCATGCACCGACCGGAATTACTTTTGCTGGATGAGCCGACCAGTGGTCTGGATCCCCTGATCCAGCAGGAAGTATACCAGTTGCTGCGCGAGGCCACGGCGGACGGCGCCACGGTCTTCTTCTCGTCGCACGTCATCAGTGAGGTCGAACAACTGGCCGACCGTGTGGGCATCATCCGCAACGGCGTCGTGGTGGAAGTCGCCGCCACGCAGACGCTCATCCAACGGGCGTTGCGGCATGCCAGAGTTCGCTTTAGCGGCGGCATCCAAGCGCCGGCGTTGGATGGCATCCCCGGCGTTGCTGTATTGTCGCGCAGCGCCGATACGCTGGTGCTGCAAATCGAGGGCGAGATGGACGCGCTGATCAAGGCATTAGCGCAGTTCCCGGTGGCCGAGTTTGAAACCGCGCGTCCTTCGCTTGAAGAAGTTTTCCTGGCCTATTACGAGAGGTAAACGACGATGTTCACCATCTTCAATCAATCTTTGCGACGTTGGAAATGGCAGATCATCGGCTGGGGCAGCAGCCTGCTGGTGATTGCGATGTATCTTATGTGGCTGTATAAGCCTATGATGAAACAGCAAGCACAGGTCAAAGCGTTATTCGACGCTTATGGCAAGGAAATGCTTTCGTTCTTCGGCGGCACGGTGGATATTTTCTCGGCGGGTGGTTATTTGAATTTCGGCTTCTTCTCATATATCCCCGTGGTGCTCGGTATTCTGGCGTTGTTGCTGGGCGCCGGCCTGGTGGTCGCCGATGAAGAGAAAGGCACGCTCGATCTGATCCTGGCGCACCCCATCAGCCGCACGGCGTTGTTCTGGGGACGCTGGCTGGCGCTGGTTGCGGCGCTCATGGCGGTGTTGGTGCTGACATGGGCGGGCTTCGCTGTGGGATTGCCCTGGACGGGACTGAACGCCACCGTCTGGCAATTGCTCTTGCCGCACATTGCCTTGTTCTCGATCTTGCTCCTGTTTAGCTCGCTGGCTTTGTGGCTTAGCCTCGTCCTGCCTTCGCGCACGCTGGCCGCCAGTGTGACCGCTGCCTTGCTGGTAGCAAGTTACCTGGTCACCTCGCTGGCATCGGTCAACGCTAAATTGGAGCCGCTCAACCAATTCTCACCGCTGAAGTCCTACCAGGGCGGCAGCGCCATCAACGGATTGCACATCGGCCCTCTACTGAGCAGTTGTGGGATTGCGTTGGGGTTCGCCCTGTTAGGCTGGTTGCTGTTCCTGCGCCGCGACATCCGCGTCAGCGGCGAGGGAACGTGGGGATTGCCGCGGATACTCCTGGTGTTGTGCGGCGCGCTGTGGCTATGGAGCGGTTGTGCGTCTGGGCCGGCGACGGCGGAGCGCAATCCATCAACGGGGCGGCAACCCTCGACGCCACCGGCCAACGTCGAATCCCAAGAAGACCCGACCATCTACCTGCCGCTGGTGACGCACCAGCAGCCTGCTCCGACCCTTGCCGGGTGCAGTGTGTTTCCGGCCGACAATATCTGGAACACACCGGTAGATACCCTCCCCGTAGACCCAAACTCTGATGTTTATGTGGCTACAATCGGCGCAAATGCCTCAGTTCATGCTGATTTCGGGTCCGGGCTGTGGGAGGGCGGCCCCATCGGCATCCCGTATGTGACCGTGCCCGGCACCCAGCCCCGCGTGCCGGTGACGTTCGACTACGCCGACGAAAGCGACCCCGGCCCCTATCCCATTCCGCCCGATGCGCCCATCGAAGGCGGCGCCGCTAGCAACGGCGACCGGCATGTGCTGGTTGTGGACCGCGACAATTGTGTTCTGTACGAACTGTACTATGCCTTCCCTGTGAACGGAGGCAGCGCGTGGACGGCCGGTTCCGGCGCGATTTTCGATCTTTCCAGCCACGCGCTACGTCCGGCGTCCTGGACTTCGGCCGACGCCGCCGGGTTGCCCATCTTGCCGGGGCTGGTGCGCTACGCGGAAGTGGCCGCCGGAGAAATCCGCCATGCGCTGCGCTTTACCGCGCCACAGACACGCCGCGCCTACGTCTGGCCGGCGCGTCATTACGCCTCCGACCTCACCGGCGCGCAGTATCCGCCGATGGGACAGCGTTTTCGCTTGAAAGCCGATTTCGACATTCGCGGTTTTTCACCCGAAGTACAGGTGATTCTGCGGGCGCTCAAGACCTACGGGATGATGCTCGCCGATAACGGTGCGGCATGGTACATCTCCGGCGCGCCGGATGAACGCTGGGACAACGATGTCTTGCACGAACTCCATCAAATCACCGGCGCGGCCTTTGAAGCGGTGGATGTATCGGCGTTGATGGTGGACGCGAATTCGGGCCAGGTTAAGAAATAGTTCCGCCAAAGATCGTTCCGCTATCTCACGCCGCGCAGCACCAGGGGCAAATACACCATGCTCCCAACAAGGGTACGGTGGGTTGTAGAGGCGCTGTGCACCGGACTGAAAACCGAGGTCGCGGTTACCGTCACCTGGTCGTAAGCCTGGAATGTCGCCGTGGGCGGGATGGTGACGTGCAGCGCGAGGGTCAGCCGCTCCTGTGGCGATAAAATCGCCGTGCGCGTGAGCGGCAAGACGACCGTCCCCCAGGGCAGGCCCAATGTCGTCGTCCACGCAGCCTCGCTAAGCGTCAGAGCGTAAGCATCGGACAACGTCCCGGTGTTCATCAGACTCAGCGTGTGGATGACCGTCTGTCCAGGGATGCCGACGCGCCGGCTATCGCTTTCCAGGGTCAGCGCATAAGGCGATGGCGGTGGGGGCGGCGATGGCACCTCACAGGGTTGCAGGTAGTTCAGTACACGGGCCAGCACCTGCGCACGGTCGGCGGCAGTGTTGATGCCCTCAAAACCAAAGGCAAAGTAGACCACGCGGTAAGTGGCATTGGCGTAGGCGGTGGCTGCCCAATCGCCATCGCCCGTATAGCGGAAGACGCCCACCCCATCTCCCACAACGGCAATGTCACTAGGAAACTTTTGATTGTTCGCCCCGTCTCCCCCCTGGATGTTCACGGTGACGCTGTCGAGGAAATCGGTCCCCGCCAGCTCATAGAAGCCGCTTTCGTCGCGCAGGTAATCGGCGTGCAAATAATGATAGAAGGGCGGTTCACCGTTGCGGGCGATGTCCCAGCCGATGTCCTGCCCGCTGACGAACAATCGCCCGCCGCCGTCAAGGTACGCCATCAACGCCGTCTGATCCGCCGCTGTGAGGGTGTAATCCCAGTCGCGTCCGGTGAGCCAGATGACGCCCCGATAGCGTTGCAGGACATCCACCGGCGGGCCAGCAGCATCATCAGGGACGTGCCACACGGCATACCCCACGCCCAGGCTCTCCAGGGTGCGGGTGTAATACACCTGATCGTCATAAGGCTGGCCTTTGTCGTCGAAGTCGTCATCCACGACCAGCACGCACGGCGTCGGCTCAAGCGCGAAATCCTGACGCTGATCGCGGTCTACAATGATGGTGCGTGCGACGGGCCAATGGAACGGCGCGTCCACCATCAACCGATAGGTGCCGCTGTACAGCGTGGTGCTGTAGAAACCGTTCGGCGCAGTGATTGTCTGGCCGTTGTTGATCTGCACCACGGCGGTCAACGGCGCGCCGCTGACGGCATCGGTGATGTCTCCGGCGACGGTGAACATGGGAATCGGAGCGAGTGCGAAATCCAACTGCACACCGGTTCCCGTCACTACGGCGATGTTGGCGTAGCTCTGGGGATAGTAGCCCTCCAGCGCAGCAGTAACGGTGTACCAGCCACCGGGGACACTGAGCGTATACACGCCGGAAACATCGGCTGTGGCGCCGAATGTGCCGGGTTGCCCGACCGCCATTACGGTCGCCGGTGAAGGCAAGGCCATGCCGTCCGCCGTCGTCACCGTGCCGCTGATCTCGCGCAGTGGGTCGGCGAGGTGCACAAAGGCGGCCAGAGCGGCGCGCGCGTACTCGCGGAAATACGTCAGGTTGAGTGTGCTGAGCCGATCGTTGACCGTGTGGTAGTTGGTGTTCCAGTCGCGCGGCTCGGCGGCTTGCTCGGCGGGATTGTAATAATCCTCGATACCCAGGATGGCCGCGTACCCTTTATCCCAGAAGCGTGAATGGTCCGAAAACGTCGCGCCGTTCTTCACGATTTGGGGAATCAATTCCAGGTCATACACATCTATCACCGCCGCCAACAGCTCCGCCAGCGCGTCCGAGTCATCCACAATGGAAGGCTTGTTAGAGTGCAGGTCAATATCCGGCCCATCTTTAGCATCCCAGGCCATCATATCGAAGTTGAGCACGCCGAGGAGCGTCTCGTGGGCATTGTACACCTCGGTCGCGTAGTAGTAACTGCCCCACATGCCCTGTTCTTCGCCGGTGAAGAAAGCCAGGCGGATAGTATAGTCGAAATCCATATCGGCGAGCAAATCCGCCGCGAGCAGCAGCGCTGCCGCGCCGCTGGCGTTATCGTCCGCGCCGGGCGCGGGGTTGTGGGGCGCAACCGCAGCCCGCGAATCCAGATGCGCGGTCAGCAGCACGATCCTTTCAGGATGCACCCGTCCCGGCTTTTCGCCGATGACATTGCGCAGGTTGTAGCCGTCGTAGGTATAGTTGTGATAGCGCGCCGTGTAGCCCAGGGATTGCAGGTGCTCGTAGACGTATTGTGTGGCTTTGGCGATGGGTGCGCCGCTGTAAGAGTAACGGGTAGTCAGCGTGTAGGGCGCGCCGCCGACCTCGATAGCATGCTCTCCGCTCAGGCCGCCGTCATACCAGGCGAGGGTGTCGGTGGTGACGCGGCCGAGCAAGTCGGCGATGAGCGGGTCGTAAGGAGGGGTGGTAGGGATCGCGCCGCCGGTCGGGGCGGTAAGCACGATGGGGTCCAGCAGCGGTTTGATGGGCATGTCCAACGTCTCCAGAGTGGCCGGGGACACGCCGGAGCGCAGTCGGCCCACGGCCTGCTGGCCATCGTCGTGCAGGATGACGAAAAACGCCGCAGCGGTCGTAAGTGGTCGGCGCCCCGTGCTTTCAATGAGATAATAGGATGCGCCTGTAGCGTCGGGATCGAGGAGCAACGACTCAAAACCGAGCGCCGCGACCTGTTGCTGTTCGGCAGCGGTGAGGACGGCCAGCAGATACTCGGAGGTAGAGGTGGCGAGGTGGGCGTAGACCGGCACCTTCAGCGCCGCAAGCCGCGTCAGATCGGCAGCAGCGGTAAGATCGAGGCGCACCAGCGCCGGCGCTGCGGGGCGCTGTGCCGCACCAGGAAGGGTTAAGAACAACAGCAGTCCACTTAACCCAAGGATAATCGCAAACAGTAGTGCCTTAATTCTCATAGGGCTACCTCCTTTGCAAATAGTCCGGTAGTCATTCGTCGCGTAATCCTGCATGCATTTTCATTGTCGAGGCTGTACAGCAGGTCGGTTACACTCCTCCAATGTATTTGAAAAGGACCGACGGTGCTTTTATTATAGAGTGCTTTAACAATTCGGCTACCTTGCGAAGGTTGCGCCTGCGGTGGCGCGGTCAGAGACCGGCCACGGCAGGTTGTTGCTGCGTTGCTCAGGCCACCCTCCAGACCGCGCCTGCGTGGCGTTGAAATGCCGCCGATGTCTCGATTGCATTAGCGGCATGTCAGTTTATAATGGATGTGCATTTATCTCTGGCAGGAGGCAAATGGATGGGACGAGCAAGAACGTGGGTGTGGGTCATGCTGGCCGGGCTGGTTATCCTTGCGGCATGTGTGGATACCCCTGTGCCGACAGGGCAATCTGTAACGCCAGCGGTGAACACCGCTACACCGGCACCGCCGACCGCGACACCATCGCCGACACCCGAACCGCAAGCCGCACTTGTCAACGGCCAGCCGCTGCTCCTTGCCGACTATGAGCGTGAAGTCGCCCTTTACGCTGCTTCTATGGCGGCGGCCGGGCAGGATGTGACTACCCCTGAGGGCCAGGAAGCACTGGCGCAAGGACGTGAGCTGGTCCTTGAAATGCTGATCAACCAAATGCTCATTGAGCAGGCCGCCGGCGCTGCCGGTGTCACCGTGAGCGACGAGGAACTCGACGCAACAATCGCTACCCTCCGCGCCGAAACCGGCGAAGAGGCTTTTGGGCAGTGGCTCGTAGATCAGGGCATGTCGCTAGAAGATTTCCGCAAACGTTTGCGCAGCGATACTATTGCTACACGCATGGCAAACCGCGCCGTCGAGAGTGTCCCCACCCACGCCGAACACATCCACGCCCGGCACATCCTGGTCAACACCGAGGCCGAAGCGCGCCAAATTCTCAGCCAGCTTCAAGCCGGTGGGGATTTTGTGAGTCTGGCGCGCACTTATTCACAGGATGTCAGTACCCGTGATACCGGCGGCGACCTGGGCTTCTTCCCGCGAGGTATTTTAACCTCACCCGAAGTAGAAGCGGCTGCTTTTGACTTGCAACCTGGGCAAATCAGCGATGTCATCCAGAGCGGCATGGGGTACCACATCGTCCAGGTTATCGAAAGAGTTCCCGATATGGAGATTGACCCTGAAAATTTGCGTCTATTGCGCGAAAAGGCTTCCCGCGCCTGGCTCGAAGAACTGCGCGCTACGGCGAACATTCAGCGTTTTGTCTCGTCCACGCCATAGGAGGGTACGATGCGCCAAAGGGATCGGTTGTTCAACGTTCTAAGTCTGGTCATGCTCGGCCTGACCGTGATCACCATCCTTTGTTATACCCTGATCGCCATCAATCCTTATCTGCCTTTCAATCCTTTCCCACCGCCGCCCAAAGTGATCGCCGTGGTCGCCACCAACACCCCTACGCCGACGCCTGGGCGCTCACCTGTTCCCACATGGACGCCGACCTCCACACCGACCATCACCCCCACGCCGCCGCCCACGTTCACGCCCACGCCGACCCGCACGCCCCTGCCTCCCACGCCGATCACGCCTTCGGCCACGCCAACGTTCACGCCCTCGCCGACGCCGCGCGTCACGCGCTCACCCTGGCCCTTCACCTACGAGCTGACTTACGAAACGCCGGTCTACGGCTGTAACTGGATGGGCGTTGGGGGAACGGTGCAGGATATTGACGGCAATCCGTTGCGCGGCTATCCCATCCATGTCTGGGGTGGGGGTATTGATGTTGTCGTCACGTCCGGGGACAATCAACGCTACGGCGACGCCGGATGGGAACAGTACCTGCTCCCTTATCCCCAGGAAATCAACGGCGTCTTCCGGGTGCAAATTCACGCCAAAGATAATCCCAACCATCCGCCGATCTCTGAAGAAATCGTCTTGAACTTCCCGGGGTATTGTTCAAAGTCGTTGGCGCGGATCGTTTTCACGAAGAACCATTAAATAGGATGGGGACGCTTTACGTCGTCGGAACGCCCATCGGGAACCTGGAGGATATCACCCTGCGGGCGCTGCGCGTTCTGCGGGAAGTGCAACTGATCGCAGCAGAGGATACACGCAAGGCGCACATTTTGCTGGAGCAGTACGCCATTCACACGCCGGTGACATCCTTTTTCGAGGGCAATGAACGTTACAAAACCGCTGCGCTGTTGGAAACATTGGAAACCGGCGATGTTGCCTTAATCTCGGAGGCCGGCATGCCCGGTGTCTCCGATCCCGGTTACCCGTTGATTCAGGCGGCGATTGCCAGGGATATTCCGGTGGTGCCGGTGCCGGGGCCTTCGGCGCACACGGCGGCACTGGTCGCTTCGGGATTACCTACCGATCGGTTTTTCTTTTTGGGCTTCCTGCCCCGCAAAACATCAGAGCGGCAGGCGCAGCTCGCCGAGGTTGCGACCGTGCGCGCCACGCTGGTCTGTTACGAGGCACCCCATCGCCTCAAAGCCACGCTGGAGGCGCTGCACGCCATCCTGGGCAACCGTCCCATCGCCCTGTGCCGTGAGTTGACCAAGCATTTCGAGGAGGTCTGGCGCGGGGATGTAGAGGGGGCGCTCAATCATATCGCCGCACATCCGCCGCGCGGGGAATACACCCTGGTCATCGGCGGGGCCCCGGAAGACGCGGTGCGCTGGGACGACGAAGGGGTGCGCGCGGCACTGGCGGAGCGTCTGAGAAACGGGCTTTCGCGGTCGCAGGCCGCGCGCGAGGTTGCCGCGCTCTCTGGCCGCTCTCGGCGCGACATTTACGCGCTTGCCGCCGCCATCGCCGATTCGCCGATTCGCTGATTCACCGATTCGCTGATTCACCGATTCGCTGATTCGCTGATTCACAGATTTGCTGATTTGCCGATTTTCATATTTACAGGAGAAGACACAATGACTTTTGAATTGGACAACCTTGGATGTTATACAGCTTTTGATCCCGACGCTATGCAGGAGAAAATCAAAGCGATGCCCTGGCATTTGCAGGATGCGTGGCGCATTGCGCAGGCGTCTCCTTTGCCTGAAGATTACCGGCAGGTGCAGCGCATTGTTGTCCTGGGGATGGGCGGTTCCGCCATCGGCGGAGACCTGCTCGGCGGACTGATGGCGCGGGGCGGCACGGTCCCGCTGGAAGTGGTGCGGGGTTACGACCTGCCCCATTACGTCACCGGCCCTGAGACGCTGGTGATCGGTTCCAGCAAGTCCGGCGATACCGAGGAAACGTTGAGCGCCTTCGCCGAGGCGCAAAAACGCGGCGCGCGTTTGCTGGCTATCAGCACCGGTGGCAAGATCGCGGCTATCGCCGAAAAAGCCGGCATCCCAAGCTGGCATTTCGCCTTCGCGGGACAGCCACGTGCAGCCGTGGGGTACTCTTTCGTGTTACTGCTCGGTCTGGCATGCCGTTTGGGTTTCTATCCAGATGCCGCTGGGGAGCTGGAACAAACCGTCGCCCACCTGACGGCCATGCAAGCCGCTCTGGTCCCCGAAGTGCCCACGGCGGAGAACAAAGCCAAACAGTTAGCGTTGGCGCTCTACGGCAAAATCCCCGCGGTCTTCGGCTCCGGCTTCCTTGCACCGGTCGCGCGCCGCTGGAAGGGGCAGTTCAACGAAAATTCCAAACAGTGGGGACTGTGGGAGGACCTGCCCGAGCTGAACCACAACCTGGTCGTCGGCTTGCACAATCCCCAGGCGGCCGTGGACAATGTCGCAGTGGTATTTCTGCGCTCGGCGTTCGATCATCCGCGGGTGCAGGTGCGTTGGACGGTGACCGGTGAGTTACTCCAACGCAATCACATCGCCCTGCACGAAGTCTACGGCGAAGGGGCGACGCCTCTCGTACAGATGTTCAGCCTCATCCATTTCGGCGATTATGTCTCGTATTACCTGGCGGCACTCAACGGCGACGATCCCACGCCGGTGGAAAATATCGCCTACCTGAAAAAGCGGTTGGCTGAAGTGTAATTGTTTGTGTAAAAACAGTCCCTTAGAGTCTTGCAGACTCTAAGGGACTGTAATGCAGTTTCCCGACGATAAGAGATTGGACTAGCCGGGCAACGTTGTTTCTACGGCTATCGCGCCGCTGCTTGCCAGATTAAACGTGGCCGTCTCTTCATTGTACGTCACTGCATACTCCCCCAGGAACCCCGTGAAACGCACTTTTCCCGCGGCATCAGTTCTCATTTTTGTCGGTGCAAGCCACCACTCGCCTTTGATCAGATCGCGCAGGGCGTAGTACGACGGCTTGGGATACCCATCTTGCGTCAGGAAGCCGCCGGGCGCCTTGAGCCAGCCACCATCGGTCATGCCCCAGTAGGTGATGCCTTCAACGAGCGGGTGGGCGAGCAGCGTCTTGTAATGGGTGACGATTTCCTCGGCCTGGCGCGCTTCCCCTTCAGGCGTAGAAGGCCATTCGTCCACCTGCCAGTCATTGAGATCAACGATGTGCGCTGGCATCAGATCGCCGGAAACGAGGGTGGTCTCGGTGAAGTGGATCGGCAGGCCGAAGCGTTCGAAGTTCGCCAGCACCCACTGCGTCTTCTCCACGCCCCAGTAGCCCTGGTGCATGTGCGATTGGATGCCGATCACGTCAATCTTGATGCCGGCTTCCAAACAGCCTTCGACGAGGATGTCATAGGCGGAGGAAACGTCGAAATCGTTGAGCAGCAGAATCGCGCCGGGATTGGCCTCGCGCGCTGCGTTGAACATCGTGCGCACCATCTTGATACGCCCCAGTTCCTTGCAGATGCGCGTGATGCCGTTGTCGTACTTATCGAAGACGGGCATAATGACAACTTCGTTGAGCACGTCCCACATATCCACCAGCCCGGCGAAATCCGCCACGTCGCGGTGGATGCGGGCGATTTGCGCCTCCAGGATTTCGGCGTTGCTCAGTTCCAGCAGCCACGGCGCGGTGACAGTGTGCCAGCACAGCGGGTGTCCCTTGAGGACGATGCCGCGCTCGGCCAACCACTGCGCGCCCTTGCGCATGAACGCCGTACCGGGTTTGCCACGCTCCGGCTCGAAACGTCCCCAGTAGAAGGGCAGCGTGGCGAAGTTGAAGAGATCGAGGAACGCCTCGGCGATGCGCTCGGCGCGCTCTTTTGCCGCCCCTTCGAGGATGCCGTTCGCCAGGGCGAGGCTGTCCCAGGCGGTATTGCCGAAGAGAAATTTGTGCTTCCGCTGCGCTACTGTCACCTCCTGATGCGCCAGCGGCGTCTCATCCGGCTTGCGCACGGTCACGGTAGCCTCTGCTATACGATGGGCAAATTGGGTTGAGTTATTCATCACAATCCTCCACTTGATTTAATGATGGGGGAGCCATGATGTACGAGTCAATCACGTCTCATAGCTCACCGTACAAATCACAAACCTGAATCCTCGATGACCGATCACCGGTTAGGCATCACGCATACCGACATTCTTCCTGCACCACCTGCATGAGCCAGCGCATCCGGCCGACACCGGTGCCGGCAGCCAGGGAACCGGCGGTGGTGATTTCCAGGCCGCCGGTAGCGCCGGCTTTTTTGAAGTCGCTGATGACGCGCTCGCGGATCTCTTCCGGGCTGCCGTTGCGCAGCAGCAACGGCGGCAGTTGCCCGAAAATGTAGGCGTCGGGCATTTTCGCGCGGATGAGGCCGGCGTCCACGGTGGGGCCGTAATTGACGGCGCGGATGCCGAGTTCGTACTGTATATCCAGCAGGTGGCCCATGGCGCTGTCGGAGTGCTGGTAGCGGCGAGCGTCGCCGGGGGCCATGGCTTCGAGGACGCGCTTGAGCACCGGGAAGCAGTATTCCCGGTAGAGCTTGCGGTTGAAGAGCGCGCAGTTGTCGTCGGTGATCCACCAGCCCGGTTCGTCGTTACCGCTGAATTCGCGCAGCACGCTGTTGAACTCGACCATTTTCTCCGCCAGAATGTCGCGGAAGCGGTGCATTAAGTCGGGATAGTCGTAAATCCAGTAGAAGACGGTCTCCGGCTTAAGCACCGAGGTCATAATCGTTGCCGGGCCGCGACTGCCCGTGCCGAGTTTGGGCAGCGGTTTGCCGGCGGCCTTGCGTGCTTCCCATTCCGCCAGATACGGCGCCGGCAGCGCCCAGGTGCGCATATCCGTCGCCGCGGCTTCGTCAAGGATGCGCGCGAACTCGCCGGGATCGTCTGTCGCAGGGGTGAGCCAGGGGGTGCTACCTTCATGGTAGGTAAAATAGCAATGAAAGAGGTTCTCAATGCGGTGCGGCTCGGTTTCCCAGGTGTCCTCGTTGAAAAAAGCGCGCCCCACATATTCCAGCGTGATGGCATTGACCTCTTTGTGCAACGCATTGCGGTAGGCCGTGTCGTGGTAGTAGCGCAACGTCGAGGGGACGTTCATAAACTCGAAGATCCAGTGATCGTCGGGCGAGAACGCGAGTGCGCAGCGCGGCTTATCTGTCGTAAATCTTTGGCACTGTGCATTTTCTTCCCAGAACGCCGCCACATCCAGCGACTGTGTCAATTCCATAAACTCCGGTTCGATGATCGGCATGGTTTCCTCCGTGACAAGATAAACCACGAATCCGCACGAATTTTCACGAATAGAATTAGTGTAGATTCGTGAAGATTCGTGGTTGGAAAATCTCATTTCCCCTTGATTGCCTTCCCGATTTCAAACGCCGGCCCCAAGTATTCGCCCACACCGTAGTAGCCGCCGTCGTCGGGCGCCCAGAGGATGGGACGAACCTTCTGGACGGAGAGCTTGCCGTCGGCGTCAAAGACGTCGGCGTCGGCCTTGATGTCGAGGATTTCGCCGACGAAGAGCGTGTGCAGGCCGATTTCGAGCGTGTGCAGCAGCTTACACTCCAGCGCCATTGGGAATTCGGCGACATAAGGCGCGTCCACAAGCTCACTCTTGACCGGCGTGAGGCCAGCGGCGGCGAACTTGTCCACGTCTCGCCCGGAGACGAGGCCCACGTAGTCCGCCTCTTTCACATATTGCTCGGAGGCGATGTTGACCGTGAACGCGCCACGTGTGACGATGTTCCCGTAGGTGTACGTCGCCTTGCGCAGCGAGACGGAGACGCACGGCGGGCGGGAGCAGCAGATACCGCCCCAGGCCGCCGCCATAAGATTGGGCTTGCCCGCGTCGTCGTAGGTGCCGACGATGAAAACGGGTGTGGGATAGACGATGGTTTTTGCGCCGCGAGATGTCTTCATGAATCTCCTCCTCATGCCATTTTACTGATACTTCTCATCCTCTACTATTCATTTCTGCAAGTGCAGCCGGCAGGGTGAAATAAAAACAACTTCCCTGTCCCGGCTGACTCTCTACACCGACCTGTCCACCCAGGCGCGTCACAATACGTTGGACAATGGAGAGTCCCAGACCATAGCCTTCCACTTTGGTCTGGTGCAAACGGGTGAATTGGGTAAACAATTGCGTTTGTTGTTCAAGGGGGATGCCCGGCCCGTTGTCCTGCACCCAACACCGCACCATTCCGTTAACGGGCGCGTCACAGCCAACGCGAATCTGCGGGGGCACATTTTCATCAGGCCGCCCGCCGTATTTTGCCGCGTTGCTCAAGTAGTTGGCCCATACTTCTTCAACCCAGAGCGCATGACCCATAGCGACCGGCCACGTTGCCGGTAAGATGAGGGTCGCGCCGGTGTTGGCAAACAGTGTTTCCAGACGCGCCTGCACCTCGGCGACAATCGCCCCCATATCCAGTTCCGTCATCGGGACGGAAGCCGATTTACGTACATCGGCCAGAAGCAAGAGCGCATTGACGATGCTGGTGATCTTCTCACCGGATTTGATAATCCATTCCAGGCTTCGATGGATTTTTTCCGGTGGCCAGTTTTCCCCATACTCTTGCAACAACTGTGCGAATCCCAACAGCGAAGTTAAGGGATTCTTCAGATCATGGGCGACGGTGTGGGCGAAAGCATCCAATTCGGCGTTGCTGGCTTCGAGTTCACGGGCATGTTCCTGGAGCGCCATCTGCGCCTGTTTGCGCTCACTGATCTCCTGCTGCAGGTCCAACGACAAGCGTGCCTGATGTAGACCGATCGCCAGGCTTATGGCGACCTGGGTTATCAGTTCGATATGCTCTGCGGTGAAAGCATGAGGGCGATCGGCCTCCAGTTGCAAGGCCCCGATGAGGTTTTGCTTGAAAGGCAGGGGCACGGAGGCAAAGGCGCGGGTTCCTGCGGCATACAGCCGTTCCTGCAAGGGGGTGCGCGACGCCAGTTCTCCCAGATCGGGGATCACATGGCGGCGGGAGAACATTTGTATATCCAGGGGAGTATAAGACTCGCCGAGCCGCGACCTGACGTCAAAGCTACCGCCGGCCTCGACAACCAGAATCCTGGGCGTATTGTCGGCACGAAATTCGAGAACCGTGACCCGTTGACAGTTCAAGATCTGGCGCAGCCGGATAGCCGCGATGGCGGCAATGGATTCGGGCGTTGGTACCCCCAGGACCGCCATATCTAGCTCGCGGAGCAGCTGCATTTGGGCTTCAATGCGCTGGCGTTCGGCAATTTCACGCTCCAATTGCGCGTTTTTGGCTTGCAACTGGCGTTGCGTTTCACGCAGCTGGAGATGGGTGTTAATCCGCACCAGGGCCTCTTCGACCTGAAAGGGTTTGGTGATGTAATCCACGCCACCGGCCTGGAACGCGGTCACCTTATCTTGAGTGTTATCCAACGCACTGAGGAAAATCACCGGAATATCTTGGGTAAGGGGATCGCTTTTCAATTGCCGGCAGGTTTCATACCCATCCATTTCCGGCATCATTATATCCAGCAGAATGATCGCCGGAGGGGCAAGGCGCGCCACCTGGAGGGCTTGTTGTCCACTATTGACCGCGCGTATGTGGTAGTGATAATGGGTGAGCAATTGCACGAGCAACCGCAGGTTCTGCGGTTCGTCATCCACAATGAGAATGTCAGCGGCTAATGACGTTTCAGACATATAGACCCTCGCAGTAAAATCTCTGGTTAGAACTGCACCGTGCCTTAAAATAGTCCCAGGATGGTCGCCGGGGTTACCGGCGGTGTGAGACGATGCAGAACATCGAGCGCCTTTTTACCCGGAAAGATAGACTTGCCGACCCGAGTATAGAATTCGTTGCGCGCCTTCCGGGTAGGAAAATACGCCTTGCCCCAGGCGCTCTGGTAGCCCAACCCCAACGCACGTTGCAAGACAGTATGTCCGTAGATGAAGGCTGCACCGTCCATAAACGCCTCGCGCACCGGTTCCAGTTCCGGGGCGGCGAAGTCATCTACCAGACGATTGCCCGGCGCGTTCATCTCCGTGCCCACATTGAGCGGCAGGTCGAGTTGCCGCGCTAAATCCACAATCGCATACAGTTTTTGGAGCTTGAGGCGTTTGACCTGCGGGTCGGCGATGTTCCAGTTGCGGTCGGGAATGATGTTAAGCGCGACGATACTCTTGCCGATGAGCAAATCCAGCAGTTCCTCAATAGCCTGCTCACCCACCGATGTCCCGTCGAGCCAGGTGGCGCAGGGGAGCGCGCCGCCGGCCAGGATGACGCGGTTCACCTCCTCTATGGAAGGAAACATTTCCGGCGTTGGTTGGACGTAGCCCACGCCGCCGCGCTTCATCAACCTGGAGCGCACCAGGTTTTGGATTTGGGGGCCATTATCCAGAATCGCCTCAACCTCGGCGCGGGGTATGTGGAGCTTCTCCGCCCAAAACGCGGCCGGATCGGGGACGAGGCGTCTGGCGGCCTCCAGATAGGCGACGACCATGTGCCGTTCGGTGGCGTTGCCGGCCGGCGTGAGAGGCAATACGTCGCGAGCGTAGTCAATGACCACTGGATCGAGGTAGGCATTGACGCGCGCGGCCACGTCGCGGTTGCGCGCCTCGGCCCGCGCACGCAGACTTGCCAGGATAGTGCACGCTTCTTTTTGGTCAACGGATTCAACGGGTTGAACGGATTTTGAGGGAAAATCCGTTGACGTAAACCCGATGCCCATGTGGTAGAAAATCCCCGGTTCGCCCGGCGAATTGATTTCGCGCGCTGCGAACTCGGGGATGAAGACGCGCGTCTCCATCCCCGCGCTGCCGCGCACGCCCACGAGATCACAGGCGTCGAGGAACTCGGTGACACCGTCGAGCACATCGAAGTCCACGATGCCCATATAAGCATAGCCGTGCTTCTTCGCCAGCCACGCCAGCGCCGTCGGCGAGTAGCCGTAGGCATTGTAGGAGAAGAACGTGTGGCAGTGCATATTGGCGACCAGGGCCGGCGGCGCAATTTCCAGTGCGCCTTGCTCGGCCAGAGCAAGTAGCTCGCGCAGTGCCGCGGTGCGCAGTACGGTATCAAAATTGTTTAATTGTGCTTCGAGAATTTCTAATGAGGCTTTCACAAATACAATGTACTCCACTGCTTTTACTAAAGCAGATCGTGCTGCAACAAAAGGTCCTCAACAAATGCCAGAAAACTGAGAAGGGGGTCTTTGCACCAATCCTTCACTGAATGGTAAGTGTTTCTCAGGAGCGTCATAAGGGTGCAGATGCCACTCTCCGCCTTCACGATCAATGCCAAAAATGCGACGACCGTGTTCAATCAGCGAGAAGTACAATGAATTTGAAAGCTGACCATAGAACACATGGACAAAAACGTCTGCACGAATATACAAGCGCAGCGAGAGTGTCAAATCGGTGCGTTCGACATCTTGGACAGCCTGTATAAACCATACCCGTTCGAAGGCATCTTGTGCTTCTTGCAACAAGTCACGGAAAGTATTCATGTTTTTGTCAGTGGAGCTGCTTTAGTTTGCGTTCCAGAGTTTGAATATGGCCTATAGCAGTTTCCCAGTCCATAGCATCTTTTTCCACTTCCCAAGTATAGCCTTGCTTTTGAGCTATTCTTTGCTTACGAAACTCCTCAAAATCCATACCATACTTTTCTTGAAGGATTTGATTGAGATAGTGGCATCGTTTCAGGCGTCGTAGATACTCAGCTTCCAATAACATCCGCACTGTAGTATCAAACGTTTGCTCGCCCATAAACGGCTCTTGTAAGAGCTGGTAAGTTTCTTCTCGTAACTCTCTACTGTATGCATATTTTCCCTCTTTCCTTGTTGTTTAACCAAATGTCTCGTGCATCCTATAACAATAATACTGCACATTTTCCCATTTTGCATCTGGCGCAAGGCGGTGATCGGGGCAAGGGATATAGCCGCCCAACTCCACCAGCGGCTTGAGACGCTCGATTTCGGCGTCCACGGCGGCATAGTCGCGGCTGAAGACGACTTTGTCCATCCCCCCGACGCCGCGCAGCGCCCGCCCATACTGCGCCCGCCACGGCGCGATACTCGCCCGCCATGTTCCCACTTCAATCGGGAACATCGTATTGACGCCGTTCTCCAACCACACCGGCACAAGCCTGGTCACGTCGCCGTCACTGTCCAACGAGACGATGTCTATGCCGTAGGCCTTGAGGAGCTCGGTGATGCGCTTGTAGTGATGCCCCGTCATCCGGCGGAAGGCGCGTGGGTTGATGAGCGGCCCGCTCTTGAACGAGATGTCTTCCCAAAAATGCGCAAAGTCGAAAGGCGCGGAGCCGCCATCGGGACACACCATCTCCAATGTCGTTTTCGTGGTCTGATAGCACAGCTCGGCGACGACGTCCACAATTTCCTGCAACAAGCTGGGATCATCTGCCAGCATGTATGAAAGGCCGACGATGCCGATCCAATCGCGGATGACACCGAACAGGCTGCCGACATACAGGCCATAAGGATTCGTCCACGCGCCACGGCGCAGGTAATCCAGCCCGCCCTGATCAAAACGCACCATCACGCCATCGCAGTTGACCCAGGCATGCATGACGCGCTCGACGCTGTACTCTAGCCGGGGCAGATAGTGAGCCTCCCACGAAGCGCGGTCTTTAAGCAAGTGTTCGATTTCCTGGGGAATCGAGACGGCGTCGTCTTTTTGCAAGATGATCACGCCCTCGTCGTTCTGGATGTGCCGCGAACCATCGGGGAATTCGCGGATCACCTGGGTCTCGAAAGGTGGGTACAGCCGTGTGGCCGGGCCGAAACAGGTGCTCCAGTTGAAGTCAAAGCCGAGTTTCGCAGCAATGACGGCATCCGTAGGATTGCCATCGCCCCAGGTGTGCGCCTCCTCCCAGGTGATGTGACCCTCGGCGGCCCACTTATACAGCGTCTCGTTCCAGTAGCCGAAATGCACGACCGGCATACGGTCATAATCCTGGTAATGCAAGATGGCGTGGACACGCTCGCGGTTATTCATGATTTACCTCAATCATCGCCCGCAGCACGCCATCTTTGTACCCGGCCACCAGCTCAAATGCCTCACCGACACGTTCCAGCGGGAAGTGGTGCGTCGCCAGCGGCTTGAGGTTCACCAGCCCGTTGCTGACCATGCGGATGGCGCGCGGATACGTGTGTTTCATCCGCCGTACCAGCTTGATGGTGAGACCCTTACGGCGCACCACCGAGGCGTTCATCGTCATCGTATCATCGGCGGGGATGCCCACAACGACGACTTTCCCGCCGGGGCAGGTGACGCGCGCGGCCTGGTCAGGCGTTGCGTGCGCGCCGGCGGCCTCGAAGGCTACATCCACGCCACGCCCAGCGGTAGCGTGCATGATCGCGGCAACGACATCTTCGGCAGCAGGATCGAACACGGCATCGGCGGCGTACTGCAAGGCGAACTGTCGCCGGTGCGCCAGTGGCTCGGTCATATAGATCGCGCCCGCGCCCGCCGCTTTGGCTACCGCAGCCGTCAGCAGGCCAATCGGCCCGGCGCCAAGGATGGCAACCGTTTGCCCAACCTTGAGATGCGCTAAGTCTACGGTGTGAATGGCGACACCGAGCGGTTCCAACAGCGCGCCATCATCTGTGCTGAAGCCCTCCGGCAGCGGGAAGCAGTTCTCGGCGGGCATAACGGCATATTCGGCGAGCACCCCATCAATCGGTGGGGTGCCGCAGAAGCGCACATGCGGGCAGATGTTGGGATGCCCACGCTGGCAGAACTCGCACACGCCGCAGGGGATCGCCGGCTCCACGGCGACCAGTTGCCCAAGCCGCAAATCGTGCTGCGCCTCGACGCCCGGCCCGAAGCCGGCAATCCACGCTGAAAATTCGTGCCCCATCGTAATCGGCTCTTTGACAATCGCGTCGCCGATGCTGCCTTCGAGGTAGTAATGCACATCCGAGCCGCACGTGCCGACCGTGGCGATCCTTAACAGCACTTCGCCCGGCCCCGGCGTAGGAATCGGCGCGTGCTCCACCCGCAGATCTCGAATCCCATACAACCGAGATGTGAGCATTGTTTTTTCTGACATTGTTTCCTCCATCAAGGGTGAAGAGTAAAGAGTTAAGAGGAATGAGCAACGAGTAGCCGGTGATGTGTTAGCGCCCTGTTCCCCATTCCCGTCTACCGTCTACTGTCTACTGTCTACCACACCTTCACAAACTCCGGCGTCACCTTGATAATCAGGTTCTCCGGTGAATTGGCCCATTCCTGCGGTTCGGGGGCCAGGACGCCTTCGGGGCCGAGGTAGCGTGCGTAGATGCGTAACGCCATGTCGCGCACGAAGTCGCGCGGCTCGGTGATCAGCTCGGCGACACCCTCGAAAAGCACAGCCGAGACGCCGTCTATGCTCTCGGCCACATCCACCACGACGGCGCATTTGGGGTTGGCGCGCAGCTCGCCGATCTTGCGCGTGCTCTCGTAGGAACTGATCCACAGTGTCTCACCGTCCCATGCGTACCACACCGGTACGACGTGCGGCTGCAAGGTCTCCGGCGACGCCGTGGCAAACCGCGCCAGCAGCGGCGCGGCGAGGAAAGAGCCGATTTTAACACTTTGTTCAACGGGTAATGAGACCATGGGTTTCTCCTTGCGCTTTTACGTGCTCAATAGTTCATCAATGGTCAGCCCAATGTCTTTTGCGATCTGTCGTAACAGAATAGGCGATATATCGCGCCTACTATGGAATGGAACCGTGGCGCATCGTCCATCAGGATGACGGTATTGAATATGAGAGCTACGTTGCCGCACGGCAACAAATCCGAGCCGTTCCAAAATATTCATCACTTCTCTTGGCTTCAGGATGGGTATTTCTTGCCCATCCTAACCAACCATAATGGTTTGCGTACCGACGAATTCAGTTTGTAGAGAGGGTTCGCCATCCTCAAGTAACATTTCGATCACCTCATGCAGATTATGATACAGTTCATCAAGTGTTTCAGCTTGAGTGTGCGCACCAGGAAAATTGGGGACATAACCGACATAAAGTCCTGTATCAGGGCATTTTTCTACCACCGCAGTAAAGAACATCATAGTACCACCTCCTGGTTACTCGTTGCTGGTTACCAATTTCCCTACTCTCCGAAATACAATGCCTCCAACGACGCATTGACGCCTGGTGCGCCGAACATCGGCAAGTTGCGCAGGTGCATAACCTCACCGAGCCGTTTGACCGCCGTGTAATCCAGCGTTTTAATGCCTCCGCCAAATTGCAAGGCCATCAGAATGGATTGCGCGGTCGCTTCCAGCAATTCTACGTTCATCACCGTCCAGTAAATATCACCCCGGCTCATCGTCACCAGGCCGTGATTTTCCATGATGAAACTGTTGTACCTGGGCAGATACGGGCCGAAGTTGTCGGCCAACTCCTGGGTGAGCGGTTGGGCGTAGGGAACAATCGGCACCGGCCCGACTTCGATGACGGTCTCCGGGTAGAGCGGCTGCATGAGGTAATTCGGGCCGCCGGAGATCGCCAGGGCACAGATGGTCGGCGCATGACAATGGATGATGGACACGACATCGGGACGCTCGTGAAAGAACTTGAGATACATCGGCAGTTCGCCGGTGGGACGGCGCGCACCGGCGATGGTTTCCCCGGACAGGTTGACAAAGACCACATCTTTGCTGCGAATGTCGCCTTTATACATCTGCGTCGGCGTGATAAGCAGCAGGTCATCCTCCAGCTTCCACGCCAGGTTGCCACCGGAACCGGTCACGAAGCGATGGCGCGCCAGACGGTGGCATACTTGAGTGAATAGCTTTACCTCACTGCGGTACTTTTTATGCAGTTCCATAATCTCTCCTTGTAGTCGGATAGTCATTACAGTCGTTACGCGGTTCGTTTTTTTAGACAGGATTCACGGGATTGACAGGATGAAAAAGCGCCTACAAAGCCTTCTTTAATCCTGAAAATCCTGTTAATCCCTGTCAGAAAATGGCGCAGTGCGTAGCTCCTGGTTGTTACAAGTTGGATGCAAGGGGCATTGTACTGTAACCTGAAGGAAAATCAACGCCATATCCTGTACTTTGACCTTTTCTCTATCTGCGACTATACTTTAGATATTCCGACGTTTCAACGTGTCAACGTTCAAACGATTCCAAGGGAGGAAACTATGACAGACTTTGAGAAGCTCGGCGTGTTTTATCTGGGTAAGGAGTACGATCTGGAAAAGAAAGCGGCCAAAGACACGCTTTTGCTCTATGATAGCAAAGACTTGGTAACGCACGCAGTCGCCGTCGGCATGACCGGCAGCGGCAAGACCGGCTTGTGCGTCTGTCTCATTGAAGAAGCCGCCATTGATGGTATCCCCGCCATCGTCATTGATCCCAAAGGCGACCTGGGCAACTTGCTGCTCACCTTCCCCCAACTGCGCAGTGAAGACTTCTTGCCCTGGATCAACGAAGACGACGCGCGCCAGAAGGGACTGACGCCGCAAGCCTACGCCGAAGCCCAGGCCGCCCTCTGGCAGAAGGGGCTGGCCAGTTGGGGACAGGACGGCGCGCGCATCCAGAGGCTTAAGGATGCCGCCGATTTCGTCATCTACACGCCTGCCAGCAACGCCGGCATTCCCGTCTCCATCCTCAAATCCTTCACCGCGCCGCCAACTGCCGTCCTCGAAGATGGTGAAATGATGCGTGAGCGCGTCGGCGTCACCGTCACCAGCCTGCTCGGCCTTTTGGGAATCGAGGCCGACCCCGTCCAAAGCCGCGAGTACATCTTGCTTTCCAACATCCTCGATTTCATGTGGCGGCAGGGACGTGATGTTGACCTGGCTGCACTGATCCAACTGGTGCAGAATCCCCCCATCACCAAAATCGGCGTGCTCGATCTGGATTCGTTCTATCCGGCCAAAGAGCGTTTTGGCCTGGTGATGGCGCTGAACAACCTGCTGGCATCGCCGGGCTTCAGCGCATGGCTGGAAGGCGAGCCGCTGGATATCGGCCAGATTTTGTACACGCCGCAGGGCAAGCCGCGCATTGCCATCTTCTCCATCGCGCACCTCGGCGACCGCGAGCGGATGTTCTTCGTTTCTTTGTTGCTGAATCAGGTGCTCGGCTGGATGCGCGGCCTTTCCGGCACCACCAGCCTGCGCGCCTTGCTCTACATTGACGAAATCTTCGGGTATCTGCCGCCTCTCGGCAATCCGCCTTCCAAGTTGCCGTTGTTGACGCTGCTCAAGCAGGCGCGCGCTTTTGGCCTGGGCGTGGTCCTGGCGACACAGAACCCTGTAGACCTGGATTACAAGGCCCTTTCCAATGCCGGTACGTGGTTCATCGGGCGTCTGCAAACCGAACGTGACAAGGCGCGGCTGCTCGATGGTCTCGAAGGCGCGGCGGCAAGCCTCGGCGGGCGCTTCGACCGCCGGGCGATGGAGCAGACCCTCGCCGGGCTGAGCAATCGCGTCTTCCTGATGAACAATGTCCACGAGGACGCACCGGTCATCTTCACCACGCGCTGGGCTTTGTCGTATCTGCGCGGCCCCATCACCCGCGAGCAAATCCGCCTGCTGATGGCGCCCCGCAAAGCTGCGCCGGTTACTGCGCCGATGCCCACCCTGACGGCAACGGCGCCCTTTGCGCCGACAACCGTCGCCGCGCCGGCGGTTGCTGCGGCGCCTGCGCCAACGCCGGCCCCGGTTGGCAGCGCGCCGACGTTGCCACCAGATGTATCGGCGTATTTTATCCCCGTGCGCGGCAGCCGTAAGAGCCGCACGCTGGTCTACCGTCCCTATGTGCTCGGCGCGGCGCGGGTCAATTTTGTAGATACCAAACTGGGCGTGGATCAATCCCAGGATATTGTAGCCATCACCCCGATCAGCGATGCGCCGATCCCCGTAGAGTGGGAACAGGCCGCGCCAATTGATGTGGCGTTGAGTGATCTGGAAAAACGCGGCGACCTGGACGCTCAATACGCCCCCTTGCCTTCAGCCGCAGCGCAGGCCAGAAGCTATACCGCCTGGGGCCGCAACTTCGCCGACTGGGTTTACCGCAACCAAAAGTTGGAACTGTTGCGCAGCCCCGGCTTAAAGCTGATCGCCGCGCCCGACGAATCCGAGCGTGATTTTCAGCTCCGCGTCCAGCAGGTGGCGCGAGAGCAGCGCGACGCGGCTCTTGATGCGCTGCGCAAAAAGTACGCGCCGAAGATCACCGCTTTGCAGGAACGCGTCCGCAGAGCGCAGCAGGCGGTAGAGCGCGAGCAAGCGCAGGCGCGGCAAGCCGGCCTGCAAACCGCCGTCAACGTCGGGGCGACGGTGTTGGGGGCGCTGCTGGGGCGCAAAGCGGTCAGCTCTTCCACGGTGGGCAAGGCCGCGACGGCGGCCAAGAGCGTCGGGCGCGCCTCACAACAGCGCGAAGATGTGGCCCGCGCTGAAGAAACCGTCGAGGTGTTGCAGAAACAATTGGCGGACTTGCAGGCCGAGTTCGATGCTGAAACCCAGGCGCTGGCAGCAAAGCTGGAGGCGTTGACTGCGGAGATAGATCATCTCGTGCTCAAACCACGCAAGGCCGACATTTCCGTACAACTGGTGTCGCTGGTCTGGGCGCCGTACTGGCCGGATGAGGGGGGTGGGTGGCTGGCGGCATGGTAAGAGCTATAGTGTATACGCCAGAGAAAACCCGGGACAAACAGTGTGAGTAGAATGACGAATGATCCGATCCCACGCCATCTCGTATGGAGTACCGACAGCGTAGACTTGGCGGACCCCTTTCAACGCCAGTGGTACATCCGCCAGGTATTGCTTCATGGGCGGGCCGCTGACATCCACGCTTTGAATCTTGCTGAGGTGGCGCGTTTGTTGGACGCTCTTCATCTGCCGGCACACCTTGACCGCTTGTGGCGTATGTTTTTGGAGACGCAAGGTTATGCTTAAGGGCCAGGGTTTACTTACGCCACTTCAGCGCGTCTTTATCCAGGCTTTTGCCGGGCTAGGCGACCAGCAGCATTTTTTCCTCACCGGCGGGACGGCGCTGACCGAGTTTTATCTGGCGCATCGCATTTCGTTTGATTTAGACTTCTTCACGAGTGAGGCGGCACTCATTGTGCCGTTTTCACATCAGGTGGTGGCGTTAGCAGACCAGCATCCGTTTCATATCGAGGTCGTGCGTCGCTTTGCTACTTACGTGGAGTTTCTTGTTACCAGGGAAGAAGAAGTCCTTAAGGTTGACCTGGCGCTGGATTCCCCGTTTCGATTTGCAGCTCCAATGGAATCTGAATATGGCATAAGGGTCAATCCCTTTGAGGATTTACGGGTAGATAAATTGCTGGCTTATTATGGCCGCGCCGAGCCGCGTGATGCGGTAGATCTCTACTTTATCTTGCAGCGCGAGCCTTTATTGCCATTGCTGGATCTTGCCGCACAAAAAGATCCGGGGTTTGATCTATACTGGTTTGCGGTAGCCTTGAATCGTGCGGCTGACTTTCCCGATGATCTGACTCGCTGGCCGGTGAAAATGTTGAAACCTGTTGTGCCCGCCGATCTGAAGTCCCTTTTTAAGGACATTGCTCTGGGTATCATGGCACGTATTGTCTAGCCCCGAAGAGATGTGAATTTCACGTTGCGGGTGGAGGGCTTCAAGCTACTTCTACCTTCTCCATCTCGGCAATGCGCTCTCCTTGTCGTAATGCTTCTTGGGAGGGGGGCGCATTGTGTCGCTGCTGCAACAGGTACGCGCTCACAAAAACCAACCAGGGGATGACCAACCCCCATAGCAGATAGGGGCCTTGCGGCAGGCGCGGCTGGGCCGCAAAGCGATCCAGATTGAAGAGGATGAGCACCAGCGCGGTCCAAACGGTCAGAAAGTTGGGGATGGCGTCGGCGGCGTGGATCAGGCCGGGGCCGGGGATGCGTTTGTGCGTCAACGGCCAGAAGAGATTGCTGCCCATGTGACCCAACTGATCCTCAAGCACGTGCCCGCTGTAGCCCAGCCACGTGATGATGCCGCCCCAACGCCCAAGGTTCCAGTCGCCGGTGAGCCATCCCACCAGCAGCCCCAGCACCAGCCCTACGCCCATGGCCAGCAGCAAACTATGCGTCCAGCGATGATGCCAATCCAGAAAGTGCACCACCAGCTTATCGCCCTCGCGCGCAAAGCGAAACGTCGGCCCGCTAAAGATGTTGACCCGATACGTGTCGCTGTAGGTGTGGACCATAGGAACGCCGATCTTGCGCACGGCCTCGACTGCGCCAGGCGGTTCTGTGCCGGCGTAAGGCACCTGTCCGGTATTTACCACCGGCCCGACTTTGACCGCGATTTCACCGGCTTCCGGGTTGAAGCGGATGGTGTACTCACGCCATAGATCGGGGCCCAGGCGGATGGTGTGGGCGATAAGGTTGCAATCCTTGCCGGTTGTGTAAGCCTCGCGCATCGCCGTGACCAGCGTATCAGCAATCGCGTTGGCGTCAGGCTCCAGTCCGGGGTCAATTTCAACGTCGAATTTTTCCCAATAGCGCGCAAACTTAAAGTCCAGCGTATCCGGCAAGATGCCGCCGATTCCGCCAAGCATGGGAAGCAGGACACCCACCTCGGCCTGCCGCACCACTTCCGGGAAAAAGGTCGCCATGGCGACGCCGGTGATGAAATGTGAAATGCCTTTCATCTTACTTTTTCTCCCCCATTGTTCTCAAGCAGACATCCCGCATCCATTGCGCCACCGTTTCTACGTCCAGTGCTTGCTCCGTCCATAAGTCCAATGCCAGTGCGCCCTGCCGGGCCAGCATCCCCAGGCCGTCAATGGCGCGCGCGCCGGATTGGCGGGCCAGGCGCAACAGGCGCGTTTCCAGTGGATTATAGACCAAATCGTAAACGGTCAAAGTCGCCGGAATCGGCGTCTCGGCCGGCCAGATACATCCCGCAACCGCAGGCCACATTCCCACCGTCGTCGTATTCACCAGCAAATCCGCTCCCCGCGCCGACTCAATCAACGTTTCATCAGTTAAAGGCAACACCTCTAAACTTCCGTGATTCGTAATTCGTAATTCGCCATTCGTAATTTGCAATTCGTAATTCGTCATTCGTAATTCGTCATTCGCCAACTCATTGATTCTTGCCCCTTGCTCCCTTGCCCCTTGCCCCCTTGCCCCTTGCCCCCTTGCCCCTTGCTCCTTGCCCCTTTGCATTAAATCTTCTACGAGCCACTGCGCCCGCTCGACGGTGCGGTTCAGGATGGTGATCTGCGCCGCGCCGGCCTCCAGCAACCCGTAGATGACGCCGCGCGCCGCACCGCCGGCGCCAACAACGACGACCCGACCGCCTGCCGGGTTGAAGCCGTGCGCCCGCAGGTCCCCGATGAAGCCGGCGACATCCGTGTTATGTCCGGCGATATGCGCTGTGTCCGCTTCATTCCGCGTGAAAACCAGGGTGTTCACCGCGCCGAGCGTCTCTGCTGCAGGTGCGATGCTATCCAGCGCCGGGATGACCGCTTGTTTGTGTGGCACGGTGACGTTGCACCCGCGAAAGCCGAGCGCCGCCAGGCCGCGCACCGCCGCGACGACCTCGCCAGGACGCACCGGCATAGCCACGTAGCGCCAGTTCAGCTCTAGCCTGTCCAACGCCGCGTTGTGCATCACCGGCGAAAGGCTATGCTCCACCGGCCAGCCGATGACGCCGATCAGTTGTGTACGACCGTCTATGCTATGCTCCATCATGCCTCCGGGCAGCGGTTGGTGATTAGGGACTGGTGATTAGGGATTGGTGACTGGGGACTGGTACTTCATGATTCTCGATTCATGATTCTTGAAGCCGCCCCCCCAGACCGGTCATCACGTCCACGAAACCGGGGAACGAATCCGCGATACGTTCCGCATTCTCGATAACCGTCTCACCTTCGGCGATTAGACCTGCTACGGCGAGCGCCATGCCCAGGCGATGGTCGCCGTGGCTGTCCACGATGGCCCCGTGCAGTCGGGTTGGCCCGGTGACGATGAAACCATCCTCGCGCGGCTCGATGCACGCGCCGAGCTTGCGCAGTTCCTCCACGACCGTGGCGATGCGGTCGGTCTCCTTGACGCGCAGCTCGGTGGCGTCGTGCACTACAGTTGTTCCGTGCGCCTGCGTCGCCGCGACGGCCAGGATGGGGAATTCGTCAATCATCCGCACCACTGTGTCGCCGCCGATTTCCGTTCCCACCAGCGACGCCGTGCGCACGCTCAGGTTTGCCACCGGTTCACCGCCCTGTTCACCTTCATTTACCAGCGTGATCTCTGCCCCCATTGCCATCAGCACATCCAGCAAGCCCGTGCGCGTCCAGTTGGTATTGATGCCTTCCAGCGTGATCTCTGAATCCGGTACCAGGAGCGCCGCCACAAGCGGAAATGCCGCCGAGGAAATATCGCCAGGCACGGTCATATTCAACGGCTCCAGGTGATCTATCAAGGTCGGCTCCAAGGTGATAACGCCAGACGCGCAGCACAAAGGGGACAATCGGTTGAGGGTTATAGGTTGTGGGTTGTGGGAAGCACTTGCTGATTTGCCGATTTGCTGATTTGCTGATTTGCTGACCCGCTGATTCTTCGATTCGCTCATTCGCTCATTCGCCGATTCGCTGATTCTTTCACTCACTATTTGCGATCTTAACATCCGCTCCGTGTGATCGCGCGACGGGCCACATTCGTGGATGATGACCGGGCCGTCGGCGAACAAGCCCGCGAGCAGGACGGCGCTCTTCACCTGTGCGCTGGCGACGGTCAGGGTCAGCTCCCCGCCGTGCAACCTTTTCCCGTGGATAACCAGTGGGCCGTGGCCGTCGGTATCGCGGATCTCCGCACCCAGCACCCGCAGCGGTTCGACCACGCGACGCATGGGGCGGCGCAGCAGTTGGGGATCGCCGTCCAGGATACTGTCGAAGCGCTGTCCGGCGAGAATGCCTGCCAGCAGGCGCATGGTTGTGCCAGAGCGGACGCAGTCCAGTGGGGCGGAAGGTGCACGCAGACCACGCAGTCCTTGTCCGTGAATAGTAAGGTCAACGGATTGAACGGACGAAACGGATGGTTTGACGCTCGATTCGGTTAATCGGTTGACCTCAATCTCGACTCCCAAAGCGCGCATGCATCCTAAGGTTGCCATGCAGTCGCCGCCGGGGAGCAGACCCCGGATACAGCTTACGCCGTCGGCCAATGCGCCGAGCATCAAGGCGCGGTGCGAGATGGATTTGTCGCCGGGGACGCGCGTCTGTCCACGGAGCGGCGACCCAGGATAAACGAGCAAGCGACTCATGGAAACATCTCCTTGCGGGTATTGCGAATATGGGTGAGCCTGGCGCGCAGCGCGTCTTCATCGCCGGCGGCAATCATTGCGGTCAGCGAGCGCAATTGTTCTTCAAAGACCCGCACGGCTTCTAAAACGTGGGCTTGATTGGTCATCAGAATATCCAGCATCATCGTCACGTCACTGCCGGCCACCCGTGAGGTATCGCGGAAACCGCCAGCGACGATTTTCCAGGCCGCCGGGTCTTTGGAAGTGGTGGCGTCCGCCGTAGCGACCAGCGCGCAAGCCAGCAGGTATGGGAGATGGCTGACCGTGCCGACGATGTAGTCCTGCCGGTCGGCATCGAGCACCAGCGGTTTCGCGCCGACGGCCTCGGCCAGCGCCACGCCGAGCGCCAGCGTCTCCGCCGTTGTGCGAGGCGACGGCGTGAGGATGAATGTGCGCTCCCGGTACAGCGTGATTTCAGCGACCTCGATGCCGGAGGTCTCCTTGCCGCACATCGGATGCGCGCCAAGCGGCTGGACATGCTCCGGCAGCAAGCGTTCCATCGCGTCAACGATGTTCTTTTTGGTGCTGCCCAGGTCCATCACCACGCAGCCGGAGCGCAGGTGTGGCGCGATTTCGGCCAACTGCTGAATGATTACGCGCACCGGCGTCGAGAGCACCACCACATCGGCATCACGCACGCCGGCGATCAGGTTGGGCGTCCCCTCATCTATAAACCCGCGCGCCAGCGCCGTCTCGATGACCTCGGCCCGCCGCGCCACACCCACAACGCGCGCGCATTTCCCCCGCAGTGCACCCGCCAGCGACGCCCCCATCAGCCCCAGGCCGACGATGACGACGGTGCAATCAGAAAGTGATTTCATACCTCTCGTCTCCTTGGCGAATGGCGAATTACGAATGGCGAATTACGAATAGCGAATTACGAATTACGTGATTCGCCGATTCTTTGCTTCGCTGATTCTGTGCTTCGCCGATTCTGTGCTTCGCTGATTCTATAACGTTCTGCCTACCGCCGCTGCAATGGGCTTGAGCGACTCGACCAACGCGGCAAAACGTCCCGGCTTGAGCGACTGCGCGCCGTCGGAAAGGGCTTCTTCCGGGCGCGGGTGGACTTCGATGATGAGGCCGTCGGCGCCGGCAGCGATGGCGGCCCGCGACATCGGCTCGATCAGCTCCCATTTGCCGGTGCCGTGGCTGGGATCCACGATGACAGGCAGGTGACTGAGTTGCTTGAGCATGGGCACAGCGCTCAGATCGAGGGTATTGCGGGTATAAGTCTCGAAAGTACGGATACCGCGTTCACAGAGGATGACGCGATGGTTGCCGTGGGAGAGGATGTACTCGGCGGCCATCAACAGTTCTTCCATCGTCGCCATCATCCCGCGCTTGAGCAATACCGGACGTTGGGACTCCCCGACGGCATGCAGCAGGGCGAAATTCTGCATGTTGCGCGCGCCTACCTGTAAAATATCGGCATACGTCGCCACCAGCGGTACCAGCTCCGGCGCGATGACCTCGGTGACGATGGGCAGGCCGGTGACGCTGCGCGCTTCGGCCAGGAGCCGCAGGGCCTCTTCACCCAGTCCCTGGAAGCTGTACGGAGAACTGCGCGGTTTGTAGGCGCCACCGCGCAGAATGTGCGCGCCGGCCTGCTTCACAGCATAAGCCGTCTCCAACAATTGCGCGCGGTTCTCCACCGAGCATGGCCCGGCCATGATGGTCAAGGCTTTGCCGCCGACGCTGACGCCGTTGATCGGCACGACGGTATCCTGCGGATGAAATTCGCGGCTGGCAAGTTTGAAAGGCCGCAACACGGGTACCACCCGATCCACGCCGGACATCCGTTCGATCTGCTCCCGGTCAATCGGCCGGCCGTTGCCGATGACCCCGATAATGGTGCGCTCCTCACCTTGCGAGAGGTGCGTCGTACAGCCCATACTTTCAATGCGGGCCGTCACATTTGCAATTTGCGCGGCTGTCGCGCCGTGTTTCATGATAACGATCATTGTTTCTCCTCCCATAGCTGTAGTGTGGGGATTGGGGACTGGGGATTAGGGATTGGGAAACCTCCCCAACTTCCTAATCCCTACTCCCCTAATCCCTAATCCCTAATACTATCCTCCACTATCGGCGTTGTGGCTGCCGGATACGAACCCAACAATTTGACGAATGACGAATGGCGCAGCAGACCCATCAGGGCTGCCTCACAGGCCACGTCCTGGCAATGGCCCTCGAAATCCAGGTAAAAAGTATAACGCCAGGGCTGATTTAAGCGTGGACGCGATTCGATTTTGGTGAGGTTGATGCCGCGTATGGCAAACTCGCCCATAGACTTGTACAATGCGCCGGGGGTGTGGCGCGTGGAAAAGACAATGGAGGTTTTAGGACGTTGGGCGCGGGGTGGGTCCTCCAATCCCATTACAAAGAAGCGTGTATAGTTGAAGCGGTAATCTTCGATATTGCGCTCCAGGATTTCCAAACCGTACAGTTCGGCGGCCAGGGCGCTGGCGATGACGGCGACATCCGCTTCGGGATGCGCGGCCAGATCGCGTGCGCTGCCAGCCGTATCAAAGGCCGGTTCACCGGTGAGGCCGTAACGGTCAAGATAACGCTGGCATTGCGCCAGGGCTTGCGGATGCGAGCGCACACGCTTAATGTCTTCACGTTTGGTCCCCGGCAGAGCCATCAGCATGTGATGGACGTGCAAGATGACCTCGGCGTTGATGCGCAGGTCGCGTTCCAACAGCAGTTCATACGCTCCCGCCACCGACCCGGCCACGGCGTTCTCCACCGGCAGCATCGCGTAATCGGCCGCTCCGCTCTCCACCAGTGGGAACATCTCGTCCAAAGTACGACAGGGTATACTCTCCACCGTCGGCCCAAAATACTGCCGCACGGCCTCTTCTGAATAGGCCCCGGCAACGCCTTGAAAAGCGACTTTGACCATAAGATTTCCCCCCAAAGTTAAGAGTTACTGTTTGCTACTGGTTACTGGTTACTTGTTGCTGGTTACTTGTTACTGGTTACTCATGACTCGCCATTCGTTATGTCTGGCCTGAGTGTTTGCGCCTCACCCAGGTAGATGTGCTGGATGTCCGTTGGCGCGCGGTCAGTGTTCCAGTGCACCAGAACACGGATGCAGCGCGGCAGACTCCCCGGCACGGCCATTTCCTGCATGCACAGCAGCGGTGTGTGGCACCAGCCCATTTCGCGGGCAGCCAGCGCGGGATAAGCCGCATCCAGATCAGACGTGGCGGTGAAAATCACACTGGCGACGTCGGCTATATCCACTGCATTAGCGGTAACGATGCGCTCCAGCAACTCCCGTGTCGCCGCCTTAATGGCTGCGGCGGTGTTCTCGGTGACGGTCGTGGCGCCTCGAATCCCTCGACATACCATAGACTCTCCTCCTTGAAGCCGGAAATTTGTTAGAATTCGCTCGATTGATTGACAGAATCCAGGTATAAAAAAACGTGGAGCGGGTCGCTCCACGTTTTTTTAATCATCTTGGGTTTACCTGTTACTTTTACCCTCCCAAACGCCGAGGAGCCGACCCGGTCAGGGACAGCTAAAATAAAAGTAATAATAGGCAAACCAGATTTGGGATTTCATCATGTGACTTTCGACCAGACTATACAGTCATTTGTCATATTACAACCAATCATACTCGATCTGAGAAAATTGTCAAATCGGGTTCACCGATGGGTGCATTTCAGGATGGGGACGATTTATCAACTACGGCTACTGGACGCTGCTCAGGCCGGTCTCCAGACGGCGCCTGCGCAGCGATTGATCCCGCAGTGGCGCGGTCAGAGGTTTGCCCCGAAGTTGAAATGTACCACATTCACCCCCAACTTAAACGTTCTTCCAAATTATATGCCATTTGGATAAGAGAAGCCCATTCGACATAGTCCATACGATCATCAGTATTTCCGTTCTGGAAGTTTTGATAGAAAGTGGTCGAAGCTATGCCGTATTTTTTCTCAAATTCCTTCAGGTCTTCTTGAATCTGTTGTAACTGTATGCGGCATGTCTCGGCCTCATACGCCAACAATTTATCAACTGTGCGCGTCATGAGTTCACTGTCCACGTTGATAGAGTCGAGCTAATTGTGCCAGTCTTCGGGCCATCAGATTCATCGTCAGTGATGCGGTCTGGCTCATTGTCTGCTCCTGTTATAGTCAACTTTCAGTGGATTGAGCTGTAAAGTGGTGTGGATATGACTCATGCTTGCTATACAAACTTACTTGTCTATTCCCGTGCGTAATGCAGTTATGAAGGCTCGCGCGGCTTCCGCGGGATTTTCCGCCGCCCCGATGACTTTGATGAGCGCGCTGCCGACGATGACGCCATCCGCCAGGCGCGCCACCTGTGCAGCCTGCTCCGGCGTAGCGATGCCAAACCCCACGGCCAGCGGCTTCTCCGTGACTGCGCGCACACGGGCGACAAAGTCCGCCAGATCGGGTGGCAGGCTCTCCCGCGCCCCCGTCACGCCGACGAGCGACACCAAGTAGATGAAACCGCCCGACCGCGCTGCAACCGTCTGCACCCGCGCCGCATCCGAAGTGGGCGCCAGCAGAAAGATGACATCCAGCCCGTGCGCCGTCGCCGCCGTGTACAAATCCCCGGCCTCTTCCGGCGGCAGGTCAGGGACGATGAGGCCGTCAATACCGGCGGCTACAGCCTGCTCTGCAAAACGCTCGACGCCGAACTGTAAAATAGGATTGTAGTAGCCCATCAACACAAAGGGGATGGCGACGCCACGCGTGCGCAGGGTTGCGGCCTGTTCCAGACACAGCGCCAGCGACATGCCGTTTTCCAACGCTCGCTGCGCCGCCGCCTGGATCGTCGCCCCATCGGCCAGCGGATCGCTGAACGGCACCCCCAGTTCTACCAGATCTGCCCCCGCTTCGACCAGCGCCGGGACGATGTCCAGCGCACTGCTCAGCGTCGGGTAGCCCATGGTCACATAAGGCATGAGCGCCTTACGGCCTTGTTCTTTCAGGGACGCAAAAGTTTTTGTAATATTATGCATATAAGAGCTAATATCTCTCGGGAACAAAGGTCTGGTATTCCATCGGCGGACGGACATAGGCGATGTCATCCTGACGCGGCGGCAGTTCGATGGGGGCGGGCGTCAAATCCTCGTAGGGAATCAGGCTGAGCAGATGGCTGATGCAGTTGAGATGCGCCCGGCGTTTGTCGTCGGCGTTGACCACGTACCAGGGCGACTGCTTGGTATCGGTATGGGCAAACATCTCGTCTTTGGCCTTTGAGTATTCGATCCATCTGCGGCGCGATTCCAGGTCCATCGGGCTGAGCTTCCAGCGTTTGGTGGGATCATCGAGGCGCGCCTGGAAACGGCGCTCCTGTTCTTCGTCGCTCACCGAGAACCAGTACTTGATGAGGATGATGCCGGAACGGATGAGCATGCGCTCGAATTCGGGACACGAGCGCAGGAATTCACGGTATTCCTCCTCGGTGCAGAAGCCCATCACCCGTTCGACGCCGGCGCGGTTGTACCAGCTGCGGTCGAAAAGCACCATCTCGCCGGCGGCCGGCAGGCGATCTACGTAACGCTGGAAATACCACTGCGTTTTCTCGCGGTCGGAGGGGGTGCCGAGGGCTTCCACACGGCAGATACGGGGATTGAGCCGCTCGGTGATGCGCTTGATGACACCCCCCTTGCCGGCGGCGTCGCGCCCCTCGAAGATCACGACAACCTTCAACCCTTTTTCCTTGATCCAGTATTGCAGTTTCACCAGTTCAATCTGGAGCTTGCGCAATTCCCTTTCGTAAACTTTGCGCTTGAGTTTCTTGGGCTTTTTGGACTTTTCAGATGCTTCGGTTTTCCGGGTCTCTTTAACTTCCGCTTGAGCAACTTCTGGGGCGGCCGCTTCGTCCTGCTTGGGTTCGGGTTTGGCTTTTTTGGATTCCTTGGCCTCAGCAGTGACGCTTTCTACAGCGGGAGTTTCGTCTTTTCTGGACTCGGTTTTAACAGTGTCGGCGCTGTGTTCTTTCTTCCCCTTGGGCATGGTGTCCTCCTTAAAGAAACCGCTGCAAGTTACAAATTGAAAGTTGAGTCTTGTATGTAAATTGTAGCACGTACCGGCAAACAGGTCAATATGCTCGGGTACAATGAAGAATGAAAATTCAGAAGAACTGTGATAAGATATGAAATAGGACATACACCAATCTGAAGCCAGGTGAGGATGAGTTCACTGCAAAAACACAGGAAATAGCTGACATTTCTGCCATGCAAACGAGCATTTTAGGAGGTGTGCGATGCGAAGGATGCACTGTGCTGTGGTTCTGGCCCTTTTTCTGAGCCTGACCTGCAATTCGACAACGACCACCACTCCGCCTGTGGCAGGCAAGACTCCTGTTCCGACGGCAGCCACATTGCCTAATGAAACACCAGTCGCTGCCGGTAACACTTACTATGTGGCTACAAACGGCAACAATGCCAACGCCGGCGACTATGGACACCCCTGGGCCACGCCGGGCTACGGCTCCCGTCAACTGCAACCCGGCGATACCCTCATCATCCTCGGCGGGCGTTATACTTTGAGTGAGTATGATGCCGACATCATCACTCCGCCATCCGGTGCTGCCGGCGCCTGGATCACCATCAGGGGCGAAACAGGCAACCGCCCGGTGCTTGTCGGACGGGATAATTTGCTCACGGCCATCAACCTGAGTGGCGTCCAGTATGTGCGTGTAGAGAATCTGGAGATCACCCACGACGATCAGGCGACCGGTGAAGCCCTGTGGTTCCGTGAAGGAGTTGAAATCCTCGGCGCGCCAGCGGCCCATATCGTGCTGCAAGACCTCTACATCCACCACGTAGACGAATTCGGCATGAACTTCCAGGATGTGGAGGACCTGCAAATCCTTAACTGCCGTATTGAATATGCCGGCTTTGGCGCGCTGGGCGGTCCATTGGGCGAGCACGGCGGCTGGCGCAATGTAACCATCCGCGGCAGCCTGCTTGCCTGGAGCGGGCACTATTATCAGGGCGGCGATGGCTCCAATCGCCCCTACGACCGCCCTGACGGCTTCGGCATTGAACCTTCGCAGGGGCCAATTCTCATCGAGGATACCCGCGCCGAGCACAATTACGGCGATGGGCTGGATTCCAAGGCCGCCAATACCACCATCCGCCGTGCGATTGTCGCCAACAACTCGTGTGATGGGGTCAAATTGTGGGGCGCCAATAGCCGCGTTGAGAATACCCTGATCTACGGACGCGGCGACGGCAACCCTGATCCTACCCCATGGGCGGCCATTGTCATTGAACCGGAGGGGCAGACTAATGCGCGTTTCGAGATCGTCAACGTCACTGTAGATGACGCTCTTGGTCAAAACTACTTGATGTATGTACTGTATGGTTCCGACGTGCCGGCGCTGCTCACGATACGCAACGTCATCTTCAGTGGGCGCGGAGAGAATTGCCCCATCTATGTCAATGCGGCCAGCGTGTTGACCATCACTCATTCGCTTTTCTATCTGCCGCAGAATGAGACCTTGCTGACGCATGGCGAGACGACCTACACCTGCGCCAACATCGCTTCCCTGGGTGCGGGGAACCTGTGCGGCGACCCGCGCTTCGTGCAACCGGCCTGGGGGCAGACGGGCAACTATCACCTCCAGGCCGGCAGCCCGGCGATCAACGCGGGCACGGCTACAAGCGCGCCGACGATCGACCTGGAAAACCATCCCCGCGACGCGCAGCCGGATATCGGCGCTTACGAATACTGGCAGCCTTCCTCATGGGTGTATCTGCCGCTGACCGTCAGGAATCTTCAGGGGAACATCACGGGTTTGCGCATTGCGGCATCGCGGGTAAAATAGCGTTCAATATCCGGCATTTTGGCCGGCATTTGAGGAGTGCGCATGATCACCAACGTATTCGATGAATTTCAATGGCGTGGGCTGGTGCACAGCTTCACAGAGGGGACGCCGGAGGTGCTGGCGAAGGAGAAAGTAACGGTCTACATCGGCTTCGATCCCACTTCCGATAGCCTGCAAATCGGCAACCTGTTGACGTTGATGGGACTGGCGCGGATGCAGCGTTTCGGCCACTCGCCGATTGCGTTGGCCGGCGGCGGTACCGGCCTGATCGGCGATCCGAGCGGCAAATCGAATGAGCGTCAACTGCTGAGTCGTGAGCAGGTGGAGGCCAACGTCGAGGCCATCAAGCCGCAACTGGCGCGCTTTCTGGATTTCGAGGTCAAAAGCAATCCGGCGCGCCTGGTCAACAACGCCGATTGGCTGTGCCGGATTTCGATGATGGACTTCCTGCGCGATGTGGGCAAGCACTTCAGCGTGAACTATATGATCACGAAGGACTCGGTCAAATCACGTCTGGAGCGCGAGGAAGGCATTTCCTACACCGAGTTCAGCTACATGCTGTTGCAGGCCTACGACTTCCTGCAACTCTACGAGCGTTACGGCTGCACCATGCAATCGGGTGGCAGTGATCAATGGGGCAACATCACCGCCGGCGTGGATTTGATCCGCCGCGTGCGCAATATCCGCGCCTACGGGTTGGTCTACCCGCTCCTCACCAATGCCGATGGCTCCAAGCTCGGCAAGTCGGTACACGGGACGATCTTCCTGGATGCCAAACGCACCTCACCCTATCGCTTTTACCAATACTGGCTCAACCGCGACGATGCCGACGTGATTGACGACCTCAAGCACTTCACCTGGATGACGCAGGAGGAGATCGCCGTACTGGCGCACAAAGTCGCGACGCAGCCGGAGCACCGCGAGGCGCAGCGCACGTTGGCGCGCACGATGACGGCGATGGTGCACGGCGAGACGGCGTTGGCGCAGGCCGAACAAGCGTCGCAAGTGCTGTTCGGCGGCGAGATCGCCGGTCTGAGCGCCGAGGCCATCCGCGAAATCTTCAGCGATGTGCCCTCCAGTCAGATTGCCAAAGCCGCCATCGAGGGGCCGGGGATGCCCCTCGTGGATATGCTGGTCGCCGTCGGACTGACCAAATCCAAAGGCGAGGCGCGCCGGCTGATCGAAAGCGGCGGCGTCTATGTCAACAACATCCAGATCACAAGTGTAGATCGCATCATAACCCTGGCGGACACACTTGAAGGGCAGTTTATCGTCTTACGCAAAGGGAAGAAGAACTACCATTTGGTGCAAGTATAGGGTATTAAAGCCTGTGTGCGCCCACAGTGCTGCTCAAACCCGACCGGTAGCTGTGGACGGTGGCGGCTCACGATAGTCAGACTTACAACCCGATCTGCAATCTTTTCATTGCTTCCCGTATCTGCTCCGTAGACGCCGTCACCGAAATACGCACGTACCCCTCGCCCGCCGGCCCGAAGAACGAGCCGGGAGCGAAGACCACGCCGGTCCGCTCCATCACTGCCCGCGCGAATGCCTCGGAGGATGCCCATCCCGCCGGAATCGCCGCCCAGAGATAGAGCGTCGCTTGTGGACGCCGCGCCGTGATGCCCAACGCCTGTAAGCCTGCGACCAGGATGTCGAAGCGCTCGCGGTAGAGGGCATTGCGCGCGGCAAACCACGCCGGCGGCGTCTGGGTTATGGCGACAACGGCGGCCTCTTGGAGTGGCTGAAACAATCCAGAATCCAGATTCGACTTCACCTGCGCCAGCGCCGCCAGCGCGACCGGATTGCCTACGGCCATCCCCATGCGCCAGCCGGCCATGTTAAACGTCTTAGAGAGCGAATTGAATTCTACCGCCACATCCAATGCGCCCTCCACTTGCAAGATGCTCGGCGCGACATAGTCGTCGTAGGTCTGGTCACAGTAGGGATTGTCGTAGCACAGCAGCAGGTTATGGCGGCGGGCGAAGTCCACGGCCCGCGCCAGGAAATCCAGGTCGGCGACGGCACCGGTGGGATTATTGGGATAGTTGAGCCATAGCAACTTCGCACGGTCGGCCACTTCTGCCGGGATGGCGTCGAGATCGGGCAGAAAGCCGTTTTCCGCCAGCAAGGGGAACGTCACGAAGTCCGCGCCGGCCAGCCGTGCGCCGGCGGCGTAAGGCGCGTAGCCGGGATCGGGAATGAGGGCCAGGTCGCCCGCATCCAGCCATGCCAGCGCCATGTTGACAATGCCTTCTTTGGAGCCGAGCAGGGGGACGATGTGTTTATCGGGATCGAGCGTGACATTAAAGCGACGGGCGTAATATTCGGCAAGCGCGCGGCGGAACTCAGGTAGGCCGCGATAGCCGGAGTAGCCGTGTACATCGGGACGTTTAGCCGAGGCGTACAGCGCTTCGATCACGGCATCGGCCGGCGGCAAATCCGGGTTGCCGATGTCCAGGCGGATGATGTCTTGACCCTGTCGTTTGACCTCATTGACGACGCCTTCCCAGCGCGCGAACGGATATGGGGGCAAGTTGCGCAAGCGCCTGGCAGATTCTGGATTTTGGATTTTGGATTTTGGATTTTGGTGATTCGCCGATTCGCTGATTCGCCGATTCGCTGATTCGCTGATTCGTCCTAACAACGCCTCTAACCCCAACACATAGCTCCGCCAGCCGAAGCCGCAAATCTGTCCCACACAGACCGGCGCGAGCAACGAAGTATGGCGGAATTCCTCACGGGCGTGAATGTTGGAAAGGTGGACTTCGACGGTGGGCAGTCCCGTCCCCGCAATCGCATCCCGCAGCGCGACGCTGGTATGGGTATAGCCGCCGGGATTGATGAGCACACCGTCGGCCCAGTCCATCGCCGCGTGCAGGGCATCTATCAACACGCCCTCGCTGTTGGATTGCAGGATACGCAGCTCGGCGCGCCCCTCCGCCGCCCGTCGCAACGCCGCATTGATTTCGTCCAGCGTCACCCGCCCATACACCTCCGGTTCACGCCGCCCCAACAGATTCAAATTCGGCCCGTGCAGCACGAGGATTTTGGGGATTGGGGATTGGTAATTGGTAATTGGGGATTGGGGATTGGGGATTGGTTGATTCGCCGATTCGCCCATTCGCTGACTCGCTGATTCGCCCATTCGCTCATTCACCGATTCGCCGATTCGCTCATTCGCCGATTCTTGCCCCTTGCCTCTTGCCTCTTGCCTCATTTTTCCGCCCCCATCTCTACCAGAATTCGCTTCACCAGGTCTTCCGGCACATCATCGGCAATCATCACGTCGCCGATGGCGCGCGGAAGAACCCAACGTAAACCTTTGCCTTGCTTTTTCTTGTCGTGTGTCATCGCTTGCCAGATGGCCTCCACCGGATAGGGTGGGCAGGTCACCGGCAATCCCCACGCCGCCAAAACTTCGGCGATATAGGCCGCCAACCCCGCTTCCGCGCGGCCCAGTGTCTCCGCGATCCGCGCCGCTACGACCATGCCGATGCTCACCGCTTCCCCATGACGCATGGTAAAGTTGCTCATCTGTTCCAACCCATGCGCCGTCGTATGTCCCAGATTCAACACCGCCCGCCGTCCTTGCTCAAACGGATCCGCCTCCACAACGGCAATTTTTACCTGCAAAGACCGGGCCAAAGCGGTAATCGGTAATCGGTAATCGGTAACTAGGGATTGGGGATTAGGGATTAGGGATTGGAGATTCGTGATTCGTAATTCGTGATTCACCGATTTGCTGACTTGCTGATTCGCTGATTCGCTGATTCGCCTGTTCGCCATTCCCCCTAGCAACTCCGGCGCGCCGATGATGCCGTGCTTGAGCAACTCCGCCATCCCGGAACGGAACTCGGCTTCAGGAAGTGTGTCGAGCACATCCAGGTCAATCAACACCAGCTCCGGCTGTTTGAACGCGCCGACGAGGTTCTTGCCCTGCGGCAGGTCCACGCCCGTTTTGCCGCCTACACTGGCGTCGGTCATCGCCAGCAGAGTCGTGGGGACTTGCACGAAGCGCACGCCACGCATAAAGGTCGCTGCGGCAAAGCCGGCAATGTCGCCGGTCACACCGCCGCCGAGCGCCAACACCACACCGCTGCGATCAAGCCGCCCCGTCAGGAACTGCTCGTACAGCGCGCGCACCGTGTCCAGCGTTTTGTACTGCTCACCGTCGGGAATCGTGCAGACGAAAGGCCGGTAACCCGCCTCGCGTAACACCGCCTCCACCCGTCCCGCGTAGCCTTGGTCGGGCCGATCTTCTATATGGCCGGGGGCGGTCTCCGACCGCGTTCCCCTTGCACATTCCCTCCGCTCGGGCCGGTTCCCGACTGCGCCAGCCGCTGCCACAACGGGATTGGTGACAATCGCCACCGCCGTCCCCGCGCGCACGCCCGCCGCGCGCAGCGCTCCGCCCAGATGTTCCAGCAATCCACGTCCGATGTGGATCGGATATTCTCCTCCCGGATATCGCACCGGCAACGTGATCGTCTCCGCCAGCGCCAACACCTGCGCGACCACGTCTTCTATACTGCGCCTGCTTGTCTCAATATGCCAGGGGATGGCGGCGTAGGCGTCCCGGCGGGCCGCCAGCAAGCGCGCCACCTCCGCGCGCGGATCGGCGACGTTAAGCAAAGGACGCTCGTTGCCGGCGCCTACACGCCGCAGAATCTCGTCAGGCGTGGCATCCAGGCAAATCACGATATGGCAGGCAGGGTTGGGGCCGGTCTCGGACCGCGCCCCAGCCGCGCCGTACAGCATCATCCGCCGGTTCTCCGGATTCACCAGCGCGCCCCCGCCCGTCGCAATCACCAGGCCGTCTTGCGCGCTCAGCTCGGCGCACACTGCCGCCTCGATGGCGCGGAACATCACCTCACCATCCTCCGCAAAGATGCGCGGAATCGGCTTACCCGCCCGCGCTACGATGAGGTCATCCATATCCACAAACGCGCGCCCCAACCGTCGGGCCGTTTCACGCCCGACGGTAGTCTTGCCCGTTCCCATAAAACCGGTAAGGATAAGATTTAAAATCTTCACGCTCCTTTGAACATATCAACAGCTTTGACGGATGAAACGGATTTTAAAAATAGATTAAAACCCGTTAGTTCATTGACATATTTTTATTCTTGGTAATAAGCCACGAATCTGCATGAATCGAGATCAGGATGAGCGTAGATTCGTGGTGGAATTTTCATCCAGAATCTGCTCTACCAAAAAGCTGAAAGCTGTCCACTGACGGCTGACGGCTCTGTTCCACCAACACCGCGTTCAGCAGCTCAATCGCCATTCTCGATTCCAGCGTCACCCCCGCACGCACGCCGACGCACGGGTCATGGCGGCCTTTCTTGAGCGCAAAGTCAATTTCTTCGAGGTTCTGACGCACCGAAAGCTGCGGCTTCTGAATCGAGGCCGTCGGTTTGAAGGCGACGCGGCACACCAGTGGCATCCCCGTGGTGATCCCGCCGAGCAGCCCGCCGTGGTGATTGCTCTGATAGCCGGTCGTGCGGATGGGATCGTTGTTCGCGCTGCCGCGCCGCGTGACGACGCCAAAGCCGGAGCCGATTTCGACGCCCTGCGCCGCGTGCAGCCCGCCGAGCGCGCCCAGCAGCCGCAATTTGAGGCTTTCGTAGAGCGGCGCGCCGGCCAATGCCGGGACGTTGACCGCGACGACTTCCACCATGGCCCCGATGGAGTCGCCGTCTGCGCGCACGGACTCGATCAGCGCAGCAGCCTCGCGCGCGAAGTCGGCGTCGAGCGTGGGGAGTTCGGCAGTCGCGAGGGTTGTTTCAAGCTGGCGCAATGTCTCGGCGGGGACGGGCTGCGTCTGCGTGTGTTGCGAGACCAACGGCTCGACGGTTTCCGCCAGGGTCACGGAGGCTTTGAGCGGCCCCACCTGCACCAGTGACGAGAGGAAGACCGTCCCAAAGTGCCGCTCCAGGTACAGCCGTGCGACCGAGCCGCCGATCACGTCGGAGACGGTGGCGCGATAGCTGGCCCGTCCGCCGCCGCGCGGGTCGTTGAAGCCGCGCGCCTGATGGTACTTCACCAGATCAGCGTGGCCGGGGCGCACCGCGCCTTGCGGCCCGACGAACTGGCTGTAATCGCCAGAGCGTTTGGCAGTGGAGAGCACCACGGCGGCGATAGGTTCGCCGGTGGTATAGCCGGCCTCGTAAGTGCACGTGACGCTTTCCACACCGTCGGCAACGGTGCGCACCTCCGGGCCGGCAAGCAAGGCATCCAGATCATCTGTGTATAAGCCGGAAAGCAGTACAACCTTGTCAGCTTCGCTGCGTGGCGTGCCGTGGATGTTGCTGCCGGGGCGGCGGCGATCCAGATGCCGCTGGATGTCGGTCCGCGTCAGCCACAGGCCGGGTGGACAGCCGAACACGATGGTGGTATAGCCCGGCCCGTGGGATTCCCCCGCGCCGGCTACCGCAAAGAGGGGGCCGCCGAGGATTTCCATAAATCAGGGGTGGTCGTTGGGATTATCTACTGCCAGGCCTTCCACGGCTGCGGCGGCAAGCAAACGCTCGTCGGCGCAGAGAAAGACCACCGGCGGTAATTGTCGGGCAAGCACTTGCCGATTGGCGAACAATCCGGTTGCGAGATGTATCGCATCATACGGGTTTTGTGGCTCCGTCAACAGCAGGTCGCGCAACCAGGCACTGCCGATTTCTGCTACGTACAATTTGACGGCCGCGCTGGAGTCCAGATAGTAAGTGATCATCGCCCTTCACATTCTTCCATGATGATCATAGATAACGGCTTGCCAACACTAAAAGCTCGCGCCAACTCCATTTTCTCAGCCGTGGATAAGGGAGTATAGTCTGCCGGTAATGATTCTTCGGCAGGCAAAAAACCACAGGCAGCTAAGGTTTGCAATACCTGCTGACGTTCAGAAGATGCGGCCGCTTTTGGCTGAATAATGATACGGCGCGTCTCGGCGATGACTTCGATTTCTTCCCAATCCTTGAGCATTGGGTAAGAAAGCAACAACCCTTCAGCCGTCATCTGTGCCATGACTGGTGTGTCTGTTTGATATGGCACACTTGCATCGCGCACCACAGTCTGCACTTGACGCTGTGACACAGGTGAATCTATTTCAGTTGTCATAGCTAACCTCGCTCTTCCTTGGGTATCTCAGGTATACCACAGATATGGAATGACGTCAACAAACCGGGTTGGCGTCTTGGTCTACCCGCCTCTTCTCGAACACGATGGTGGTATAACCTGGCCCGTGGGATTCCCCGCGCCGGCGCATTCACCGGTGTAAGCGGTAACGGGGCGGCATCGTAAGAACCTGATTCTCCGGCCAGGGGGAACGTTGCTACGTCGCCCCCGCAGCCGTGAACGTGAAGGCAGCTATAAGGCGGATGTTGACCTGGCACTACGCCGTATCTGGGCGAGCTACGACTGCATTTGCGCGGAAGGCCATTGGGTAGCATTTTCATTCCGTTGAATGATGGCCTTGTGCTAACATTATCTTTTCGTTTGACACGGAGGAATCCACAAAAAATTTGCGGAATCGGTAGATTTCCCTTTCCCTTCGTTCTGTGCTACAATCTCAGGCGGTGGCGTGACAATGGTGAATTTGGTCTTGCACTGCAGAGGTGCTGAACGTACAAAGAAGAATACCAGAAAAATTTCTGTGTATTGGATCATCGCCCTGGCGGGCTTGCTCTTCACAGCTTGCACCCTTGCTCCATTTGATGCAGATGAGGCGGCCGGCGTTGCGATCACACCGACCGTCGCCGTCTACCTCCCGCTCATCGAGAGCATGAGCGGAACGCCTGTGACATGGCGACAGCCGCCGGTCGGCGCAACCTGGCAATGGCAGTTGGGGGAGACGCCCGTGGATACATCGTTCGACGTGGACGTGTACGACATTGACCTGTTCGAGAACGATGCCGCCGTGGTGACGACGTTGCATGCACAAGGACGCATTGTCTTTTGCTACGTCAGCGTCGGCTCGTGGGAGGAGTGGCGGCCCGACGCAGCGCAATTCCCCCCGGAGACGCTCGGTGCAGCTTACGAGGGCTGGCCCGGCGAGAGGTGGCTCGACATCCGCCGGATTGACCTGCTCGCTCCCATTATGCGCGCCCGCCTTGACCAGTGCCGCGACAAAGGCTTCGACGGCATCGAACCGGATAATATAGAGGGTTACACCAACATCACCGGTTTCCCGCTCACCTATCAAGATCAGCTTGCCTACAACCTCTGGCTGGCGAATGAGGCGCACGCACGCGGCCTTTCCATCGGCCTGAAGAATGACTCCGAGCAGGTGGCCGACCTGCTGCCGCATTTCGATTGGGCACTGACGGAGGATTGCTTCGCCCAGGGGTGGTGCGCCGATCTGACGCCATTCATCGCTGCCGGCAAGCCCGTTTTCGCCGCCGAGTATACCGATATGCTGAACGTCAACGAGTTTTTGACCACCGTCTGCCCGCAGGCGCAGGCGATGCAGTTCAGTGCCATTCTCAAACAGCGCGACCTGGACGCCTGGTGGCAGGCGTGCCCGTAAAAGAACGCGAGGCTGATACTCAGGAGAGCCTTATGGCAAAACACATCCTTATTGTAGACGATGATGCGCTGCTGCGCCGCAGTCTGGCGTTTAACCTGGAACAGGCCGGCTTTCGCGCTGAGACGGCGGGGACGGCCGAGGACGCGCTGGCAAAAGTGCGCCTTGATCCGCCGGATTTGGTACTGCTCGATATCGGCCTGCCGGGGATGGATGGCCTGGATGCGCTGCGCGCGCTACGCCAACAACTCAACGTGCCGGTGATCTTCCTCACGGCCCGCCGCCGCGAGTTGGATGAGGTACTCGGTTTGGAATTGGGTGCGGATGACTATATCACCAAACCTTTTGACTTCGATGTGCTGCTGGCGCATATCAAGGCGGTGTTGCGCCGGGCCGGCAGCGTTGCGACAAAACCGCCGGAGTTCGGGCCGCTCGTCGTCGGCGATATGGTGATTGACCCGGCGGCGCATACCGTGACCGTCGCGGGACGACCGGTAGAGCTGGCCCCGCGCGAGTTCGATTTGTTGGCCGTGCTGGCGCGAGAAGCCGGGCGGGTGCTGTCTGTGGATGAGCTGCTCAGTCGCGTCTGGGGTGCGGAATATGTCGGCGAGCCGCAAGTCGTCTATGTCCACATCCGTTGGCTGCGCGAGAAACTGGAGACCGATCCCCAACATCCACAGCGTATTGTGACGGTAAGAGGGGTAGGGTATAAACTAGTTGAATAGTCAGGTAGTCAAGTAGTCAAGTAGTTGGGGAGTCAGTTAGTCATGTTGTCCGATAGTTAGGTAGCCAGGCAGTTGGCGTCGTTCCAATTACCCGACTCAAGACTATCCGACTCAAGACTGTCCGACTAAGGACTATCTGACTATAGGAGGAACTTATGCGCTCGTTGCGCGGACGGCTTATCCTGAGCCATGTTATACCGTTGATCATTGTGATTCCGCTCGTCGGGGTGGCGCTGACATACCTGCTGGAGACGCAAGTACTGCTGGCAAGCTCCTCGAACGAGTTGGAATTGCAAGCCGCATTGGTGGCGGCCGCCGCCGCGCAGAATCCGCAAATCTGGTACAACCCGGTGCAGGCTGCGGCCTTCGTCTTGCAGGTGGGCGGACGGCTCTCGGCGCGCCTGATGATGCTCAGCGCCGACGGTCAGTTGCTGGCGACTAACGACCCGGCTTACCGCGACCAATTGGGGGAAGTATTGGATGTCCCTGGTCTACAAGAGACGGTGCTCACGCGCCAGACATTACGGGTGGATTACGGCGAACGCCCTGGCACCGGCGCCGCGGAAGTGTTGATGCCCGTTATCGGCCCAACATTTGACGTGATCGGCGTTATCCGCCTCACCGACCCGCTGTCCAGCGTCTATGCGCGCTTCCCGCGCACGCGGACGTTGATCCTGTGGGTGCTGGCCGGCGGGATGCTCATCGGTGTCCTTGTCGGATGGGTGTTGGCGGTAGACCTGGCGCGCCCATTGCGCCGTGCGACGCGTGCCGTCTCGCAAATGGCCGAAGGGCATCCTTTAAGTGCACTGCCCGAACAGGGGCCCAATGAGGTCCGTATGCTGTTGCGGGCGTTCAACGCGCTCACCGAACAACGGCGTGATCTGGAGAAATCACGCCAACGCCTGCTGGCAAATCTCGTTCACGAACTGGGGCGGCCCTTGGGCGCGCTCCTTTCGGCCACACAGGCCCTCGTCGGGGGTGCGGCGCAGGATGTAGCTTTGCGTACAGAATTACTGGAGGGCATGGAAGGGCAAATCAAGTTGATGCGTCGGCTGCTCGATGACCTCACCCAACTCTACGATCAGGCGCTCGGCCCGCTGGAGCTGGCGCGCAAACCCGTAGCGATTAGCCTCTGGCTGATACAGGAGCTGGCGACCTGGCGTGAGGCGGCGCAAGATAAAGGTTTGCACTGGCAAACGGACATCCCCGACGACTTGCCTGAACTCCACATTGACGCCGACCGGATCAGACAGGCGCTCGGCAACATCATCAGCAATGCCATCAAATACACGCTGCCTGGCGGCGAAGTCACCGTCAGTGCAGGAACCGGGGCAAAGGACGTGTGGATCCGGGTGCGCGATACGGGCATAGGCATCCCACCGGAGGAACAGGTGCGCATCTTCGAGCCGTTCTATCGCGGGCCATCTAGCCGCCGTTTTCCCCAAGGCATGGGCCTGGGACTGAGCATTGCCCGCGACCTGGTCGCCGCCCACGGCGGGCGCATCGAAGTTGAGAGTACGCCGGGCGTCGGAAGCACGTTTACGCTTTGGCTGCCCGTGATGCTTGACTATTCGCAAAATTGACCAAAATTTAACCGCAAGAGACCATTCTGACCACGAATCTTCACGAATCTACACTAATCTCGTTTTCTGTTCGTGAAAATGAGTGCAGATTCGTGGTTCATTTTTTATTCTGGAGGACGTAAGACTTGAACGGAACGACTGTACCCAATCCTGTGGAATTATTGCAAACCCTGGTGCGCTTCGATACGACCAATCCACCCGGCAACGAAGCAGCCTGCATCAGCTATCTCAATGACCTTTTCAAGAAAGCCGGTTTTACCACCACCGTCCTCGGAAAAACGGCAGAGCGGACGAATCTCATCACCCGCCTGCCCGGTCGCGGCGAAGCGCCGCCCGTCATCTGGCAGGCGCACGTGGACGTGGTCACGACGGCAGAGCAGACCTGGCAGCATCCACCCTTCGCCGCCGAGATCGTCGACGGCGTGCTGTGGGGGCGCGGCACGCTTGACGACAAAGGTGCGGCGGCGATGATGACCGTCGCGCTGCTGCGCGCGAAGGCGCAAGGCATCGTCCCGCCCGGCGACATCATCTTCACCGCGCTGGCCGACGAGGAGGCCGGCGCCGAATACGGCGCAAAGTTTCTGGTCGAAGAACACCCGGAGCAGTTCGCGGGTGCGCGCTTTGCCATCGGTGAAGGCGGCGGCGTTTCGATCACCATCGGCGGCAAGAAGTTTTACGTTATCATGCTCGCCGAAAAACAAATCTGCTGGATGCGCCTGACCGTGCGCGGACGCGCCGGCCACGGTTCCGTGCCGCTGCGCGGACAGGCTATGGCGAAGCTGGCGCGGGCGTTGCGCATCCTCGACCGCAAGCGACTGCCCGTTCACGTGACGCCGGTGGCCCACGCGATGATTGCCGGTATGGGCGATGCGCTGCCCTTCCCACAAAACGTCGTCCTGCGGCAGTTGCTCAACCCTGCGTTGACCGACCGCGTGCTGGACATGCTCGGCGACAAAGGGGAACAGCTCAGCGCCAGCCTGCACAACACCGTCAGTCCCACCATCGTGCGCGGCGGCGAAAAGATCAACGTCATCCCCGGCGAGATCACACTTGGCCTGGACGGGCGGCTGCTGCCGGGCTTCACGCCCGACGATATGCTGCGCGAACTGCGCGCGCTGCTCGGCGACGATGTTGACCTGGTTGTCGAACGTTACGAACCCGGCCCGGAACCGGCGGATATGGAGCGCTACACCGTGCTTGCTGACATCGTCCGCAAGGCTGACCCAGAAGGCATCCCCGTGCCGTATCTGGTCTCCGGCGTCACCGACGCGCGGCACTTCGCCCGACTCGGCATCCAGTCCTACGGCTTCATCCCGATGCAGATTCCTGACGAACTGATCAAGACGATCCATGCCGCCGATGAACGTGTCCCTGTGGCGACGCTGGAATGGGGAACGCAGGTGTTGCTGGAGACGCTGCAGCGATTTAGGGGGTAAACCAGGGAGAAAAAATGCCTTGCCCTCTTGATCTTGTAGCACATTTGCGCTACAATGAAAGTGGAGGTGAAACAATGGGCAAAACAGCAACTATACACGCGCGAATAGAACCAGAGCTCAAATCCGAGGTAGAAAGTATTTTCTCGCAGTTAGGATTATCCGTTACAGAAGCACTGACCTTGTTTTACAAACAAGTGCGATTGCGAAACGGTTTACCTTTTGCGGTAGAAATTCCTAATGCAGAAACCCGTCAAACGTTTGAGGATACCGATGCCGGGCGTAACCTTGTGCATGTCGCTGATGTGGATGCATTGTTCAAGGCGCTAGAGCTATGACCCGGGCGCTCGCCTTTACGACATGTTTCAACCGCGACTTGAAGCGCATGCGTAAGCGTGGCAAAGATCTTGAAAAATTCAAAACATTGATTAACCTCCTCGTAGCTGAAGTGCCCTTACCTGCGCATTACCGCGACCACGCACTGATAGGAAATTACGTTGGGCGACGAGAGTGTCATCTTGAACCAGATTGGCTTCTGATCTACAAACTGACCGAGACCGAGATTATTCTCGAGCGCACCGGTTCACATGCAGATTTGTTTGAATAAAACGCATTATGCTATTGTCATTGGCTCAACATCAGTCGACAGCTTAGCCGTGCTTGAATGACAGTGACTATATGACTAACGACTATCAGACTGCTTGACTAAGGAGACTCTATGCACAACCCCAAAATTCTCATCATCGGCGCAGGATCGCGTGGCACGGGCTACGCGACGTATTTCCGCGAATTCCCCGACCGGGGACAGGTGATCGGCGTGGCGGAGCCGCGTGACGCTTATCGCGAACGGTTGGTGAACGCGCACAGCATCCCCGCGAGCAACGTTTTCACGGATTGGAAGGATGCTGCCGCGCGGCCCAAATTCGCGGACGCGGTCATCATCGCCACACAGGATCGGATGCACACCGAACCGGCAATTGCGTTTGCGGAGCTTGGCTATCACGTGCTGCTGGAAAAGCCGATGGCTCCTACGCCGGAGGAGTGTCGCGCGATTGTTGCAACGGTCAAAGCGGCCGGCATCCTCTTCGGCGTGTGTCACGTGATGCGCTACACGCGCTTCACGCAGCGGCTTAAGGCGATGCTCGAAGCCGGCGTCATCGGCGATCTGGTCAGTATCCAACACCTCGAGCCGGTGGGCTTCTGGCATCAAGCGCACTCCTTCGTGCGCGGCAACTGGCGCAACGAGGGTGAATCCGGCCCAATGTTGCTCACCAAATCCTGCCACGATCTGGATTGGCTGCGCTATATGATGGGCGTCCCTTGCGAAGCGGTGTCCTCCTTCGGTACGTTGAAGCATTTCCGCAAGGATCAGCAACCGCAGGGCGCGAGCGACCGTTGCCTCGATTGCGCCGTCGAGCCGAACTGTCCCTATTCCGCCAAACGCATTTACCTGACGGCGTTGGAGCGTGGCTACACCGGCTGGCCCGTGGACGTGCTCACGCCCCACGTCACCCGCGAGAGCGTGCTGGAGGCGCTGCGCACCGGTCCTTATGGGCGCTGCGTCTACGCCTGCGACAACGACGTGGTGGATAACCAGGTAGTCAATCTACAGTTTGTGGGCGACCGGACGGCCACCTTCACGATGATGGCTTTCACGCGCATGCGCGACCGTGAGACGCGACTTTTCGGCACGCGCGGGGAGCTGACCTGTGACGGACGCTTCATCCACCACTACAACTTTATGACCGACAGCACGGAGACGCTAGACACGGCGACCGGCGACGCCTCGATCCTCGGCGGGCATGGCGGCGGCGACTACTGGCTGATGCAGCACTTCAGTCAGGCATTGCTTGACGAGGATCAAAGCCAGATTCTCTCCGGCCCGGATGAGACGCTGGAATCGCATTTGATGGTTTTCGCGGCGGAGCAAGCGCGGAAGGAGAAACGGGTAGTCACGCTGTAACCGGGTATAAAGATCACGCAGAGGCGCTGCGCTTACCCAAGCGCAGCGCCTTTATGCAAATCGCCGTTCGCCGCCGCCTAAACTTGTGGTACACTTACGTTATCAGTCAAAACCTGCAAAGGAGGTCGTTATGTTAGGATTCGACCGCATTACATTTGATCCACAAATCTTAGGGGAAAAGCCTGTATTCGGAAAATGCGCATTTCCGTGTCGCTGATCGTGAATCTGGTCGCCAACGGGATGACGGTTGCGGAAATCCTGGATGAGTATCCCGACCTGGAAGAGGCAGATATTCAGCAAGCCTTACGCTATGCTGCCTGGACGTTTGAGGATGTTGTTTATATGCCAGCAGGAGTTCCAGGATAAAGATAACGCCTTCATCGCACCGATAAAAGCGCGTGTATAATGAGAGTAAACAATCAAGTTGTAGATATGGGGGATCGTTATGGAAACACAAATGGATACTATCCTCACAGAGCTAGAATATGGAGGAGGGTTCGGATTTTCACGCATCACTATGAACCCGGCGGTATGTGGCGGCAAGCCGTGCATCCGCGGATTGCGCTTTCCAGTGTCCCGATTGCTAGGGTTGTTAGCGGCTGGCGAGACGCCAGAAACTATTTTGCGATCTTACCCATACCTGGAAGCTGAAGATATTGACGCAGCGTTGAATTATGCAGTCTATCTGACCGATGCCCCGGTACTGGAGTTGGCAATGTGAAAGCGCTATTATTAGATATGCCCGTTTCCCCGTTATTGTTAGATGTATTACGTGCTCACGGGCACAGTGGAATTCATGCCTATACCATTGGCGCTGGTCGCGCTGCCGATGCTGACTTGTTGGCGTTAGCGTATAACGAACATCGTATCGTGATTAGGGCCGATTTGGATTTCCCACAATTGTTGGCCCTGAGCGCAGCAAGTGGACCTGGCATCATCTTGTTTCGCGGTGGAAGTTACTCGGACGTGGAGATGTGTGCTTTGTTAGAGCGAGTGCCACAAATCGTGCCTGCAGAAACCCTGAAACACTCTATCTGTGTTGTAGATAAACGGCGAGTGCGCGTCACGCCACTACCATTGAGAAAGAAGAACCGCAACATCATAAAGGACGCTGCCCTTGAATAAGCGCAGCGCCCTGCTAGATGTGTAAATCTTCCCCGATATTTAGTCTTCAGCGCTTCCGCCTATTGGCTGCCATTGTAATACCCCCGTGCGGACGATGGCACCCACGCCAGCAGCCGCTCGGTGAGGCGCGTGTTGCGTTGCGCGATTTTGTCGTTATGCACCGCGATGGCGATGGCGCGCGGGTTCCCCACCAAAACGACGAGTTTTTCCGCCCGCGTCACGCCCGTGTAGAGCAGGTTGCGCTGCAACATCATGTAGTGTTGCGTCAAAATCGGGATGACCACTACGGGGAACTCTGAGCCTTGAGATTTGTGGATGCTCACCGCATAGGCGTGCACCAGCTCGTCCAGTTCGGTGAACTCGTAGCCCACCAGCGCCCCGTCGAAGTTGACCGTGAGCGTGTGTTCCTCCAAGTCCAGCGCTGTGATGCGCCCCATGTCGCCGTTGAACACCTGTCGGTCGTAGTCGTTGCGAATCTGCATCACGCGGTCGCCCACGCGGAACACGCGCGCGCCGTGCACTGACTGCGCCTTGCGCGCGTCGGGCGGGTTGAGCGTCTCTTGCAAGCGCCGGTTCAGCTCGCCGACGCCCGCCGCGCCCCGGTGCATCGGGCTGAGCACCTGGATGTCGCGATCGGCATCGTAGCCGAACTTCGCCGGGATGCGCCGCGCGACGATGTCAAGGACGAGGTCGGCGGCGCGTTCGGCATCGTCCGCCGCAAACAAGAAGAAATCGCGCGCCGGGCCGTTGCATACCGGCATCTCGCCGCGATTGATGCGGTGCGCGTTGACGATGATGTAGCTGTCCTCGGCCTGGCGGAAAATCGTATCGAGCCGCGTGACCGGAATCACCGCGCTGGCGATGAGGTCACGCAACACGTTCCCCGCACCTACCGAAGGCAATTGATCCACGTCGCCCACCAGCAGCAGATGGCTGCCCGCTTCCACGGCCTTGAGCAGGTGGTTCATTAACAGAATGTCCACCATCGAGGTTTCATCCACGATGATCATATCCGCATCGAGCGGGTTCTCCTGGTCGCGTGCGAAACGAAAACCTTCGGCGGGTTTGACTTCGAGAAGCCGGTGAATCGTCTTGGCTTCCAGCCCGGTCGCCTCGCTCAGGCGTTTGGCGGCGCGGCCCGTCGGCGCGCACAGCAGCACCGAGCAGCGTTTGGCTTGCAAAAGCTGGATGATGCTGCGGGTGATGGTGGTCTTGCCGGTGCCGGGGCCACCGGTGAGGATGCTTACTTTCTCCGTGAGCGCCATGCGCACCGCCGCCTGCTGTTGTTCCGCCAGCCGAATGGGATTGCGTTCCGCAAGCCAGGCGAAGGCTTTGTCCCACTCCACGTTCTGGAAAACCGCCAGCCGGTCGCGCGCACTGGTCTGCAATTGCCGCAGCTTGTTGGCGACGCCTTTTTCGGCGTAGAGGAATGGGGGAAGATAAATAGCCTGCTCGATTTTGGATTTTAGATTTTGGATTTTGGAGGCGGAGTCACTATTCGTAATTCGTGATTCGCCATTCTCCGCGATGAGTTCCTCCAGGCGAATGAGCGCGTCCAATTGCGGCTCGCACGCTTCGCGGGGGACTTCGAGGAGTTCGGCGGCGGCGGTGAGGAGGTCGTCGCGCCAGGCAAAGCAGTGACCTTCATCGCTGAAGGCACCGAGCGCGTAGCGCAACCCGGCCTGGATGCGTTCCGGCGCGTCTACGGCGAAGCCCATTTTCTGCGCGATCTTGTCCGCCGTTTTGAAGCCAATGCCGTAGATGTCCTTCGCCAGCCGATAGGGGGCGTTGCGCACCACGGCGAGCGACTGATCGGCATATTGCTTGTAAATCTTCACCGCCAGCCCGGTGCTGACGCCGTGACTTTGCAGGAAGACCATAATCTCCTTGATGTGCTTTTGCTCTTCCCACGCGCGTGCGATCAGGGTTGTGCGCTTTTCGCCGATGCCCGGCACTTCACGCAGACGGTGGATGTCGTTCTCGATCACGTCGAGCGTCTTGAGGCCGAAATAATCCACGATGCGCCCGGCGTTCACCGGCCCTATGCCCTTAATCAGGCCGCTGCCCAGGTACTTGCGGATGCCCTCGACCGTCGCCGGAAGCTGGACGGTATACTCGCGGACTTCAAACTGGCGTCCGTACTGCGGATGCGTGGTCCACACGCCGCGCAGCTGCACCGATTCACCGGGATTGACCCCCGTGAGCGTGCCCACCACGGTGACTTCGTAGTTTTTACCTTTAGGGACCAGTTTGGCGACCGTGTAGCCGTTCTCTTCGTTCTGGAAGGTCAGCCGTTCAAGCGTGCCTTCAAGGGTTTGCAGTGAAGTTTGTTCAGACATGATGAATCAGCGAATGAGCGAATCGGCGAATGAGCGAATCGGCGAATGAGCGAATGAGCGAATCGGCGAATGAGAGAATCAGCGAATCAGCGAATGAGCGAATGAAAGAATGAGCGAATCGGCGAATGAGCGAATGAAAGAATGAGCAAATCGGCACTTGTCACTTCCTACTTCCTACTCCCATTAAACCGCAAATGGGCTAACAAGCAAGGCTGCATGAGCAATGGCGCAAGTTGAGCTTTCGTATACAATGAATGTGCCAACGTTCCGATGTGTAAACACTTAAGCGGCTTTTTTCAGGAGGTAAACATGCCACAGAATGACATTCCACGGGTAGGATTGTACTTGCAGGATGCGCACCCCATTCGGGATGGGATGGCTTACGTTCAATATGCCGAGGAACGCGGCTTCGAGGCCGTCTGGCAGGCGGAAAGTCGCCTGGTCCGCGACGCGATTGTGCCGATGGCGGCCTTCGCAGCCGTCACCCACACCATCAAAGTCGGTTCAGGCGTCATCAACAACTGGACGCGCAACATCGGCCTGCTGGCGGCGACGTTCCTCACCCTGGACGACCTCGCTCCCAATCGCATCATTTGCGGCATCGGCGCATGGTGGGACCCGCTGGCGAAAAATGTCGGCATCGAGCGGCGCAAGCCGCTGCTGGCCATGCGCGAAACCATCGAAGTGCTGCGCAAGCTGTTGGCGCTGGAGCGGGTGACCTATCACGGGGAATTTCACTACGTCAACAACATTGAGCTGGACGTTGTCCACGGGCGGCGAGAGCCACGCCATGTGCCGATGATGATCGGCGCGACCGGCCCCCAAATGCTGGAGTTGACCGGCGAGATCGCCGATGGCGCGTTGCTCAACTATTGCGTGCCGCCGGAGTACAACGATGAGGCCATGGAACTGCTCGACAAAGGCGCGCGCAAAGTCGGGCGGAGCGTCTACGACCTCGACCGCCCGCAACTTGTCGTCTGCTCGGTGCATGAGGACCAGGCAGAAGCCATCCGCGGCGCAAAGATGCTGTTGACGCAGTACCTGGCGCAGCAGCCGCACATCGCCAAAGCCAGCGGCGTGAAAAAAGAAGTGGTAGAAAAAATCCAGAGCATCCTGGGCTGGCCGGCCACGAAAGAACAGATCGAAAAAGCGATGATCTACGTGCCCGACGAACTGGTGTTGAAGATCACCGCCACCGGCACACCGGCAGAGGCGCGCGCTAAAGTGCAGGAGTACCTCAAGCGCGGCGCGACGTGTCCGATTCTATACCCGTTAGGGGACGTGCGGCTGATGATTGATACGTTTGCGACGCAGTAGATCCGCCCAACCGTTAGCGGATGGACCATCGTCCATCCGCTAACGCACAGAAAGGTTGTTCTTTTCCCCCCACGGCCAACTGCGCTCCCACCACGCTTCCTGTTACCCTCACCGGTCCGGCGATGTTATTGTACGGCTGGCCCAGAATCTCGTGCATCTCCAGCACGCCGCCGTAAGGCGTATTGGCGTTGGCCGAGTCCACCTGGGCGTAGATCGCTGCTCCGACGGGCAGCGGCCAGACAACATGGCTGGATTGCGCTGCATAATAGGCGTCGCCCACAGTCAAGGTGAGCACCTCGCCCGGCCTCAGCGGCGCCGTGACCCACCACACCAGCCCCTGGTTGGTCAGGGCGTTCCATGTTTGATTGACGCGGGTAGGTGCGGGATTGGGATTCACATACACTTCCACCCGGAACTTGTCCACCGCAGACGATTCACCCTGGTTGTGGATGACCACCTGCACGTTGTTGGCGGTAGCGACGATACGCTCCACGACCAGATCGGGTGCGTCTATGTCACCGATGTCCACTTCAACCAGGTTGTTATTTTCGCTCGATTCAGCCACCGCGTTGAGTGTGTCCACCTGCACGTAGACATGGACGAACCCGCCCAGGCCAGCCGGGTAGCGGCTGCCGGCTGCGCCGTCAAGCGTCAGGGTAATCCGCTCGCCCGCTGCCAGAGGATGGCTCGCTGCCGGCACCAACCAGTGCGCACCATAAGCGGCGATGCTCTCCCAGCGATCACCGGCTCCCGGCACGCGGCTAGGGTCGAAGTACAGGTCTACCCGGAAATCTGTGTTGACGGTGACGGTGTTCACGTTGCGGACGACGATCCGCGCCTCGCCGGAGGCCAACAGTACATTATTCGCCAGCACTACCATATCCGGCGACATAGCGGCCAGCGGCATTGCGCTCTTGCTCACCAGCGGCAGGTAGACGCGGTAGCGGTAGCTGGGCGGCTCCAGCGTGACCTCGAACGGCCCGGCCGTGGTGACGTTGCCGGCCAGATCGAAAACGTTGATCCACAACCGGTAATTGCCGGCGACGTCGCTCTGCAAAACGTACTGCCATGCCTCGCCTTCCAGAGATGCTGGCTCGTTGATGATCTCACCAGCAGGGGTTTCGATGATCACAGAGAGGGCGATCACTTGCCCGCCGTCGCGTGCAATGCCGCCGATCAGAGCATCACGGCTGCCCGTGACGGCCCACGTCGTCACCTGCGTCACCGTGATTGCCGGCGCGACGTTGTCTACCCACACAGTCAGGCTGATGCTGGAGCGGTTGCCTACCACGTCCGTGCCGGAGATAACAACGGTGCGCGAGACATAGTCGAGCCTGTCGGCGCTGGCAGCCGCGTGGTACGACCAGCGTACCATCTGTACGTCCGTATTGCGCGGCGTGAGTTCCAGCAGGCTGCGGTAGTAGTAGTCGCCGTCATACGCCGCTCCATTCGTGTCGCAGACGCGCAGCGTCCAGGTACCGGCGGAACTCTCCCCCTGGAAGGCACGCAGCGGCGCGGCGGGTCGCGCCAGACGCTCGTAGTACGGCCAGGCCGGGTCGTCGCCGATGCCGGCGTTGTACGCGCTCGCGGCGGCGTCGCCCAGGAGCAGGTCATAGTTCTGGAAAGCCGTACCGGAGACACTGTCGTCGTCGAGCACGCGCACGCTGGAGCCATCTGGCGACTGTAGCGTGACCTGAAGATCGTCGCGGTGGGCATGCGCGGCGACAAACCCCAGCCGCACCCAGCCGACGGAGAAATCTTCCACCACGTCGAAAGTGCGCTCGAAACAACCACTGGTGATGGTGATCGGCACGCCCGGCACGTCCTCGTAACTCGCCGGCGGGGACACCAGGAGCGCCGACAGGCTGGCAGGTTCACAACTACCAGCCACGCACACATCTGCCTGTTGCACGCCACCATCGTCGCGCATGTCGCCGACCAGCGTGAGGGCCGTGTCCTGCACGACGCTGCCGTCGCTCACGCCGCTTGCCGCCACGTCCAGCGTGATGGTCGGCGGCATGGCGTCCACGACGAAGGGCTGCCAGTTGCTCCAGCTACTCGGCTGACCCAGGCCGTCGGTGGCCTGGAGCCGCACGTTGAATTGTGCGCCGTGAGCGGGGACTACGCCGCCATTGCTGGCCGTCACGTCCCAAGCGCACATCCATTGGCCGTCCTGCGGAGCTGCGTCTGGGCAGACAAGCGGGCTGCCCCCCTGAATCTCCACGGTCATAGTGGGTACGCCGGAATCGTCATAGGCGTAGCCGCGCAGGTCGGTCACGCCCGTCCCGATCAGGTAGCGCGGCTGCTGGATGCCAAAGAATGTAGGCGCGTTGCGGTCCACCGCGTGGTGCACCCACAGCCACTCCAGCGGTTGATCGGATGGGTCATGGGCGTCGTCGTAGATTCGCGCTTCCACAGCGGCCCAGGGCTGCGGGCTGAGGTCCAGGTCCACCACGCCGTAGAAGGTGACCGTACCTTCCTCGCCCGGCCCGACGTCGCCCAGGGGGATCTGGTGGTTGCCGCCGACCAGGTTCAGTGCGTACAGCCCCTGGACGTCGGCGATGACGTTGGTTGCCGTGTAGGTGCCGCGGTTGCGATACCGGATCGTGTAACTGATCCACTGACCATCGCCCACCTCGGCGAGGCCGCTACCCATCACAGGTTCAAGGAACGACGTGACGTCGGCCGGCGGGCTGCCCAGCAGCAGGTCCCACAGCCAGAACAGATTGTCATTCACGAAGGCGTAGGCCGTGCCGGCCGGATCGGCAGAGATGCGCACCTGCAGGTCGGTGTCGGGATACTGGAACGGCATGCTTCCGTCACTGCCGTTGGGGCAGACGCCCGCGCCCAGGTTGTCCCAGTGATAGCGCTGTGTGAGGGCGAACTCGTGCCCCTCGCCCAAGATGCCTGTCTCGACCACGCGGTCACTGTTGACAGGGTTGGCACCGGGCAGCACGGCCCACAAGCGCAACGCATCATTTTCGCTGGCGAAGGCGACCAGATCCAGTGGCATCGAGGCCGGGTCGGTGATCCCGATCAAGTGGAAGGGCAGGTACAGGTCGGTGAGGCCGTCGTCGAGCGCGGCGTCGAAGCGATACCACGCGGGCAGGAGCAGCGTATCCGAGACCCACGCGCTACCGTCCCAGTGCATCAACAACGCCGTCTGTGCGTCGCGCACCCAGACCAAGTAGTCGGCGGCCAGTGCACCCGCCGCGGAACCCGGCGTGACGCCGGGCAGGTAGAGCACCGTACCGGCGGTATCGCTGTAGGGGTTGTAGGCCGTGATCGCGCCGCCGGCCTGCACGTCCAGATAGACGAACAGGTCGCCGTCGCTGTCCCAGTTCGCGCCGCTCCAGGCCAGCCGCAGCCCTTCGGCGTTCCACGTGGCGTAGAGGCGCTGCTCTGCGCCCTGCGCCTGACGGCTGGCGCGGCGGTCCACGCCGAGCAGGCTGCAGCCGCTCTCCATCCAGCCGCGATACACGCCGCCAGGATCGTCCAGGACGGCATAATCGGGCGTGCGCGGGCCGTCCACGTAGACCGGGCCGACGCGCTGCCGTCTCCGGTTAGCGTAGAGGTCTTCGCCGGTGACCCAGGCTGTCACCTTCTGGCCGTCCTGGACGGTGGTGGTGACGACACGCTCGGCCAGCGCCGGGATGCTGGCGGTGATGTGCGTGGTGTCGGTCACAGCGACGGCCCAATCTGCTACATAGCCGGCTACGCCGCTGCCGTCGCCGGCCTGCGTCCAGGTCAGCGTCAGCGTGGCGGGCGCGTCGCGCAGCGTCTCGCCGGGCGACAGCCGGTTGCCCGCCGCCGAGAGCGTCAATGTGACCAGCGTGGGCGGCGTGACGTCCACGGTCACCGCTTCGGTGACCCATGTGCTGCGCCCGACGATGTCCACCGACCGGGCGGTGATGGTGTAGACCTCGCCGTCAGGCAAGGGGGTGCTGCCCAGGTACCAGGTGGCGGTCCAGGCGGTCGTGGTGGGGCTGCTGCCGCCGAGGAGGACGGCGCCGTGGGCGATGCCATCCTGCAACACAGTGACCTCGGCCGACGCCACGCCGCCGGTGTCGGTCGCCACACCGGTGATGTCAATGGCGCGCGGCGGGTGGTACTGCGCGGAGGTGAGCAGTGTGGGGGTGATGCCGATGGTGGGAGGCTGAGTATCCACGGTGACGGTGAGCGTATCGCTGGCCGTGCCACCGTCATCGTCCACGATCTGCGCCTGCAGCACGTACATCCCTTCGCCGGCGGGCGTCCAGTCGGTGCTCCAGGTGGTCTGGGTGATTTCGCCGCTACCCCAGGTCTTGACGTAGATCGGAGCGGCATCCACCGTCACAGTCAGGACGCGCAGCCAGGAGGTGGTCGTCACGTAAGCCTCGCCGGTGATGGAAATGGGGTCAGCGCTTGCGAGCACTGGCGGGACACTCACGATAGAGACGCCCGGCCACTCCTGCCCGGATTCGGCGAGCGTTGCCATGCCGAAAGCACCTTGGGCCAGCGAGACCGGCTCATAGCCGGCGACCTGCGCCAGGGCAGTGACTCCAACGGTGGTGCAGTGCCCGGCCGTATCACATGCCGTCGCGCTGGGCATGATGCCGCTGGGGTTGATTACCTGCAGCCCCTTGTCATAGTCGGCGACGTAGGCCATATCCCTGGAGAGGCCAACGTTAAAGGCGTAGCCCGGCGTATTGAAGGTACGCAGCAGTTGCGGGTTCGTGGGATTGGAGACGTCCACCACCAGCAGGCCACCCAGGCCGTCGGCAAGGTAGGCGGTGGTGCCAGAAATGACGACACCGCGAGCGTCCCATGTATCTAGCGTGCCTTCCGCTTGTGGATGTACCGGGTCAGAGATGTCCACTACCTGCAGGCCGTAGACGCCGCAGGCCACGTAGGCATAGTTCCCGGAGATGGCAACGTCAAAGGCACTCCATATCGTGGGGAAAACGCCGACCTGGTACGGGGCGGTGGGGTTGCGGACGTCCACCACTTGTAAGAGATTACGGTAGCCGTCGGCGACGAAGGCGAGCGTGCCGGAGATGGCGACCCCCTGGGCATCACCGCCCCAGCCAGAGTTTCCGACCTCGCGGATGTCGGCGGGGTTGGAGACGTCCACTACCTGCAAACCGGCATAGCCCGCCGCCACGTAGGCGTAGGAGCCGGCAACGGCCACGTCATAGGCACTCCATCCGTCCAACGTATCTATCAGGCGCGGTGACCGGGGGTTGGCGACATCCACCACCCGCAGACCGCCGGCACTGTCGGCCACGTAGACGTAGGTACCAAACGGCCCGACGATGACCTGAAACGTGCGGGCGGTCGCAGAGAGGCCGTCGGTGACGATGACGGTCAGCGTGGCGACGCCAGATTGGTCGGCAGCCGGGGTGAAGTACAGGCTGCCGGTCGCGTCTGGGCTAGTATAGATGACAGTGGGCTGGGGGATCAGGCCCGGGTTGGACGAGGAGGCCGTCACAGTGAGGGCCTGGCTTTCATAAGGCCCGGCGCTGATGCCGGTGAGAGAGACCGTCTGCGTGCCGGCATTCTCGCCGATCGCCAGGTTGGAGAGCGGGTCCAGCGTCGGCGGGTCATTGACCGGGTTGACGGTGACCTGGAACGTGCGCACCGTCGCGGAGAGGCCGTCGGTGACGGTCACCGCTACGGTAGCCACACCCCAGCGGTCGGCGGCCGGGGTGAAGCGCAGGCTGCCATGCGGATTAGGGCTGACATAGACGACGGTGGGATGGGGGATCAAGGCCGTGTTGGTCGAGGAGGCGGTCACGGTCAGGGTCTGGCTTTCGTTCGGCCCGGCGCTGATGCCGGTCAGGGGCACTATCTGCTCGGCGGCGTCTTCGTCTAGCACGCGGTCGCCAGGCACGTCCAGCGTCGGCGGCTCGTTGACGGCAATGATAGTGATAGCGAAGGTTTGCGGCAGACTGGTGTCCTGCCCGCCGTTGGCCGTGCCGCCGTCGTCGCGGAGGATCGCCGTCACGATGGCCGTGCCGTAGGCGTCCGCCGCCGGGGTGAAGGCCAGGGTGCCGCTCACGTCCAGTTGCGGTTGGGCGGAGAACAGGGCCGGGTTGTCATTGGTCACGGTGAAGGTAAGCGCCTGCCCGACCTCATCGGTGGCGCTGACCGGGCCGGGGCGGATATTGGTCGCCCAGCCGGGAAGTGTCTGCGCCCCGGCGTCCTCGAGCAGCGTTGGGTCGGCCCCCTTGGTGAACTGCGGCGCGTCGTTCACCGGCGCGATGGTGACGGTGATGCGCGCCGTGCCGGTGAGCGCGCCGTCGCTAATGGTATAGCCAAAACTGTCTGTGCCGTTGTAGTTCAGCGCGGGCGTATAGACCACCGTGCTGCCGGCGATGGCCGCGCTGCCGTGCGGTGGCGTCTCCACTGTCCACAGGAATGGCGTCTGGCCGTCGGGGTCGCTATCGTTGTTCAGCGCGTTGATCGTCACCGCTGTGTCCTCGAGCGTCGCGGCAAGGTCGTCCTGGGCCACGGGCGGGTTGTTGAGGCCGCCTACGCCGACGGTGACGGTGCCCGTGCCGGTCAGCCCGCCGGAATCGCAGATGGTGTAGGTGAACACATCCAGGCCGCTAAAGCCTGTCGGCGGGGTATAGGCCACAAGACCACCGCTGATAACGGCTGTGCCGTTGAGCGGCGTACCCACGGCGACCAGGGTCACGGCGTCACCGTCGGGGTCGTGGTCGTTGGCGAGCACATCCAGGAGATTGGCGCCCGAGTCCACCGGCACGGCAAAGGTGTCGTCTTCGGCGATGGGAGCGTTGGCGTTGTTGATCCAGACCGTGTTCGGCTCGCCGAATCCGCCAAAGTTGCCGATGAAGGCGTCCAGGTCGCCATCGCCGTCCAGGTCTCCCAACGCCACGGCGGTGGTGCCTTCATTGCCCAGGCGCTGGCCGCTGTCGCCAAAGGCGCCGCTGCCGTCGTTCAGCCAGACGGTGTTGGGGCTCCCGACCTCGCCACCGTGGCCGAAGAAAGCATCCAGGTCGCCGTCGCCGTCCACGTCGCCCAGCGCCGCGCCGGTGGTGCCCTGGTCGCCCAGGCGCTGGAGCGTGTCGCTAAAGATGCCGCTGCCGTCGTTCAGCCAGACCTGGTTGCCCGTCCCGGAGGAGTAGGCGATGAGGGCATCGAGGTCGCCATCGCCGTCCACGTCCCCCAGCGTCACGGCGGTGGCAGCCATGTCGTCACCCAGTTGCAGGTCGCTCTGGGTGAAGATGCCGCTGCCGTCGTTCAACCACAGTTGGGCGGCCAGGTCGCTGCTGCCGATCAGCAGGTCGAGGTCGCCGTCGCCGTCCACGTCGCCCAGCGCCACGGCGCTGGCGTTCGCGCCGCCCAGGTATTGCCCGGTGACGGTAAAGACGGCGCCGCCGTCGTTCAGCCAGACTCGGGTGTAATTATCATAATCGCCGAGAACGGCGTCCAGGTCGCCGTCGCCGTCCAGGTCCCCCAGCGCCAGGGCCATGGTCTGGCCGTCGCCCAGACGCTGGGTGCTGTCGGTGAAAACGCCCGTCCCGTCGTTCAGCCAGACCTGGCTGGGCGCGTCGGCGTAGGGGCTGCCCTGCGCGATAAAGGCGTCGAGGTCGCCGTCGCCGTCCAGGTCGCCCAGGGTGCCCGCGTAGGACTCGGAGACGCTCAGGGGCTGGCTGCTCTCGACAAACCGGCCGCTGCCGTCGTTGAGCCAGACGGTGTTGGTGGGATAGCCGGTCGCCAGCACGTCCAGGTCGCCGTCGCCGTCCACGTCGCCCGGCGCCAGGGCGTAGGTCATCGAGTTGCCCAGGCGCTGGCCGCTGTCGGTAAAGACGCCCGTGCCGCCCACGACGGCCGCACGGAACTGCCAGGCGTAGGGGACGAGCAGCCGGCCGTCGGTTGACCGGATGCCCATCGTCAGGTCGGCGACGATTTCCTCGCCGGGCTTGAAATCTCGCGCCGCGTCGAACCTGTAGGACAAACTGTCAGTTTGTCCTACGCCGCTGTACGCCCCGGTCTGTCGCCCGTACACGACGAAGGTGCGCGTGCTGACCGTGGTGCCGCTCACGGGCTGGCTGAACGTGGCCGAGACGATGCCGTTGCGCGCCAACACCCGTCCGTTGCCCGCCGGGCTGGTCGCGGTTACGGTGAAGAAGGGAATGGCGACGATGACGGGGCCGGCAATGTTATTGGTTTCGTTCTCCTCAACGATCGAGTCCGACTCATCCGCGCCGGCATAGATGGCATGCTGACCGGGCCAGGTAAAGCCGGGGTGAGTGAACGTCAGGACGGCAGAGGCGCCTGCCCCCAAAGGATCCGTGGGGGCGCAGGCCCAGCCGAAGCACAGGATACCGGTCGGCATCTCGTCAATGTAGACGCCGGTGACAGAAGAAGTGTCAACAGCCACCGTACCTGAGTTCCTGACGGTCACGGTGATGGCAAAAGGCTGGCCGATGCCGAGGGTTGCCGGGGCTGCCACGATGCTCTCGACGATGAGATCGGGGGCGGGATCGGGCTGCAGAGTCGGAGAAGGGTAGCCTTTCACCGGCCGGGCCGGGCCGGCAACCGACTGCCGGAGGGTGCCTTGACTGGCGGGCGGAGCCGTGGCCACCGGGCTTACGTCAAGCGGCGCCAGGGACGCAGACCCGAAACCGCTCGTAGGAGCCGATGGCACAGCGACGTTCACCGCAAATCCCGGCGTATCGTAGGCGCCCACGAGCTTGGGAGCCGCCGGATTGGAGATATCGAACATCTGCAAGCCGGCCTCGCCGTCGGCCACGTAGGCGGTGCTGCCGGAGATGGCGACGCCCAAGGCCAGGCCGGGGGTGTCGTGCCTGCCGACCAGGCCGGGCACCGTCCAGGAGGGGTTGTCGCACTCGGCGAACAGCCGGTAGAGCCGCCGGTCGCGCTCCTCCGTCTGCGCGGAGAGCGCCAGGTACCAGGGGGATTGAAAGTACTCGCGGGCGACGGTCACGCCGACGTCGCAAGGAGCGTCCAGCCCCTCCTCGCTCAGGTTATAGTCCTCGGCCATCACGTGGTAGTGGTATGTGGTACCGATCAGCGTGTGTGTCAGCGTCACGCGCGGGGCCAGCGTATCCACCGTGGGCGCCCACACGCCCAGGCTGTGGCCGGAGTTATCCACGTGACCGGCCGTGTCCTGGCCGCGCAGGTCCACGCGATAGTCGCCTTCCAATCCGGCCGGCACCTGGGCCGTCCAGGTCGCCTGCTCCACGCCGGCCCCCGACGCGCTCAGGCTGGCCGTCCGCCAGCGGTTCTCATTGAGCGCCGCGACTTCGCTGGCCGAAAGCGCGCGCGGGTAGATGCGCACCTCGTCCACCCGGCCGGCAAACGGCAGGAGCGAACCCCCGGGCACCCCGCCACCGATCCGGACCGGCTCATCGTTCTGGCACGGGAGAGCGGCAATGTCCACGCTGCGATCTAGCGCGCCGTTGATGTATACCGCGAAGCGGGCGCCGTCGTAGGTCATCATCACGTGGTTCCACTGCCGCCAGTTCAGTGTGGCGATGCTGTTGAATTCGCGGGTCGCCGCACAGTCCCCGAAGGCGAAGCGCAGGCGGCCCGTGTTCCCGTCATAGGGGTTAGTGTAGTACAGGTACAGCCCATAGTTCTGCTGCGCGGCGCTCGCGCCGCGCTTGACCACCAGCGGCTGCGACTGCGAGGTCGTCCGGTAGGGCATGATCCAGGCGCCGACGCTGAAGGTGGATAGATCCAATCCAGGGTTATCGGGCACGACGACGTAGTGGTCGCCGCCCTCCAGGTTCAGTGCATACGGGCCGACCTGGCCTGCCGTGGCCAGGTTGTTGGAGGTGCCGGTGGCGTACAGTGTGCCGTTGTGCTGCCAGCCGGAGACGTCAGGGATAACGGCGCCATTGGTCGCCCACGCCTCGTCCAGGGGCAGCGCCAGCACCGGCCCTGTACCCAGATAGAGCGAGCGGATCTCGGCCGGCGACAGCGCGCGCTCAAAGACGCGCACCTCGTCAATGCCGCCGGGGAAGAAGTACACATCTTGTGAAGAATGGCTCCCTATGGCGACGTCCGCCGCGCACTGCTGCATGCCGCCGGGGGCGGGTGTGCTGGCGACCTGCTGGCCGTCGCGGTAGAGGCGGACGGTCTGGCCGTCGTAGGTGCCGGCCAGGTGCACCCACCGGTTCTGCGGAATGGGCACCTGCTGCTCGGCAGAAACCCAGGCGTCGCCGACCCTGACGTGGAAACGCGGATACTGGTTGTTGTACTTGAGCGGGTCTGTGCCGGGGAGGCTCGCTTGAGGCTCGTTGAGCGAGAGGCCAAAGCCGCAGCCGCTGTATTCTTTGTACGACACGACGGTCTCGCGCGTCGAGTTCTCGCCACTGCGGTAGACCCACACCGAGACGGTGGTTGTAGTGAAACTGCCGAAGCCGGAGATGGAGACGGAATCGTCGCTGCCGTCGAAGCCGGCAGCGTTGCCGCTGTGGCCGCTCTGGCCGGTGGCGGGGCAATTTGTGCTGCACCGGCCACGGTGCCCGTTCCCCGAGACGTCGTAGAAGGCGAGGGAGTCGTTTTCGTCGGGGCTGTCCTCGAAGGGCAGATGTAGCGCCTGGCCTGCGGGAGGCTGCTCGTTGTAGAAGGGCCAGGCATACAGGTTCGGCGTGAAGGCGACCTGCACCGCGCTCACGCCGGCCACCTGGGGCTGGGCCAGCGTGCGTATCTCGTCCGGCGAGAGCGCGCGGCTCAGGATCGTCACCTCGTCAATCAGTCCCTGGTATGGGTTGCTTAACTCCGGAGTAGCAGGGCCTGCACCGATGCGGATGGGCGCATCAATGCTGTTCAGATCGAGCGCGCTGCTGCCCGAACCGGTCGCCACGCCGTCCAGGTAGGTGGTGAAATTACCGCTGCCGTCGCGGACGACGGCCAGGTGATGCCACTGGTTGGGGCTGTACGTGCCGCCGTCGGCGATGACGGTGCCGCCAGTGCCCCCAACATCCAAGTAGACCTGCATGACGCGGGCGGGAGTCAGCCGGACGGAGAACTGCGCTCCATCCTGCCAGTTCCCCCAACTCAGCAGATCGCTGACCCACGCCGTCTCGTCGCGCTTGAACCACAGGCTGACGGCAAACGGCCCCGTGCCGAAGTCGAAATCGGGCGAGTCGGCGGCCTGCGCGTAATCGCTCCCGTCGAACTGCAAGGCGCGGCCAAACTGGCCGTCCGCGCCGGCCACAGGACAGGAGGCGCCGCTGCATGTGGCGGGATGGTCGTGCCCGGAACTGTCGTAGAAGGTCGTGGCGTCCGCGCTCTCGTCCAGATGCAGGCGCAGGACGGTATGATCGAGGGTGGGCAGTTCGACGACGGTGCCGCTGAGCGGCAGCGTGGACGTGACCACCGTGGTGGTCATGTTCTGCACGTTCAACCCGGCGCTGGGAGCAATAGCATCCACGACGACGGTGCCCAGGTCGGCGGCCCGACGATTGCCCAGCGTATCCGCGGTCGGTGTGCGGTCGGCGGCCTCGACGTGGAGCGTGTAGACACCGGTAGGCTCTGCCGTCCCAAAGTCATAGTCCACCGTCCAGGTTGCACCGCTGAGCGCGGCCAGTTGCGGCCCCTCTCCGGCAGACGTGCCGGCCGGTGTGAGCAGTGTCACCCAGACGCTATCGGGCCGCACGCCGCTGCCGGGGACGCCGGCTGCGATGTTCGGATCGCTGACCGTGCCGCTGAGTGGCACGCGCCAGGCGTTGGGCCGGCTGGGATGCACCGAAGCGCCGACCACGGCGCCACTCGCCAGCGCAGAGGCGATTGTCGGCGGGGTGGCGTCCACGTAAATGGTGTACTCCTGCGCGGGCGTCTCGCGGTGGCCGACGCGGTCGGTGGCGCGGGTCTGGAGCGTGTAGACGCCCTCGCCGCCCAACACGGTCGGGTCGAAGGCGGGACACCAGGCACTGCCGCTTGCGGTGTCCTGGCAGGGCGGAGCGGCGGTCCAGGTGTAGGCGGCTTGGCCGCTGCGCTTCACGCCCAGTTCGACCAGCGCCATGCCGGAGGTGGCATCGTGCGCTTCGACGTGCGTCACCACGTACTGGTTGGCCCGGTAGGGCAGCGTGGGGGTGTAGGAGCGCAGCGCGGAGACAGGGTCTTCGTCGTCCACGGTGATCGTGTGGCTCTGGCGGTCCTCCACCCAGCGGCCCTGGTACAGGAAGATGTCGCGCACCTCGTAGGGCCCCAGCGCGTGATTGTAGATGGTCACTTCGTCTATACGCCCGGCGAAAGGTACAGCCTGGTGTCCGATGATCAATGACGCGTTGTTGTGGCACGGCGTCCCGACGAGGGGCAGCCGGCCCTGCTCGTAACCGTTGACATAGATCACGAGTGCTTGTCCATCGTACGTGCCGATCACGTGGTTCCACTGGCCCAGGATGAGCGGAGTGCGGCTCGAAACCTGTTGCGTGACGCCTCCAGACGCGCAATCGTCCATACTTAGGGTTGGCGTCAGGCCGCCGGCCGCGAGGAGCAGGTCAAAGTTGATGTCGTCATAGTCGCCCTTCCTGAGCAACACTTGCGCGCGCATTGTAAAGACCGTTGTGGGCATGACCCACAGACCGACGCTGAAGGTGTCCAGGTCCAGCCGGTCGTTGTCGAGGACATAGATAGCGTCGTTCACGCCGTCGAACTGGGCTGCCAGGCCCACCCGGCCCTGGATGCCCGCGCCAGTTTGAGGGCAATAATAACAGGTGCCGTTGAGGCCGTTGCCGGAACTGTCTCTGAACTGCGTCGTGCCGGTCGGGTCTTCGTCAAAGTGCATTTGGAGGATGGGCGCGGCACTGTAGATGCTGGCGACATCTGCCGCGGAGAGCGGCAGTTTAAAGACGCGCACATCGTCTATGCGACCGTCAAAGTACAGGCCGCCGCCGGACCTCGCGCCGATGGCGATGGGGCTGCTGCTGGCGTGGTAGGACATGCCATAGACGCTCTGGAACTCGCGCACGCCGTCCTTGTAGAAATTGATCTGCGCCCGGGCAGGGTCGTAGACGACGGCAATGTGCTGCCAGCGGCCCACGTCAACCGAAGCATTGGTCGTCTGAAGGCCGACGCCGGTGTTGAAGGCCCACTTGTCGCCGTTCCGCAGCAGGGACCACAGACGGTCGCCTGCCGCGTAGGTGCTGATCACGTGATGCTCTCCGCCGCTGGCGCTCGTGGGATAGACCCAGGCCATCATGGTCACACCGGCAGAATTGCTGGACTGGTCTACGGTCAGAGTGGTGTTCAGGATGTCGTTTTGTCCGTCGAAGAGGGCAGCCTGGTTGTCGCGCCCGTTGACGCCGGCGGTGGGACACTCGTCGCCTGCGCAATAGGCGTCACTCTGCCGGCTCAGGTCCAGGCTGTTCTCGAAACTGTCGCTGCCGGGCGGATCGTCCAGACGCAGGCGCAGGACAGCGGAAACGGAGAGGTACAGTTCCTGCACCTCCTCGGCCGAGAGCACGCGCTTGTACAGGGTCAGTTCGTCTATGCGGCCGCGGAAGGGGATGGAGGGGTTGTCCTTGCTCAGGTACAGCGTGCCTTCGGTGTCGCCGGAGAAGGCGTAGCCGGTCGAACCGAAACCGGGGCCGAACGTGTTGAAGGTCCAGCCGCCGCCGTCGAGCGGATCGTCGTCGTCGTCGGGACTGGCGCCGCAGCGGGTGCCGCGGCTGGATTGGTCGCGGTCGTCCTCCCACATCCGCAGCGTGCCGCTGTCAAAGAACACCTGCTCATTGTGCACATCGTACTCCTGGCCATTACCGTCGTTGTCCTCTATGCCTCCCTGGTTGTATATCTCGTTCTCGTTCCAGGCCAGACACAACTCGGCCGACCCGGCTCCGTCTTTCTCGTCGGTCACCCAGATACGGTCCGTGTAAAGCCTGGCCATGCTGCTGACCTGGCCGATGGAGATGAGCGGGTTGTAGAGCCAGGAGTAGCGCGGGGCGGCGCTCCCCGTACCCTCGCTCTTCACAGACACGCCGTTGACGTAGAAGGTGACGCGGTTTTCCAGAAAGTTGTCGTTCTGATCATAGGTGGGGCCGAAACTCACGACGACGTGGTTCCAGTTGTTGAGGGTCAGCACGTCGCCGGTATCCCAGTGCCGCCAGGTCGTGCCGTCGCCGAAGCCGAAGCGCAGCCGGCGGCCCACCCGGAACAGGGTGGGGTAACTCAGCCTGGACTCGTCCGTGTTATTCCCGGCGGTGTCGCGGTAACTCCAGTAGTTGCCAAAGATGCCCTGGGCGTAGCCGTCGTACGCGCTGGTGCCGCTGTTCGTGGGATAGAGCCAGATCGAGAGCGAGAACGCGCTGTCCCACAGGTCGAGGCTCTCGCTCATGAGCATGACACACCGCTGCCCTCCGTTGAACTCGACCGACCCGCCGCTGATCCCGTTCTGCTGAGAGGACGGGCAGGCGGCGCCGAGGGCAAAATTGCCAAAGCCGGACTCGTCGAGGTGGAAATTGCCGTATATGCTCGGGTCGAAGCCGAATTCCAGCACAGGCTGGCCGTAGAGGGCGCGGATCTCGTTCAGCGTGAGCGCGCGCCGGAAGACGCGCACGTCGTCCAGCCAGCCGTTGAAATAGTTGCCGCCCAGCGCGCGCCCCAGGTAGACCGTGCCCGTGCCCTGGAACGCGGCGGCGCCGGTGCGGCGGTTCTTGGGCTCGCCGTTGACAAAGATGGCCTGCTCGCCGGTGCCCTGGGTGTAGCGAAAGACGACGTGGTACCAGCGGTCGGTCGAGAGCGTAAAGCCGCTGTCCAGATCGTTGCCGTAAAAGCCCATGTACGGCCTGCCGTTGCGCACGACCAGGTGTAGCCCCCGGTTGGCGCTCTGCGTATCCGTCCCCATGATGGCGTTATCGCTGCTGGAGAACGCGACGCCCTTGACCCAGGCGGAGACGGTGAAACTGGAGTCTCGCAGGCCCAGGGTGTCTACATCGGGTAGGGTGATGGCATCGTTCGTCCCGTCGAAGCGCACGCCATAGCCAAAATAACCGCGTTGCTCGCGGGCCGGACAACCGTTGCCGGAACAGGTGCCGTTGCGCGGCGGCACGTTCCCGGAATAGTCCTGGAAGGTGGTCGCCGTGCTGGCCTCGTTCAGCGGCAGCCACAGTTCGGCAGAGTCCGATTGCTCGCGCCAGTCCAGGATGGCGGCGCCGGCCACCTGCGTCAGGCTGACGGCAGTACCGGAGGCCACGCCGGTATTCACATTCACGCTGCCGGAGATGGCGCCGGTCTGCTGCGGCTGCAGCACGAACGAGACTGGGGCGACGGTGCTGCCGGTGAGTGTGGTGGTGGGGAATGCGGTGTACAGCAGCCCCTGGGCCTGGCGGCCGAGCAACTCGTTCTTGACTGCGGCCTCGTAGTGCAGCAACTCGCCGGGCCGGACGAACAGGTCGCTGGTGTTGTATTGCGCCCCCATGACGGCCTCGACCTCCGTCTCGGAAAGCGCGCGGTCGAAGATGGCGACCTCGTCAATCGCGCCGTCCAGGAAATCGCTGGGGTTGTTGCTGTCCCACTCTTGTCCAAGCGTCCACGGCTTGCCGGAAACGTCGCCCGCCACGGCGTTGAGCGTGCGCCGCCACAGCAGGTCGCCGTTCTTGTACACCGTCACCTCGGTCGAAGCGCCGGTCCTGCGCCCGACGACGGCCAGGTGCTGCCAGCCAGTGGTCCTTGTGCCTGCGGCGTAGGAATTTCCTCTGATCTCGAAGGAATAGCCGCCGTTCCAGAAACCGAATACGATGAGGTTGTTGCCGCCGGCCGTATGCTTGCCGATGAACGCCTGGCCGTCGCTCGTCCGGTCGGGGTTGACCCACAGCGCGAGGGTAAAGTCGTCGGGGATGTCCATCTCCGGGCCTGCTACCCAATCGTTGGCGCCGTCGAACTGGAGAGCGTTGCCGTATCGGCCAGCCACGACGGCGGGACAGCCGTCGCCATTGCAGGCGGCGATGTTCCCATAGCCGGACGAATCGGCGAAGGTGGCGGCGCCGGCGTCCTCCTCGAAGCGCAACAGCAGGTGGGGGGCGCCCGCCTCGCGCACCTGCGAACTGAGCGTCAGCACGGTGTCGCTCTCCGGGACGCGGGGATTGAAGCCGTAGGTCTTTTCCAGGAAATCGGTTATGCCGTCGCCGTCGCCGTCTGCAGTCAAGGGGTCGGAAGTGACGCGGGTGCGCAGTTGGCCGGCGGCGGTGATGTCGTAGACGAACTCCCAGCCGCGCACCTCCTCGGCGTCGGTCAGGCCGTCGCCGTCGCTGTCGGCGCGGTAGGGGTCGCTGCTCAGGCGGAACTCGACCTGGTCGGTCAGGCCATCGCCGTCGGCGTCGGGTCGGGTGGGATCGCTGCCGACGGTGTATTCGAAATAGTCCCCCAGGCCGTCGCCGTCCGAGTCCCACTTGCTGTCGTTGGGATCGGAGCCGCCCAGCGCCAGGCTGAGCAGCCCGTCGCCGTCGGCGTCCCGCTGGCGCGGGAAGGTCACGTCGCCGGTCTGGCCCCAGGCCAGCGCATAGCCGCCATCCTTAGCGGCCAGGTCATAGAACTGGCTCAGGTTCTCCGGGAAGATGTCGAGGTACAGCCTTTGGCCAATGTCAATGTGGCTGGTGGCGGCGTTATCGCGGATGCGGCAGACCGGCACCCAGCAGATGAAGGGAGCATACGGAGCGAGGACGCAGCCAAGCGGATTGGGCACTGTAAAACACTCCTGCGTAGGCGTGTTGCTCCCCTCCGCCAGGTAGAGCGAGACAGGCCGGTTGATGCCGGTCTCGTCGAGCACGTCAGAGACGCTGGTAGAGTCAACGGCGAAGAAGGGCACAATCTGCATGGCGCCGTAGCCGGTCTGTGTCTCTTGCCAGAACAGCGCCCCCTCGTCCTCGCTGTAGCGGGACAGGCCCTTGTGAATGTCCTGCTGTTGGGGCTGGAGTTGATAGTCATAGTGGGCGGTGCGCAGGGCGTCGTTGTTGAACTGGTAGGCGTAGGCCAGGGACTTCCAGTCTATGGGGATCAGGCGCGTGCCGTTCTTCCAGCCCTCGATCATTGCTTTCCAGTCGGGGAACACGTGCGCCAGTTGGATGGTGGTGGTGACAGAGACGCTGTAGCGCACCCTGCTGCCCTCAGAGATGCCCTGGGACTCGGAGACCTGCTGGTCGAAGCCGAACATCTGTAGCCGGTCGGGATTGCGTATATCCACCAGGTCGTGGGCGTCGTAGATGACGTTGCGGATGAGTTCCGTCGCCACGCCGGTAAGGCCACGGCAGAGCCACTGCCCGACGACGTTGGTGCGCGCCTCTTCGCCGATGGCGGTGCAGACCAGCGCGATCAGGGAGTCAATCACGGCGATGATCGCCACGATCAGTTGCCCGACGACGGGGATCGCGGCGATGGCGAACATGATGACGGCGACGACGATCTGGGCAATCGTCTGGGCCAGCATGGCGTTGAAGGCCAGGCTGAGGATGGTCGCGCCGCCGGAGGCCCAGGCGTAGACGAAGAACCCGATCGCCACTACTGCCGCGATGATCAGGCCGATGACGCCGGCGACTTCGGCCGCGCTCGAGACCGTGCCAAAGATCTTGACAGTGTGCGTCACGACCTGAATTCCCTCGGAGGCGCCATACGTCGCCAGGTTGTAGATGGCCTTGCCCAGCGAGAACATGCTCAACCCAAGGACCCCCACCGAGATAGCGACGTCCCATTTTCCGACGCCGATCAGGGTGGCAACGGCGATGATCGTTGTCAGTGCCAGGACCGCGCCCGCGATTGCCCAACCCGGGCTGCCCCTGGCCCACTGGAACAAGTCCCTCAACTTTGTCGTTACCATCCCCCACTTATCCGATACGAAACCGCTGACGCTGCTCTTAAAGCCCTCCCACGATAAACCGCTGACAAACTCTTTGAAGCGCGCCCATCTTCCGATCTCGGCGGCTTTCTGCGCAAAATCCAGCGTGGGGAACGCCTGCTGGAATACGTCTGTGACCATCTGTTCGATGGCCTTCTGCTCAAGTTTATCAATGATCTTGTTGATGATCGCCTCGACGACGGTCACTGTGACGGCGTTGGTACCGACGGTCAGCCCCTTGCGCACCCAGGAGTATGTCGAGTCGAGGAGTTGCCGGTCGGTCCAGACAAAATCCGACTGGGCATACACGATTGCGCCGCGCTGGACGATGTTGGAGACGCCGTTGTAGAAGGCGAGGTAGTTGGACTGCGCGGCCATGATCGCGCCATCCAGCGCCAGTTCGCTGTTCTCAGGGTCGTTCGGATCGTAGAAATCGGGAACGCTCTTGAACAGATCGCCCAAGCGCACGTCGAGCAGGTCCATATACTCGGCGATGGGGTAGGCCTGCCATTGGCTGTTCCGGTAGCGATAGGGCGCCCACTGGACGGTCGCCACCGTCTCCACCGCACACTCCTCCGGCTTCAGCGCGACCGTCGCCTGGGTGGCGCCGTTCGTGTGCGGCACGGCGTCGAGGTTGGCGCTGCGGAAGTATTCCTCGCGTGCGAACAGCAGGGTCGGTGCGTCCGCCGTCGGCTGGCCGCCGACCAGGAAGTGAGCCAGGGCGTCCTTGCTGTACTGCGCGGCGATGTTGGCGAGATAGCCCTGGTGCGGGAAATAACTGGTGTCGTAATAATCCACCCGTAGCACGTTCTGCGGAATGCCCCAGCGCTGCTCCTCTGTGCCGGAGCCCACGAGGCGGTCGAAGCGCTGGCGGATCACGCTCGGCGTGATGTCGCGTTGCCCGCTGCTGCCCTTGCGTCCGGTGACGAAGGAAGCCTCCAGCCCCTTGGCCAGCAGCCACAGGTAGTCGTCGTTGTTGGGATGCTGATCGGTCGCCGGATCCTCGTAGGCGATGGCCACCGCTGCGCCGTGGTCTTCGCGCACGGCCAGGCCCGCCAGGAGCCAGTCGTCGTAGTAGGTGTGCACGATCTGCATCCGCTCCACGCGATGGGTGGACTCACTGCACCACGCCGTGAGTTCCTCGTCGGCCTCCTCGTCGCTGGAGGGGGTGAAGCCCTGTGTGTCGCACCAGTCGGTGAGCATTTGCACCAGCCACACCAGGCGCACCTTCTGGGTGTTGCCCCAGCCGCCGCTGCCGGGCCGGTAGAACATGCGGCCCGCAAAGGCCGCCCGCGCGCCGCCGGTATCGTCGTTGACCATGCTCAGCGGGACGTAGGCCAGCAGCGTGCCGTCCTCGTCCTTCTCCCGCACGGTGATGCCATAGACACTCAGCGGCCCTGGGTCCACCATCCGGTCGGTGTAGGGGCCGTTGACGATGTTGTCAATCGTCGTACAGACGGCATTTTCACCCGCCGTGTTGTCATAGACCGTGATGCCGTGCCGGCCGTCGGCGATGTCCAGCAGGGTCTTGCTGGCTATCGTGTACGAATTGGCACCCGCGGCGACGTAGAATGGCCCGAACCACTCATTGCCCAACGCGCCGCAGGGGCCCTTATAGATCACGAAATAATAGTCCACCGAGCGGCCCGGCCAATCGCTGAAATCGAGTGCGATGTTCCGTCCCGCCTGGCGGGCGTGGATCGTGCCACTGATGCTGCCCTGCCATCGAATGGTGGTTGCCAGCGTAGTGGTCAGCGGCAAGGGAATGTTGGCGCCCGTCATCTCGATCTCCAGCATAGGGATCAAGCGCATGTCGCCGTTGGCCGCCGACGGGGTGTACTCCAGTTGCTCGGCGGTCATATAGTTGGCGAAAGTGGTATTGAGCACGCGCTGTACCTGGCCTTCGATGTCCCCGGAGGGCCAATCCAACACGTTGAGCGCGTATGAAAGATGGTCAGGGTTCTGGGGGCGCAATTGGAAGTCTACCAGCACCGGCTTGTTTGCCTGCAGGTAATCAGCGCCGAACCGGAAGGGATTATCGTAGTTGAACAGCGCCGTGGAACTGCCCATCACGCTGAACGGCGAAAGGTCCACCCGGTCGGGAACCCCATCGCCATCGTTGTCCAGGTCAAAGACATCGGGAACGTTATCCCGGTCTGTATCCTGGCAGGCGTCGGAGGGGGAGAGTGCGCTCAACGAGGGGCGCAGCAACTGCGGACATTCCAGCGTGTCCGGCAGGCCATCGTTGTTGCTATCGGGGTTGAGCGGATCGAGATACCACATATCGCCCGAGGAACCCCGAAAGCCGCGCACCTCGGCGCCATCGGTGATCCCGTCGCCGTCGGAATCGGCGTCGCCCAGCGTCGTGCCCAAGCGCAGTTCCTGGATGTTGGTCAGCGTGTCAAAGTCGTTGTCGGCGGCCGGATTGGTGATGGTCGTCGTCGCCTGCAATTGGAGATCGGAGATTAGAGATTGGATGTCGGAGGTTGGTTGGCCGGTTGCCGATTCACCGATTTGCTGACTCGCTGATTTGCTGACTCGCTGATTCGCTAATGGATCGAGGTGCGGGTCCCAGTCCGAGGCAGTCATCTCCTCTTGCACCTGGCGGGCGGCCTCTTGTTCCTGCTGACGCTGCTCCTGTTCTGCACGTCGAGCGGCCATGCGCTCAGAGAAAGCCAGCGCCTGTTGGCTCTGCAGCAACGGCCCGATGACCATCGAGACGATGATTGCCACGGCGAACGCCGCGTACACCTTCTTCGAGCGGGCATAGACGACGAGTACGCTGAGCAATCCGAGGGAACCGACTGCCAGGGCGCCCTGCTGCCCAATCTGCAACCAGCCGTCCGACGTGCGCGGCAGTCCCAGGCTGCCTGCCAGCCGGGCCAGCGGGGCGGCGGCCTGCACCGGCAACACAAAGCCGGAAAAGTCGGTCTGAACGTCGGCCTCGACGCGCTCCCCATCCTCCTGCGTGGGGTAGATCAGGTGAACCGTCAGGCGCAGCGGCAGGCCGCGGTTGTCCAGCCATACCTCTCCTGCGCCGGTAACCGCACGCATTTCGTCGGAAGTGTCAAGCGTCAGGCCCAGCGGCAGTTCGCCCGTCTCGCGTAAATGGCGTTCCATCTGGTCGCGCAGGTAATGGGCAAACGCGGGGCCGTCTACGTCGAAGGAATAACGGGTGTAGGAAAGAGAGTAGGGAATAGGGATTGAAGAGGGTCGCTCGTTGCTTCCTCCTTCCTCGTCTACTCTGGGAAGGCGATGAGTTTCCGTGCCTATCTCACGCACGTTGCGGGCGCCGGCCAGATAAGCCATCAGGTCATTGGCCGGGGCAAAGGCGCCGGAGAAATCGTCAACCTCCTCCCAGGGCCCGCCGGCCTGGCGGCCGTAGGCGCGGTCACCTTCGATGCGTACCTCGATGCCGTCGCCGGGGTTCAGGACGCTGCCGCCACTCTGCCATAGCGTCATAAGCAGGGTGCGTTGGGTGAGGTCGGCCTGCCCCTCGATGTAGAGCGTATCTTCGCGGGTGGAACGGCCCACATTGACCAGCGCCGGGGCCGGGTATGTGGTCTGCGCGATCGCGGTAGCAAAATGGTATGCGCCGGCTTTTTGGGCCAGTCGCCAGGCATGCTGCACCGCCTGATCCGGCGAGAGTATGTCGGCCTGCGAGACCTTGGGCATAACTATGCTTCCGACCAGGAGCAACGTGGCGCTCAGCGTCAGAATCCAGAAACCGTACTTGTGCCAGGATTTCATGCGACATCTCCAACATTGCTGTGACGTTAAAAACATAATTATGATCCTCCTGCAAACGGAGATATTTTCAAAGCAAAAATTCTGAAAACATCATGAGCTATGTGTTCCATCCCCGATGAAAATGTGCAAGTAGCCTGTTCACCACAGAGCACACAGAAAGCAAGGGGAATTTTTAAGCTTTCTCTGTGTTCTCTGAAATACTTGTCGGAATAGATAAGCGAAAAAGGTTTTTTGACTAAGCGGTGGATCGTGGAAGGAAAGTTATGTTTTGTGGTGCATCGCCTGGGGCTGATTGGGGATTGGGACGTAGATACGGCCAATGTCTACGATGGTATGGCTTTTCAAGAGCCAGAGATCGTAGAGTGTAATGTCGCGCAGACGACCCTGTCTGCGGATGAAGGTCCAATGGAATAATCTGGAGATTGACGAAGACGGTGCGATTTATTTCCATCGCTGACTTTCCTCAGTCTCTTAGAGCGTGTCTGAAAAGTCTATGATATACTATAGGCTATGAACCGAAAACCATATCCTACCGATTTGACCGATGCAGAATGGGCCATCCTGGCCCCGTTAATTTCACCGGCTAAACCCGGTGGCAGACCACGCGAAGTGGACATGCGCGAGATTCTGAACGGCCTGCTGTATTTGTTGCGGACGGGCTGTGCTTGGCGCATGATGCCGCATGATTTGCCGCCCTGACAAACCGTGTATGAATATTTCACCCAATGGCGCGATGACGGCACTTGGGAATGGCTCAATGGGGTGCTGCGGGTGCAAGTGCGCCAGCAAGTGGGTAAAGAAGCTGAACCTGGCGCGGGGATCATCGATAGTCAATCGGTGAAGACGACCGAAACGCCTGGGGAACGGGGATACGATGCCGGCAAGAAAGTCAAGGGGCGTAAGCGGCCTATTGTGTTTGATGGTGCTGGTGCATGCCGCCGACATTCAAGACCGCGATGGCGCCAAATTAGTGTTGGCGAAAATGCGTGGGCGATTTCCACGCTTGCGGTTGATTGGGGCCGATGGTGGCTATGCCGGTAAATTGGTGGAGTGGGTCAAGAGTGCGTGTACATGGGTTTTGGAGATTGTGCGGCGGTGCGATGACGTACACAGCTTTCAGGTGTTTCCGCATCGCTGGATTGTGGAACGTACCTTTGGCTGGTTGGGACGTTATCGGCGGTTGAGCAAGGACTATGAGGGCTTGCTCAGAAAGTAGTGAGGCCATGGTATACGCGGTGATGCTCCATGTGATGGTACGACGGTTAGCCCGCGCGGGGCCAACTGCGCTAGCTTGTGTAACCGCTTCCCCCACGGCCTGAGGATCGAGAGATTGTCAGGGAGTTGAGCTTGGGATGTGGATGGCGGAGGAGCGTGCCAGCGGGTCTTTGCGGTAGCGACATAGTTATCAAACTAATGCCGGAGCATGATTTTAAGGTGCAGGAACAGCAAAATTCACATCTTAAAAAGCATTGACTGGGCTTGGGTGCAATATTGCAGGAGATGACACCCTTTTCAGACACACTCTAAGACTAGCACCAAAGGTTACCATAATATTACCATAAATGCGCCTTCAATGCAATTTGCCGGCTGCCGGCGGGTGCATTTCAGGATAGGGGCGATTTATCAGATGCGGCGACCGGACACTGCTCAGGCCGGTCTCCAGACCGCACCTGTGCAGCGACTGATCCCGCAGTGACACGGTCAGAGACCGGCCACAGCAAGATTGACCCCGAAGTTGAAATGCACCCTCTGTCAGGTCTGCCGGTCGCAGAGCCCTGCATCTTCAAACACTTCACGGCGTTCCGCCGGAGCATGTTGACCGCAGCAAAAGTCGTCCCCGTCCTGAAATGTGCCCCTTTCACCCTGGGGATTGGAAAAGCCCGCAAATGTGGTATCATTTCCAATGTGCAAGGATCCCAAAAACGCAAAGGAGCTTAACCGATGAAAAATATCGCTGTTATTGGTGTCGGCTATGTGGGACTGGTGAGTGGCGCCTGTTTTGCAGACCTGGGAAACCGCGTGCGCTGTCTGGATATCAACGAAGCGCGCATCGAGAACCTCAACAAAGGTATCATGCCCATCTACGAACCCGGGCTGGAGGAGTTGGTGGCGCGCAACGTCAAGGCCGGACGGCTGAGCTTCACCACTTCTTACGCCGAGGCGCTCAAAGACGCCGAGTACGCTTTTATCGCCGTGGGCACACCGTCGGATGTGGACGGCCAGGCCGACCTGCGCTATGTGCGCATGGCGGCCGAGTCTATTGCCGATGTGCTGGATCACTCGCTCATCATCATCAACAAATCCACCGTGCCGGTAGGCACCGGCGACTGGGTTGCCGATATTATCCGCAACCGGCGTCCCAACGCTCCCGAATTTGCCGTCGTCTCCTGCCCTGAATTCCTGCGCGAAGGCTCGGCCATCTCCGACTTTATGAATCCCGACCGCGTGATCCTCGGTTCGACCAGCCGCGAAGCGGCCGCCAAAGTCGCCGAGCTGCACCTGCCCCTGCGCACGACCATCATGATCACCGATTTGCGCACGGCGGAAATGATCAAGTATGCTTCCAACGCCTTCCTGGCCGCCAAAATCTCCTTCATCAACGAGATCGCCAACATCTGCGAGGCGCTGGGGGCCGATGTGAAGGAAGTGGCCTGCGGCATGGGGCTGGACAAACGCATCGGCGCGGCGTTCCTGGATGCCGGCCTGGGCTGGGGCGGCTCGTGCTTCCCGAAGGACGTCAAGGCGCTCGCCTATATGGCCGAGGTCGCCGGACGCCATCCCCAACTGATCCATGCCGTTATGGACATCAACAGCGACCAGCGCAAAGCCCCCATCCGCAAAGTCAAAAAGCTGCTCGGCGGCAATCTGGAAGGCAAAGTGATCGGCCTGCTGGGATTGGCGTTCAAACCCAATACCGACGATATGCGTGAGGCGCCCTCCATTGACATCGCCTGGGACCTGCTGCGCGAACGCGCGAAGGTGCGCGCTTACGATCCGGTGTCTATGGACAACGCGCGGCGTCTGTTGCCGGAAGTGGAGATGAAGGAAAACCCTTACGCGCTGGCCGAAGGAGCAGACGCACTTATCCTCATCACCGAATGGAACGAATTCAAACACCTCGACCTGGTGCGCATCCGCGACGTTATGCATGAGCCAGTTCTGGTTGACGGACGCAACATCTACGATCCTCAAACCGTGCGTGAGTTGGGTTTCAAGTACCTGGCAATCGGCCGTGGCTACAACGGCGAAGGCATCCCCGAGCTTCCCTGACCGCCCGATTGTCGTCATCGGCGGGCCGGCGCTGGATATCGAAGCCCACGTGCCGTACTTCCCCGCCGGGGATGGCAACGTCGTCGCTACGGCTCTCTACCGCCGTCCGGGCGGTGTTGGTGCGAACATTGCGACGGCGCTGGCGCGCCTCGGCAACCACGTGACGCTGCTGGGCGCCGTCGGCGACGATGACAACGGCGTGTTCCTGCGTGCGCAGCTCGCTCGCGCTGGCGTGGACACTTCGGCCATGCTCACACGCGCCCACACGGCTACGCACAGTTGTTTTATCGCCATCACGCCGGGCGGGGAACGGATGATCTACGGTCTCCCCGGTGCAACGACGCTCGAAAAGCCGGAAGAGATCAACCAGGTGGTTATCCAGGCAGCCGGCGCACTGCACCTCGGTCCGGCCTATCGTGCCGTGGCGCTGGCAGCGATTGCCATAGCGCGCGCAAGCGGTCTTGGGGTCTCTTACACGCCAGCCGACGTACGCTGGCCCGAAGGGCCACAGGCGGTGCTCGACATCGCCCGGCATGTGGATTTGTTGATCGTCAACCGCATTGAAGCCGCGGCGCTGACCGACGTTGCGATTCCCGAAGAGGCCGCGCGGCAGTTGCTTGCCTGGGGATATAGTCCGCTGATCCTGACATGCGGAAAAGACGGCGCATTTTTAGGTTTCGGTGACAGCCTGATGAGGTTACCTGCCTATCCCGTAGACGCCGTGCAGAACACCACCGGCGCCGGCGACGCTTTCACAGCCGGCGTCATCACCGGCCTGCGACGCGGTCTTCCGCTGGAGCAGGCTGTGCGTATGGGTATGGCCGTCGCGGCCTTGAAACTACGGCAACCCGGCGCACAAGCCGGCCTGCCGACCATGGAGGAAGTAAATGAATTTATTGCGCACCACCCTGGATAACGGCCTGAAAGTCCTCATCCGTGAAAGCCACGCCGCCCCGGTCGCCAGTGTCTGGGTCTGGTATCGGGTCGGCGTCCGCAACGAGCATCAAGGCATCACGGGCATCTCGCATTGGGTCGAGCACATGGCGTTTAAAGGCTCACAGCGCTGGCCTGAAGGCCTGGCCGATCAAGCCATTGCCCGCGAGGGCGGTGTGTACAACGGCATGACGTGGAACGACTTCACCACCTACTATGCAACCCTGCCGGCGCACAAAATCTCCCTTGCCCTCGATATTGAAGCCGACCGCATGCGCAACGTCAGCTTCGATCCCGAAGCGGTCGAATCCGAACGCACCGTCATCATCAGCGAGCGCCAGGGCAACGAAAATTCACCGCTCTTCCTGCTCGGCGAAGAAGTCCAGGCCGCGGCCTACCGCGTCCATCCTTACCGCTACGAAACCGTAGGGCATCTCTGCGACCTGCAAACGATGACCCGCGATATGCTGTATACACACTATCAGACCTACTACACGCCCAACAACGCCATCCTGGCAATTGCCGGAGATTTCAATGCCGGCGAAATCGAGCGCTTGAGCGAACGTTACTTCGGCAATATTCCTGCCGGGCCGGAGGTTCCACCCGTCACCGCCGTCGAACCGCCGCAGCGTGGCGAAAGGCGCGTGATCGTCGAAGGTGCAGGGCAAACCGAATACCTGACCGTCGCCTACCATATTCCAGAGGCGCGCCACGAGGATTTCTTCGCCCTGACGATCCTCAATGCCATCCTCGCCGGAGCGTCGGGATTTCTGGTCGGAGGGAACATTACCAATCACACCAGCCGTCTCTATCAGGCGCTGGTGGCTAAGGAACTGGCCGTAGATGTTGACGGTAGCCTTTCGGCCACCGTTGATCCCGGCCTCTACCACATCACGGCCACGGCCTGGCCGGGACGCCCGCTGACCGATCTGGAGACCGCGTTAAACAGCGAAATCGAACGCCTGCAAGACGCACCGGTCACATCGGCCGAGCTGGAAAAAGCGCAACGGCAGGCGCGCGCCCTGTTTGCCTATGCCAGCGAAAGCACCACCAATCAAGCGTTTTGGCTCGGCTACAGCGAAATCTTCGCCGATTACGGCTGGTTTCTGCGCTATGTGGATAAACTCGCCGCCGTCACCGTCGCGGACGTTCAGCGCGTCGCGCAAACTTATCTGCGTCCTCAAAACCGCACCGTCGGCTGGTATCTGGTGCGTCGGGTAGTCGGATAGTCAAGTCGTCAGGTAGTCAAGTCGTCGAGTAGTCGTTAGATTCGCCGATTCTTGCATTCGCTGATTCTTTCATTCGCCGATTCTTGCATTCGCTGATTCTCTCATTTGGAGGTCATTATGAAACTGAACGAACCACATAATCGTTTAATCGGAACTATGCCTAAAATTGGAATTCGCCCGGCGATTGATGGCCGACGGCGGGGAGTGCGCGAAGCCCTGGAAGTGCAGACGATGGGCATGGCAAAGACCGTCGCCACGTTTCTCAGCGAGAACCTGCGCCATCCCAACGGCTTGCCCGTCGAATGTGTCATCGCCGATACCTGCATCGGCGGAGTGGCGGAAGCGGCGCAGACCGCCGCGAAGTTCGCGCGCGAGGGTGTGGGCGTCTCCCTCACCGTGACGCCATGCTGGTGCTACGGCGCGGAGACAATGGACATGGATCCGCTCATCCCCAAAGCCGTGTGGGGTTTCAACGGCACCGAGCGCCCCGGCGCGGTCTACCTGGCGGCGGTGATGGCGGCGCACAACCAGAAAGGGCTGCCCGCCTTCAGCATCTACGGGCGCGATGTGCAGGACGCTGGCGATAACCGCATCCCCGAAGATGTGCAGGAAAAGCTTCTGCGTTTTGCGAAGGCTGGTCTGGCTGTGGCTGCGATGCGCGGGAAGTCGTACCTCTCAATGGGCGGCGTTTCGATGGGGATTGCCGGCTCCATCGTCGAACCCTGGTTTTTCGAGCAGTACCTCGGCATGCGCGTGGAAGCCGTAGACATGACGGAATTCGTCCGCCGCTTCGACGAAGGCATCTACGATCCGGTGGAGTTTGAACAGGCGCTGGCCTGGGTCAGAGCCAACTGCTCGGAAGGCGTGGATCGCAATCCGCCGGAAAAGCAGCGTAGCCGCGCGCAGAAGGACCGGGATTGGGAACTTTCGGTGAAAATGGCCCTCATCGCCCGTGACCTGATGGTGGGCAATCCCCGTCTGGCCGAACTGGGCTACGAGGAAGAGGCGCTCGGTCACAACGCCCTGGCCGCCGGTTTCCAGGGGCAGCGTCAATGGACCGACCACTTCCCCAACGGTGACTTTATGGAAGCGATTCTCAACTCGTCGTTCGACTGGAACGGCATCCGCCAGCCCTACATTTTGGCGACAGAGAACGACGCCCTCAACGGCGTGGCGATGCTCTTCGGGCATTTGCTCACCGGCACGGCGCAGATGTTCTCGGATGTGCGTACCTACTGGAGCCCGGAGGCCGTCAAGCGCGTGACCGGCTATACCCTGACCGGCGACGCGGCGGACGGCTTCCTGCACCTCATCAATTCCGGCCCGACGGCGCTCGATGCGACCGGGCAACAGGAACGTGACGGCAAACCGGCGATGAAACCCTATTGGGAAATCACGCCGGCAGAGGTAGCGCGGTGTCTCAAAGCGACAACCTGGCACGCCGGCAACGTCGAATACTTCCGCGGTGGCGGCTGGTCTACGCACTTTGTCACACGCGGCGGGATGCCGGTGACGATGTCGCGCCTTAACCTGGTCAAGGGGCTTGGCCCGGTGCTGCAACTGGCGGAAGGCGTCATCATCGAGTTGCCGCAAGAGGTGCATGACAAACTCGATTTGCGCACCGATCCGACGTGGCCGACCACGTGGTTTGTGCCGCGCACGACGGGCAGCGGCCCCTTCCGCGATGTGTACACGGTGATGTACAACTGGGGTGCCAACCACGGCGCGATCAGCTACGGTCACATCGGCGCGGACCTGCTCACGCTGGCTTCGATGCTGCGCATTCCCGTCTCGATGCACAATGTCCCAGAGGAGAAAATTTTCCGTCCGGCCACATGGAGCGCGTTTGGGGCGATGGAGCCGCAAGGCGCCGATTATCGCGCGTGCGCGAATTTCGGGCCGCTGTACGGATAAAGGGGCAAGGGGCAGGGAGCAAGAAGCAAGGGGCAGGGAGCAAGAAGCAAGGGGCAAGGGGCAGGGAGCAAGATTCTTGTATCCTGCCCCTTTTCTAGGTCAAGCCGAACCCGGTTTTTGAATAATGCGGCTGCACCCCGGTTCAACAACGGCATCCACGGATCGCTGCATGAATTCGGCTACCGCGATGACATCGTAGCCGTTGGCGCGCAAAATGCGCCCGATTGCGAAATCACAGCTTTCATCAGCGAGGAATCGCAAAGTAGAATCAGTCATGCGGGTTGTAGCAAGATAGTTTCGTGGGACAGAGCTGCGGCCGCATAAGTCAAAGCTGTTTTAATATCAGCATGTGTCAAGCGCGGATAAGCGTCCAGCAAATCATCTTCGGTAGCGCCTTCGCCCAACTTGCGCAATAACAGTTCTACGGGGATGCGTGTACCACGAATCACCGGTTTGCCAAGCGCCACGTCAGGATTGATCTCGATACGGTTGAAGATCGTCATATCTCTTATCGCTCTCAAGGTTTGTTTTAGTTCCTATCGTTATTATAATCTCTGATGGAGAGAAAGGCAATCCGCTGGTACGCTGGTACATTGAGTGGAGGAAAAGTGATGAGTAAGAAAGGTGGGCCTGGTCCCTTGCGGGTCATCAACAGCGTCGCGCCGATTCGCATTTGCGACAACGGCGGTTGGACGGATACGTGGTTCGCCGGGCACGGCAAAATCTTCAACATCGGCGTTTACCCATACGTCGAAGTGCAGATTGAGGTGTTCCCTTATGAGCGAGGGACGGAGCGCATTGTGCTCTACGCGGAGAATTACGGCGAACGGTTTGTCGTTCACCCAGAGACGCCGGGCTACGGGCGCCATCCGCTGCTCGAAGCGGCGATTGAGCGCATGGGCGTCCCGCGGGAATACGCCATTCAGGCTACCATTTACTCCGAAGCGCCGAGCGGCTGTTCGACGGGTACCTCGGCGGCGGTCTCAGTGGCGCTGATTGGCGCGCTGGATCGGCTCACGCCGGGGCAGATGACGCCACATCAGGTGGCGAACACGGCGCATGCCGTCGAAGTGGAGATGCTCAAGCAACAATCGGGCGTGCAGGATCAACTGTGCTCGGCCTACGGCGGCATCAACTTCATCGAGGTCTACAAGTACCCGTATGCCTCCGTCTCGCAAATCCAGGTTTCCAACGCCATCTGGTGGGAACTGGAACGACGGCTGGCGTTGATCTTCCTGGGCAAATCGCACGTTTCATCGCAGGTGCACGAGAAAGTCATTGCGGAACTGGAAAACGAAGGCCCGGAGTGCAAACGCCTGCAAGATTTGCGGGTGACGGCGGAGAAGTCGCGGGACGCCGTCTATGCGGGAGATTTCCGGGCGTTGGGGCAGGCGATGATCGAGAACACGGAAGCGCAGGGGCGTCTGCACCCTGACTTGATCAGCCGGGACGCGCAACAGGTGATCGAGATCGCCAAAAGTTACGGCGCGCTCGGTTGGAAGGTGAACGGGGCAGGGGGCGAGGGCGGCTCGGTGACGCTGCTCTGCCCGGCGCAATCCTACATCAAGCGTGAGATGCTGCGCGCCATTGAGGCCGCGAATCCGCTGTATAAGAACATCCCTATCTATCTGAGCCGCTACGGGCTGCGGATCTGGGAGCAGGAACCGCGTAACGGGGGATGCTGAAGTTTCTCTTCGGTTTGACGCGATGCATTTTTTCATTTACAATCAGGATACAAAGCTGTTCGTATCGGAGCATATACAGGTTCTATGATTTATCTGGATTATAATTGTTTTCAAAGAGGGTTTGACGACTCTCGACAATTCAGGATTCGGATGGAAGCCATCGCTTGCGAAGAAATTTTTGCCCAAGCGGAAAATGGAACCATAGAACTGGCATGGTCGTTTATGCATGATGATGAAACTCGCTTATGTCCTTTTCCAGAAAGAAAGGATGCTATTCTTGGTTTAGCGGCATTGTGTAAAGTACGTATAGGCCCGCACGAAGAAATCCGTGAGTTAGCCCGGTCATTTCAACAAGAAGCCGGGCTTTCAGCAAAGGATGCGCTGCATTTGGCATGTGCCAGCTATGTTCACGCTGAAGTGTTTCTGACTTGTGATGACGACTTGATCAAGCAAGCAGGGCGATTGAGGCTGAATATGGAGATAGCGAATCCGATAGACTATGTTAGAGGGGAGATGATAGGATGACGCAGGTACCCATGATGAATGACGCTGAACTGAGGCTTAGTGGCATTGAGGTTTTGTATAAAACGTTAGGGGCGACCGCCACACTCAGGTTTTTGACGCTGTTTCAACGCGAACCAACCGACTACGTTGAAATCTCCCGACGTATTTACAAAGGGCAGTCGGTGGATGAAATTTTTGAGCGAGCAAAACAGCACTGGGAAGAATAGCGCTCTACGATTACAAAACACCGGCCCCGATAGTCCAGGCTATCGGGGCCGGTCTGTTTCAACAGAGTTCATGAGCTACTGCGCGGCATCTCGCGGCTGGCGAGAATGTCAATGCCGGTATCGAGCGCGTTGGGAAGCACCACCTGCCCCATCGCCACAGGCGCATCGAGTTCCACCTGACGCAGCGCTGCCAGCAACTCGAAGATGCGCGGTTTGGGGAATGGGCGCGCGGTATAGACCGGCACCAGCGGGTGGACGCCATCCTTAACGCGCACCGTTGTCGCCACCATGCGCCGGGGATCGGTCAACTCGCGGCGCACGTATTCCTCCCCGCGCGGGCAGGTATTGCCGTCCACATGGAGCAGCGTTTCCCCCTCGTGCGTCACTTCGATAGAACACCCCATCGGACAGGTGATACAGATCATCTTTTCAGTAACGGGCATAGCGTCCTCCTGAAGTGTCAATGGATTAAGCGGATGGAACGGATTTTTACTTTCTTAATCCGTTAGAATCCGTTCAATCCGTTGACCATTTTGTTTCGGTACAGCCGGTTTCGGCCATCACTTGGCGCAGCGCGGTGACGGCGATTTTCATCCCTTCCGCGCCGCTGAAACCGCTGCTGTGTCCGGCGATCTTCAGGTGCGGCTCCAACGCCAGCACGCCCTGATAACCGGCCTCTTTGAGGTGGGCGAGGAGCTGCGGCAGTTGCCCGTCACCTTCACCGGCAGGGACAACGTGCCCATCACTCAACACGGCATCCTTGACATGGACGTAGCCGATGAGTTCACCGACCATCGGCCAGCCGCGTTCGACGACCCGCTCTTCGCCGACCTGTACAAAGTTCGCCGAGTCCCACAGGAAACGCAGAGCCGGGCGGTTGATCGCCTTGACGACGGCTTCGCAGCGCGCCAGCGTGTCGGTGACGATGCCTTTCTCGTTTTCGAGCAGCAGCGTGAAGCCCTCGCGTTCCGCCATCTCGGTCAGCTTCGCCAGACGGGCGGTGGCTTCTTCGACGTAGTCGTCGTAGTGCGCGTTCGTGCTGGTATCCGGCGGATAGAAGGAGAACAGGCGCACACGACGGCAGCCAACAATTTCGCCGACATGGAAGATGCGCGTCAGGTTGCCGATTTCGTACTCGATAGGTTCCGTAATCGGCGATTTGCCGATGGGACTGCCAAGGCAGGCCACCTGGATGTGGTGCGCGTTGCACAGCTTGACCACTTGTGCCAGGTCCTCGTCATCCATCCGCAGTACATTCTTGCCCCACGCGCCGCGCAGGTCCAGCCCGCCGACGCCCAAAGCGTTGAGCGTCGTCAGTTGTTCTTCCAAATCCGGGGCGATCTCATCGCCAAAAGCACTGAGTTTGAAGGTTGCGGTCATCGTATCAACTCCTCAGGTGAGTCATGGATAAAGAGTAACGAGTAATCGGCGATTCATGATTCTTGATTCTTGACCCCTCTACCACTTGGGCGCTTCTTCGATCTGGTAGGAGGCCCCACAGTAAGGGCAATCGACGAAAATCGCGCCGGCCCGCACGATGAGGTTCTCCTTGCCCAGCGCGCCGCCGCAGGAAGTACACTTCATTGCCTCAAGTTGCACATCGCCGCTGAGGTCAATTTTCTGGATGTGGGTGATTTCCTCCTTTTTAGGCTGCACGCGGGTGAGGTAAATGAGCACGCCGGCCGCGCCGAGCAGCACCACGCCGACCACCAGCCGCATAAACTGCCCCTGCGCGCCGACAATAAAGATGAGGCCAAATACAGCCACAATCGCCGCAATGAGGTAAGTGACAAATTTCATCGTGATCCTCCGTAGTCTAAAAATCCTGTTAATCCCTGTCAGCAAATGACCAAGGGCGTAACTCCTGTAACGAAATTCGGATTGAATGGTTCTTTCAGTATAGCGCATCCTGCACCGGAGTCAAAGCCGATTCTGAACGTCTGAACACAATTCTTGCCGTCCTGACAAAACGTGCTAACATAGAATGTGGCGGTTGTGCACGGCTGACATCCATGTTCGTTCTCGAAATCACGCAAGCCTCATCCATCCATCACTCAAACTGCCCCTTTGCATCGCAGCGCATCTCCAGACACCCGCACCTGCCGCCTTCTATCATGGGCCTGGTCCATAGGCAGGAATGGCGAACCAGCGTATACGGCGCAACATTCTCAATATTGTGGGACGTCTTTCCATCCATTATTTACGCAAAACCTGCATCGGAGTTCCACTATAAGGAAATGTGTGATGTACAACCGTAGTACGTCTGCGGTTCAGCGTGAAGGCAACTTGCAAATTATTCACCGGCTCATGACCATCGTATGGTTATGTGTGCTCGTGTGGGGCGCCAATAGTTTGGGATGTAACCCTACCGAAAATGCGTTTTCATCTCCTTCTCCTTACAGCGATCCGTTGCCACAGCCCACCCGGATTGCCCCGATGACACAGCCCTCACCCGCACCTGATCTCCCGCCACCGCACCCGCGCCGCGAACTATCCTTCCGTCATGCTGCTCATACCGTCTTCCTCGACGAAATCATCGCGCCGGTCGTCGCCGCGGGGGGCTTCGACACGGTAGTGCAGGTGTTCCCCTGGCGCGATCTCCAGCCTGAGCCAGATCGCCATGACTGGAATCCCGCCGATTACATGGTGCGTATGGCCCACGCGCAGGGTCTCGATCTGGTGGTGCGGCTCGATATGCCGCCAGCATGGGCAATCTTGCCGGAGGAATACAGTCAGGGCGGCATCCCCTTCGACTTGTATGCCTATGCCGATTTCGTCACGGCGGTCGCGGAGCGTTATCGGGGCTACGTACTCGGTTACATCATTTGGAACGAGCCGAATCTGGCCGCCGAATGGTCGCGCTCCGGCGGCGACGTGAACCAACACTGGGAAGCCTTCGATGGCTGGGTGGCCAGGCCGGACGATTACGTGTACGTGCTGTGTGTGGCTTACGAGCGCATCCGCGCCGCTGACCCCGACGCGCTGGTCGTCGCTGCCGCGATGGCCCCGACCAACGAGATTTCTCCGCGGGCCGTTGATGACCGGGAGTTCCTGCGCGGGATGTACATCGCCGGCGCGCAGGCATGTTTCGACGTACTCAGCGTCCACGATTATGGCTACGGCCTCTCCCCGGAAGCGCCCCGCGAGATGTACGACGGACTCAACCTGGCGCGTATCCTCGACGTGCGCGACATCATGCTAAGCTACGGCGACGATAAGCCGGTCTGGATCACCGAATTGGGCTACACCATCCAACCCGGCATGCACCCGTACGTGACCGAGGAAGACCAGGCCGCGTACCTCGTTGGCGCTCTCCGGCGCGTGCTGCGGGAATGGCCCTGGGTGGAGATGTTCACCGTGTGGAACCTGTGTTATGGCTTGCCGCTCGACAGTGAAATGGCCGGCTTCAGTCTGGTCGCGCCCGATCTGACGCCGCGGCTGGCGTATCTGGCACTGCAAGAGGAAATGAAACGATGAAGAGAAATCGCTTTGAGCCAATTCGTCGGGTATGCCGGTGGGGCATCGGCATCGCCGTGACACTTGCCGGCTGCGGCCCTTTATACGCAACGGCGACACCTGTAACACCATCGCCCTCGTCCTCGCCTCCAGCGGTTGTCGTAACGGTCGCTCAGGACACACCAACGCCCCTCGCAACTGTTGCGAACAAGCGTGAAGATAGCGCGTCTCAATGTCCGGCCCCCATCGCTCCGTTATCCGTCGTGCGGCAGGCCGACAAGATGGGATGGCATCATTACTGGTACCCTGCGGGTCAACCGATGGAGGTTTATACTATGCTCACCGATGAGGAGTGGCTGTGGATCGCCACCGATCAAGGCCTGATCCGACTAAACCAGCATAGTCTGGATTACGAATTGTTCACCCATACCGGAACCTCGCCCGATGTCTCGTTAGTTCACGTGTATACGATGGTGGTAGATGATCAAGGCCGGTTGTGGGCAGGAGGAAGACATGGGCTGGTACGCTATAGTCGTGCCGGGGAGTGGGAGCTTATCTATACCGACAAGGAAATTTATCAATTCGGCCTCGATACTTCTGGCAATCTCTGGTATTTCGTATATGGTGGCCGCATGCCTTCGGTGGCCTTTCGTTTCCAGGGACAAGAGCCGCCTGCTAACCAGGACTGGATACCAGAACAAGTGCCGTGGCCACGCGATTCCCTGCAAGAAAAGTCTGGGTGGCGTTTTCTCACGGTTTACAGGGGCGATAGAGAAATTACCGATGGGGAAGATAATACCTGGTCCTATACCTACTCCGACGCATACTCTGTTGAAGAGATCGTGATCCATCGTAATAACAGTGTGGTGCAAAGGTTGCCGCTATCCGTTGGTCTAGTAAATGGGATTGTGGCTGGAAACCCAATCGGCATTTGGCTGGGGATGAAAAATGGTTTATTCTACAGCGATGGGGAGCGTGCAATACTATATCAACTGACCACCGACCAAACTATGGTTGGCTATGCTCTTGTGCGTTCTTTCGCCTTTACCGGCGATGGAAGTAGCTGGGCAAGCACCTCCGCAGGGCTTCTCCATCTCAATGAGGATAAATCGAACACATGGGAAAACGTGACGGAAGAAAGCCAGCAAATACCTATCCAAAAGAGCTATCTGATTACACCCGACCAGCAGAACGGGCTATGGGTATCCGGCGATGGTTATCTGGCGCATTTCAATGGTCAACGGTGGCAAAGGCGCCCCATCCCTGCTGACACACTTCAAAATAGCACACAACTACGCGCCATAGTCACATTTCAAAATGCTCTCTGGGTTATAGACGACAAATATAATCTTTGGCGCTTCGACGGTGAGGCGTGGGCTGAACTCAATATCAGTCCAGGGATCAGCGACCTGGTCAAAGAAGGCGATGAAAGACTCTACGCTATAGAAAAGCGCGGGCCGATCCTGGTTTATGACGGGCAAGCCTGGGAGCGATTGCCGGACTGTGGGTTATGTGGCGCTTATGCGTCTCCGCATTTGTCTGCTTATGCGGTCAATGGAATATGGATCGTATTTGATTCCGGCATCTGGCGCTATTCCAAAGACGCCGGGTGGTGCAAAATGGTTATACCCCCAAAGCAATATGGTCCGATCCCCGCTTCCGACTTTTATCCTGTCACTGCCATCCTGATAGATACCCGTGGTGATCTATGGCTCGCAAATGACTTCGAGGAAGTCCTGCACTGCGGTCACGATCAAAAGAACTGCGAGCTATGGGATTTTGCCGGCGACACAGGATTGAAACCTGTCATCACCACGATAGCCGAAGACCTCCATGGTCGCATCTGGGTCGGCGGGTGGGGTCTGCTCAGCGTCTACGATCCGGCAGCGAAGCGGTGAGGCTGCCGGCCCTCCGCAGGAGCGCAAGACTCAAGCCGGCGCAGGTACCTTTCAACTCCAGGGCGGATCTCGCTGTATCCGGTCTCGACCGTGCCACTGCGGGATCAGTCGCTGCGCAGGCGCGGTCTGGAGACCGGCCTGAGCAGCGCCCGGTTATGTTCTCACTGTGTCCGGCCTCTGACTGCGCCACCTGCGAGGTCGCTCTCATCTTGAAATGTACCGAGGAGGATTGTAAAGATGAAGAAAAACAGATTTACGATACTCTGCCTGGTGCTTTTACCGGGCATCGGCGCTGCTATAGTGCTGATGGGATGTGCACTTTTATCCATCAAAACGCCGCCACCCGCGACGCCAATGGTTCTATACGCTACACCTGACTTTACGCCTGCTGTAACGCCCAGCGTCGCTGTACCCGCTGGCATAGGAAAAACGCCTTCCTCGCGTCCACTCCCTGTTTCCATTGCATCCATTATCCGGCGAGATGACGATGCGGGCTGGCGACATTACTGGAGCCATTCCAGCCAACAAGTGTCTGTCTATTCCCTGGCCTATGATGGACAGTGGCTGTGGATCGCCACAGAGGAAGGCATGATCCGGCTAAACCCAGATAGCCTGGAGTACGAGCTATTTTCCAGCACCGGTACTTCGCCCGACGTAGCGCTAGACCGTGTGTATCGGCTGGCAGTGGATGACCAGGGGCAGCTATGGGCCGCAGGTCAGCATGGGCTGGTACGTCATTCGAAAAGTGTGGGGTGGAAAGCCATCTATACCAATACGTCGGTTAGTAGCTTTGCCCTCGATGCAGACGGCAACCTCTGGTTTTTGTTCTATACCTTACGGGGAGTGCCGCATGCCTCTCGTTTTCAAGGACAGGAACCCCCAGCTACCGGCGATTGGAAGCCCGAGTCGGTCGAATGGGAAAACGCATATCTGGACCCTGCCAGTTGGCGCTTGCTCGTCCTTTCGGATAAGCCGACAGAAGGGAGTGTAAAGGATATGGACGGCAACACATGGTCCTGGTCACGCAATGGCCCCTTCCTGGCAATCTATTACAACGGCCAGTTACTGCACCAGGTCTCCCTGTCCTATTATGGTTGTAGCGTCGCAGTCATTGGGACCGGCATGTGGATTGGAGCGCAAGAAGGATTCTTCTACAGCGATGGACACACCCTCAAACCCTACCGACTTGCGGCCGGGAAGGCCACGCCGGACTATCCGCGTGTTGATTTGTTGGCCTTCACGGCCGATGGCAATGGTTGGGCGATCACTTCTGAGGGACTTTTTCACTTCAGTGAGAATTCAGGCGTATGGGAGCCGACGACAGGAACAAGTATGACCATGCCTCTCGAAGAGGGCGTTAGGGCCCTGGTTGCCTCCCCGCAGCAACACAGCCTGTGGGCCTATACCGATACCGCCGTGGCGCATTTCGACGGTCAGGCCTGGCAGCGTTGGCCCATTCCCGAAAACGTGCTCTATCCTCCCTGGGTGCGGAAAACCTCAGTCCTTGAATATCAAGGCGCCCTCTGGTTCACAAATAGGGATTATGCCCTTTGGCGCTTTGACGGTCAGACATGGAGCACTGTCGCCGCGCCGGAGGTCGCCAATCTGGCCCAGGATCATCACGGGAGACTCTACGCCGCGGACCGCAACGATGCCATTCTCGTTTATGACGGGACGAACTGGCAACCGTTGCCCGATTGTGGAGGATGTGGCAGGCGATACGAGTTCAGCGAAATCACCGTTGACGCCACCGGCAATGTATGGGGAATCTACGAATCGGGCATTTGGCGCTATGCTGCGGATGAAGGGTGGCGCGAAATCCTGAAGTTTGACACCTACACGTTAGTTGAGTCTCCCACAACAGATGTTTATGGCGATTTCTGGTTCAGGTCAGGAGGCGTTGTCCACTGTAGCCTGGAAAATTGCGAGTTTTGGCGTCTCAGAGATGAGCATTGGGGAGGCCCCCTTACCGTCCTGGCCGCAGACTCACGAGGCCGCATCTGGGTCGGCGGGTATGGCCTGCTCAGCGTCTACGATCCGGCGGCGGAGCGGTAATAAACGGCCTCACAACAGTCCCAGCCACCCCGCCACGACGTCACCCACGCCGGCCATGTTCAACGCGATGGGCAACAGCAGCACGCCCATCGCGTTCATCCGGCGCGATCCCCACAGCACGGGGATGAGGCCGATACCGGTGGCGACGGCGCAGACCGCCAACCCGCCCCACCCGGTCATCGTGAACACCACCACGAGCAGAATCGCCAGCGTGACGAAGCTGATGAGGCGATAGCTGACGCGCGCCGTCAGGGCAATCGCCAGGCGCGTCAATCCCAGGGAGAGGAAAAACGCCAGAACACCCGCTGCCAGCACTGCCGCCGTCGCCCAGTAGTAGCGATCGGGCGTGTAGGTGCTGTACTGCGTGCTCACCATCCACGCCATCCCGCCGCGTGTGAGGTGCAGCCCCGGCACGAAGAAGAGCAGGAAGCCGCCCACGTAATAGACGACCTTCGATGCCCCCTGCGAGATGACGAACGCGCGCTCGTCGCGCTGTGCCGTCGCGTGCCCGGCCAGGAAGCCGCCAATGCCGCCGGTAATCACCGGGAAGAAAGCGGCAAACATCCCACCGAGCACGCCCGCCGCCGTCCCCTGGAAGATCGCGCTGAACGGCGCATCCACGGTGCGGGCGATGTGCTGCGGCGGCAACTCGACGCGCGCCATGAGGTTCTGGATCACCCACGGCACGGCGAAGAGGCCGACGAACGCGGGTAGCAAGTTCTGGTAAGCCACTTCCGTCGGCACGAGCGAACGGTACATCATCACAAAGCCGAGCAAGCCGGAGAGCAGGAACGTCGCCAGGCCCGCCGTGAGCGAACGCCACCCGTCCCACCAGCGTTTCCACCCGGCGGGCGCGCGGTCAGTGCCTTTGGGCCACTCGGAAAGCAGCATGTAGGCGATGACCGTCCACAGAATCCACGCCATGTGCGGGCGCAGAATTTCGCGGATCGGCGGCAGGATGCGCGAGGCGACTGGCGCGAGCAGCGCCAACACCGCCAGCCCGCCCAATCCGCCGATGCCGGTGAGGACGACGGCTTCGTAGCCGCGCCGTTGCAGCAAGTACTTTTGTCCCGGCAGAACGATGAAGACGGTGCTGTCGTCGGGCACAGAGAGGAAGATGCTGGAAATCGTGTTCAGCATCGCATAGCCGGTGATGAGGCCGAGGAACAGGAACGCCATCTGCTCCGGGTTCATCCACGCGGCAAGCGTCCCACTGGCCAGCAGGATGAAGCCCGCCACGTTGTAGATGTGCAGCGCCGGCACAATCGCCAGCAACGACGCCAAAAGGGTACCTGCGAGTGTCCAAAGAATGAGTTCAAACATAAGAATCAAAGAATGAGCGAATCAGCGAATGAGCGAATCAGCGAATGAGCGAATCAGCGAATGAGCGAATTACGAATAGCGAATTACCAGTTAGCGATCACCGATTACCCATTCCCACGCGCCAATCCAGCGGGGAGCGGGGAACGATTTCCAGGTCGCCACGATATTCCTGGATGACGCCGATGACTTCGACGGCCTGGCCCGCGGTGGGCTGTGGGTCGAGTTGGGTCAGGATGTTGGTCCACAGCAGAACGGTGATGACGCCGCTGCCATCGTCCAGTGGCACCTTCACACCCGCCGAGAAACCCTCCGGCGTACCCAGGACGCCGCGCAGCCGGATGACACGCCCGGCGTCGGCAGCTTTCAAGGCATCTATGGCTACCCACGGGATTTCCGGCGCCGGCGCGACGATGGTGATGTCAGATGGGCGTTCAGGCACAATTTGCAGCTCTTCCTGGTAGACGCCGAGTTCCCCTTCCACCACGATGTCCGCGCCCACATCAACGGCAAATGGATTTTCTAGCGCGGTGTAGACATTATTCCACAATACCACCATAATCTGCCCGGTGCCGTCGTCGAGCGTCGCCTTCATCCCACCCTTGAAGCCCTCCATCAGCACGACCCGGCCCTGGAGGCGCAGCCAGCTTCCCAATTCGGCGTTCTGCGCCTCACTCAGGTTGGTCACGGGGAGCGCAGCGGCGGCCGGCGGCGCGGCGGAAAGCACAATGTCCGCCACGGAGGCCGGGACAAGTTGCGGCGTATCCTTGTACAAACTCACCGCCCCGACCACATCAATCCCCTGCCCTTCGACGATCTCCGGCAGCGCGCCGGTCAGCGTTGTCACCGTCTCATCGACGGCGACGGCGATCTCGCCGGAGTCATCGCGCACGGTGATGAGCGTCATCCCCTCGTAGGGCGTGCGCACCTGACGGACTTCGCCGACGATGCGCACGCGCAGACCAACGTCCAACGGCGTGATCGCATTTGCTTGCAGCGTCACCGGCTCCGGGCGCGCCAATGTGAGATGTTCGGGCACGTTGAGCGTGAGCGCGACAAAATCCTCGCGGATGCGCAACGTTCCGGCAACAGTGACCTCATCGCCCAGCGCGGGAACCTTTCCCGCCGCCAGCAGCGCCTGCGTCACATCGCGGTATGAGGAGACACGCACTTCGCCGGTGCCGTCGTCCAGCCAGAATGCCAGGTAGCCGCTGGCGGGATCGTAGCTCAGGCTGCGCGTCACACGGCCATGGATGCGCACGTAGGCCATGTTCATCGTGCCCAGCGCGTCGGCGGCAGAGACGGTGGGGATGTCCGTGCGGCGCGCCAGCCACCACAGCGCGAACAGTCCTACCGTCGCCAGGAGGAGCGCCGCGATCTTGACCACGCGCACGGAGATGCGCCCGCCGAGTTTCGCGCCGCAATACGGGCACGTCGCGTAAGGCCCCACAAAGCGCCCGCAGCTCGGACAATTCGCGCCGGAAGGAGTATCGGATAGCGTTTTCGGGTTGTCGGACATTCAAGACCTCTTTGATATGGAGTAAGAAGTATGTGGGAATTGTGAAGGCAAACTGTCTTCTCTCTCCGCTTACCAGCTACCCATCCTCAGTTACTAATCCCCAATCCCCAGTCACTAATCCCCAATCCCTGGCCCCGCGGCTTTCCACACCAGTTCGTGCTGGCGCTGCCAGATGCGGTAACGGAGACCGGTGAAGGCGGGGAGCAGGGGATCGTCGGCGGGGACGTTGATGGTATAGCCCCCCAGGTCGGGACGGGCGCTGTGCATCGCCGTAAGCAGCGTTCGCGCCACGCGCAACCGTTGGGGGTGTTCAGGGTCAACAGCCATGTCCATCACCACATGGTTGCCGTGTTGCAGATGATAGAGCACATAGCCGATCATGCGCTCGCCCTCCCAAAATGCCAGGGCGCGGAAGTCGCGCTGGCGATGGTGCAACGAGGCCAATTGCCGCTGCCAGGGCGCCCGTACATCGTGAAAGGCCGCGTAGTGCGCCAGAACAACGCCGGAGGAAGCCGGTGCTACACCGGGAGGCAACGGTTGGGGATCAAAAGTGCCGGGTTCCAGGGTGAGCACTAGCAGATCGCGCTCCCAGCTAAAGTCTAATTGTTGATATAGCGCCAATCCTGCCTCATTCTGTGCTAAGACCTCCAGCCACAAGGTCTGCAAGCCTGCCGTTTGCGCCGTTGCCTGGATGTGCTCCATCAACCGCCGCGCGATTCCCTGTCGTCGCCAGGGCTCGAGGACGCCCACGCCGCAGACCCATCCCGCCACACCCCGCAATGCAAGCAACGCGATCCCTACCGGCGTGTCGTCAATCAGGGCGACAACGGACTTCCGCAAATCAACGTCTTCAGTATAGCACATCTGTACGAATTGTTCTGCATCCAGCCGGATGGGGAGATAATAATTTGTGTATACCTGATTGAGAAAAGCCGCCAACCGCTCATGCGACAACATCGCTGCCGCGACCACGTTGGGCGGGGAATTTTGGATTGTGTTCATGCGCCGGTTATCCTGCAAGAGAATCTATGCTGCTTCTCCCTACTATATCCCGGAGAGCGGAAAACGCAAGGGTACATTTCAACTTGGGGGAAAAAGTCAGATAAACTTCTGAAATAATGCGCCTGGATTGGTTGTAAATCTCCTTTGGAACCCACGATGAGGCTAAGGGCTAACATTGTACTTTTGCGCCCCCGCTCCCGGCCTCGCCCCAAAGGGAGCGAGGCGGTAAATAGCGGGGGATTTTGCGCGGCTTCGCCGCGCAAAATCCCCCTTTGAGAAATCCCCCGCTCTCCCCGCACGCGGGGAGAGCGGGGGCAGGGGGTGAGAAGGGAAAACGCAAAAAACCTGCCCCCGTCCTGAAATGCACTCAAACGCCACTCATTTTTGTACATCTCCAAAACAAGAGTATAATGGGATATGGATTGGATAAAATATTGACACTTTACATGCAAATGATGGCGTGAAAGGAAGTCACCATGGCGATGAAAATCGAAATCCGTAAAGCACGCTTGAGCGACGCCGGAATGATTGCCAATTTCGTGAACAGCGCCCGCCCGGAGCGTTTGTTGACCCAAATGGAGGTCGCAGAACGCTTCGGCCAGGTCGGCTTTTTGCTGGCCCAAGAGGGAGACCGCATCGTGGGTTTGATCGGGTGGCGCGTTGAAAACCTGGTCATCTGTGTGACCGATTTTCTGATCGCCCCCGGGATAGACCGTATGGCGTTGGGGCGTGCGCTTGTCAGTGCTATGGAGAAAGAGGGTGAACTTCTCCAGGCCGAAGCGGTGATTCTTTTCCTCCCCGCACAGCCGAGCCAGGCGCTGCTTGATTACTGGCGTGGACTTGGATATGCACAAAAGAAAGTGACAGAGTTGCCCAAGCCCTGGCGTGAAACGGCTTTGGAGTGGAATCCTTTGGCAACCGAAGTGACGGTCCGACAAATCCGTGAAGAACTGGTGCGTCGGCCTATATAAGCGATTGCAGCAAGTTGTGGCTTGTCAACGGATTAAATGGATTTGAACAGATTTTTAATGTTCGCTACTATAAACCGTTTCAATGTGCTGACGTGTCAACGTTCCAACGTTTTTCAAGGAGACAATTTATGGATAAGGTCAAACAGTTTGTGAATGCCCACCCTCAGTGGACATCCTGGATTGTGCTTTCTATCGGCATGGTCGCCATTCTGGTCTGGTCGGCGCGCGATGTAGGGCTTTTGGCCGGACAGTGGGTTGCTTTGATTGTCGCGACGATCGCTGTGGCCGGGCTGGCCGTGTGGATCATCGGCTGGGAAGACGAGGAAGAGGGAGAGAGCAAAGCGGCCCCTCCTGCCGATGAGCAGTCCCCTAAACAGGCTTGATGGCGCACTTGTTCCGATTGAGTTGTGCACCCCTGGACAATCCAGGGGTGTCTTTTTAAGTTGCACCTTCGGGGAGATACGTTATAATCCGCCAATGAACGACAATTTGGAACGTGGCTGGAGGTATAAAATTGGTTGAAGAACATGCGGATGTCGTTGTAGAGACATTGGAAGAGGCAAAGGAGAAAGAAGAAGCCACCGAAGAAGGTGAACCTTCATTGAGCCGTTCTTTTGGCATCCGCTCATGGCTGCAAGATATTTTGGAAACACTGCTGCTGGCAGTGATTCTGTTTCTGGTCATCAATACCTTGACCGGACGTTACCAGGTTCATGGACAGAGCATGGAACCCAGCTTGCACGATGGGCAATACCTTATTGCCAGCAAAGCGGTGTATTGGCTTCATCCGCCGGAGCGCGGCGATGTGATCGTCCTTGATCCGCCCGGTGGGCAAAGTGCCGTACCGTACATCAAGCGGGTGATCGGCTTGCCGGGCGATATTGTAGAGGTCCGCGAGCAGCGTGTGTGGGTCAACGGCGTCGCGCTCAATGAACCGTACATCTATGCGCCGCCCACCTATACCGGCAACTGGGTGGTCGGTGAGGATCAGTATTTCGTCCTCGGCGACAATCGCAATAATTCCAGCGATTCCCATGCCTGGGGATTGTTACCGCGCGAGATGATCCTCGGCAAGGCGATTTTCAGTTATTGGCCGCCGGAAACGTGGGGGGCCATTCCTCACTATACTTTCCCAGAATTGCAAAGTGTGCAGTGAGGTAGACGGTAGACAGTAGACGGTAGACAGGTAAGGGTGGGGGATTGGATAATGTGGACTGAGCAGACGATGCAGGGGCGAGAGGCGGAAGGGATCAACGTGGAGGCTATATCGCCAAAAGGCGGGGAGACGGTCGGCGTATGGGCGTGGTTTCGCGATTTGGTCGAGACACTGGCGCTGGCGCTGATCATCTTCCTGGTGGTCAATACCTTTACAGGACGCTATGAAGTCCAATCCATCAGTATGGAGCCGACGTTGCATGAAGGCCAGTATCTCATCGTCAGCAAAGTGGCTTACTGGTTTCATGGCCCTGAACGCGGCGACATCATTGTGCTCGATCCCCCCAATCACCAGAGCGATATTCCCTACATCAAGCGCGTTATCGGTTTGCCCGGCGAAAAGGTGGAGATCCGCGATGGACGGGTGTGGATCAATGGCATCGCGTTGAATGAACCCTACGTCAGTGGGCCGCCCGCTTATTCCGAAAGTCTCGTCTTGGGAGAAGATGAATATCTGGTCCTGGGCGACAATCGCAATAATTCCAGCGATTCGCACATCTGGGGCATCCTGCCACGCGAGAACATCATCGGCAAATCAGTCTTTCGTTACTGGCCGCCGGAAAAGTTGGGGATAATCCCCCATTATACCTTCCCGGAGTTGGAAGGCCATCCCTGAAACAGTGTGCCTTGAGCCAGACAATGGAAATCGGCGTATGAATTACACCTGTCCTGTGTGCAATGTTGGCAATCTGAAGCCGGTCAAAGTCACCTACGCCCGCCGGTGGGGGATACGGTTTATTGTGATCCCGAACTTTGCCGCGTGGCGTTGCGATTCTTGCAGTTTTACACGCTACGATGGCGCAGCGCTGGCGCAACTGCGGCTGCTGCTCGGTCCCGATGAGGAAGAGTTGACCGAACCCTTTCAGCGGCGTTCCCCGCAGGCCGAAGGCCCCGGTGAAATCGGCCCGCGGCGCTGGACAATGTGAACTTGACAAATCGGGCGCTTACGTTAGAATATGACGTGATGCCGAGATAGCTCAGCACGGTAGAGCAGGGGACTGAAAATCCCTGTGTCCTCGGTTCAATTCCGAGTCTCGGCACCAGGAAGCGGGATCGCAGGCGGCGATCCCGTTTTGTTTTGGGATGCGGAGATGATGCCTGACGAAGTGATTCTAACCTCCAGTCCCGATGCGGGTCCGATCGCCCTGGATGAAATCCGCGCTGTGGACAAAGCGGCCCGCTTGCGCCGCTGGCTTGAACCCGGCATCGGATGGGCGGAGCTGGGGATACCCTGGGAGACGCTGGCGGCGCGTTGGCGCGCACAGCCGCCGGTGTTCTGTCGGCACATCTGTCCCGTCCACGTGCGCCTACCCCTGCAACAAACGCCAGACGACCTGGATAAGCTGGTAGAACTCTGCTGGCAATTCTCCCCTGGCCCGGACGCCTCCTATCCCTTCTCGGTGCAAACACGGCTCATTGGTGGGGGATGGTCCTACACGCGCTTCGATGTCAATACCCGGCTGGCCCACGTGTGGCTGGAACACGGGGGAACGTTGGATGTCCGGCATCCCGAAGCCGTGCTCTCCGTTGTGCTCACGCCCACAGAAGGCTACCTGGGATGGTCGCGCGCGGCGGACAATCTGAGCGACTGGGCCGGCGGCGTGCGCCGTTTTAAGTGGGAAGCAGACCAGATCAGCCGGGCCGAATTCAAGCTGCTGGAAGCATTGGAAGTGTTCAAACTCCCCATGCCGGCCGGCGGCCTGGCGCTGGATTTAGGGGCCGCCCCCGGCGGTTGGACGCGCATCATGCGGCGCCATGGGCTGCGGGTCACGGCGGTAGACCCCGCCGAGCTAGACCCACGCCTTGCCGCCGATCCGCTGGTCCACCACATCCGCCAGACCGCACAGCAGTATCTGCCCAAGCTGAAAGAGACGTTTGATGTCATCCTCAATGACATGCGCATGGATGCTCACGCTTCGGCGCGGGTGATGCTGGCGGCGTTGAAACACCTGCGCGACGATGGATGGGCGCTGCTCACCCTCAAACTGCCGGAGCGCAAAGCCGGGGACGTTGCGGCCTCGGTGCTGGCAATGTTACGCGCAGACTGCCGGGTGCTCGGCGCACGGCAGTTGTTCCACAACCGCAGCGAAATCACGGTGGCGATCACGCATCATTAGTATATGCCTATGCCGGCTTTGTGAGCCTTCATTATCACTCCCGTTATCCGTTTCGCATTTCTTCCATGCTATGCTATGATGACAGTACCGAATCAGGAAGGGCGCATTTCAACCTTTGCACTCCTACCCTCGGCCCCACCCCCTTTGGGGCGGGGAGGCAAATAGAGGGGGACTTTGGGCGGCGAAGCCGCCCAAAGTCCCCTTTGAGAAATCCTCGCGCTCTCCCCGCACACGGGGAGAGCGCGGGCAGGGGGTGAGAGGTGAAAACTCGAAAAAACCTGCTCCCGTTCTGAAATGCACTTATCAGGGATTGAGGAGTAAAAAATATGCAAGTCCACGTCAAGCTATTTGCATCCTTACAGCGTTACAAACCGGGGGTGTTTGCCGGCGAAGCCTTCGCGGTGGAACTGCCCGAAGGTAGCACGCTCGCCGATCTTGTGGAACGCTTGCAAATCCGCGCCAATGAAGTGAAGGTAATGTACGTCAACGGGCGCGCGCGTGCGGAGATGTACCGTCTGAAAGACGGCGATGAGGTGGGCATCTTCCCACCGGTCGGCGGTGGATAAGCGGCCGTTTTGAGCTTTCAGACGTTGGTTTCCGAGGCCGCGGACGGCGTCGGAAAGGCGCCGCGCCACACGAACAGCGCCAGCGTCACCACGGCAAAGCCGACCGAACCGATCAGGCCCACCGGCAGCGGCCCCAACAGGGGATTGGGCGTCCCTTTGACAAACAACGCGCCCAAAGCGGCAATGCCGTTGATCGCCCCATGCCCGATGACCGCCGGCCATACGCTTCCGGCGCGCAACGTCAGCCAGCCGAACAAGGTCCCGATCACCAGGGTAAACCAGACCATCATTGCCATACCGCCCCAGGGCGCGCCCGGATAGTCCAGGCCGTAGTTGTGCCCCATTGCGATGACGGGCCAGTGCCATACCCCCCAGATTATCCCCATCAGCAGCATAGTCGTGCGTCCGCCAAGCGGCAAGAGCTTGGGTTGCAAATAGGCGCGCCAGCCGAATTCCTCGCCGAACGTCACAAAGGCGTTGAGCAGTGGCGCCAAAATCAACGCCATGGCCGTTTGACTGATGGCGATCAACCAGGGATCGGTTTCTGGAACAGGCTGCCCGGTCATTTCGGCCTGCGCTTTCAGCGCCTGCTTCATGGTGTTCAAGTCAGCATCGTAATACTGCGGAAAAATCACGAAGAAGGCCAGGATGCCGATGATCGTCAATACACCGGGCGCAAACCACGCCGCCACCCAATAGGGCCATTCACGGCGCGGATGAGAGCGGAGATAGAGATTGCCCCAGCCCTCATGGGTGAGGATGCGGGTGAGGATGTGGGCCATGGTCGGCGCGCCCATGTAGAAAACGGTGAGGATCAAATAGGCGAACGGGCTTTCGGCCAGTCCGCCGGTGAGGTAAATCACCAGCGCTCCAACCCAGGCAATGCCAAAGGCCAGCGCGAGGAAGATGAGGATGCGTTTGCGGTCAAGCGTAGCTTTCATCCGTGGCTCCTTGAAAATGGATCGTTGGAACGTTTGAACATTCAAACGTTCCAACGTTGATTCAGATGTGGTCGGTGAAGCGTGAATTGTCGAGTTGTTCGCGCAGTTGGGTCTCGGCGTCGGACGCCGGGCGCGGGGAAGCCGCAACATGCGCGGCATACTCGGCGGCTTCGGCTTCCAATAGGGCTTCGCGGCCGGCGCGGCGCACCAGACTCCATTTTCCGCAGTGGGGACAGCGATCATATTTGCCCACCAGACTGATGTTCAGCCCCCACCAGTGTATTCCAAAAGGCCGTCCGCACTTGGGGCATACTGTGCCGCCAAGCAGTCCATAGTCGCGCGGCTCGCCCGGTGTGTAAGTTGATGGGTCATACACAGGCGCCGGCTTACGGCCGGCCAGCAGGGCAAAGACGCCTGTGACTACCGCGGCAGCCAGCACCAGCACCAGAATCGGCGCGACAAGTTTCACCACACCCTCCCCGGCTTCCTCGGCGGTGACGAATTGGAAGCGCAGCGTGCGCGCCGTCAACGTTTGACCGCCGGTGGTAGTTCCGATAGCCGTAATCTCGTGCCAACCGGGCGCGTATTTATCGGTTTTGAATGAAAGCTCAAACGGCGCAGCCGTTGCTTCACCCAGCGGCTCTCCGTCAAGCAAAAAAGTGACGGAGGCCAGATCCGCCGGCCCGCGCACCTTGATCTTGAACGTTCCCTGAATCTGACTGCCCATGTTGTAGCCGATCTGTTTGCTGACCGAAATGGTCAGCTCCCCATCCTGCGCCCTCACCGGCAATGCCGTCAACAATCCCACAGCCAGCACCGCAGCGATAAACCAGCGTCCCCATGCCCCACTTCTCCAATTCGCCAATTCGCTCATTCTCTCATTCACCGATTCTTTCATTCTCTCATTCGCCGATTCTTCCATTCGCTGATTCTCTCATTCGCCGATTCTTCCATTCGCTGATTCTCTCATTCGCCGATTCTTCCATTCGCTGATTCTCTCATTCGCCGATTCTTCCATTCGCTGATTCTCTCATTCGCTCACTTCCACTTCGTCAAAATCGTCTCGCGTTGAAAGACCCGCACGCCCAGGGAAACTAGCCCGGCATCAATGGCTAATAAAATCACGGCTGCCAATTGCATCACCTGTGCGTTGACCAGCAGCACACCGGCAATCTGCGCAAAGAAGATCGCCAGCAACGGTAAAATCAGCATCATGGAGACCTGCTCGGCGACGCGCGGATCGCTGACGCGTGAGGAGACCATCAGTGTCACGTTGATCCCCGCCAACCCCAGCAGCGGTCCCACAAACACGACAGCCGTGATCCACATTGGATCCAGGATACGCCGCAACAACTCCGGGGATTGCACCAGCATATAGGCGATGACGGCGAAAATTCCAAAGCTTAACCATGTCGCCAGCACACCGGGGATGAGCGCTGCCAGGCTCTTGCCGATGAGCAATTCCGCCGTGGTGATTGGCGTGGCGAGCAAGGGTTCCAGACAGCGGGTGGTCTTCTCACCCACGATGCTGTACGCCGCAATCGTAATGGGGATCATGAGCGGGAGCATCATGAAGAGCAACAGGAACTGATTGACCATCATCAGCGTAAAGCAGGCCGTGCCGGTTAAATCGCCGCACATCTCCAGGAACTGTGGGGGGATGTCGGTCGCGTCCCCGCCCAGGTCGGTCTGTGCGCCACCGATGGCGATCATGATTAAGGGCAAGGCGGTAAATAAGATCGGCATCAAAGTTATCGTGAACAGCACTAGCCGGTTCTTGAAGACCTCGGCCCATTCTTTATCCACAATTGTCCATATTTTGGGCATGATCATCCTCCAAAATCAAAGTCAACGGATTTAACGGATGAAACGGATTGAATTGAAGAAAAAGCCGTTCAAATCCGTTTAATCCGCTGACGTCCCCACAAGCGACAGATACACGTCTTCCAGCGAGTGACGCAATTCCCCTACAAACTGGATATCCGCCCCGGCCTCAACCAGTGTGCGCACCAGGACGGGATTGTGCGTTTCGGGATCGTCTAGCCCGACGATGAGCTTGTTATCCAGCCGCTGCGCTTCTTTGATAAACGGCAACGCGCGCACGTGGGTCAGCAGCGCATCATCGGCCAGACGCAGATGGAAGACCACCTTACGTCCATACAGCTTCTGCCGCAGATGGGTAGGCGTGTCCACGGTGATCAAACGCTGCTTCATCACACCGATACGATCACAGAGCCGGTCGGCCTCGTCGAGGTTGTGGGTACAGAGAAAAATCGTGCGTCCCTGCTTTTTGATCTCCTCGATGAAATCACGCACCAACCGTGCGGCTTCAGGGTCCAATCCAGACGTTGGCTCATCGAGGAAGACCACCGCCGGTTCATGGAGCAACGCACGACAGATGGCGAGCTTCTGTTTCATGCCCTTTGAAAAATTGCCGACCAGGTCGGTGCGCCGCTCCCATAATCCCAGCAGACGCAGGTATTTTTCCACCTGTCCCTTCACGTCCGCCACTTCGTAGAGACGGGCAAAAATGGTCAGATTCTTCTCGGCGCTCAGGCGGTCATACATGCCGGGCGTTTCGGTGAGAATCCCGACACAACGGCGGATGGCAATATCGTCTCGCCCCACACGATAGTTGTTGATCGTCGCTGTGCCTGATGTGGGACCGATAAGCGTGGTGAGCATGCGCACCGTCGTCGTTTTGCCGGCGCCGTTGGGGCCGAGGAAGCCGAAGACCTCACCTTCATGCACATCCAATGTCAATGCCTCAACCGCTGTGCGGTTGCCGAATTTCTTGGTCAGATTCTCAGTGTGAATCATGCTGCCTCTCCATAGCCGATGCAGATAGAAAAATTGTACCACTGTCAGCAATCTGTTGCAAGCCGCCCTTTTTGATGTAGAATAATGAAAGCAAAGTCGGGCAAGGTGCCAGAGTGGCTAACCAATTACCAATTACCAGTTACCAATCACCGATTACCGATTACCAATTTCTGAACGCACAGGAGTAACCATGAAACCGATCAACGCACCTGAAGGAGCCATTTATCCTGATCCCACACAACCGATTGCCGCGCGGGTCGCTGACTTGATTTCGCGGATGACCTTGCCGGAAAAGGTCTCTCAGATGTTGCACGGCGCGCCGGCGATTGAACGTCTGGGTGTGCCTGCGTATAACTGGTGGAACGAATGCCTGCACGGCGTCGGGCGGGCCGGTATTGCGACGGTCTTCCCGCAGGCCATCGGTATGGCCGCAACGTGGGACACCGATCTGCTTCATCGGGTGGCCGTCGCCATCTCTGACGAAGCGCGCGCCAAACACCATGCGGCATTGGGGGAAGATGGCAGTTCGGAGCAATATTACGGCCTCACTTTTTGGACCCCGAACATCAACATTTTCCGTGATCCGCGCTGGGGGCGGGGACAGGAAACCTACGGCGAGGACCCCTACCTGACGGCGCGGATGGGCGTGACCTTCATCAAAGGGTTACAGGGCGACGATCCGAAGTATCTCAAAGTCGCGGCGACGGCCAAGCATTTCGCCGTCCACAGCGGCCCGGAGAACGAGCGCCATCATTTCGACGCGCGGGTGAACAAGCGTGATCTGTGGGGGACCTATTTGCCGGCCTTCGAGGCGTGCGTGCGTGAAGCTAAAGTCGCGGCGGTGATGGGCGCGTACAACCGCACTAACGGCGAGCCGTGTTGTGCCAGTCCCACGCTGTTGCAGAAAATCCTCCGTGAGCAGTGGGAATTCGGCGGCTCCGACGGCGTGGATGGACACGTCGTTTCCGACTGTTGGGCGATCCGGGATATTTGGGCATACCATCGAGTGGTGCAGACGCCTGCCGAAGCGGCGGCGCTGGCCGTGAAGAACGGTTGCGATTTGAACTGCGGTGAGACGTATGCCAAACTGCTCATAGCATTGGAACAGGGGCTGATTGACGAAGCGACCATTGACAGGGCGTTGACCCGCTTGTTCACGCTGCGCTTCAAACTGGGGATGTTCGATCCGCCGGAAATGGTGCCGTATGCGCAGATTCCCTTTGAGGTGAACGACTGTGAGGCGCATCGCGCGTTGGCGCTGCAAACCGCGCGCGAATCTATCGTGCTGCTTAAAAACGCCGACGGTTTTCTGCCGTTGGACAAGGCCGCCATCAAGAAAATCGCCGTCATCGGCCCCAACGCCGACGACGCGCTGGTGTTGTTGGGGAACTACTTCGGTTGGCCGTCGCGCTCGGTCACGCCGCTGCAAGGCATCCGCAACAAGGTCGGCGCGGATGTGGAAGTGCTCTACGCGCCCGGCTGCGACATCCGCGACCACGAGACGACCGGTTTCGCCGAAGCTGTCGCGATTGCGCAGCAGGCCGATGTGGTCATCGCGGTGATGGGGCTGTCACAGCTTGTCGAAGGTGAGGAAGGTCAGCAGGAAGGCGTCAAGGACGGACGCCGCAGCACCGGCGACCGCGACGACATTGCTCTGCCGGAAGTGCAGGAAGCGTTGTTGCGGATGGTCGCAGCGACCGGCAAGCCGTTGGTACTCGTCTTGCTGAACGGGAGTGCCGTGGCGGTCAACTGGGCCGAGGAACATGCGGCGGCCATTGTCGAAGCCTGGTACCCCGGCGAGGAAGGCGGCACGGCCATTGCGGATGTGCTCTTCGGCGATTACAACCCTGCCGGACGCCTGCCGGTGACGTTCTACAAATCGGTGGACGACCTGCCGCCTTTCCGCGACTATGCCATGCAAGGCCGTACCTACCGCTATTTTGCCGGTGAAGTGCTCTATCCCTTCGGCTATGGCCTGAGCTATACTACCTTCGCGTACAGCGACCTGACTCTCAGCGCAGACAAGATCAAGTCCGGCGAGAGCCTCACCGTCAGTGTAACTGTCACGAATACGGGCGAACGCGCCGGCGACGAAGTTGTGCAGCTTTATCTGCGTGACGTGGAAGCCTCCGTGCCGGTCCCGCTGCGCCAACTTCAGGGTTTCACGCGCATCCATCTCGAACCCGGCGCCCGGCAAACTGTCACCTTCACCCTTGCCCCGCAGCAGATGACGCTCGTCACCGATGAGGGGCAGCGGGTGATCGAACCCGGCGTCTTCGAGATTGCGGTCGGCGGCGGGCAACCCGGCACCTCCGCACCGGTCGTGATGGGGACTTTTACGGTTGTGGGTTGAGGGCTGTGTTCCTTACCCCCTACTCTCCCCGGAGGACAGATGAGGCATTTTCTCCGCACTAGCATCGTTGCCTTGCTGAGCCTGGCGCTGGTGGTGCTTGCCGCGTGTGCCACCTCGCCGCCCGAAAAAGTAATCGAAACTGTGACGGTGGTGATAACGCGCGAGGTCCCGGTTGAGGTCACAAAGGAAGTTGTCGTTACCCAGAAGATCACCGTCGAGGTGCCGGTCGAAAAAATCGTCGAGGTGACGCCGACGCCGTTGCGACCGGTGCTCATCAGTGTGAGCGATGCTGCATCGCCGGACGATATGCCGGCGATGCAGCGTCAGGGCTGGGTGTTGGAGCAATTTCGCATCCTGCGGCCCGATGTGGTGATCAATTTCAGCCCTTATCGCTATGATCCGCAAACGTTCATCACGCACACCCACAGCCCGCTGGAAGATACCTACGCTGTACCGTTGACCGACGCCCGCGCGCTTATCGAGGCCGGCTACGCGGCGGACATCACGGATTACGTCAAAAATTCACCTTATCCCTTAGCTTATCATCCGGCGCTCCTGGCATTGGCGCAAGATGCTTATGGCAACATTTACGGTCTGCCGCATACGGCCAACGGTCTGGGGCTGATGTACAACCGGCGACTGTTCGAGCAAGCCGGCCTCGATCCCGATAAACCGCCACAAACCTGGGACGAAGTGCGCGCGTATGCCCGGCATATTCACACCAGTCTTCAAGGTGTGGATGGCTTCAACATCCGCAACGAGGGGGCGCTGGGCGGATGGATGAGCGTGGCGCTGATGGTAACCTTCGGCGGCGATACGGTGCAGCAGGTGGATGGGCGGTGGGTGGCCGTCTACAACAATGAGGCGATGGTGCACGCGCTGCAATTCTTGCATGACCTGCGCTGGCAAGATGGCGCGACCACAGCCGACATCACGAGTTGGGGCAATTACGCCCTGATACTCGATTTCGTCGGTGGGAAAACCGCCATGACCATCGCCAGCGCCGATACGCTTGGCTGGATGATCCGCAACCTGAAGGACTTGAACATTGAGGATGTCGGTTTTGGTCGGATGCCCGATGGCGGCGCCAATGCCACATTGGGCACGGGGAGCGTGTGGCTTTACAACCCCGCGTCCGCACCGGAGACGCTGGAAGCGGCGCTGGCCTTCAACACCTGGCGCGAATTCGACCTGGCAGCTTTCGAGCATAGCGTCAAACTCCAGGCGGAAAGCGGCGCGCTGGTGGGTTTGCCGTATCTCAACGTCTTCACCGGTGAATACGGCCAACAGCGCGCGGCCATCATTGAGAAATACGCGCAGGTGCCGGTAGCGAACTACGCCAACTTCATCAATTCCGGCGTTGCCGTGCGCGGCGAACCGCCGGTGGCTGTGGCGGAGCTTTACGATGAGCTGGGCCGCGTCCTGCGCCAAGTTCTCGCCGCGCCCAACCCCGACATCAAGGCGCTGCTGGATGCGTCGGCGGCGAACTTTCAGGCGCGGGTGCTCGAGGGAATCAATGGGGCAAGGTGAAGGGGGTACTTCTGATTCCAGTCACTCAAGAAATTGTGGAGATTGTACAGCCCTATATTCAAGCCGCGTGATCCGGTAGGGGATGCTCTCCATTTAGCTTTGGCTTCTTATCATAAATGTGACTTTCTGCTGACCTGGAATTGCCAGCATTTGGCTAATGCGAATAAGTTTGGGCATATTCGCCGGGTTAACGCATTGTTAGGCTTATATGTTCCAGCTTTGGTTACACCTTTGGAGCTATTAGGAGGTTCTGATGATTGAAGTCCAGGATGCAGGTATTGAATGAATTCGTGCCGTGCGGCACCGGATTTCTGAGCAACATGGTCATGATCCCCAGCGGCTCATCAATTATTACCTTGAACTACAACGAAAGTTTACGAAACGGCTGTTTGCAGGTCATGATGATATTGAACAAACAGAAGTGGACCGGTCGGTTATTGCCGTTATGAATTTCGCAACATCTTTACCGTAGCTAAAGGATAGGGGGAATATCTGTGCTGCTGCGATATTCAATTTGACATTTTGGCAAAAGCTTAATTTGTGTCTAATGGGCTAACCATAATCTCCTTCAAATAAGTTATTTCTCCCGCCGAGACTCGGAACCGCTCGGAGACGCCGCGGACGCGAGTGGAGTAAAGCATCCAGCTTTCGCCGTTCTGGGTGGCCAGATTGTAGAACCCGGCGGGCAAATTCTCTATCGTAAACACGCCATCGGCGTCGCTGACGGCAGTGCGCACGTAAGGGTGTCCCTCACAAGGCGTCGTCCCCCGATAACTGCTGTAGATGGTCTCGACGCATACTTCCACAGCGACGTTTGCCAGCGGGACGCCGTCCGCAGTGACGAGTTTCCCGGTGAGCGCGCCCGGCGCTTTGTGCTGCGCCGCCGGCAGAGCAGGCCCCTGTCCCACGACGGCAATGGCAGTGATGGCGTCGTCGGCCAGGTCGCTGTTGCTCAGGAAATAGCCTGTCCACTTTTCGCCCTCAATCACATAGAGTCCCCAGGTCGTCCCCACCCACACGCGCCCCTGCGCGTCTGTGGTCAACACGCGCACGTTTTCACTGGCAAGGGCGCTGTTTTGGGCTGTGTATTTGATCCAGCCGCCGCGCTCGAAGACCAGCACTCCGCTGCTGAACGTGCCCACCCACACGCGATCTTGTGGGTCTATGGTAAGCCCTTGCGGGGAGGTCAGCTCCTGATTGGCGTAAAAATTCCAGAACGGCGCATCGTAGTTGAACAGGCCGAGGCTTGTCGTGACCCAGGGACGCCCGTGGCTGTCAAAGGCGATGTTCTCGAAGAGATAACGTTTATCGAAACCGGCGCCTTCTTCATACACGACCCATTCCCCATTGGTAAATGCGGCGATACTGTTGGCGGTCACGGCCCAGATCGCGCCGTCCGGAGCGACAGCAATGTCTTTGAGCAGCTCATAAGTTTCGGGATCATGGGTCAGGGTTTCTTTAACCGGATAAGTGCGCCAGTTTTGTCCGTCAAAGTGGGTGACGCCCCGGTAATGTGCCACCCAGAAGTCGTTGGCTCCGGCGCACGCCACGGCTGCCGGACTGCCGTATCCCCAACCCTGCCCGTAGTTGCGCCACAGCTTCCCATCGAAGAGATTGAGACCCTGCACATGCAGAACGAGAATCTCACCGCCTGGACAAACGGCAATATCAATAATCTGATCGCCGGTCAAGGTATCGTTTCCCCGGTTGTAAGTGATCCATTCGTTGTTGTGGAGACACGTCACGCCGTAGCCGAATGAGCCGAAACATGCCGGCCCGGCGATTGGGGGCGGCGTGGGTGTAGGCACAGGCGTTGGGGTGGGGGAAGTTGCGGCGACTGTTGTGGACGGCGTCACCACGACGGATGTAGGGGATACCATAAAATCGGGTGTGGTAGGTGTTACAGGCTCGGAGGTGGCAGGCGTTGGCGTGCGCTGCGGCGCGGTGAGCGTCTGGCACGCAATTTGCAACAAGAAAAGTCCCCCAATAATGAGAGTGCAAATCCGTTTCATCCGTTCAATCCGTTGACTCTCAATTCGCTGACGTTCGCTCTGTATCGCCAAAAGCAATTTCCAGAGCGCGGTCGGTGACGCCGTCGTAGACCCGCTCCATTTGCGCGCGGAACACTGTGGCGTCCACAAAATTCGGCAAACCCAGTCGCTTGAGCAGCGCCAGATCAACGGACGGCGCAGCGATGCGCAGGGGTACATCTTCCCAGGCGGCCGGCGCGCCCCAATAGGCATCCAGGCAATCGGCCAGCGGCGGCGTTTCCACGGCCGCAATGGCGTCGGGAACATAGGATGTCCCCTCTTGCGCCGCTCCGCCGACGGCGCGGCGCTCGCGCAGCGCGGCGATAATTTCGGCCTTGCTCCGTCCACGCAGCTCGAAGAGCAGGAAGGGGTCCTCGTCGAAGCGTTCACCCAACAGGTAGTATACGGCCGCGATGTGTTTGCACGGGTTGGCCCAGTCGGGACACGAACAGTTGGTGACCAAATCGCGGCTATTCTGTGGAAACAGCGGCACTTTGGCCTGGTCAAAGACTTGCTCGATGTCGTTGGGCATCTCCTCGTTGAGCAATTGCGCGGCGAAAATGGCCTGTTCGGCCAGCGTATCCAGAATTTTATCCCATTGCTCATTGCTCAACGGTTTGAGTTCGATGCTGACCTTGTACGGCGTGGGCCGCGACCCCTGCACCCGCGCGGCAACTCTGCCGGCCTGGATGTCAATCTGCAAGACCTGACCGCGCCGCGCGTAACTTCGCCCGCGACTCAATCGGGCAGCATCCATCAGCCGCGTCAGGGCGTTGATCCACTTATCGGCCCACCAGGACTCGACGAATTTGCCGGCCTGGCTTTTCGCCTTGATCCCGTCTACTGCTATCGGGCGCGATGGTTCATAACGCGGCCAGTAACTGTCGTAATAACTCCGTGAATGTCGCTTCGCCATTTCAAGCCCTCAATGTTTTATAAGCAGCAGATTAAGCAGATTTAGCAGATGGCTAATAAAAATCTGCTTAATCTTCTCAATCTGCTGACAATTTTTTATCTCAATGCCGGACCTCACTCCTTTCGGAGCATCAGCACGTCGCGCAGCTCATCGGTGCTTAGCTCGGTCAGCCAGTCTTCGCCCGCGCCGATGACGCTCTGTGCCAGTGCCTTCTTGGATTCGATCAGCTCGTCAATGCGCTCTTCCAGCGTACCGCCGCAGATGAATTTATGCACCTGCACGTCGCGCGTCTGCCCGATGCGAAAGGCGCGGTCGGTGGCCTGATCCTCCACTGCCGGATTCCACCAGCGGTCGAAGTGGAAAACGTGGTTGGCGGCGGTGAGGTTGAGTCCCGTCCCGCCGGCCTTGAGTGACAGGATGAACAGCGGCGGCCCGCTCTTGTCCTGAAAACGCGCCACCATCCGGTCGCGCTGCCTGGCCGGCGTTGCGCCGTGCAAATAGAGCACCTCCATCCCAAACAGCGTTTGCAGGTAGCCCTGGAGCAGCGTCCCCATCTCCGCGAACTGCGTGAAGATGAGCGCGCGGTCGCCCACATCCAGCGCCTCTTCGAGCATTTCGGTCAGCCGTTCCAGCTTGCCGGAGCGCCCCGGCAGCGCCGAGCCGTCGCCGAGGAACTGCGCCGGATGGTTGCAGATTTGCTTCAGCCGCAGCAGCGCGCCGAGCACCGCGCCGCGCCGCGAAAAGTCGGAACGTTTTTCGTCGGCCTCGGCCTCTTCGATTTTGCGCAACGATTCTTCCACTACAGCTTCGTAGAGCGTCGCCTGTTCCGGCGTGAGGGAGCAGTAGACCTTCATCTCCAGCTTGTCGGGCAAATCCTGGATGATGGCAGGATCGGTTTTGAGCCGCCGCAAGATGAACGGGCCGACCAACCCGCGCAACCGCGCGGTGGCCCCGGCGTCCTGGTAACGTTCGATGGGCAGGGCGAATTCGTCGCGGAAGCTGCGCTGCGAACCGAGCAGGCCGGGGTTGAGGAACTGCATCATAGACCACAACTCAGAGAGGCGGTTTTCGACCGGCGTACCGGTGAGTGTCAGGCGATTGCCGGCGGGCAATTGGCGGACGGCCTGCGTTTGTTTGGCGCTCGGATTCTTGATGTTCTGCGCCTCGTCAAGAATCACGTCGCTCCACGGGATTTCGCGCAGCGTGTCTATATCGCGGCGTACCAGGCCGTAAGTGCTGATGACCAGGTCGTGTTGCCGGGCCTGTGCGATGAACTCTTCACCTCTGGTACGCTCGGCCCCATGGTGGATCATCACCCGCAGCGACGGCGCAAAACGTTGCACCTCGCGCTTCCAGTTCCCCACCACCGAGGTCGGGCAGATCAGCAGCGCGGGCGGCAGGCCGTTGCCGCTCTGCTCCCGCTCGTGCAGCAGCAGCGCGATGGCCTGGATGGTCTTGCCCAGGCCCATATCATCGGCCAGGCATGCGCCCAGGCCCCAGCGCCGCATAAACGCCAACCACGAGAAGCCGCGCACCTGATAGGGGCGCAACCGGCCCACGAAGCCCGCCGGAGGTTCGAGCGTCGCCAGTTCTTCTTCGGCCTGCAACTGCCCGATCAAGTCGCGTAGCACGCCTGTGGTCTCCACGCGCAACAGCGGCAGCCCGGCGACTTCTTCTGTCCCGCCGAGCGCCAGATTGAGCGCGTCGCGCAACTGCAATTCGCGGCGTTGACGTTGTTTTTCCCAGAAGGCGATGGCGGCTTCGATTTCCTCCGGTTGGAGCAGCACCCACTGTCCGCGCACCTGCACCAACGGTTGCTTGAGTGCGACGAGCCGCTCAAATTCCTCGCGGGTGAGGGCCTCGTCGCCCAGGGCCAGCTCCCAATTGAACTCCACCAGCGATTCCAGGCTCAATATGCCCCGCCCGATGATGGTGGCATCTGCCTTGAGCCGCGCCTTCGCGCGCACCCCCAACCGCGCGCCGGGCTTGGTCCACCAGGGCGGCACGAGGACGCCGAGGCCACTGCCCTCGAGCAGCGGGCCGACTTCGCGCAGAAAGTTGTAGGCGTCGTCGTTGCTGAGCGTGCAGGCGACCGGACGGGCGGCGCGCAGGCTTTTGAGGATAGGCGGGAACAATCGCGCCGCCAATCCCAGGCCGGCGAGCACGCGCTCTTGGGCGTTCTCGAAGCGGTAGCTCAGGTATTCCAACACGCCGCCGCGCGCTTCCCAAACCTTTTCTACGGCGACGAGCAGGCTGGGGTCATCGTTGGCCTGAAGCAGATAACGCAGCGTCCAATCGGCGCGCGCGACCCGGCCCGTTTCGGCGTCTACCTCCGGCGGCTCCAGACGGAAGCACAGCCGGAACGCAGCCTCACCGGCGGCCTGCAATTGGGCGAGCCAGCCACGCCACGCCTCAAAAAGGTCCGCTAACTCGCGGCGTTGTTTGACCGGCGCGAGGATGTAGCCGTCGGTGCTCCACAGCGCGTCCCACCACAGCCCGGCGACGCCTTCCGGCGGTTTGCGACGCCTGTCAAGATGCGCTGCGCCCCATTCGCGCACCGCCCGGTCAATCAGCGTCCTGATGAAGTTATCCAGCAACACATGCGGTGCGCGCGCTTGCGCCGGGTCGGGCGTTGTGGTGGGATCGAAGACGGCGCGGCAGACGGGCGGCATGGCTTCGGCCAGCGTCTTCAGCCGCGCGCGGTCGTTGGGATCGTCGAGCATCGTCAGCCAGACGGCGCGGTAGCGGCCCGCGTTCTCTTCCAGGCCGGGCAGATAACGCTGGCGGGCCAGCATTTCCAGGCCCAGCTTGGCAACGTGGCTCCAGTAGCGCAGGTCGTTGCCCCAACGGCGGTCACGGTCGCGCGCGGGCAACGCAACCAGCACATCGAGCGCGCTGAGTATGTCCAGCGCCAGGCCGGGGACTTTCCAGGCGGTCAGTTGCGGCGCGTTTTCATCTGTGGCTTCATCGGCGGGGAGCAGCCAGGGTGGGAGGAGGGGCACGTCGGCGTTGGAGGGCAACAACAGCGTGCGGGTCGTATCGGGCGTATCGGGAACCCACGCGGCGAGCGCAGCGCGGAGCGCGTCCGGCGCGGCGGCGCACGGGTGAGGGCGCACCGCCGCGCGCCGTCCACGTGGCCTGGCAGTGTCCGGCGTGGACGCCATCTCACCCCAGACGAAGAACGTCTGCCCGTCCCACGTGCCGTGCAGGACAAGGGACGGGAGGGTGGGAGGGGCTTCGTCGTTCACGTGATTTTCCATATTGTACCTGTACTGTCAAGCGTGTCCAGCCCAATGCTTTTGAGCAGCTTATTTCTTCTGAATCGCCTCCAGAAACTGATTCGTGAACGCCTCACTGGCTTTTACCGGTCCGGCGAGTGCGCCGTATTCGAGTAGCGAGTCCGCCAGCGCCTGCCATTGTTCTTCAGTTTGCCAGCCGATGCCGTATTTGTCGGTGAGGGCGCTGTGCGCGTCGGCCAACTCGGTTTCCAGCATAAAGCGCATGTGGGCGCGGTCGGTTTCCGGGCCGGTGTATTTGAGGACGATGTCCACGGCTTCATCCACGTGCTTTTCGGCGTAGGCGATGCCGCGCAGCGCAGCGCGCAAGAAGCGTGTGATGCGCTCCGGGTCTTGCGCAATTTTGTCCGGCGTGGTCACGTAGGTTAGCCCCAGGGTAGGGATGCCGTAATCGGCAGCTTCCCATTGTACCAGTTCGTAACCCCAGCTTTGCAGCAGATACGGCTCGTTGGAGTTGTAGACCGGATATACATCCACCAATCCTTCAACCAGCACACGCGGATCAAAGCCGACGTTGATCAACTCGGTATCCTTCTCGGTCAGTCCGGCCACATCCAGCAGGGCCAGCAGGTCAGGCGGCGGCGTGCCCTTGAAGCCGATTTTGTGTCCGGCCCAGTCCTGCGGTGTTTGCAGCCCACTCTCCTTCAGGGCGACGAATGCCTGCTGTCCGCGTTGCCCGATGAGCGCGATTGAGACGAGCGGCAGGCCGGGGTCGGCGCGGCGTTTGAGCAGCACGGCCGCATCCTGTGTGGTGATGTCCACCGTGCCGGCAACGAGCAGTTGCAGGTGCTCACCCTTGCCGGCGGTGTGCTGAATGTCTACCGTCAGGGCCTCGTCGGCAAAGAAGCCCTTTTCCTGCGCCACATACACGCCCACGAACGGCAGGTTTGCCTGTGGCCGATAGCCCGCCATAAACACCAGACTCTTTGCTTCCGGCGTCGCCTTGGCGCACCCTGTCGCCAACAACACAATCAATAACCCTATAACCCCTATCTTTTGCACATTTTCTCCTTTCCGTTGGAAGGTTAGAACGTTCCAACGTTTAAGCGACTCAACGCCGGATGCTGTAACTGCGCCGCGACTTCGCGCCAGGCTTCGCGCGCGCCCGGCGGATCGAGATCGGGGACAAAGCCGAAATCCAGATACAATTTGATCGCGCCGAGCCGTTTGGTCTGCGTGCCTAGAAAAGCGCGCGTGTGCCACTGCGCCAGTTGATGGAGCGCAAAGGAAAGCGCCGCCTTCCCCAGCCCCAAACCTTGATAAGCCGGGCGGATGGCGATCCAGTGGATCATCCCATAGTCATCGCCCTTAAACTCGCGGCTAAACCAGGCGCTGATGACGCCCACGCCGATCCCTTTGGGATTGGTGACGATGAAGCTGCGCCACTGCGTATTTTGTAGATAGTCGCCGAATTGATCGTGAAACAGGTCATCGCCGATGGGGAAATACGCTTCGGCATCGCGTTCGATGTCGGTCCACAGGGCGCCTTCGTCCAGGCGCATGGGACGGATGCCGTAGCCTTTGGGGAATGGGACTTGAGGGATGTCGCGCAGGTGCGGACGGATCATGAAGACTTCGTAGCCCGCCGGGCCCAGATGAGGCATATCCGGCGCCGGCGGTTCCGCGAGGCCCTGTTTAGCGCGGAAGAGCTTGCGGATCGTCCAAAAGGGTTGGCGCCGGCGACGGTCGCGGGTGAGGACACCGAAAGGGCTGACGCTCAGATAACGACAAAAAGCAAAAGTCGCCGGCGGCCAGGGATGATCGGCCCAGCACCACACCGTCGCCCCACACACGTAGGGGGCATCCATGCCGGCAAATTCGGCGGTCAGGGCCGCCGCATGCGCTTCCTCGCCGAAGGCGTTATCCTTCACTTGCCAAAACGATGTATAGCCGAACTCTGTAACCAGAATCGGCTTGTCGGGATAACGCGCGTGCAGTTTCGCCAAGCCCTCCCGCCAAAACGCCGTAGACTGCGCGAAGTTATAGGCAAGATTCGCCTGCTCATAGCGTCCCTGGAAACTGGGATAAGCGTTGACGCAAATCACGTCGTCCGCATCGAAGTTGGGCGCATCTTGCCAGCGACAGCTCACGTGGATCGCCAGGCGGGTGCGGTCAAGCTCCTGCGCCAGGCGCACCAGTTCACGGTTGCTCGCCGCGACTTCCGGGCGTTGTTCTTCCGTCTCATTGCTCACCGACCAGAAGATCACTGCGGGGTGGTTGATGTCGCGCTGAATCAGCGCCGTCAATTGCCGTTTGGCGGCCTCAAGTTTCGCGGCGCAGGCCGCTTTGCCTTCCGCCAGCCCATCCCACCAGTACAGGGGGATTTCGGCCATCGCCAGCAAACCCAACTCGTCGCACAGGTCCAGTTCTGCCGGGTGATGGGGATAGTGGCACAGGCGGACAAAGTTCGCTCCGGCCTCCTTCATGGCTTCGAGGTCGCGGCGCGTGGTTTCAAGATCGGGACCCATGTTGCTGTGCGGGGAATCCTCGTGGCGATTGAAGCCGGTGAGATAGAGCGGCGTATTGTTGAGCCACAAGCGTCCGTCGTGCGCTTCGACTTTGCGGAATCCCACCCGCAAGGTGCGTTCATCCACCGGCCGGCCAGCCACTTCAAGCTGCACCTGCACGGTGTACAGGTGCGGGGCGGCCGGCGACCAGGGCAACGCCGCGAAAACGCTCCCTGCCAGCGCAAAGAGTGTCTCCCCGCCGGCCGGGATCGGTTGCGGTACAGACGGCAACCGCGCCAGGTGTTGCCCCTGTGCATCCATCACCACGGCGGTCAAGCCGGCTAGCACAGCGGTCGGGCGCGCGTTCTGTACCGTGACTTCCAGGCTTAGCATGCCGCCTTGCGTCATCGGCTCGGCGACGGCGGTGACGTGACCGATGTGGCATTTGTCGGCGGCAACCAGCGACACTTCACGGAGGATACCGCCGAAGTTGCGCCAGCCGCGCTGCATGCCGGGGACTTCGCCGGGGCGGCGGAAATTATCCACGCGCACCGTGATCACATTGGCCGCGTCAAAGTTGAGCACGTCCTGGGTCGCAAACGCGAACGGCAAAAAGGGATCGGCGTGCTCGCCGATGCATTGGCCGTTTACCCACACTTTCGCGTGCGTGTTGACACCCTCGAAGTGCAGCATCACCTGTCTGTCGCGCCAGCTTTGGGGGACGACGACCACACGCCTGAACCACCCCGCGCCCTCGTAGGTGTCCAGGGCCGGATGGCAGGTTTCAAAGTCGGCAGGCAAACGCACCTCGCGCCAGAAACGCGCGTCATAGTCGGGGCGGAAATAACCGGCCACCTCGCCTTCGCCTGCCGGATCAGGTTGAAAACGCCACAAGCCGCACAAGTCGAATATGGCGTCGTCCATCTACCATCCCGCCTCATCTAACAGCCGCCGGAGCGTCGCCGACGCTACCGGCGCTTCGGTTGCCATATCTTTCCAACCTGCCTCGATGGAAACGCGCCCGTCATAACCACTTGCTTTGAGCGCGCGGAAAAAGGCTGTGAAGTCGCAATCTTCTATGCCAGGCGCACGGCGCGTGGTCGCTGTAGCGATGTGGACATGGTGCAACAGCGGCCCGCAGGCAACAATCGCGTCGGCGTCGTTGTCATCTATAAGCCAGTGATAGGCGTCCACCAACAGACGCACGTGGGGGTGATCCACAGCCTCCACGTAACGTCCACATTCCGCCACGCCGGTCAAGATATTGCACTCGCGCTGATTCAGCGGCTCCACGACCACAACCAGGTTGTATGGCTGCGCCAGCGCGCCGAGCAGTTGGCCGAACTCAAGGAGCTGCTGCCAGGCGATCTCGCGTTCAAAATCGTCGGGGACGCGCCGCGCGGCACCGGAGCCGAAGACAATCGTCTCTATGCCCACCTGCGCCGCACGCTCAAACGCCACTTCGACATAGGCGGCCAGGGCGTTGCGGTTGATGTCGGGGCCGGTCACTTTGAGGCTCGCGGGCAGGAAGGAATTCGCCGCCACGCAGGGCAGCGCCGCGGTTCGAATCCGCGCCAGTTCCGCTGTAAAAGCGGCCTCATCTTCCACCGTAGTTTTCAAGTGATTCTGGACGTGCAACTCCAGAAATTCAAAGCCCGCCTCGGCCAGGACGGGCGACATCGCCGGGTCTGCACAAACACCGAGTTTCATAGGTCAAGCCTCCCTGATTACGAATTACGAGTTACGAATTACGAGTTACGCTGAGCAATACCATGACTCTCCTGAAAAAAAGTCTAATTCACCGCAGAGACGCAAAGAACGCCGAGAAAAATTCAAGTTTATATCAATAAAATTAGTAATGAAACGCGAAAGACTTAATTTTATTGAATCCGACATAAAAATCTTTGCGCCCTCCGCGACTCTGCGGTGAGATTTTTAGTTTTTTTCAGTAGACTCATACCATACGCCGTTTGCCAATTAGGCGGCGTGCGTAGACGCTTATCGGAACGTCAAGCCGATTTCGTCTGCCACACTACGGATATACCCGGCAGACAGGCGATAATCTTCTTCGGCGTGCAGGTGTTCGATCATCAACGGCGTATCGGGATCCAGTTTGTCCAGTTCGCGCAACAAGGTGCGGTAGTCCAGGTAACCCAGACCGGGACGGACTTCGTCGAGGTGGGTGGTGAGCTTTGTCGCAAGGCGGGTGTCCTTCGCATGGCAACTGCGGATGTACGGGCCGAGTTTGGTGAACCATTCACGGATAAGCGCGGCGTTGTCGAAATAGCGTTGTGGGCTGTTAATGACGTTGACCATGTCTATATGGACGGCGAAATGCGGACGGTCAATCGCTGCGATAAGCCGCAGGTAGCTGTCGGCACTGTCGGGGTACATCCACGGCATCGGTTCCAGCGTGTAATAGGTGCGTTGGGGCTGCACGGCATCAATGATCGTGCGTACCGTTTCCACGATCATGTCAAAAGTCTCTTCGGTGAAGTTGGCCGGGTCCGGTCCATCCCACGGCTCGCCCCTTGAACCGGCGATGTTCACGCAACAACGCGCGCCGATGGCGTCGGCCAATGCCAATTGCGCCTGACAGTGCGCCACCGCCGCCGTGCGGGTCGCTTCATCCGCGCTCAGCGGATTGCTCCATGCGCCGACCTCGGCGATCACAATGTCGGCCTTTTCTGCCGCTTTGACATAGGCGCGGATGGTCGCTGCGTCGGCTTCCGCCGATAGTGGACAATACGCCGCGCCGTACCGCTCATGCTTCAACGCGGCAATCCAATGATCGGGGGTCATCACATCTACAAAAACCGGTGCTCCAAGTCGCATAATGCCTCCTGATTTTATTATGGATAGAGCTGTTATACACCGAATCCGTAACAGGTTCAAGTCACTTGCATATTTTATCCTTGTCTTTATACTCGGCGTAAACGGAAACAGGGTAATTCTCAGTCGTTACGCGGTGCGTTTCTTGGGACAGGATTTACAGTATGACTTTCAAAGCCATTCTTTTCGACCTCGACGGTACGTTGCTGGAACATGACATGCGGAATGAGTTCATCCCGCACTACTTCGCGCTGCTGACAAAGCACCTGGCAGCCTGGGTCCCGCCGGACAAGCTCGTCGCCAGCATTATGCGCGGCGCCGATGCGGTGACGCATAACGACGGTAGCCGCACGAACGAGGAGGCATTTGCCGAAGTTTTTTATCCGCTGGTGGGTTATCCGCGCGAGGAACTGGAGCCGCATTTTATGGATTTCTACACCCGCATCTTTCCAACGTTGCGTCAGTACACCGCGTCCAAGCCACATGCCCGCCTTGTCGTGCAGACGGCCTTCGACAAGGGCTACGACGTGGTCATCGCCACCAATCCACATTTCCCGGCCATTGCTACACAACACCGCCTGGCCTGGGCCGGAGTGGATGGTTTTTCGTATCGCAAGGTGACAACCTACGAGAATAGCCACTTTGCCAAACCAAGCCTGGGGTATTACCAGGAGATCCTCGACGAACTCGGCTGCGCGCCCGAAGAGGCGTTGATGGTCGGTGATGAGGCGATGGATATGGTGGCTGCGCGCCTGGGTTGCGCTACGTTCTTGGTCCACAGCGCCGCGACGAAACTGGAGGAAATTGATCCGCCGCCTGCCTACCAGGGCACACTTGCCGATGTCCTTGCCCTGTTGCGTACCACTTTGTCAACGGATTAAGCTTTGTCAGCGGATTAAACGGATGAAACGGATTATCAACCTGCCAACGTTCTAACGTTCCAACGTTCAAACTTGCCAACGTTCTAACGGTGGAGGTTCCAATGCGTATCTTAAAATGGTTTGTCACAGGTCTGATCCTGCTTGCACTGCTGGCATGTAACCTCCCGCGGGCCATACGTCGGATTTCCACGCCTTCTACACCCACAGCGACCCCTTACGTGATGTGCACACCTCCGGCTTGTCGCGCAGACGAGGTTTATTACTGTCCGGGCGACTGCCCGGGCGGCTGCGGCACCACCTGCGTCACCCCGACGGTTGAGTCCGGCACCCCAACTTTCGCGCCCACCAACACCCCTGAGCCGACATCCACCCCCACGCCGATACCGGAATCCACCGCCACAGCCCCCCCGCCCCCTAAACCCCCGATCCCCCCGCCATCCCAACCGCCCGCCGGTGCGCCGGTGATTGAGTCATTTACCGCGGATCACACCAGCATTGTCGAGGGTGAAACCATCCACGTCACATGGAAAGCCACCGGCGGGACCGAGGCGATCATTACATGGATGGGCAAGTACGGGGTGGTGGACGGGATCAGCAACCTGAACCCCGACGGCGGGACAGTTGCCATCGCACCCCATAGCGGTCCGGTGATCCTCTACGTGCGCAACAGCGCCGGTACGACCCAGATGACGTTGACCCTCACCTTCGTGTGCCTCAATCCCTGGGTGCCCGAACTGGCCTCCGCGATGCAGGGAAAATGCCCGAATCCGGCAGAAACCGGTTGGGCCGCCCAACAGCCCTTTGAGCACGGCTTTATGTTGTGGTTGCAACCGAGCCAGACGATCTATGTCTTCTTCAACGACTACGGGGGGCAAACCTACCGGATGTATCCCGATAACTTCAAGGAAGGCGATCCTGAATTCGATCCAAGTCTTGAACCGCCGGTAGGGTTGCATCAGCCGATTCGTGGTTTTGGCCTTGTCTGGCGCACCTATCCCGACGTGCGCGAAAATCTGGGCTGGGCCACAGCTCCCGAAAGCGGCTTCAATACCTGGCGGCAAAGCTATCAGGGAGCAGGGACGCGTGACCTCACCACCTGGGTGAAGGACATCAACCGGCGGATTTACCAGCTCAATCCGCTGAACACGTGGGAAATTTATACACCCTAGCAATCAGACTTTTGTCGTAGTCAACGACGCTTTGGCGTGCTATCATAAGCATATTAAACCTGACGGGTTTCAAAAACCTGTCAGGTTTGGTGAAAACCACTTATGGAGGCATGCAATGTTTTGTTACCAATGTGAACAAGCCGTCAAAGGCGAAGCCTGCACCGTTGCCGGCGTGTGCGGTAAAGACCCGGTGGTCGCCGCATTGCAAGATCTGCTCATCGAAAACCTCACAGGCGTCGCGTTTTACGCGCACAGGCTACACGGTTTGGGCGTCGCAACCCCTGAAGCTGATGCCGCGATTATCGAGGGGCTATTCACCACCGTCACCAATGTCAATTTCGACGCGGAGCGGATGCGCGACATTATTCTGGATTCACAGGTTGTGAAGGAGAAGGTTCGCGCGGCTTATGTCACAGCGACCGGCGCAGATGCAACATCGCTGTCCACAGGCGCGGCGCTCGTCCCGGCGGACACGGTCGAGGGGATGCTGAAGCAGGCCGCGAAGTTCGTGCTCCGGCTCGAACAACGCAACGACGACATCACCAGCCTGCGCTCGCTTATCCTCTTTGGGCTGAAGGGGATGGCAGCCTACGCGGATCACGCTCGCATTATGGGCAAAGAAGACCCCGCCGTCAACGCCTTCTTCAGCGAAGCGTTGAGCGCCATCCGCGACGACACGCTGACCGCGGACGATCTCATCGCCCTGACGCTCAAGACTGGTGAGGTGAACCTGCGCTGCATGGAGTTGCTCGACAGCGGACACGTTGAGCGCTTCGGGCATCCTGTCCCCACCGCCGTCCCCACGGGCGTCCGCAAAGGCCCGGCGATCCTTGTCTCCGGCCACGACCTGCCCGACCTGGAGATGCTGCTGCAACAAACCGAGGGCAAAGGCATCACGGTCTACACCCACGGCGAGATGCTGCCCGCGCACGGCTACCCCGGCCTCAAAAAGTACGCCCACCTGTACGGCAATTACGGCAGCGCGTGGCAGAACCAGCAGAAGGAGTTTGCGGCCTTTCCCGGCGCGATCCTGATGACGACCAACTGCATCCAGAAGCCGCGCGACAGCTATATGGCGAACATCTTCACTACCGGCCTGGTCGCGTGGCCTGGCGTACAACACATCCCGGCGGATGCCAACGGGCACAAGGATTTCACCCCCGTCATTGAGCGAGCGCTGGCACTCGGCGGCTTCCCGGAGGACAAAGACGACGTTGTCATCACCGTGGGGTTTGGGCGCAACGCCGTGCTCGAGGTGGCCGATAAGGTCATCGAGGCGGTGAAAGCCGGGCAGATCAAGCACTTCTTCCTCATCGGCGGTTGCGACGGCGCCAAGCCGGGCCGCAACTACTACACCGAGTTCGCCGAGCAGACGCCCACCGACACCGTGATGCTGACGTTAGCCTGCGGCAAGTACCGCTTCAACAAGCGCGACTACGGCACCATCGGCGGTATCCCGCGTCTGCTCGATGTGGGCCAGTGCAACGACGCTTACTCCGCCATCCAGATTGCCGTGGCGCTCGCCAATGCCTTCGGTGTGGGCGTCAACGACCTGCCGCTGAGCTTCATCCTCTCGTGGTACGAGCAGAAGGCCGTCGTCGTGCTGCTCACGCTGCTTTCCCTGGGGATCAAGAACATCAAACTCGGCCCCACGCTGCCCGCGTTCGTCTCGCCTGGCGTGCTGAAGGTGCTGGTGGAGAACTTTGCCATCGCGCCGATCACGACGGTGGAGGCGGATATGGCGGAGTGTTTGGCGTAGAGTTTACACAAAATACAACCGCCGAGGAGTCACAGCCTCGGCGGTTTTCGTATTCTCTCCTAAATCGTGATACACGGTGGATTGTGAGCAACAGCAAGCGATGTGGGTTCTGCTACCTGGTATCAATAATGGTGGCGTAGTTGAGCAATGAGTAAATCATTATCCGCAACTTTGTAAACAATCCGGTGCTCTCTATCTATTCGCCGTGACCAATAACCCGCAAGGCCAAATTTAAGCGGTTCCGGCTTACCTGTGCCTGTAAAAGGTGTACGTTGGATCTCCTTGATGAGCGCGTTGATACGCTCCAACGTCTTTTTGTCCGTTTTCTGCCAGTAAAGGTAATCCTCCCAGGCATTTTCGGAGAAAACCAACCTCATTCAATCAGCCCCCGCGCTGTCCCGCCGCCTTTCTCCAGTTCCAGGATAGATTCCAATAATCGTATGGCATTCTTGGGGCTACGCAACAAATAGGCCGTTTCTTCTAGTGCCTGATAATCTTCCAGAGGCATCATCACCATCGCACGCTTATTGCGGTGGGTAATCATAACAGGCGCGTGGTCATCATAAACCTGCTCCAGCTTCAGTGCGCCCCCCGCATCCAAGTCATTCAGCGCATCGCGCGCCATAGACCGAAACGTATCACGATTCGCCAAATAAACCTGTTCCCAGGCTTTTTCCTCCAGCTCTATTTCGGTTTCAGTCGCGTCATCGCTCAATTCATCGTCTGGCGCAGGCTGCGTTTTCAACCAACGCGCGAAGTCCAAAACCTGCGCCACCCGGCGTGGATGTAGGGTTTTAACCACATCCAATAAAGCCGATTCCACAGGCGCCGGCTGCCGAACGTGTTGCGTCGTCATCTTTCACCTCGCATCATCGAATCTATGGCCCGAATTCCCAGCGATATAGGTGCGTGCTTATAGTATACCCCAAACGACCGCCAGATGCAATGAAATATCGTGGCAATCTCACCTTATGCGTACACCCGATTCCAATCAGGAGCCGTCTTAATGATGACAACGATCCCGCCAAAAACTCCCAAAAGAATAACAGGAAGGGGGAACCCCAATACCCACAACAAAGGGCCAGCCAGTGCCATCACCAGAATCGTTGCGCGCGCGCGATGCACCCGGACGAAACGTATCAGCCCGAACCACAGGGCAAGCGCGATTAAGACGGCGACCAAAGCCATCAGCCACCACTCAGGTGCGGATATCGCCAGCAGACAACCGGTCAATTTCGCCAGACCAATCCCGCCAGCAAACCGAATATACACAGACCAATCATGTCCCACAATCGCCGCTACACCAGCCACCGTTCCGGCCAAAGGGTGAGACCATACCATTCTGGCGACAGCAACAGCCAGCGCGCCCAGCAAGATATCGCCCAAAGCCGTCAGCACCCCGCCCCCCAGTCCTGCCACGCGCGTGACATTCAATCCGCCGGTATGACCGCTGCCCGTCGTGCGCACATCCACGCCCCGCATCGCCCGCGCGACAATGACGCCTGTCGGAATCGCGCCAACAAGATAACCCCACAAACCTGCAAGAATGATATTCAGCATAGAGAATCAGCGAATGGCGAAAAAGTAAATTGATATCTTGCGTCTTGCATCTTGCCTCCTACCTCTTTCTCAGCACCACACCCGTAACTTTTGCGGCAGTACGTCGAACGCCAGCCGGTGGGCGGCGGTACAGAGCACTTCGCCATCGGTGTGGGCGATCAAGGGGTCAGGCGAGGTCACGACCGCGCTTTCCGTGCGCGCCATCGTGACGGCTTTTTGACCCACGTGCGAACCGTTCATAAAGCGCGGGACAAAGCCGAGCATCGCCAGCTTCCCCATTTCACGCACGATGCACACGTCGAGCAGACCATCGTCGGGCTGCGCATCTGGCGTGGAGTAAAAGCTGCCCCCTTCACGCGAGCCGTTGCCGACACAGATCATCGCTGCGGGCAACGTCAAGGATTGGCCGTCATAGAGAATCGTCACATTGGGCGCGTCGGAAAGGAAGATAGTTTTGAGCACGACCGGCAGATAGAGCGCCATCCCGCGCAGGTGTTTGACCTTCCGCGCTTCATACGTCACCTTTCCACCGAATCCAATGTTCACTGTGTTATCGAAGTAACGCGGCAGTTGGTCGTCCACCGTCACCCGGCAAACGTCCACGAGCCGCGCCTCCCCATGCGCCAGTTGCTGGCACGCGCCCGCCAGATCGGGGGGGATGCCCATCGCATTGGCGAAATCAGAGCCAGAGCCAACGGGGAGCACGCCCAACGTGCCGACAACCGTGCCATTGGTCACAGACATCAATCCATTGACGACTTCGTGCGTCGTGCCGTCGCCGCCGGCAGCCACGATGATGTCAAATTCGCCGTTCGCCGCCTCCGCCGCCAGCTCAATCGCATGGCCCGGCCCTTGCGTGCGAACCAACTCGAAATCCACCCCTTCGGCAGCCAAATAACGGCGCAAGTTGGCTTCACTTCGCGCGCCATAGCCACGTCCCGCAATCGGGTTGAGAATCACCTTTACCGGCCCCATTTTATACGCTCCCTACGATGAAGACTTTTACTTTCCGCGTCCCATTATACAACACCCCATCGAACGGCAGGTTACGCGCAATATAAGAGGCAGGATGCAAGAAGCAAGAGGTTTGCCTCCTGCCTCCTGCCTCATTGTCGCTTCGTCTGCACGTACTCCCGCCGCGCCTCGACAATCGGGCGCGCGACGTCAGCGGGAACCGGGGCATAATGCGTGAATTCGAGCGTGAACGTGCCGCGCCCGCTCGTCCGGTCGCGCAGGACGGTGACGTAGCCGAACATACTGCTCAAGGGGACGGTGGCCTCGACAACGTAGGTATCCGCGCCTTCGAGCGCCATCTGCGTGATTTGGCCCCGCCGCCCGGCAAAGTCGCTGACGATCGCGCCGACATAGACATCTGGCGGGTAGATGACGATGTCGCCGCGTCCTGCCACGACGCCGTGATCGCGGCGGCGGTAATCGTGATGCCGCGTTCGTGCTTCTGTGCCGTCTAGTCGATAACGATCGTGCCGTCGTCCACGTTGCCGATGTTATACGTGCGCCCGGCGTAGAACAGCACGCGCTCTGTACTCATTCCAGCAGAAGTGCGCGGTAGCCGGCTTGTATGAAATGATGATCTGCGGTCAATGCAAGAACAAGCTTTTGTTCTTGCATAACGATAAAAGAAATACAGTCGGTCAGCCCCCATTGCTTGTCTGAGCGCGTCGCGTAAAGTTGTAAAGCATCGCGCAACAAAGCGGTTGTGACGGTAATCACGTGCAGATTGGGCGACTGATAGCAGTGTTCGATAAAACCAACGGCAGCGGCCCGATCAAACGCACTGAGTGCGTTACCCACTTCAACCAGTACGGCTTCGGTGGTCCAGACTTCAGCCGCTGCCTGTACAATTGGCAGTAACCGAACCGCTGAAGATGGTAACGGTCACGCGAATTCAGCGAGGCTTGTACAAAAGCTGTATCCAGAAACAGGCGTGCATCAGGGGACATCGGCCCGCTCCCGCTGTTTGGCGATGCCGTACAGATAGTGGTCATGTTCAGCGGCCCAGTCTTCGGGAGCGGTCAGGCTGCCGGCGTGATCCGTCAGAAAATGCCAGGCGTCAACATGATATTCCGCAGTATGCGCTGTTGGCGATTCGGCGACAACACTGGGTGACGCTTCTCCACGTAAAGAAGAACTCGCCTGATCCTGGTATAGAGATGACCGTTTCACAGTTTGCGCCCGCTTAAGCAGGAGAAATTCAACAAAATTTGTAATGGTCAAAGACATATTGCACCGCAGAGAGCGCAAAGTTCGCAGAGATTTATAAAATTTCTCCGCGCTCTCAGCGCACTCCGCGGTTAAAATAGCCGTCCAGCAAGTTCAATATTTCATTGACCAGTACAGAAATTCAACAAAATTGCGCACCTCTGACCGCAAATCTGTCGGTAACTCCTGAATCAGGGTTTCCAGTGGTTTGGCGTGAACATCCGCACTAATACCTGATGCTGTATTCATAATGGTTCACCTCTTTACTGCACAAGACTCCTAACCTCACTATACCGCATATTGGCCTGAAAAGCAACCAAAATAACAAGAAAAGGCCCTCCACCTTGTCATGAAGGGCCTCCCCGTCTACCGTCTACCGCCTACTCCCCACCCGCCACCGTCAACACCTGCGGCGACTTCTCCCCCACGATGCCCGGATTGTAATAGTCATACGCCGTGCTCGCCGGCGTTTGCGCCTTGAGCGGGAACTTGGCCCGCAGGCGGTAGCTGAATTCGAGCGGCTGCCCGGCGGTGAGATCGCTCACGTAAATGATGATCTGCCGCCCGGTCAGCTCGTAGCGCTCGATTTTGGCGTAGGCGTAGTCGGGGGGCGTGTCCTGGTAGCGCGCAACCAGCCGGGTGAGGTCTTCCGTCTCTACGCTGAAGCCCGGCGGCAGGCCCAGGTCAACAATGGCAGAATCCGCCACGCCTTCGTTGAGCGTGACAACGACGTTCACGCCGACCGTGTCGTTGACTGCCAGCTCGGCGCGGTCGTAGGTCACGTCAATGCTGACAAGCTCCTCGGCGCCCACCAGCTCCGGGTAGAACGGCAGTTTGTCCCACGGCAAATAGTAGCTGCCCGCGATCTGATACATCAGGTTGCCCTTGCCCTTCAAGCGGATGTCCACGGTGTTCTCGCGGCCCAGGGGAACATCATCGAAGACGAGCATCTGCACCACGTCGAAGTTCTCCGGTTTGACCTCGACCGTCTTGGCCTGCCCGCCGTTGAGCGTGACGGTGACGGTCGCATCGGCGTCCTCCGCACCGGATTTGACGCTGGCAATGAGCGCCTTGAGCGCCAGCACGGTCGCCGAGGTGGTCTCCCACGTGCCAAAGCTGTCCTTGTTGCGCACCAGGTAGGTCAGCGCGGCGTTTGCCAGGTCGCCGTGCTTGTCCGCGCGGATGAAGGCCAGGGCCGCCATCGCGGTGGCTTCCATGCGCGCGCTGTTGCCGGAGCCGCCCATGTACGTCTCGCGGCCCGCGTCCCAGTAAACGGCCTCGCCGTCCTTTTGGGCCATCCCCGCCAGACGATCCAACACCGCGTCCGTGGCGCCGGTGGTCTTGCCTTCCAGCGCGATGTCGTAAGCAACCAGCGCGTTGGCGACCAGACCCAAATCGTAGGCTGTCTCCACCTGCGAAGCGCGCTCACGGAGGAAGCTCACGCCCCGCGCGGTACGCGCGTCGTTCGCGTAGCCCGCGTCCGCCAGCCCCCAGACAATGAAGGCCGTCACCTGCACCTGATCCGTCATCTGCGTGAGGCTCGTTTCGTGGAAGCCCTCCACGCCCTTCCAGGAGCCGTCGCCTTGCTGCCGCGCGAACAGCCAATCGGCGATGCGCCCGATGAGCTTGGGATCGATGTCATAGACGCGGCTCATATCGCCGAACTCCTGCAAACCATAGGCGGTGAGCATCGGATCGGCGGGCGGGTTGCCGAAGAGCGAGAAGCCCCCCGGTTCGCCGTTCACCTCGAACGTCGTGAGCCGCTGGTAGCCCAGGTTGATGTATTGCTCGGCCTGCATCTGCACTTCCGGCGAGGCTTGCCTGGTGGTCTTGAGGTAGTCCAACACGAGGATGTTGGGGTACGTCGTGGACGAGGTCTGCTCGAAGCAGCCGTAAGGCATCCGCAAGAGCGCGTCCAGTCCCTCCACCACCTGGCTGACAATGCCGGGGTAGATTTTGACGATGAGCTTCTGCGTGCCGGGGATCGCGTCCGCCGGAATTTGCACCGTCTCTTGTACAGGCGTCGTCGGGCTGAGCTTGTCGGAGACGGCGAAGCGCAGTTCCTTACCGTTGGGGAAGACGCGCACGTCCTTGCGGATCGCGTCGGACATGCGGCTGCCGTAGGCCGTCACCTGGAACGGCTGCGACCCGAAGTCCAGCGCCTTGATGCGGAAGTAGACGACGGTGATGTCGTTGGTGGCGATCTCCAGCGTCTTGACTGGCTCATCCAGCAGCTCAAACCAGCGCTCTTGCTGCACTTCCAGGCGCACCGACTGCGCTTCCGGCAGGTAGTTGAAGATGCCGACCGGCACGGCAATCTCGTCGCCCACGGTGAGCGAACCGGGCAGGTCGAGGTCAATGAAGAAGTCCTGGAAAACGCGCAAGCCGCCCGTCGCACTGCCCAGACGCCCATCCTGCGAGGAAGCCAGCGCCGTCACCCGCCAGGTGGTGATGCTGTCGGCGACGGGGAACTCAAGGTGCAACGCGCCGTTCGCGTCAGTCACTTCGTCCGGCAGCCAGAGCATCGTTTCGGGGAAGTATTGGCGCAGGCGCGGCGGCTCGCCGGCGGATTGTGCTTCGCCACCGCCCCGGTTGGCCGTTTCTTTTATCTCCACGGCTTTCTCGACAACAAGCGTCTCCACCACTTTTTCCATAGGCGCCGGAACCAGGCCAAATTGGGCTTTAGGCATCATTCCTTCGTCCATCAGAACGCGACGTTGTGGCGCAGCCGCTCCCATCGCGCCGCCACTTGCCATCACCAACGCAAGTGGCAGTACACCGCCCAAGAGAAGCACCGTCATCCCCAATGCGGCGACACTGGCGAAAGCACGTTTCTCAAGCACGAAACCCGCACTACGCAACAAAAATGCCAGCGGCATCAGCACAAGCACCAACGCGCCAACCAGGATCACTCCATCCCCAGGATTCACATCGCCGCGTGAGGCCGCGAAGCCCAAGATGATTGCGACAACCAAAAACACCGGCAGCAAACAAAGCATCGCACCGAGCAACCCGTCCTTGCGCTTGATCGCGATGATAATGAGGCCGATCAGGCTCACGATTCCGAACAGTCCCAACGCCCCCACCAGAATCAGCATGATTTGATCCGACCAGCGGTAAAACAGCTCATTGACGGCCCAGAGCAGTCCTGCAAGCATCAACGCCAGCGCGATGAGCATGCCAAACGCCATCCCCACACTGCCCAACAGCCGCCGCCAGCACTTCTGCTCCGCACTGCGCCATACGGCGATGCCGCTCAACACCATCACGCTGAGCGGAACGACCAACAGCAGGCCAAACGCGCCCTTCGCCAGCCCGGTGTAGAATTTCCGCTGTTTCTCATAAGCCCGCGTCATTGCTTGCTCATGCGAATTCGCGTTCAGGCTGAAGGGCGACACCTGCTTAATCGCCGAGGCCAGCGCCGCCTTGCCGGCACCTTCCTGCGCCTTGCGCAAGGCCGGATCGTCCACCGGAGAGGGTTCGGAGATCAGTTCGGGGATGCCGAAACCGTGGAGTTCGTACCTGGGCTGCAAGAGTTCGGCTTCGAGCATGAAGTAGAGCTTGGCGAAGCCGGGGTCCTGTTCCGCCAGCGCGAAGACCGACTCATCCACCACCGCCAGCCCCAGCGCTGCTTGCACGCCTGCGCCGTCTGCGCCGCTAACCTGCACGTCGAGCGCCGCATTCGCGCCGGGCCGGTAGGTGTCCGCGCCGGGCGTCAGCGTCACCGCGAGATCGTTCGCCTCATCCACGATGACCAGGCGCGTGTCGCGGGTGATGGCGCCGGAGCGCAGAATCTTGTAGGCGTGGATTTCGAGCGTGCCGTAGAGGTCGGGCGTGAGATCAACGGCGACTTCGGCTTTGCCGTTGGTCACGTCAACGGCGCGCGTGCTCACGGTCTGGCCTTCGCGGATGATGTCCACGTAGACCGTGCCGCGCTGCGCCGAGGTGAGCAGCGTGAGCATCATCGTATCGCCGACGCGGTAAACCGGCGCGTCGGGCCGCAAAAGGACGGTTTCCTCGTCCCATTGGCCTTCGAAGTAGAAGTTGCGCGATGCCGTCGCGCCGGTCGCGTCACGGGCCTCGACGGTCAACGTGACATAAGGACCATCCGGCGTGAAAGTCGCCTCGGTCAAACCATATTTGCCGGTCTGCGTGCGCTGCGTCCCGCCCAGAGCATCGTGGAAGGTCACTGACACTTCCGTCTCGGCAGGCGTTCCATCGGGATAACTCGTGAGTACGTAAAGGATGTTTTCGACGCCAGGGCGTGGTATCCCGCCCTCCAGCACAGCATTGATGACGAGCGCACCCTGCGCCACAGGCAGCGACAGCCGCCCCACTTCGGTGTGCTCGGCCTGGTCGGTAACGGCGGCCTCGATGTAGAAGCGCGCGCCGCCACTTTCCAACTCGCTGCCCGCAATGTAGTCCGGCAAGTCGAAGCTGAACGTGAAATTGCCCGCGTCGTCCGTCGTCCCCTCCAGCGTCACCGCGACGACGCGCTGGAAGTCGAAAGTGTAGCCCTCAAGTTTCACCGCGCCGCCCGCCACGTCCTTGCCGAAGAAGTAAGCGGCCTTCAACGAACCTTCGACGTGGTCACCAGGACGGTAATAAGCACGGTCGGTCGTCAGCTTCACGTCGAACTTAGGGAGAACGTAGTGCTCGACGGTGACGGTCTTCTCGGAAGAGGTGTTGCCCAACGTCGCTGTGAGCTTGTACGCGCCGCTGTTGACCTCATCGGCAAGTTGGAAATCCACCGCGGCCACACCGTACTCGGACGCTGTGAGCTGCTTGCGGAAGACGGTGTTGCCCTTGCCGTCGGCGACCGTGATTTCCAGGTTCTGTCCGGCGGCGGGACGCAAATCGAACGCGCTGAGGGCCAGCGCGCGGATGTGGATGATCTGCCCCGGCTGGTAGAGCGGCTTGTCGGTGGTGAGCAGGATGCGGTAGTCGCGCTCGATCGTCACCGCCTGCTCCAGCGTGTCGGCGCCGAGGCTGGATTTGGTTTCGACGATGAGGGTTTGCTGGGGTTCGGCGTCCTCCGGCACGGCAAAAGCGACGTCCACATTCCCCGCCGCATCGGTTGTCCCCTTGAAGAGCACTTTCGCGCGCCCGCCATCCGCCGGGCGCATCCGCACTTCGACTTCGGCGTTGGGCAAGGGACTTGCGTCGCGGCTGTCGCGCACGACGATGCGCATCGCCGCCTTGCTGCCAGGGACCAGCTTACTCTGGCCAAGCACAATCGTCTCATGTTGGCTGAGCGTTTCGGGGAGACGCTCGTAGTGTACGACAAGGCCAATCAGGCCACCGATCAAAGCAACAAAACCGATCAGAACACCAATGACCAACCAGGTTTTCCGGGACATGGAATACCTCCTTCATGATCCGTAATTCGTGATTCGTAATTCGTGATTCGTAATTCGTAATCCGTAACTGATGATAAGACGTTCCCTGGAAAAGAGAAGTTCCTTAAGAAAAAAAGAGACGCTGCTCTGCAGCGTCTTTCCAACTCAATCTCTAACAAACCGCCTAATATAAAATCACCGCCACTCTTCGCCCACTGTACGGAGCAACGCCTCACGAATCACTTTCTCATCCAAGCGAAACTCGGCTTTCAGCAGCAAATGCAGCACCTCGGTCGCCGAAGGGATCAAAGCGCGTCGTTTTGCCATAATAACAATGGCAAGCGTCCCCCTGGTTTGCAAGTCAAAACTGCGTGCGCACTTGCGCGCCATAGCATCATCCAAGATAACTTTCCAACCCGGCTGCGTCAATGCATACGAGATAACTGCCGTTTCTCCTGCACCCAGATCCCACGTCAGAACCTCCGGCGCAAGGTCCACATCTACAATACAGTGCGCATAGTTCATCAAGGCACGATAAGCGGGGTCATCTGTGGAACCAGCTTTAATCTCATCGGCGACAGCGCGCGGGATAGCGATAACTGTGGACAATTCACTGAACAAATGGGCATAGCCAATCCGTCCCAGAGCAATCAACGGCGAGGCATTCAATATCCATCGCTCAGTCATTGATGGCCTCAGCGACAATTTCATCCGCGTTATACTGAAAAGGCGAGACGCCAAAACGCGCTAAAGCCGTGAGAAATTCACCACGCGACAGCCCGGCAACTTCGGCAGCTTTGGCTTGCGAAAGGATGCGCATTTCATACCACTTGACCGCAGCAGCCAGGCGCATTTCAGCTACAAAATTCTCTGGATCCTGACGCAAAGCTGAAAATACAGTTCTTGGAAATGTTAAAGAAACCTGTATCGTTGTCATAACTTTTCCCTCCCCCATTGAATCAATTATATCACACTCTTCTTCACGGCGACTTTTCCAAGAGTCACATCCGCCACCACCGGTAAATGGTCCGAAGGATAGCGCCCGCTGTCCCAATAATCGGTGAGGGTGGCGTGCCGCAGGACGTGAATGTTTTCGCTCACAAAGATGTAATCAATCCGCTCGCGGAGTTCGCCGGTGAAGGCGTGGAACGTGCCTGCTGGCCCCTGGTGTGGCGTCGCCGACTGCGTTTTGGCGTCCCGCAGGCGCAAGGGGGCATCCGTCGCGTCGCCTGTCAGCAAGCGGTAAGCCGGCGATTGCTCATCGCCGTTCAAATCGCCTACCACGATGACCGGCGCGGCGCCGGCCCGCGTGTGAACGTCTTTCAACAGCAAACGCGCGCTCGCCTGGCGCGCTTGTTCCCCGCGGTGATCAAAGTGCGTGTTGTAGAAAAAGAACACGCTATCCGTCGCCGTATCGCGGAGCTTGGCCCAAGTGACAATGCGCACGCAAGCGGCGTCCCAACCCAGACTGCCAGGGACGTCCGGCGTCTGCGAGAGCCAGAATGTCCCCTGATCCAGCACCGTGAGCCGCACGCGGCGGTAGAAAATCGCGGCAAACTCGCCCTTGCGCACACCGTCCTCACGTCCTATCCCCACCCAGGCGAAGTCAGGCAGGCACGCCGCCAGGTCATCTACTTGATCGGCCAGGGCTTCTTGTAATCCTACAAGATCCGGTTGATGCTGATGAAACAGACCGGCGGCCAGATCCTTGCGGTAGGGCCAGGCGTTCAAGCCATCACCGGAGACATTCAGGCGGATGTTGAAGGACATAACCCGTAAAGGGGAGGGAGAGGATTCCATGCGACGCCTCGGATTCTTTTAAGGATGATTCAGAAGTCAGACTCAGCCGCCGCGCACCTCGACCTGGGGAAGCCAGCGACGCGCGCGGTCGGCCATCGTATGCAGCAGAGTCAGCGGATAGGGGGAAACGTGCGCCAAAGCGGGGTCCAGTGTATTGAGACCGCGAAACTGCTGCAGATACAAGGTCGCTCCCGCCGCGGCGCCGCTGGCTGCCACCCAACGTGCCAACGTTTCGATGTCATCCACGGTAAGCCACTTGGGCACGACGGTGGTGCGCCATTCGTGAGGCAGGCCGTTCTCCCGGAGCAGGGCGAGGCTGCGCTCAATGCGCGTCACGTCCACGTTGGGCAGGCCGGAGAGCTGCGCGTATTTCTCCGGCGGGGCTTTGACATCCAGCGCCACATAGTCCAGCATGCCGGCTTCCAGCAGCGTCGCCAGCCCCTCTGGACGATAACCGTTGGTATCCAGCTTGGTCGCGTAACCGAGGTCGCGCACGCGGCGTAGAAAATCCAACAGCTCCGGTTGCAGCGTCGGCTCGCCGCCAGTGATGACCACGCCGGTCACTTTTCCCACACGTCGTTCAAGGAAAGCCCATACATCAGTTTCGGGAAGCGTGGGCAGCGCGCCCGGACGCAACACCAGATCGGTGTTGTGACACATCGGGCAGCGGAAATTGCAGCCCCCCGTGAAAAGCACGGTCGCGATGTGACCGGGATAATCAATCAGTGAAGTACGGACCCAGCCTTTGAGGTCCATCAAGCGAATCGCTACTTTTGCTCAGCTTCGGGAATTTGAAATGTCTTGCGGTCGGCGAACTCTTGTTGCTTCCCCTGGTTCCAGTTTTGAACGGGACGTAGATAACCCACAATGCGCGAATAGACCTCGCAGGGGACTTTGATTTCCGGTTTGGTCTGAGTGTCGGTTTGTTCCATGGTCTGCCTCCTGAAATAGCGTTGGAATGTTAGCACGTTGGAAAGTTAAAACGTTTATTGGATGCAACCACCAACGCATGCTAGTAACTCTGTAATGCGAGTTGGAAATCCGTTAAAATCCGTTTAATCCGTTGACAAAAAACAACTTGCCGGCAAGTTCGGTCACTCGCGGGTCACCGGGCGTCCGAAACGTTTGAGCTGCTCCTCGGTGTGTTCATACGGACAATACGGATGGGCGCCGGGGATGTAACCGTGCACCGGACAAATGCTGAAGGTCGGGGTGAGGGTGTAATACGGCAAGCGGTAATTCTCCGCGACTGTGCGCACCAGACGCCGTGCCTGCTGCCACGAGTCGAGTTGCTCGCCCAGGAAGATATGCAAGACCGTGCCGCCCGTGTACAGCGTCTGTAACTCGTCCTGATGATCCAGCACCTCGAACAGATCGTCGCTGAAATCAACCGGCAATTGTGTGGAATTGGTATAGTAAGGTGCAACCTCTGTGCCGGACGTCTTGATGTCCGGGTAGCGTTCCTTATCGGCGCGCGCCAGACGATACGACGCCCCCTCGGCCGGCGTGGCCTCCAGGTTATACAGATGGCCGGTCTCTTCCTGGAAACGCATCAGGACATCGCGCATAAAATGCAGGGTGCGAATCGCGAAAGCGTGCCCGTCAGGATGATCAATACCCACGCCGAACAGGTTCAGGCTCGCCTCATGCATCCCGTTGAGGCCGATGGTTGAAAAGTGATTGCTCCAAAACTTACCGCTGCGCGCCTTGACCATGCGCAGGAAATAATAACTATAGGGATACAACCCGCGCTCGGTAAACGTCTCCAGCATCTTACGTTTGATCTCCAGACTGGTGCGCGCAGTTTCCATCAGGCGTTCGAGTCGCTCTCTGAAGTCCTGCTCATCGCGCGCCAGGTATCCCAGACGCGCCATGTTCAGCGTGACCACACCCACAGAACCGGTCAACGGTGCGGCCGCAAAAAGCCCTCCCACTCGCTTGCGCAATTCACGATTATCCAGGCGCAAGCGACAACAGTTATGGGTAATATTACCATCTGAATGGACAAAATAGTGATTGTTCTCAAGCTCTACATCATAGAAAACTTGCTCACCAGCCAGAGTCTCTCTTTGCAGATCAGCTATTGGCACGACCGCAAAAGCGGCATTGCGTAGCCTTTCGATTTTTTCGTTTGACAGTCCCCATCGGTCTATGGAGGAGAGTCCCACCATTTTACAGCCGTAGGCCTGGTAGAGGGTCCGCTTGTGCTCATCCTTCACATGTTTTTTGTCCATGAGGAATTGAGGAACCATATTGTGAAGCCTGTCTCTGATGACTTTACGTCCCGAGGCGGCTCTCCCTAATGTATGCTGGATGCGTATGGTTTGCGAGCGCTCGTGGACACTGTAGGTAGTACTGATGCCCACGAGCTGCATGAGCAAATTCAGTTCTCTGGCCAGCTCCGCGTCGTTGATATGGATCTCCTTGCCTTCCTGATAACCGTCGCCATCGAAGAAGCCCTGCAAGAATGTTTCAATCACAGATGGAGATGCCGACCAGATCCAGCCCGGGAGTCCTCCATATTTGCGCACGTCATATTCTTCGCTCAAAAGATTTGCGAAGCTCCTGCTGAATACGTAACCACGGAGCGAGTTCGGGTACCTGGGATCCTGCGTAAATTTCATATCGTAGTCAGCAAACTTTTTTACCAAAGTCCTGACTTTCTCGGGTAAGTTTTGGTTACGGGCATCGAAGGAGAATTGCACTCCCCGTAGCCTTTTTTCAGCATATCTGGTATCGTAGAGGTAGTTTCCATCGGCCACAAAAAACCCCATAAACCAGGCCAGATCGGGATCCAGCGGGGTTCCCTCACTGAGGGCAGAAGAACCATCCTTGAGGACCAGGAGGAGATCTTCCTTCACCACGTCTTTTGCTCTTTTTGTCCGAATCCCCTCTTCCGTAAAGACGGCCACCAGGTGATTGCTCGAGACGCGCATGGTCTTGCCATCCCTGGTACGGATCGTGACCAGTTCCCGGTCACTAACCCGGAGAAAACGGATCACCGGCGTCCATTCCACGTGTCCTGTATCCGGGTTGAGCGAAAGCGCCTCCACTTTACGATTGACTGTGAACCATGCGCCATCTATACAACGATCGGAACAGGTTGCAAAAAGCTCCCCTATGGTTGTTTTCCTGATCACACCATTCTCCCTCACCAGCATCGTCTCTGTAGGGAAGAGGCACATACTCCTTGCATCCTCGGGTTTCATATCACTGTTGATGAAGTTAGCAAAGTAAGGGATGCCGTATTTCGCCGTCATCGCCCAGATCGGCGCCAGGTCGGGATTGTCCCAGTGAAAGTCTTTGCTGATGTTGTAGGTGGGAATTGGAAACGTAAACACGCGCCCCTTGGCGTCGCCCTCCAACATCACCTCGGCGAAAGCGCGGTTGAGCATGTCCATTTCCTGCTGGAATTCGCCATACGTGGCCGATTGCATCTCCCCACCGATGATCACCGGCTCATCCGCCAGGGTAGGAGGTGCGGTTAGATCCATGGTTACGTTGGTAAACGGTGTGTTGCCGGTCACAAAGACCTTACCATTCCGCCGTGCAATGACCGTCTGATTTTCGGTCGTCGGACACCAAATCACACCGGAATAATCTATCACTTCGATCTTCTGAATGTAAGTATCCCGGTGATCAATCAAACGCAAGATATACAATGGTTTTTTGCCGATAGTCGGTTGACGCATACCGACCGTAAAAGCATACTCGGCGTCCACAGCAATCTGCTGCAGGCCATCAAGGATTTCAATGTCGCTCGTGGTAATTTTACACCCCTCATGACCGTCGGCCTTAAGATAGGTGTCCAGGAAGAGACGGGCCTGACGTCTATCCATGTTTTTCAAAATGTCGGGGACAAACTTGATGTTCTCGCGGGTCTGAAATAATGTATCCAGAATGCGATGCGAAGATTCGGCAGTCAGACGGATCATCTGCACGCTCTCTCCCAAAGCCGCTGTGGAATCCCGAACGTTGTAATCCAGATGTAGCCGCTCCAAAAGCTCAATGATCTCCGCATAAGACTCTGGACTGGCTATCCGCGATTGATAAATGCTGATGCGGTGTGAATGGCGATGTTTGGTGTAGCTTTCCTTGGAACCCTCGGCAATAATCCAGGCCAGCAAGCGAATCTCATCATCGGAAATCGCTTTTGGAGGATTACAGTTTGTTCCGATTATGGGAACAATCACCGGTGACTTGTATGCCCGTACATCTTCTACAGGTTCGAGGACAAAGACGTTGTCGGTGTTGAATTTCTTTCGAACCACACGATGGCCGGGTGAAATCAACTGATCCTGGATGCGGTTTCGCAAACGATACATAGGACCGTTGTAAGGGCGCGCAAATATCTTGAGTACCGGTTGGGTCTCAATGATGCCGGTTTGAATATTGAAAGTTTTGATGAGATCACCAACTTCAATCTCATCATAGCCCTTCCAACCTGCAGGGGTCAGGATTTCGGTATCCTCAGACAAGCACTGAAATCCCACCCGTGTGGGCACGTTGATATTGAAGATGAATTCCTGAATGGCTTGCTTCACCTGGGTATAATCCAAGCCGTCGTGGCGCACAAACGGCGCCATCAACGTATCGAAATTGGACACAGCCACCGCGCCGGCCGATTCCCCCTGCAGGGTATAGAAGAAGTTCACCAGTTGTCCCAACGCGGTGCGCAGGTGGCGCGGCGGGCGGCTTTCGATCTTCGCCGGCACACCTCCAAAACCCTGTTCCAGCAAATCCAGCAAATCCCAGCCGCAGCAATAGGTTGAAAGCATCCCCAGATCATGAATATGGACATCACCGGTGATGTGAGCCTGCTGCACCTCCGGCGGATAGACTTTTTGCAACCAGTAGCGTGCGGCAATGGAAGACGCCAGGTAGAAATTCAAGCCCTGCAACGAATAATTCATGTTGCTGTTTTCGTTGACGCGCCAGTCGGCGCGTTGCAGGTAGTCTTCGACCAGCTTCTCGGCATCGAGCAACATGCGTTCGGTGGCGCGCGCCTCGGCGCGTTTCTGGCGGTAGAGGATGTAGGCTTTGGCGACTTTCGGGTTGCCCGATTTCACCAACACCTCTTCAACAATGTCTTGAATTTCTTCGACATGGGGAATGCGGTCTGCGCCGTTCAACCGTTCGTTCAGGATCGCCACAACTGCCCAGGATAACGTTTCGGCCCACGGGCGGCCTTCGCCGTTTCCCACCGCGCGCGCCGCCGCGTACATGGCGTTCTCGATGCGTTTGCGGTCAAAAGGCACAATCGTCCCATCCCGTTTCATGATGTGCGTGACGGCCATGTTCACTCCTTGAGAATAGTTTGGTTAGTCTATAGTCGGGTAGTCCGGTAGTCGGGTAATGGCTTTCTGACCGGCAATTTTGTAAAGTCGGCATCCTCCAGGCACAGATGGAGGCTCACCCGATAAAAAAGTGGTTCGGTGGATGAATGAATTTGATAAATAAAAAAGCAATGCTTATTGCATTACTTTGACATTTATTTTGGTAAAACCTATATCTCGTGATTTTTAATCATAATACCACAATCGGCAGGGGTGTCAAACTCGACTTTGCAAATTAATAATCGCAAACTGTGCCAATTGGGTCGGGAAATACAGAACTTTTTTCTAAGCGGCAAAGGACACAAGAAGTATGCGGGCAGATCTTGTAAAACTTCAGCAGGATACCACGAAAACGCAAAATGCACAACCGGCAATTTGACATCCCATCACATATTGCACAATTCGCACAACTGTAGTATACTACGTATGGAATTCTATCCTAATACTAACCAACCTACCACAAAACGGTCATATCGGACTGACATTCCAGCTACCTAACCCGTGTGATGTTAATAGCGTAAAAATTGATTTCTAAAATATACTTTGAGAAAGATAGCCTTAGCAATGTTTAAAAAATTCCAAACCTCACCGGAGACGTGGAACATCCGCGCAATCGCCGCAGCTATGGTTGTGATGGCAGTCGTGCTGTCAGAAATCATGACCAGCATTGTTGAATTGTTGCTCCACAGGTCTCTGAGTGTGGAAGCCCTGCTGCGCACCCTCCTCATTTCATCCAGCGTCTCGACGCTGCTGGCATTGATCAGCACGACTATCTTGAACCGCCTGCGTTGCGCCGAGATCGCTTTGCGCACAAGCGAGGCCGAAAATCGCGCCATTTTGCAGGCGCTCCCCGATATGCTGTTTCGGATTTCCGCCGACGGCCGCTTTCTGCAACACCATGCGGCGTCCCCCGAACAACTCTGGCGCTCGCCGGATGAATTCAGCGGCAAATCGCTTTACGAAGTTTTCCCACCGGAGTTTGCCGACCGGACAATGCGCTACATTACTGCGGCTCTTCAGACACAAGAGATTCAACGCTACGAATACGAACTCCCCTATGGAGATGCGCCGCATTATTTTGAGGCGCGCATGGTCAGGTATAACGGCAACAGCGTCCTGGCTATCATCCGCGACATTACGACACAAAAAATGGCCGAACTGGCCTTGCAAGCTGAGCGGGAAGCGTTGGCGCAGCGGGTTGAAGAGCGCACCGCCGCCCTGCGAGCCGTCAATACCCAACTCCTCCATGCCTTGCAGGCGCAGGATGACTTCATTCACAATGTTAACCACAACCTGCGCACACCACTGACTCCGATCCTGGCTTTTTCTGACCTTTTAGTCAATGAACGCTACGGGCCGATGAATAAGTCCCAACGGCAGGTCGCCGCCTACATCAAGCAAAGCGCCAAACAGCTCTCCGATCTCTTGACCGATTTGCTGGATTTTTCAGATTTCAAGAGAGGGCAGCTCAAACTCAATATAGAACTGGTCAATGTCGAAGGAATCTGCCGGGTCAGCCTGCGCGACATCGAGCCTCAGGCCCGCAGAAAAGGGCTGACTATCGAAACCGCGTTTGATCAACACGTTTCCACCATTTCGGCGGATGCCGGCCGCCTCAAAAAAATCCTGGACAATCTGCTCAGCAATGCTGTGCGCTTCACCCCTAAAGGGGGAACGATAGGCCTGGAAGTCAAAAGTGACCGGGAAGCTCATTGGGTTCACTTTACCGTATGGGACACGGGCATCGGTATTCCCGAAATCAGTCTGGCTGTGATCTTCGAGCCTTTTGCACAGATTACCTCCGCGGAGGAGCAGAAAGGGTTGGGATTGGGGTTAGCCCTGGTTCGCTATCTGGCAGAAATGCATGGCGGCTATGTCAGCGTTGAAAGTCAGTTAGGGCAAGGCAGCCGTTTCACAGTTTCCTTACCGTGGCATGCTTTGCCAGCGGAGGCTCCGGCAGCGACACCGGCTCCGGCTGAATTTTCAGAGGTCGCCGACCAGTCCAGGGAAGAGATGTTGATTCTGGTTGCCGAGGACAATCCGATGAACCGCAAAGTCCTGTGCCACATGCTGGATATCGCCGGCTATCGCACGGCCACGGCGGCGGATGGCGCCGAGGTGATCGAGGTCACGCGTACCTACCGGCCTGATTTGATTTTGATGGACGTCCGTATGCCTGTGATGAACGGCATCGAGGCCACCCGCATTATCCGCAGCGATCCGGCCTTGCAATCCATTCCTATCATTATGGTCACAGCGTTGACCACGACTGAGGAGCGTGAGCAATGTATGGAAGCCGGCGCCACTGCTTTCGTCAGCAAACCGATGGATATGAAGCAGTTGCTTCAGATTATTGGGAAAACCCTGTCTCGCCCAATGCCACCCGCGCCAGATTCAACACCTTGAAAGGCATCCAACCTACCTGAACATCCAACTCGCTTTTGTCACACACGGTTGACGTGTTCGCAGCGTCAATGCGCGGCTTCAACGCGATCAGTGCGCGTGCCAGGGCTTCTTCATCCAGGCGTGTCCTCAAGTCCTCGATTTCCCGCATCAGAGCGCGCGCTTCGGTAATCCGCGCTTCGGTCTCCTGCGCTCTGGCAGGGCTTACAAGGCCGAATTCCCGCTTGAGCCGGTTCAAGCGCAAACCGGCCTCATAAGTCACCTCGGCCAGCGTGTCACGGTTCATCCAGCGTGTCTCGTAAGAGAGAATGTGCTTCCATGTGGGCTGCAACAGCAAACGGCGGTGGTCGTCCAGCGTAGTTGCGTGGCGGAGATAACCACAATCGTCCGCCTGCTCATAAGCGCGACTGCCGGGATCAAGAAACGGCGCGAGCGGTGAGGTGAACGGGATCAACCGCCCGTCGTTGAAGCGCGTCAGCAGTGTGCGGCAATAATCCACCGTCTGCAGCGCCGATTCCGGCGTCTGCTGCGATAAGCCGATCATAAAGAAAAGGTCAAACCGCCGCGCGCCCACGTCGAGACAGGCGGCGATTGTCTCCTCAATGCCTTGGTTGGAGTAACCCTTGCCTGACGCACGCCGTACCGCCGGATCGTGGGATTCCGGTGAAAATTCCACCAGAAAGTTGGGCAACGCCGCCGCCAGTTCTTCTACATAGGCACGCTCAACAGGATAGAAAAATTCCACGATCGCGGTTCCATCAAAGCCCTGGACGGCCCGGAAAAAACGTTGTGCATAGTCCATTCCCGCCTGCCGCAGGTCGCCCAGGATAAAAACCGGCGCGCGGCTTAACCTTCCCACCCGCCGTACATCTTCGGCCAGCTTCTCCGGCGCACGATAGGCGGGCCGCTGTCGTCCGGAAAGGCAGCGCGCCGCGAAAGCCGAACCGCCGCAAATCGTGCAGTTCTGCGTACACCCCTTCACCGAGAGTGCGGCCATGATTGGATATTCTAGCCAGTGGCTAAACGGCGCATAGTTTAGCAAATCGCGGTCACGCACCACGGCCCTGACGAGCGGATGATAGTCCAGCGTCAGATGATCCAGGCTCTCCGGTATGTAAGTCAGGGCGTTCACGTGTACCTCACCCTGACGATCTTTCCAGGTCAAATTGGGCACGTCGGTGGGCGCCGTTCCGGCCACAATGTGCTGCATCAGGCGTTCCAGCGGCTCTTCGCTGGAGTCACCGCGCAGCACATAATCCACATAGGGATAACGGATCAATTCTGTGTGGAAATAAGTCGCCGAATATCCTCCGAAGATGATCGGGGTATCAGGATGATGAGCCTTGGCTAAGCGGGCAACTTCCAATGCGCCATGGGCATGCGGCAGCCAGTGCAAATCAATGCCAAAAGCGCGCGTTTCGATGGAGGCAAGCAACTTTTCTGGCTCAAAGCGCGCCGAACGCACCATCCGCGCCGCCAGGTTCGCAATCCGCACCTGAAACCCTTGTTGTTGCAGGTATGCCATCAATGTGGCAAAGCCGATGGGATACATATCGAAGACCGGCGTTGAAGGCACCAGATCTGAAATCGGCCCCCACAACGTCGCGCGCTGGCGAAAATCGTAGACGCTGGGGGCATGCAAGAACACTAAATCGTACAAACTCCCTCCCGGAAAGTCGTCTGAACGTGCAAACGTTTGAGCGTTCAAACGTTTGCCAGGCAGTATAAACACAAAGGCCGGGATGTCAACCGATAAAAGAGATGAGCGTATTAGAAATTCATTAGAACGGACGCCACCGCCCCGAATTTTCTTGACGCTGATTTATTATATGTTACAATGATGATGTTGATGGTAGAGAGATGCAGGCCTCTCTCCGCCAACGGGTACTGTGGGATGTGTCGCCTGCATATTTTTGTAAGGAGTTTACCCAAGGAGGTATGGAAATATGGCTTTACTGAATGATGAAATCGTTAAAAATGTGACGGAAATGCTGGCCGATCTCACCGACGATGTGCGGTTGGTGGTTTTCACAACCGAGAAAGGCTGCGAATACTGCAAGGAGATCGTGCAACTGGCGCAAGAGGTTGCGGCAACTTCGCCTAAGCTCACGGCTGAAATCTACAATTTCGACGCCATGCCCGGCAAAGCGGCGGAGTTCAACATCACCATGGCACCGGCGATTGCAATTGTGGGCGCGCGCGACTACGGCTTGCGTTACTACGGCATCCCCTCCGGCTATGAATTCTCGACGCTGCTGTACGGCATCCAACGCGCCGGCCAGGGGCAGGCCGAGCTGGATCCGCAGACGATGAGCTTCCTGGAAGGGTTGAACCAGCCGGTCAACCTGCAGGTTTTCGTCACCCCAACCTGCCCTTACTGTCCGCGCGCGGCAATGCTGGCCTACGAAATGGCCGTCGCCAGCGACAAAGTGATTGCCGACGTGGTGGAATCTATGGAATTTCCGGCGCTAGCCGATCAATTCAACGTGATGGGCGTGCCGCTGAGCGTCGTCAACGGCAAAGAGCGTGTTGAAGGCGCCGCACCTCCCTATATGATCGTGAATGCGATCCAGGCGGCGCTGGCATAACGTCTATCCAACCAACATCCGTGAGGCGTAAGCACCGCACGCATGTATCCTCAAGCCCGGCGCCTCTTGCCGGGCTTGAGGATACATGCACCGATATTTTTCCGTTAAATCCGTTTAATCCGTTGACATTGATGCGAGGAACCTATGTTTGAATTCACCATCACCCAGGAATCTCCCAAAATCAAAATCGGCGGCGGTTTGTACGATGTTGTGATCATCGGTGGGGGCGCGGCGGGATTGACCACAGCCATCTATACCTCGCGCGACGGCCTGAAGACGCTGGTGTTGGAACGTGAAGCAACCGGTGGCTTGGCTGCGACGACCGAGTTGATCGAAAACTACCCCGGCTTTCCCGACGGCATCAACGGTGCAGAGCTGCTGGAGCGCTTCCGCAAGCAGGCCGAACGCTTCGGCGCCGAGATCGTCGAGTTCGATGAGGTCGTGAAAGTCAATCCACTCGAGAAAGGGAAAATCGAAGTCCATACCCAGAGCGGCCAGGTTTACACCGGCAAAACCGTCGTCATCGCCACCGGCAGCCGTCCCAAGAAACTCAATGTCCCCGGTGAAAAGGAATTTGCCGGGCGCGGCGTCTCGTACTGTGCTACATGCGACGGGCCGTTTTTCAAAGACAAGAACGTTGTCATCATCGGGGCGGGCAATTCCGGGCTTCAGGAAGGGCTGCAAGTGTTGGAATATGCAAAGCATGTGACGTTCCTGGAATTTTTGCCTTACACCCGCGCCGAGCACATCCTCCAGGAGCGCGTCAAACGCCATCCCAAGAGCACGCTGCTTTTCAACCAGCAGGTGACGGCGATCGTGGGCGACAAAACGGTCACCGGTGTGCGTGCGGTGGATCGAGAAACCAAAGAGGAGCACCTGTACCCTGCCGATGGCGTGTTCATCTATGTGGGCTATTCGCCCTACAGCCAGTTTGTGGCGGATATTGTGGAGACAAACAAATGGGGCTACATTATCACGGATGAGAAGATGCGCACCAAAGTCCCCGGCCTGTATGCGATCGGAGATGTGCGCGCCGACAATCCCGCCCAACTCAGCGTCTCCGTCGGCGACGGGGCCAAGGCGGCTCTGGCGCTCCGCGACTTCATATTGGAGCTATAGCCACCAGACTACACGACTAAAGACTACCATTCCATTAAGGAGGAGCTTATGAAACCTAACATTGGCGAAGGCGAACGACTGATTCGGGCTATCCTCGGCATTTATGCCATGCTCCTGGGATTTCTTTTTATCCAGGGCGTTGTTGGCATCATTCTCGGCGTTCTCGGAGCGATTGCCTTTGCCACCGGCGCCATCGGCTGGTGCGGCCTTTACGCTTTGCTGGGTAAATCTACCCTGGAGGCCGCGCCTGCAGAACCCGCACAACTGGCGGCAGCAGAAGCAGCAGAGCAGGAGCAACTGGCGGCAGCAGAAGCAGCAGAGCAGGAGCAACCGGCGGCAGCAGAAGCAGCAGAGCAGGAGCAGCCGGCAAGCGAGGATGAGGTGTCAACGGAGAGCTAATCGCGGGCACGGTCAGGAGACCGGCCCAAGCAAGGACTAAGGACTCACGACTATTCGACTACCCGACTAACAACTATCCCAGGAGAATACAGATGTTCATTCAGGAAGCGGCACAAGTTCCGGCACAGGCCGTGCAGGCCGGCATCGGCATCCGCTGGCTCATTACCGATAAAGAGGGTGCGCCCAATTTCGCCATGCGCGTCATCGAACTGCAACCCGGCGTCGTCTTTACGCCGCATCAACATCCTTACGAACACGAAATCTACGTCCTTGACGGTGAGGGCGTGGTCACCAATCCCGATGGCGATGTGGGCGTTATGCGACCGGGCGTTTTTCTCTTTGTCCCGCCGGACGAGATTCACGGTTATCGCAATACGGGTGACGTGCCCCTCAAGTTCATCTGCGTTATCCCTTTACAGAAGTAAATTTTATGTCAGCAGATTGAGCAGGTTTTCCAATGTTCTAATGTTTCAACGTGCCAACGATAGGAGCTAACAATGACCAATGCACAAGTGACATGGATCGGGCCGGGGATGCGGCTGGTCGGCGATGTCGAAGGCGGGCCGGCGATCATTCTGGACTCACCTAGCCCTGAGTACGGCACGCATAGCGGTCCCAGTCCAATGGAGCTTTTGTTGCTGGGATTGGCCGGCTGCACGGCGATGGATGTGATCTCGATTATGGCGAAAAAACGCCAGCCGATGACCAATCTCCAGGTCAAAGTCCAGGCTGAACGCGCGGCAACGCACCCTAAAATCTGGACGAAAATCCACCTGGAATACATTGCTTATGGACAGGGCATCAGCGAGGCCGCCCTGGTGCGCGCTATCGAGCTTTCTGAATCCACATATTGCTCAGTCCATGCCATGCTGAGCAAAGCGGCGGAGATCACGACCTCGTATCGCATCGTCGAGACACCTAATCCGAGTTTGCCCGGCACAATCACTGCCTGAAAAAGACGGCCACTCAAGGGGAGGTGCCGCGTGGAAAAAGCACCATGCCCCGCATTAATTCCGGGTACGCCGGTCGCGCCGGAGGGTGCACTGGCACGTTATCGCCATCCCACCCTGTCGGGATGCGTGCGTGGAGCCCTCGAAGCCGGCACCGCGCCCGGCGACCTGGTCGTGGAACTGGGGGCCAGCGACGCCACCTACATCCGCGAATGTCTGGAAATGGGGCGGCACGTGCTGGCCCTCAATGTCAATCCTCTGCCCTTATTGTGGACGCACACTGCGCTCATTCCCATCCCCAAGGATGAGCTTCAGGCTGCCCTGACACGCTTAGGCGACTTGCCCAAAGGCGACCGTCCGTTGATTGCCCATATCCACGCAGCCTACCGCAGCCACTGCCCTGTCTGCCACGCATCCGGCACTGCCGAATGGTTTGCCTGGGACCGTGAAGCGCAGCGTCCTTTTGCCAAGCGTGTCCGCTGTCCTCACTGTCCAACTCCACAGGAAGGCCCGGTGGATGCGCAAGACCTTGCCGCCCTGGAGCCGTTCGCGCCGCGCGGGCCGGCCTATCACCTCGCGCTTGGGCGCGCCGCCGGCGCCGACGATCCACTGCGGGAGCGCGCTGCCGAGCTGGTCGCGTTGTATACGCCGCGCAATCTCAGCCTGTTGATGGATGTGCTCCATCGCCTGCCGCAGGCCGCCTCCACCCCTGATCTCCAACGCGCCTTGACCTTGTTGGTCGTCGTGGCACTGGACGAGGGCAGCAGCCTGACGCCTTATGGAGAGCCCCCGACGCGCCCGCGCAGTTTTCGTCCGGCGTCGCGCTTTATCGAAAACAATATCTGGCTGGCGATGGAAAAAGCTCTCAAAGATTACCCTGCCCATCCGGCATCCTGGAGCGCGCTGCCGGCCGATTCGGTCAAGACGTTGCTTGAGAGCCAGACAGCAAAGTTTATCCTGCAAGCGCAGCCGCTGCAGGCCGTGACATCCGCCCTCCCGCCCCAATCTGTAGGCGCGGTGCTCCTTCAACCTCAGCCCCCCGACGCGGTCTTTTGGGCGCTTGCGGCGCTCTGGACGAGCTGGCTGTGGAAAGATACCGCTCATCCTGCATTGCGGACGTTCCTGGGACGACGACGGCTAGACTGGGCCTGGTATGAGCGCAGTCTTGCCATAGCCCTCCGGCGCCTCGGCCCACATTTGAAGCCGGACGCGCCTCTCTTTATCATCTTGCCTGACGACGATCTGACGATGCTGGCGCATATTGTCGCCGCGACCGTGCAAGCCGGCTTTCGGATGGAACGCTGGATCGCCTGCCCGCCATGGGGGTATCGTCTGGCGCTGTCTCAGGGAAGCCTACAAGCTCCTTCTGCGCCGATGGACGATGAGCATCTCATTCGCATCCTGCGGCAACGCGGCGAACCGACATCCGCAACACTCCTCAGCGCAATCCACCTGTTCGCCGGCGGCGACACGGCGCCGGCGCAATTGGAAATGTTGCCGCAGGCCATCCATCCAAGCTGCATCGCCATTGCTCCACAAACCGTCTGGCTGCCGTCGCCGGTAAAAACCGCGCGGCCTCTGGCCGACCGCGTCGAAGAAAGCGTCCTGCGCCTCTTGCAATCTCGGGCACGCTGGGAACGTGCCGCCCTGGAACGGGCTGTGTACGCTGCCTTTCACGGCGCGCTTTCTCCTGAGCCGGCGCTGGTTGCCGCCTGCTTTGAGGCTTATGCACTCACCGACGCGGAGGGATACCTGCGCCTGCGCCCGGAAGATGCCGCCGCAGCGCGCGGCGCCGAAATGCGTCAGATACGGGGACTGCTGCGGCAGTTGGGGGAACGCCTGAGTTTTGCCGTGACCCAAACCACGGATGGAGACATTGTCTGGGCCGAGGAGGAAACACCGTTACACCTGTTTCGTTGCACGACCACCGCTATCCTGGGGCCGCACCTGCTTACGCCGCAACCCCTGACCGGCGTGCGACGGCATCTGGTGCTGCCGGGGGGGCGCGCCGCACTGGTGGCATTGAAGTTGAAACGCGACCCACGTTTGCAAGAGCGCATGGCTCAGGACAACTGGGCCTTCATCAAGTTTCGTCACCTGCGGCGCATGGCGGCGGAAATCACCCAGCGCGCAGACATCGAGGTTTATCTGGGACTGGACCCGATTGTGGAACAAGACAGGGTACAGATTCCCTTGCCATGGGCGCGCTAAAATTGCGGACGACCATCCGCCGTCGTCAGCAACACGGGGTTGTGATCCCGCGCAAGCGTCCATAGAGACATCATAAGCTGCGCTCTCAACTCAACATGAAAATGTATGGCAACGGATTAAACGGATTTGCACGGATTAGCTTTCAGTTGTCGCACAAATCTGCTCAATCTGTTTAATCCGCTGACTATTTTGGGGATAGACTCAGAAAAAAACGCCGGCCTGAGAGAGCAGGCCGGCGTGGAGTGGTTATCCTCTTATTCTCCTAAAACAGGCGGAACCAATCCGTACCGCCGATAATCGAACAGGCCAGGATCAAGAACAGAATCAGCAAAATGACGCCGCAGCCCATGCCGGTGCACGAGCACCCCCGTCCAAATCCGAAACGATCCTGAAGCCAGTCGAAAATCGCGTTCAAAAATGCCAGTTGTAAAAGGCCTGCCAGACATCCCGGTCGCCGCTCCATCTTTCATAACCTCCATTTTTGTAATGTGCTATCTGTATTACGCAATGACGCGCCGCCGGTTGCACATGCAAACCTATTCAAAAAAGAAGCCAACCACCGGTTTTCTATTCCCCACCCGTGATTCATGATTCGTGATTCATGATTTGTGATTCATGATTCGCTATATCTCCGGTTCGTCATCAAAGGGGTAATACGCGGTTCCCTGCGCCGCCGCACGGATGGCCGGGTCGTCAGAGTAATGCCCACGGCGTTCAGGGGGAAGCAATTCTGCGATGTGGCGCATGATCTCGTGCCCGATCTGTTCCAGGTATTCACGGCGCTCCCGTCCGCGGCCGGGAGCGGTAAAAGGGCCAAACGGTTGGCCGATGCGCGCCGTCACGTGCGCCCGTTTGCCCTTGCCGAGCCGTGGCAAAACATCAATGAAACCATCCAGTCCGACCGGCAGGAGGCGTGCGCCGGTCAAAGCAGCAATAAACGCAGCGCCGGGCCGTGGGGGCCGCAAAACGGCGGCAGCGCTGGTGCCCTCCGGGAAGATCCTAACACGCCGTTTTGCTTCAACACCGCCGCGGCGGCACGGATAGCCAGCGTCGAGCCGGTACCACGAAAGACCGGATAGTAGCCCCATAGTTCGCGGATCCAGCTCAGCAGCGGCGGTGCATTGGGGGTGCGAAACCCGCCCAGGAATTCCATCGGCCAGGGGGCGATGCGCACCATCGCCATCGGGTCCACGAAACTGAAGTGGTTGGCGACCACCAGCAGCGGGCCGCTCTGCGGGAAATTTTCGGCTCCCAGGATGTGAAAATCGGTCAATACGCCAAAGATCAATTGTGTGGCGCGTTGGATCAGGCCACGGAGCAAGCGTCGCCGGGGATATTTGAATTCTTCGGGCATAGCAGTTCCTTCTTCGCAATTATATATGTCAGCAGATTAAGCAGATTGAGCCGATTGGGTATGCACATCGTCAGAAATCTGCTTAATCTGCTCAATCCGCTGATCAAAATCAGGCAGGCTGTCCCAAGGCCGGCAACGGCGCACGCGCTTTTTGGCGCTTGCGCCACAGACGTGCCAGCTCCAGACGCCATTGCAGTTTCCACCACGCCCATACGGCCGCCCGGCGTTCTGCCTTGTCAAGCGCGTGTGGGGAATACCAGGCGCGCACGTAAAATTCGATGAGGGCAGGGATCTCATCTTCTGCCGGGGGCAACAGGTCATCATCGTGGCGGGACTGCGCCACTTCCAGGATCCGTGCGACCAGCGCATGACCGAGTTCGTAGGGGGTATCGCCGGGATAGGTGGTCACCTGAAGGCGGCGCGCCGCCTGCCGCAGGCGGTCATAGAGCATGCTTGCCATGGCTTCAGGCGTGCGCCGCAACAGCAGTAAGACGCTGTCCACACCGCTGGCGATGACAAGGATGACCGTCACCGCTGCGATGGCGACGAGAAGCCATTGCCACAGCCGCGCACTTGTCAACGGTTTGGATGCCGAGGCCGGCACCAGCGGTTGATAGGGCGGGCGGTCCTCTTCCGGCCAAATCAAGGTGTCATCGGATTCACGGGGACGGGTGATCGGCGCAATGCCGGCGGTCGGTTCAAACTCGATCCAGCCATAGGTAGGGAAGTAAATCTCAACCCAGGCGTGCGCATTGGCCTCGGTGACAATGTAACGCGCATTCCCCAAATCATAGCTGCCGCTCGTATAGCCGATGACCATGCGCGCCGGCAAGCCGGCGGCCCGCGCCAGGACGACCATCGCGGTCGCATAATAGTCGCAGTAGCCTTTCTTCAACTCGAAGAGGAAATAATCGGCAATATCGGCCGTTGCCGGCGGTTTGGGCACATCCAGCGTATAGGAATATTCTTTGCGCAGGTATAGCTCAATGGCCGCCGCCCGGTCGTAAGGTGTGGGTTGCGTGGCGGTGAGGTCGCGCGCCAGGACACGAACCCGTTCCGGCGTCGTCTCCGGTAATTGCAGATAACGCTCGCGTATCCATTCGGGGTAATTGTCACCATCCGCCCGCAGCGCCTCTACCGTGTAGACCGGCATCAGGGAGTCGGCGCGGTAGACACGCTCTTCCGTCGTGACGGCGAAGATCTCGCCGGGCGGCCGCACGGAGACGTCGTAATCCTTATCCATTGAGACAAATTGTCCGTCCACGAAAACCATACTGCCCAGGTCGCCGACAATCCGTACTTCCTGACGTAAGACGCGCGTATGGGATACAACTTCGGGGTCAAGGAACAGCTCCCCGGCTTTATACATCATCAGTTCCGTGCCGCTAGTCGCCCATCCCTGTCCAAAATAGCGGTCGTAGGTCAGGCTACGCCAGTAGTGACGCGGGATGGTGATGTTCATCAACTCAACGTCCATATACGGCTCGGCCGACAGCGGTGGGATTTCACCCGTGCTGACGACGAAAGCCACAATCCGCGAGAGTTCCGGCCCAGAGCCGATCAGATGCCGACGTGGCAGGTCGGTGCTGCGGAGCAGACGTTGGGACGGGCGCACAGGCTCTGCGGGTGGGCGTTGCTCCACACCGAGAGACTTGGCGATGCCTTCGGCGGGTGATGGTGGTTCTTCTTCCTGGCTCGCGGTCAGCTTATCAATCCAGTCCGCCAGCTTGCGATAGGAAAACGCCGGTAGGGTTGCCGACGCCAACACCAGCAGCAGCGACACGCCGAGTGTCACCATCGTCAACTCGGTCCACAGATCTCGCGAGAAGTCAATGTTGGCCCTCATCCAGTGGAGTTCACGCTCACGATGAGCGGTCAGGGCGAGCAAAATCAATAGCACGCCCACAAACGGCAGGAGAACGCCGGAAGGTGCATACGTATATGCCAGCAGGAAAGCCAGCAGAAAACCGGCAGGCAACATGCCGATGATGGTCTGGCGCTTGCGGCTCACCCACCAGCCGGCCCACAACGCGCACAGCCACGCTACGAAGCCCCATACCAATACTGTGCCTACGGGATCATAACTTCCACTGCCGGAGAAGACCGCCGCCAGCCACTTGTAGGCGCGCGATAGCAACGTCCCCATGCCGGCCCACAGCACACCGAAAGCGTTGGGAATCAGGGGCCAATCCACCTCCCGCACCGGCGTAAAGCCAAACTCGCCAGTTTTGAAGGAATACGAAGCCAGGTAGAGCAGTCTTTCCCATATCCAGGCGAGAAGCTGTCCCGCAAAGGCAAAGAAAGCCCGCACAATATCGGCCATTTCATCGCCCAGGCGGCCCACCCGTGTTAAAATGAACTCCGCGCCGAACGTCAGCCCCAATAGGGTGACCAGCCATCCGCGTATAGGGAACACGCCCAAAAGCCAGCCTGTGGTCATCGCCATAAAGACGATCAGGAGGATGAAGCCGAACTGTAACCCGGAAACCAGTTCTACCAGTCCGGCAGCGAAGATGCTCAGCGCGATCAGCAGCAAGGCCCACAACAACAGCCCCTTGGGCCCAATCCAGGCGAACAATCGCGCCAGGAAACCGCTATGCGTCTCGGTTGTCGTCACACGCGCGTACATTATATCAGTGACCTCCAGGGCACATCGGCGACCCGGTAGCTGGGCACGGCGCGGCCGGTTCCCAACACCCGCCAGCCCCAACGACCCTGCTGACCGGGGCGCATTTCAGGCCGATCCAGCACATCTTTGGTGATGCGGTAATGGGCGATTCCCAGATTCAACAACGCCGCTTCGACAAGCAGCGTATTGCCCGCGCCACCGAAAGATGCGGGGTCCATCAACAAAACGGTCGGCACGGCGCCGCTCCGAAGCAGTGGCACCAGCGACTCCACCCAGGCCGTACTCATCGAAGGGGTGATGATGATGATGCTGGTATGGGGCCCCATGCTGGGACGCAAACGCTCCATCACTTCTTCCAGGGGACGCGAACCACGCGAAATCAGGGCCAGCGAGCGCAAAATTTCCCAGCGTCGCCCTTCTCCTTGCTCTGGCGGCAACCAGACCAGCTCCTTGCCATAGGCCGCCAGCCCCACCGAATGGCGCAGGCGAATCCCCTGGTCGGCCAGCGAAGCCGCCAGCACAATTCCGTGTTCATCGGTGGCGTGCTCCCCCACGCCGGCCTGCACGCGCTCATCCATGTCCAACAAAATCCACCAGTCGCCGGAAGGTGTACCGTCGAAGAGCCGCACGTATAACTCGTCGCGCCGCGCTGTCGTTCGCCAATGAATCCAGCGGCGACTGTCGCCGGAGACGTACTCGCGCACCGTCGAGGCGCTGACCGTCCGATCCAGCGCATTGGGGCGCGGCCGCCCGTCGCCGGAACGGCCACCAGGTGCGATTTGAATGTTCGGCAAGGGGACAATGGGGGGCAGCACCAGCAGCGGCAGGGCCGCCGGATAGCTCAGTGAAACCGAAAACAGGCCAAAGGGATCGCCGGTATGCAGATGGGTCGGGCCTAAGACGAAGAGACCGCGACGATTGCAGATCGCTTCGGTGTGCCAGCGTATCGAATCGCGCCCCGGCAGGCCCGTCCCCCGACTGGCGTGGTAATCGGGCAAGGTGGATTGATCGTTCACTTCGATCCAGACGCCGGGCGCCCAGCCCTCATTGCGCAGAGTGAAGCGTTCCACCAGGCGGTCGCCCACTTGCGCCCAGCCGAAACGCATTTCGCGCATCAGATCCAGACCTCGCGCCAGCGAACGCGCCCAGAGGTATCCCACGAGCAAGGCACCGCCCAGGCCCACGTACAACACCCGCCAGCCGCGGTAAGGCGCAATCAAATCGGTGATGATGGCGGCCAGCACCAGCACGGGCAGCAGCCAGGAATTCAAGCGGATTTGGGGTTTGGCGTTCACGGTTCCACGCTCAACTTAACGGACAGTCCCCTGGGTTGATTTGACTTCCGGGACGGGGACGCCTTCAAGGATCGCTTCCACCACATCTTCCGGCGCGACATTGCGCAGGCGGGCGCTCGGACTCATGATGAGGCGATGCGCCAACACGGCCGGCGCGACGGCTTTGATGTCGTCGGGAAGCACGAAATCACGGGCATACAACGCCGCGCGTGCCTGGCCCACACGATAGAGCGTGAGGCTGCCGCGCGGGCTGGCGCCCAGGTAAATGTCGGCATGCTGGCGCGTGTGCTGCACCAGCCGCACGATGTATTCCTTCACCGCCGGCGCGACGTAGATGGATTTGATGGCTTCCTGCGCCGCGAGCACCTCTTCGGTGGAAGCCACCGGTTGCAAATCCTCGACTGGATGGTGAAATTGTTGACGCTCCAGCACCTCGATCTCGTCCTTGGTCGCCGGATAACCCAACTTGAGCCGCATCAAAAAACGGTCCAACTGGGCTTCGGGTAGGGGAAAAGTGCCTTCATACTCCACCGGGTTTTGCGTTGCCATGACCATAAAAGGCTTGGGTAGCGGATGGGTTACGCCGTCTACGGTGATTTGACGCTCTTCCATAGCTTCCAGCAACGCCGCTTGCGTCTTGGGAGTGGCGCGGTTGATCTCGTCAATCAGCACGATCTGTGCCATCAACGGGCCGGGTTGGAAGACGAATTCGCGCGTGGCCTGATTGTAGATGGATACGCCGGTCACATCGCTGGGCAACATATCCGGCGTAAATTGCAACCGCCCGAACGAACAGCCGAGGGAGCGCGCCAGGCTGCGGGCTAACATCGTTTTCCCCACCCCAGGCACATCCTCGATTAATAAATGTCCCTGGCTCAATAATCCCATTACGGCCAGTTCCACGACCGCGCGCTTACCGACGATGACGCGCTCGATGTTATCAATCACCCGCCGGGCAAAATCCTGTACATTCCCCATGTTATAGCCTCCTTGAAAAGTCGTTTGAGCGTTGGAACGTTTGAACGTTAGTACGTTGGAATTCCTTTGAAAGTATAGCACATCCCGTCACTAATACAATGATGCCACTGCCAATCCGTTTATGATGATAAAAGGTAAACCTGGGAGTTGTCATCTATCCGAAGATAGATTGTCGGGTTGACATTTTTCTCTGAACGGACACGGTCTGGAGACAGACCTGACAGGTCTCAGAGACCTGTCAGGTCTATTGTTTTGTAGGGCACCGCATCGCGCTGTGGTCGGTGGTCTCCAACCGCGCCACAGCAGGCATCGTCCCCATCCTGAAATGCACCCGCAATGATGAATTCTGTTGCCTGCTGCCGGTTTCCAGGGTATGATAGCGTTATCCTGGATTGAATGAAAGGGTGATCGTGGAATTCTTGTGGACAACATACACGCTCCCCGGTGGGCCGGTGGATATAGCCCGATTGCCGGGTGTCCCTGAGCCTGGAGCAGGACACACAGCTTTATTCGCCGCCGCGCAGCACATCTCTGCGACGCGCGCCTTTGTCGCCGGGCCGGGGGCGACTGCGACAGCCCTTTGGACCGCACGGGCAGGCGCCGATGTGACTTTTTGGACGGAGAATATCGCCGAAGGGCAAGCGCTAGCGGCCAGTTGCGCGCGCAACCGCCTGCCTGCACCACACAGCTTCATCCAGGTTGGCTTTGCCGGTCTGACGGCAGGAACTTGTGAAACTGCCTTCGTTCACCTGCCGCGCGGCCGGGAGGTACAGGAAGAAATGCTGCGGCTGGCCGCCGCAATGTTGATTCCGGGCGGATGGCTGGTCTTCGTCGGCGCGACCCACGAGGGGGTGAAAAGCGCGCGCCAACAAGCCGCTGCTATTTTCGGGCAGGCCGGTATTGTCGCCCGCAAGGGGGGCTATCACGCGGGGCTGGCGCAACGCCCTGCCGGCGATTTCCCATTCCCCGAAATCCACCGCACCGAGCGCCATATCATTGTAGACGGCTTGCCGACGCGCCTGGTGAGCTATACGGGCACCTTCGCCGCTGAGCGGTTGGATGACGGCGCAGCGGCGCTCATTGCCGGGATGCAGATCGCGCCCGGCGCGCACGTTCTGGATTTGGGATGTGGCACCGGCCTGGTGGGATTGGCCGCACTGCGACGTGGCGGGCGCGTTGTGTTGACGGATGTTTCGGCGCGCGCCGTTGCCTCGGCGCGGGAGACGCTGGCCGCCAACGGTTATGTGGATGTGCCCGTGATCCATACTTGCGGCGCGGCGACATTGGAAACGGGCAGCTTTGATACTGTCATCACCAATCCACCGTTCCACCAGGGGCGCGACATTCACTTCGAGACGGCGCAGATGTTCATTTGCGAAGCAGCCCGCGTCCTCAGAGCCGGAGGGACGCTGTACCTGGTGGCTAACGCTTTCCTCGATTATACGCCGTGGCTGAAGGCGCACTTCTCAGGCATACAGCTTGTGTGGGAAGATCGGCGGTTTCGTGTGTGGGAGGGGCAAAAATAACATGTGGAACCACAGAGAACACAGAGAAAACTCGTAAGTTCTCCGTGCTCTCTGTGGTTTCCGTGGTTAACCGCTTACTCGCGCGCGCCTAATTGCTGATCCAGCATAAAGAGGATGTTTGGATGCCCGCCGGCCATTTTGAACTTCTCGACGATCACGCGGGCATTATCTTCTTCTTCAACTTGCTCGTTGATATACCACTGGAGGAAGACCTGGGTGGCGTAGTCCTTTTCCGCCGCCGCCAGATCGTAAAGCGCGTGGATCAGTCCTGTGACTTTCTGCTCGTGGGCATAGACTTCCTGGGCCAAAGAGAGCAGTGAGCCAAAGTCGGTCGGCGGCTGTTGAATGGCTTCCAGGACTACCCGTCCGCCCCGCTCGACGACGTAATGGTAAAACTTCATGGCATGCGCCAGTTCCTCTTCACACTGCTCACGCAGCCAGTGGGCGTATCCAGGCATCCCTACCGAGTCGCAATAGGCAGCCATTGCCAGGTAAAGGTAGGCCGAGTAGCTCTCTGCCTGGATTTGCTTGTTGATAGCCGTCTCCATGTTCTTGCTCAGTTCCATCGTTATCCTCCTGTGAAAATAGTCTGTGAAAATAGTCTGATCGTCGTTAGTCGAGTAGTCCTGTGGCTATGAGCAGGGCTGTACTGCAGGTTTGGTTGCGCCCCTTAGTTTTTGATGCCGATGTTGATTATGCCCAATGCCCACTTGCCAGACGTTCCTGGATGCGATCCACAACTTCTTGCAACACCAGTTCCACGTCCAATTCATTCTCCAGCGTTTCTGCCGAGTCTTCCAGCGTCTCAAAAAGATAGACGATCCATCCGGCCCACTCCTCAGGGGGCAGATGAACCAGCGCCATCGCCGCCGTATGCATCGCGCTTTGAACCACGCTTCGTGTGACCATAGCCAGCTCCTTCTAAAATAGTCGTTAGTCTTGTAGTCGGGTCGTCATACCCATTATTGGATGTCAGCTCATCCAATAGACAATTGCCACAAATCTTTGACCAAAAATGTCTGGAAATCTCCGATCTGTTCTCGAAGTCGTTCATCGGCAACCATCTCTGGACGTGGGTCAACATAGTACACACCGTCCAATCTGTTCAATGCTACTGTGTAGCCCAGGAAATGATTACTTTTGAACGTTGAGTTAATTCCAATCTGTTAAACGCGGTCGTATCTCGAACACTGGCTTGCAAATCCTCTAACGTGATTTTCATCATCGAATAGATTTCCTTCTCTCGGCATTGTCAAAGTCATATTGAATCCACTTCTCGATTGTCCAGTTTTCCACTAATTCAATACGCCTGACAGCCCACCGACAATACTCCAGAGAAATATCACAACCTTTCCAATTGCGTCGCAGCTGTTCTGCAACCACAGCCGTAGTTCCAGAACCGAGAAATGGATCCACAATCAGGTCTCCAATGTTCGATGATGCCAGAACAAGTTTGCGCAAGAGTTCTTCGGGCTTCTGTGTCGGATGAGGCGTTTTTTCGTGCATGCCGTTACAGGTTGTAGGTATTTCAATAACATCCCTGGGCTTTGCGCTGCGCGAATGTGGCCGCCATATTGTATTCTTTCCTTCATCCCCGTTATCCTTCCCATACTGACTGGTCTCGGCTTGAGGATGCTCTGGATACTTCAGAGTATGGTTGCCATAGGGAATACGCACATCATCTATGACTCTCCTGAAAAAAGCCCAATTCACCGCAGAGACGCAAAGAACGCAGAGAGAAGATTAAGGCTTAAATCAATAAAATTAATACTGAGATGCGAAAGACTTAATCTTATTGAATCCGACATAAAAATCTTTGCGCCCTCTGTGACTCTGCGGTGAGATTTTTAGTTTTTTCAG